>CAVIUA010000001.1:0-13839 GCA_963645945.1 bacterium
AAAAAGAAGTTTATTTTATTTCATCAAATAATTGCCTAATATCTATTTCTAAAGCATCAGTAAATTTTCCTATTGTTTCTAGTAACGGTGTTTTATCTATTGATAAACACTCTAAGTCTCTCACATAACCATGAGTAAGACCAGATAAATCTGCAAATTTTTGAAGTGTGTACTTTCTCATCAAGTAATATATCTTTATATTTTTTCTAACGATTAGTGATAATTATTCTTTAGAAAATCTACTAGTCAAAGTACATCACTTCCTTTCTACGAATAATACTTATCTTGTATAAATTCAGTTATTTCTTTTAATAATTCTTCTTGATGTTCATCACTCGGTGGATTAATTACAATAACTTTTAAATTATCCTTAATTTCTATATTTTCAGTTAAATTGATGGTTATATGTGTATTATCAATTTTCCCTTTAAAATAAAACAAATCTGTTAATTTTTTATTGTGTGTCATAAGTAAAGGAATAGTCCTATATGAATTATAAACAATTAACAAAAGAAAATAAAGCACAGATAGATATTTTGCTTAAACAAGGTCTTTCTATGAGAAAGACAGCTGAAATATTAGAAATTAGTAATTCAACTATTTCTAGATACAAAGCTAATATTTATAAAAAACGGCAAATAGATATTAATAAAAAATAATCTTGTTTTTTCTTAAAATACCAAGATGTTTTTCGCCTGCTTGGTATTTTTATTTTTTGTTTCCTTTCTTACTTTGAACTTTCATATAATACAAAAAAATCGAACTAAACTAGCTCGACTAAATATCAATATGGGGCGTCGTAAGGGAATCGAACCCTTGCATACTAGTGCCACAAACTAGCGTGTTAACCACTTCACCAACGGCGCCATGTCACATTTGACTTCTTTATTTTATTATATAATAAGCAAAAAATCAATACTTTTTTTATAATTAGGTATTTAACTATACACAAATACCTATTATTTCATAGATTAAAAAGAAGGGAGATATTATGTATAATTACAATTATGATACTACTTGGTATCAAAAAATGATGAGAAACTCTAATAGTAACAATAATATGACTGGTAGTTCTTTATTTACACCTGAAGTTGCCTATAATAATGGAAATTTATTTTCTAATTTATATAGCGAGTACAAAAATTATAGACCAGCACAACTATCAGCTAATACCGAAAAAGAAAAATTACTATTAGATATTTGTAGATTATCTTTTATGGCTCATGATTTAAATTTATATCTAGATTTAAATCCTAATGATGAATCTATGCTTACTCTATTTAATGATTATAGAAAACAAGCAGATAGTATGATTAGTGAATATGAATCAAAATTTGGACCATTGAACATCAACAGTAACAGTTTAGAAACAGGACCATTTAAATGGATTAATAGTCCATGGCCTTGGGAGGTGATGAAGTAATGTTTAGTTACAATAAAAGATTACAATACCCAGTTGACATCAAGAAAAAAGACTTAAAAATGGCTAAATACCTAGTCACACAATATGGCGGCTCAAACGGCGAGCTAGCAGCGTCACTTCGTTACTTAAACCAAAGATTTACCATGCCTGATGATAAAGGAAAAGCACTTCTTACTGATATAGGTACTGAAGAACTTGCTCATGTTGAAATGATTTCAACAATGATTTATCAATTAATGAAAGATGCTACTTTAGCTGAAATAAAAGAAGCAGGACTTGATACTCACTACGCTGAACATGCCAAAGCCTTATATCCAACTGATGCCTCTGGTAATCCATTTACAGTAGCCTACTTTGCCTCAACTGGTGATCCATTAGCGGATTTATCAGAAGACATGGCTGCCGAACAAAAAGCACGTGCCGTATATGAAAACTTAATAGACTTAACTAATGACCCAGATGTTATAGGACCATTACTATGGCTAAGACAAAGAGAAATAGTTCACTACACTAGATTTAAAGAACTATTTGAATACTACGAAAAAAAACTAAATAATAAAGCAAATAATCTTAACACTAACAATAATAATATGTACAGTCAAATCACGAATGTAATGACTAATAATCAATTAAATAGTCAATACATGAATCAGTATGGACATATGATGTAAAATGTAGAAAACTCTACATTTTATTTTTGTTTTTATTTACTATTTTTTGGTATACTAAAATTGACAAGTAAGATTTAATAAACTATACTTTTAGTAGTCAAGGATGTGATAAGTTTGGAACTAGTAAAACTAGAAAAAGATAAATATGATTCATTTGTTAGAAAAAACAAATATAAAAGTCATTTTTTACAGTCTGCTTCTTGGGCAGAATTATGTAAAGAAAAAAGAGGCTTAACACCATACTGTTTAGGCTTAGTTGAAAACAACAAAATTCTAGCCGCAACACTTCTTCTTAAAAAAAGTCTACCTCTAGGACTATGTTATTTATATTCTCCAAGAGGATATGTACTTGATTTTAATGACTTTAAACTTCTAGATAAATTTACAGAAGAATTAGTAAAATTTGCGAAAAAAGAAAAAGCAATTTATTTAAAATTAGATCCAGATATAATTTGGAAAAGAGAAAACTATCTTGGAGAAGTGACTTTAGAAGAAGCTAAAGACCAAAAAATATTTAAAGAATTAAAACGACTAGGTTATAAACATTTAGGTTTCACAAAAAACTTTGAAACTATGCAACCAAGATATACATTTAGAGTTGACTTAAATCAAGATTTAGAAACAATAGAAAGTCATTTTTCTAAAACTACTAAACAAAGAATTCAAAAGTCTTTAAAATTACAAACCGAAGTAGAAATAGGAACAGAAAAAGACTTACCTACTTTCTATCATTTAATGATGTTAACTGAATCAAGAAAAGATTTTGTTTCATATAAAATAGATTACTACAAAACATTATATAAACTATTTAATGAACATGATAAAGCTACTCTATTCTTAGGAAAAGTAAATTTAGAAAAAACATTAAAAGTTTTAAATGATGAATTAAAAGAAGTTACTGAAAAAATAAATGAACTTCCAAAAGAAAATCTCTCAAAAAGTAATAAAAACAAACTTAAAGAACTAGAAAGACAAAGAGATAAAACTACTGAAGAAATTGAAAAATACAAAAAATATAAACAAGAATTTGGTAATATCATTACTTTATCAGCACATATGATTTTAGAATATGGTGACAAAGCCTGGGTGTTATATGCAGGTAATCATAATATCTTAACTGAAACATATGTAAACTATAATACTTACTATGAACATTTAAAATTCTGTAAAGAACATGGCCTTAAAATATATGATCAATTTGGTACAATTGGTGATTTATCAAAAGATAATCCAAGACTTGGCCTACATGAATTTAAAAGAAAATTTGGCGGAGATTACATAGAATTCATGGGTGAATTTGACTATGTCATAAAACCAGTATACTATTTTCTATTTACAAAGTTAGTACCAATATACAGAAATATAATAAAGAAAAAAAATAAAAAAGAACTAAAAAATACTGTAAATAAAGAAAGATAAGAAATCTCTTATCTTTTTATTTTATTCATGATTTTATCCATAAATTCTTTACCAAAAACTTCATCAAATAAATTTAACTTACAAGAAACCAAGAAATAAGTACCAGCACCAAGTAATGTATACACAATAATAACAGGTATATTAAGAAGTCTACTAGTAACACTCATTGGAATGATAAATTTAAATAATAAAATTACAACTATCATAGTTAAATTAGCCAATGCAATTTTCCATAAAATCTTTAAAGTATCAGAATACTTAACATCACACTTCTTCTTCAAGAAGAATAAACATAATATAATGCCAACACTATATCCTATAATTGTCGCTGTAATAGATCCATAAACAGGAACAAATCCCAACTTAAAAAATAAATTAATTAAGAAAACATTTAATCCAAGTTTTAACGCAACACCAACTACTAAAGATATTAATACTTCTTTATAATATTTTAATACTTGAACAATAGATACTAAAGCTGTATAACTAGAAATAATCAAAGCAACAAATACAAAGTATTTTAAAATATCGGCACCATATGCAGATTTACTTCCATAAAATACATTCCATACTGGAACTGATAATAATGATAATCCAATGGTCATTGGAACTGAAATAAATAAAAGTACTTTTAATGTCTGATTAATCTTTAAATTTACATCTTTTTTATCACCTTTTACAGAAGCAGATGTTAAGTTTGGAATTAAACTAATAATCATACCAGTTGATATAGAAACAATTATCATATTAATCTTATTACCCCAAGTAGAAATAACACTCATTACATTTTCTGCCTGAACTGTTGTATATCCAATATCATTAACCATTGTTTTTACCAAAGTAACCATATCAATAAAGTCATAACAAGACTTAAATACATCTATCATAATAAAAGGTAATGCATACCAAAATATCTTCTTTAATATTTCTTTTCCAGTAATATTAGGAATATCTTTACTATCAACATTTTTGGAAACAGTAAAAGCTTCTTTATTTTTCTTCATCTTATCGAGTAAATATAAGTACGCAACAAATGCGCCAGCTGTCGCTCCAAAGACAGCAACACCTATACCAGTTTGTAATGATAAGTTAAATACTTTAATCGTAAGAAAACTTCCGAGTACAATAATAAACACTCTTACTATTTGTTCAACAATTTGACTTAGTGAAGGCTGAGTTATAAACTTATGTCCTTCAAAATATCCTCTATATATACTAAGTGTTGGAACAATCAATATTGCTGTTGCAATAACTCTAACAACCATTGTAACATCTTCTAAAGTATTACCACCTTGTAAATTTCCTAAAATTGCCTTAGATATTACTGGTGCAAAAACAAATAAAATAATAAATATTGTAAAGCCCATAATAATAGCTAAACGTCTTCCAATCATAAAGGCTTTTTCTTTAGCGTCTTCATAGCCAAGAGTCTGATATTCACTAATTATTTTACTAATAGCGTTAGGAATACCCGCACAAGATAATGACTGAAACAAATTATAAATTGTATATGCATATCCATATAAAGCTCCACCAGTACCACCAATGATAGCATAAAATGGAATAACATAAATCATACCAAATATTTTACTTATAACAATGCCAAAAGTTGCTATAAAGGCACCATTTAAAAACGAATTTTGTTTAAGTTTCTTCTTTTTTGACATAAAAATCCTCTTCTCTTTACTTAATAATAGCACATTATCAAATACTTTAAAAGAAACTAGCAAAGAAAACATCTTGAACTTGACAAAAAAACAATAAAATTTAAAAATAATAAATAATTTAGGTATCCATTATATCAATTACTAATCATTTTAAATATAATATATTGAAAGGAGAAAATTTATGATGTATGGATATCCAATGTATAATTACAATGAAACTAATGGAACTTCTTCTTGGTTCTGGATAATAATTATTGTATTAATTATCTTCTTTATACTATTCTGGAATAATGGTAATAATAATGGATACAACAATTCGAAATGTTGCTAAAAAAGAGTGTTATCAAACACTCTTATTTGTTCATTTTAAGTAAATACGCTCTATATGTATTTCTACCAAGTTCAGCAACAGTCATTTGACCAACACCACCAGGTACTGGAGTAATATATGAAACCTTATCCTTAACAGATTCAAAGTCTACATCACCCTTCAAAGTACCATCTTCCATTCTATTGATTCCAACATCAATAACAACACAACCTTTTCTTATGCCATCAGCACCAATGAAGTTGGCTTGACCTATCGCTACAATTAAAATATCAGCTTTTTTAGTAATCTTACTAATATCTTCAGTTTTAGAATGACACAATGTAACAGTAGCATCATTATTAGTCATAAGACTACATATAGGTTTCCCTACTAAATCACTTCTTCCAACAACGACAACTCTCTTACCTTTAACCTCAATATTATAATATTTAAGTAAATCCATAATACCTAAAGGTGTACAAGGAACTAATGATTCTTCATTATGAACTAATCTACCCATATTAATATCAGTTAATCCATCAACATCCTTTAAAGGATCTATAGCATTTTGAATTACTTTTGAATTCAAATGCTTAGGAACAGGCATTTGTACTAATATTCCATCTACTGTATCATCATTGTTCAACTGATAAATTTTATCTAGTAAAGTCTCTTGACTAACATCACTATCAAACTTTATATGTAAAAAGTTAAATCCTAAAGATACGGCCATCTTTTCTTTTTGCCTAACATAAACAACACTAGCTGGATCTTCACCAATTTGAATAACAACCAAACCTAATGGCCTCTCTAATTTACTTATCTTCTCCTTTAATTCACTAAGAACTTGCTTTTTAACTACCTTACCATCTAATAGCTTCATACATCTCATCTCCTATCATAAATTATAACAGACCAATATATTAAAAACAATTTTTTTACACCTATTCGACAGTAACACTTTTAGCTAAGTTCTTAGGTTTATCAATATCACAACATCTTAGTTTAGCAACCTCATATGCAATTAATTGTAAACAAGCAACAACTAACATAGGCTGTAAGAACTCATCTATCTTAGGTACACAAATTAAATAATCGCAATCAGTCTCTTCTTTATTACTAATAATTATTGTAACAGCACCTCTTGCTTTAACTTCACAAACATTAGAAATAGTTTTATCTCTAATATCTTCATCTGTAATAATTGCAAAAACTGGTGTACCTTTATCTATTAAAGAAATAGTTCCATGTTTTAATTCTCCAGCCTGATAAGCTTCACTATGTATATAAGAAACTTCTTTTAATTTCAAACTACCTTCTAATGATATAGCATAATCTATTTTTCTACCTATGAAGAAAATATCTTCACGTTTATATATCTTTTTAGCTATTTTTAAATACATTTCTCTTCTATCAATTACTTCTTTTAAAAGTCTTGGCAATAATTTCAAATCATTTACAATATCTTTTTTTGAAGCAACTCTAGCACTTAATAAAGCCATAATCGCAACTTGTAAAATATATGCTTTAGTAGTCGCAACAGCTATCTCTGGACCTGCTTCTATAAATATTTGTTGGTCTGACTCACGAGCTATAGTTGAACCTTTTACATTAACTATTGCTAGAGTTAAAGCACCATGTTCTTTGGCTTTTCTCATAGCGGCAATAGTATCAGCAGTTTCTCCAGATTGAGAAATAACTATAACAATTGTCTTTCTATCATATAAAACCTTCTTATAACGATATTCACTAGCCACTTCACAAGTAACTCTAATATTTGAATGTTCTTCTAACAAAGTTTTACCTATCATTCCAGCATACATCGCTGAGCCACAGGCTACTATATGAATTTCTTCATAACTACTTAAATCAGGAATCTTATCAAAATCATCTATAAATGGTTTAATAGTCTTTTCAAGCACAATTGGTTCTTCCATTATTTCTTTTAACATATAATGTTCATAACCAGCTTTTTCCCTATCTTCTGCTGTTAAATCTGTAACTAAAATTTCTTTTTTAAATTCTTTGCCATTTTTAGTAACTTTAATTTCATCAAAATCTAAAACAGCAATTTCATTTTCCTCAAGTAAAGAATATTTATTTGTATATTTAATGATTGCACTTATATCAGAAGCTATAAAAAATTCTTTATCACCATAACCAATGATCAAAGGTAAATCTTTTCTTACAGCAAATAATTTATCTTGATCTTCAAAAATAATTGCTAAAGCATAAGAACCTTTAACATCTTTAATAGCTTTCTCTATTGCTAAAACAGGATCACCAGTATAGTAATAATTAATTAAAGCAGCCATAACCTCTGAATCGGTATCACTATTAAATTTAATTTTTTCTTTAAGTAAATTTTCTTTAATTTCACTAAAGTTTTCTATAATTCCATTATGAACTAAAGTAACTTTACCAGATTTATGAGGATGTGCATTATTAACACTAGGCTCCCCATGAGTAGCCCATCTAGTATGAGCAATACCCATATTGGCTTTAATAACATCCATTCCATTAATTTTTTCTTCTAAACAAGATATTCTTCCTAAACCACGAATAACTTGTACTTGATTATCATTTCTTAGAGCTATACCAGCTGAATCATAACCTCTATACTCTAAGTTTTTAAGTCCTTCTAATAAAATATCTTTTGGTTCTTTTGAACCTATATAACCTACAATTCCACACATATTGTAAAAATACTCCTTAAAAAATATAGTCGCGATATATTCTTTGTTATAATTTTAATTTTACTTTTTAAAATATATCTAACGAACAACTTATATCCGTAGTAGAACCCGCCGACATTTCGATAAACTACTAACCTCGTCATCCCAAAAGGATCAGGCGCTAAAATGATAAATACAACCTTCCAATATCATTCTAATAATATTATACTAAAAAAAAAGAAGTTTGTAACCTCTTTTATATATCTTCACCCAATTTCTCATAAACACCATTACTAGCATTATAATCAGCTAACTGATCAGAAAACATTGTATTAAATGTTGGCTCAGATTTTTTCTTAACGTCATCATAAATATTTTTACTATTTGTAATAGCATTCTTTATATCCATAATATTTACATCTTTTCTGTTATCAAATAAAGCATTAGAAAAAGCCTGTTGAACTATTGTTAAAGAAACATCTGGATATCTAGACCCTATTTCATAAATACGTTTATATTCACTTGTAATATCTGTAATAAACTCCATTATTTTTCTTTGCACATATGAAGAATACATAAGTTTAGCACCAGTTCTTTTTTCTATTTTTGGCAAAGTTCCAATTAATATTTCAACATTTTCATCTCTTGTAGGTTCAGCAACATCTACTTTTTGAAAACGTCTAACAAATGCTTTATCACGTAAAATATATCTTTCATATTCTTCTGTAGTAGTGGCTCCAATAACTTTAATGTCACCACGATCTAAAGCAGGTTTAAACATATTAGCAAAGTCCATTGATTCGCCCTTACCAATTAAAGTATGTATTTCATCAATAAAAAGTATTAAATTAGTCTTACTTTTAATTTCATCAATCAAAGTTTGTACCTTTGCTTCACCCGTAACAGGATCAACACCAAGTAAGGCTGATGTATTAACTTTAATAACTTGGTAATTAGCTAAACCATCTGGTACTAAATTATTTTGTATACAATATGCAAGTCCTTCAACAATAGCAGTTTTACCAACACCTGGTTTACCTACTAAAATAGCTGATTTATCAGGAGTAAGTAAAATAAGAATCAATTCCTTTATTTGCTGATCACGTCCAATAGCTGGATTAGTAATATATTTTTTATTTAAAAAATTCTCACCATAGGTATCTAATATACTTAATCTTTTTTTCTTTATATCAAATTCTTCATTCATAAATTCTCTCTCCCAACAAAATAATTATAACATAAAATTACTTACTTTACATCCATAGGATTAACATGTATAACAGTTAAATATATTTCAGGAAATAAAGAATCAATTTCTTTCTCTAAATTATTCGCAATTTCATGACTTTCAAAAGTTGATAAATTACCATCAACAAAAATCGTAAAAGAAATTTGATACATATAACCAACTGGTGTTGAATTAAAATGATTAACCTTTTTTATCTCTTTATGATTAGTAATTACTTTATACACTTTTTCTCTAGTTTTCTCATCAATAGATTTATCCATTAAAACATCATAGCTTTCTATAAATATTTTGTAAGCTACGATAAAAATCCAAATAGAAATAAATATACCAACAACACTATCAACAAAGTAAATATCATAATAACCTAGTATACACGCAACCAAGTTTAAACTTGTAAGTATACAGTCATTTCTATGATCATTTCTATTAGCTTTTAATAATAAACTCTTATTTTTTTTATATAATCTATTCACATATAAATAAAGACAAAACTTAGTAACAATAGTTATAATACAAACAATAATTAAATATATACTAAAATTAGCTTTTTCTAATGTAAATAGATTAATAATAGAATCTTTAAATACATTAAATACCATTACAATCATAATAATACTAATTAACATTGAATATATATATTCAGCTTTACCATGTCCTAAATTATGATCATTATCACTTGGTTTAGAAGCTATTTTTTGTCCTAAAAAAGTCATTATTGAAGATAATATATCAGAAGCACTATTAAAAGCATCAGCTATCATAGCTTGACTACCAGAAATAAACCCTATAATACTTTTTATTATCATCAAAAATGTATTACAAAAAATACCAAGTAAACTAGCTTTTTTTATTTCTTTAAATTTCATACATTTCTACCTTACTCTATTTCAAATTTATTTTCTTTAATTATATCAAATTCACCAGGATAAATAATAGTCTTTTCATTATACAAATCACTTTGTTTAATATCTAAAACTCTTTCTATTGTAGGAGAAGTATTAACTGTTACAAGCTTAGAATTAACTTTCTTAATAAACATTGAAGCATTATTCATATTCTTAGTAAATATAGTTGACCCGTACGATGATTTACTCATATTTATCTGACCTATTGCTTCTTCACAATCACTAACATATATTGCCATATCAGCTTCTATTCCTATATGTTCTTTTACATATAAAGTAAAATTAATTCCTAAAGATATAATCTCATTAATAAAAGAAACATTATCACTATCTTCTACATAAATATTATAGTTAACATAATCAAGTAATAAAACCGGATAATGACTATTAATTAAAACTTCTTTTTGTCTTTCTTCTTCGCAACAGCTAATAACTAAAGAAAAACTATTAGTACAATTAAGTATTTCTAAGGAAGAAGAAACATATTGTTGTATCTGCATTGAATTAAAATTAGACTTATCTAAAACACTTTGTATAAAAGTAATAAATAAAGTATTAAGAGCAAAGTTATAAGAAGGATAATTAAAAACAACTGAATTATTAACTAAAATATTTCTAATAATTAATTCAAGTAAAACATAAAAATCCCCATCAAAAACAACTAATATATTTCCTTTATTATATATTTGTCTACCATAAATTATTTTTCTATTTTTATCATGTTTAGACAAAGTAACAGTGCCATATACTAAGTCTTCTAAAAGCACTCTTTCAAATATATTATCTATTACTTTAAAATCTATTTTTCTACCAGTTCTATTTTCAATATCAATATCATTAGTTTTAAGTATTAAATCCTTGTTTTCATCTATTGTCTTTTTAAAAGCTAAAACAATTTTTTTATAGTTAACATCACTCTTATAATTAATACTATTCAAACTATTTTTAACTATTGTTACATAATTATTTTGATCCATGTTTTACTCCTCCCTCCTTACTTTTTTCTAATGCTTTATTAATCATCATTTCTTGTTTATCATTCATTTCAAAATTAAATTTTATATCTCCATATTTTGAATTAAGTTGACTAAATGCATTACCTATCTGAGTAGAAATACGATCATCCACATCATAATTACCAAATAAATTTATATTAGTATTAAAGAATAGATCACATACTTCTACCTTATCATCATTAACATCATAAATAATTGCAAAGTTTGAATTCATCATTATCTTAACTGGATTTCTTGTTCTATAACAATTAGAAAAAGTCTCACACAAATTACTTGTAGATATAATATCTCTAGTAACAACATTTTCACCTTTAGTTTCTTTTTCTAAATCACATAGTGTCAAAACCAATGATTTATCTAAATTAAAATCTTTATCAGAATATTCATCATATGTATCTTTATAAATGAAAATATCATCTACTTTAGATAAATCATCATCTCTTTTATCATCTGACAAAATAAACTGCTCATTAGCATCACTATAAATTCCATAATTAAATTCTACTGGTACTTTATCTTTTATAATTGGATTTTTAGACCCTAAATCCTTTTCAAGATTACGATTAACAACCGCTGCACTTTCATTATATCCTTTACCAACAGTGACCTTTGAAACTCTTAATTTATACTCATCATCAGTTATTTTACCAGTATTATATAAATGAGAAAAATTTTCATTATCAATTCTAACTATTTCTTTAGCAACATCTTTATAAACTTCTAAAATTTGATCTGTAAAATTAGAAAGACTACCAGCCTTCTTTGTCGCAACTGAAACAAAATGTGAAGATTTTGGAAATTCAATATCATCAAAACAAATTAAATTTTTATTTCTCCATACCCAGCTTTGAGCAACTATATTATTTTCATCGTCTCTAACAACAAAAACACGTCCATTATCCTTTGTCATACTATGTACCATACACCAAGCACCAGCTTCACCAATATCTTGACAACAGCCAGTATGATAGCCAACAGTAAGAGCTAATGGATCATCTAACTTTAAAATTTCATAAGTAAATTTATCTTGTTTTCCAGAAACTCTAGGTATACTACTGTAACATCTTACTTTTCCATAATCATATATTTTCTGTAATTTCAAAAAAGCTTCTTCTGGATAACCTGTAATTGTCACAGTTTGTGCAAGTCCTATATTACCAGATTCAACGTTATTATAATTACCAACACCTAAAGACGCAAACATACATTTTAAATCATAATTACCAGAACGATATAAAAGCCTATAATTATCAAACCTCTCTTGTAATAAAGGAAGTCTTTTATAATAATTAGGATTATTAGTAACCTCAGATAAATTATCTAAAATAAAATCTCTAAAATCAGGATCATATTTCATATCAAGACCCGAAAAAGCAAAATGAGCTTTACTAGCAGATAAAACCTTTTCAAAATCAACTGCTTCCATAAAACATCTCATTGCTTCAATTGTTTTAGGATACTTATAAGGATTAATACTTAATTTATAATCAGTTTTTTCAGAATATAATTTATAAAATATAGATTCATTATCACCAACAGATAAACCTTCACTCTTCATACATTCTAAAACATCATTGTATTGATAAAAACCAAGAGGAAGTGTAAAGTTTTCTGAATATATCAAATCATTAGCAGAAATAATAGATTTTTCATAATTTCTAAGTTCAAACATATCATCAACATTTAACGTATTAGGTATTCCATATATAGCACTATTAATCTTATTCATAGATTTTCTATCACCATGAAAAACTCCAAACATATAAGCCATTTTTAAAAGTGTTTCTTGTTTATTATCATCAATAAAATATCTTTTATTTCTAGAAAGAATAGCCCAGTCTTTTCTATATTCAAAAAATCTATCAGCTTCATTAAAATCAAAATTAAGCATAACAACAGAACTAGGTATAAAAGTAGAACCAGTTTTCAAATACCAGTCATAAATCAAATCACTCTTACCTCTAAGAAACATATCATCAATAGTCTTAGCTTTATGTAATAATAATTTATTTGCTTTATCACCAAACAATTGATAAAAATAATAAATTTCTTTTTTATAATAATACATAGAATTAGAAAGAGCTAATTTAAGATCAACATTTTCTAAATAAGGTATCCAAGAAGGATTAGAAGCAATAGAAAGAAAAGTTAAATTACCAGAATAAAAAACTTTTTTTAAATCATCCGGCGCATTATCATCTAAAAATAATGACTTATACTCATCACCCAAAATATGCTTATCTGAATGCTTATAGATAATAGCACCAGAAAGAATACATTTTTTTATTTGAAAACCAATAAACTCTTTAATTACAGAAATGTCATTATTATTAATAATTTCCTCAAAAAATTCACCAGATATATAAATAGGAATTTCAGTCAATCTATCGCCAAAAGTCGATATAAGATCAAATGTTTTTTCACTTGACCCAAAGGATTTAATAATAATATCATAAATTTTGTTTTCTGACTTATAAAAAGAATTAAAGCAAAGATTCATATCT
>CAVIUA010000002.1:0-22920 GCA_963645945.1 bacterium
GAATCAGGGTTTTAAGTGTCTTTTTAAACTGTCTACTTTTTCTTGACTAGTTCAATTATTAGCACTTTTTTAGCTTGAAGATTTAGAATTTTCAATTAATTTGTCCATGTATTCATTGTATTGTTTTTTTAATTCATCATCTTTCCATGTTACTTTTTTACTTTCTCTATATTTTACTAATGTTTGATAATATAGAGAATTATCTTCTCCTAATTTTTGAGTTGTTAGTTTTTCTTTAATTTCTGATTTAACTTTTTTTAGTTTCGCTTTTTCTTTTTCATCTACTTTTAGGATTATATGATATCCATATTGTGTTTTTACTGGTTCTGTTGTATATTCGCCTTTCTTTAGTTCTCTAACTGCACTAGAGAATTCATCTACCATATCACTTGGTTGGAAGTATCCTAAGTCTCCACCTTTTTCTTTTGTTGCTTCATCTGTTGAATATTCTTTGGCAAGGTCTTCAAATTCTTCACCTTTGTCTAAATTTTTAATTATTTTTTTTGCTTTCTTTAAAGCATTTTCTTCTGCTTCTTTTTTTTCTTCATCAGTAGCATCATCATCTGTATCTATTGATATTAATATATGACTTGCTTTAATTTCACCATAGATATTATCATTATAGTAATCTTTTATTTCTTTATCAGTTAAATGGTTACTGATATATTCTTTTACTGCCTTATTTCTTTTATATTCTAGTCTTAACATTTCTTCTAGTTCTTCTTCTGAATTTACACCAAAGTATTGTTGTAGAATACTTGTATATGTATCTTCATCTGATCCATATGAACTTTTCAATTGAGATAATTGTTTTTCAATTGATTCATCTTCTTCATCATCTGATTTATATGTTTTATCTAATAACTTATGATCAATCATATCAATTAGTGTTGCGATGTTATCTTCCTTAATTTCATCATAATATTGATTTGATGTTATTTTGGCACCTTTTATTGATACTGCAGTATTTTCTCCGTCCTTAAGTTCAACCTTTTTTCCACATCCTGTTAGGATTAACGAAATAGCCGCAAGAGAACTTAAAGTTAAAAATAATTTGTTGTTTTTCATAATATTCCTCCCTATACACTTATTTATAATAACAAAAAAATTAATTTCATGCAATAAATATGATGGATATAATCACATAAATTAGGGTTTTGCCATAAAATAAGATGAAAGCATAAAAAAAGGAGGAAAAAACATGAATAATTGTGTATCTTCATCAGCTATCATTTTAGTATTATTTATTCTTTTAATCATTATTTTAGGGGCTTATATTTAAGGAGGTGTTTTGATGTCTTGTTCTGAAAATAATACAGTAACCGGTTGTAGAAGAGGTAATAACGGTTATTTAATAATAATTATTCTTTATATTTTACTTGCTATTATACTTGGAGGAATAGTTAGTTATTAATTTTTAGAGGTAAGAATTTATATTCTTATCTTTTTTTGGATATAATAATTCTTGTGATTTTTATGTATGTTATCATTTCTTTAATAGATAAATTTATAAAAAAAATACCAACCTGGTTGACAATGTTGGTATTAGTTTTATTTATTATTATTGATATTATTGTTATTTGTTTTCTAATTTAGAAAATACTTCTTCTACAGGTAATATTTTACTTTCATCATAAACAAAGTCTGCATTATCATCTTTATATCTGGGTATTAGATGAATATGGAAATGTTTTATTTCTTGACCAAGGAAATTGTTTTCAGCAATAGTTAGTCCTTCACAATTAAGACGATTTTTTAATAAGTCATATAAAGTATTTCTTGTTACTTCTAAACTATGAGTTACTATTTTTTCATCAATGTCCATGATGTTAGTATAATGTTTTTTAGGTAATATTAATAAATGTCCATTAGTATTTGGATTAATATTCATTATTACTTTTATTAAATCATCTTCATATACAGTTCTTGATGGTATTTCACCAGCAATTATTTTACAAAATAAGCAATCAGTCATTTTATTCCTCCTTAATTTAAATATTTATAAGTAATATTATTTTCTTTTAAAATATTACTGTTTTCATTTTTTATTATAGCACCAATGATTTCATTTAGTAATGTAATATTTTCTATTTGTTCTGAAGTTAAGTTATTTACTTTTACACTTTTAGTTAAATCATTTGTGTTTGTTAGTGTAATTTGATAATTTTTTGGATTGATGTTTTTTTCTTTTAGTTTGGTATTTAAGTTGATTAAATTTTTGCCAATGGCATTAGTATTCCATTTGCTGTTTATCGTTGTTTCTAATGTATATACTTTTAAGTCTTTAAAACTATTTTTTGTAATTATGTGTTTTTTTACTTGTTCACTATATTTATTGAGGCTTTTTAAAAATATGATGTTGAAGTCTTGATGGTATGAGTTCTTTAGTTCTTTTTCTAGATTTTGTTCTAAAGTATTTATTAATGTTTTACCTTTAAGATAATCTTCTTTATAGGTATCAGTTATTTTTTTACTGTTGTAGGTTACTATGAAATATAAATTTTTATTTTCTTTTGATTTTACTTTTAGAGTGTATTTTGTATTTTTGTATTTAGTTTCATCAATGGAAAAAGTATTTATTTCATCTTTATATGTCTCATTTAGATAAGTAAGAAGTTTTTTATGTATTCTTGAGGCATAGTAGGGAGCTGATTTTTCATTTAATATTATGATTCCAAAGCAAACAAAGATAATAAATGTGAAAATAGCCATTTTTATTGTTAGTTTCTTTTGTTCTTTCATTGTATCACCAATTATATTTTATATTATAAATAATTAAATTTCAATTATTCATAGTCTAAAATTTTAGGATATTTTGTTCTTTGGTATTGTTTTGAAAGTTTATTTATGCTATTATTATGATGAGAATAAAATAGGTGGTGTAAAATTATGATGCAAATTCAAAAGGGTCAAGTTAAATATAAAGATCGTAGTGATATTGTTTGTACGTATGGATGTTTGGAAGATGGTAAGCAATATTATTTTTTAGATGGAGAAAAATTAGGTAAAGGTCGTATTGTTGCATCTACAGCATTAGTAGAAGCTATTGATCCATTGGTTTTGGCATCTAATATTGGTGTTATTGATAGTGATGGTAATGTTATTATTCCATTTGAAAATAAGGCGGTTAAGCCAATTGGTGAAGATGCAATGTTAGTTGAAGTTTCTAAACCAGTGACTCAAAGCGTTATTGAGGCTGCTGGTATGAGAAGAGATCCTCTAGCAGCTACTAAATTAGTTACAACACCTGCAGCTATTAAAGAAAAGATTAATGCGAAAATGGGTCCTAATGGTAGATTTATTTTTAATGACCAATTTTCAGAAGCTACTGTTTATGATTTAGATGGTAATAATTTATTAGATAATAAACTATATAGTTTTATAGGATATAATAATGATGTATTATATTTAGCTGGAAATACAATTGATACAGATGTTGTTACTTATTCATTGAAAAGTGAAGAAGTAACTAGTGAAGAAGATGTTCCAGAAGAGGAATATATTCCTGATACAGAAAGTTTAGATGTTAAATCTTTAGCTGTTCCAAAAGAAGAAATTGATGCTGCTATGGATGAAGCTGGAGATAATAATGAAGAAGATTTACTTCATCCAGTTGATTTTAAAGAAACATTAGTTGAAAATAATGATTTTCCAGAAGAGACAGAAGAAAGTACTGAAGAAGTTGAAAAAGAAACTGATACTAATGATGACTTTGTTGAAAAAGAAGAAAAAATTATTATACCTGAACCTGTAGTACCAGCAGTTGAGACTAAGAGAGTTTCATTATTTAAAAATAAAACTAAAGAATTAGAAGATGAAAATAATGAAGAAGTAGATGTTGATGATAGTCATTCATTATTTACTAATATGTCATTAAGTAATGATGATAACGATATAGATTTAGGAGATAACATTATAGAAGATACAGCTGAAGTTATGTCTAGTTTAATAAGTCAAAATAAAGAACAAAAAGAAATTATTGCTAGTCAAGATGAACAAATAGAAAGTTTAATGAAATTTAAACGAAAAGCATTTGAAGAGAATCGAACTTTAGTTGAATCTGGTGAAGCTTTAAGAAAGAAAGTTAGAGTTTTAGAAAAAGAAAATGATAGACTTAATGATACTGTTTCAAAATTAGAAGCTGAGATTAGTGCTTTAAGAGGACAAGTTGCTGGTAAAGGTGATTTAGCTAAATTAATAGCTGATGCTAAAAACTTGTTAGGTGATGATAATAGTATTAATGATAAAGGATTAGGAAGAGCTGTATAAGCTCTTTTTTAATTTTTTTTATTTTCCGACCAATTTTCAACAAATTTTTAGATTTTTTGGTATAATATATGTTGTTGACTGGAGAGATGCATTTATGATAGAAATTAATAATTTATGTGCAAAAATAAAAGATACAGATAAAGAGATACTTAATGGAGTTTCATTGAACATTAAACCTGGTGAAGTTCACGCTATCATGGGTCCTAATGGTACTGGAAAAAGTACACTTTCAAAAGTTATACTAGGTAATTATATGTATGAAGTTACAGATGGAGATATTTTATTTTCTGGAGAAAGTATTATTAACTTATCTGTTTATGAAAGAGCAAGAAAAGGGATATTTTTATGTATGCAGGATCCAACAGTTATAGATGGTGTTTCTAATAGTGAGTTTTTAAGAACTGCTTTAGGAGAAGTTAATGGAGAAAAAGTTAATTTATATACATTTATAAAGAGTATGGAAGATACTATGAAGAAAGTAGAACTTGATAGTAGTATGTTACATAGATCTTTAAATAAAGGATTTTCTGGTGGAGAAAAAAAGAAAAATGAAATATTACAAATGATTCTTTTAAAACCTAAATTTATTATTTTAGATGAATTAGATTCTGGATTAGATGTGGATAGTTTAAGAATAGTTTGTGAAAATATTAATGCTTATTTAAAAGAAAGTCCTGATGTTTCTGTTTTAATTATTACTCATTATACAAGAGTTTTAAAGTATATTAAGCCTAGTTATGTACATGTTATGAGAGATGGTAAAATTGTTAAGACTGGTACTATGGATTTAGCTTATGATATAGAAAAAAATGGGTATAATGGTATTAATGTTATGATAGGGAATGAAGAAAATGAGTAAGATATTATATATTGTAGATAATAACAAGAATAGTAATTATAAATATAATATAGAAGAAGATACAATTATATATCATTTTTCAATAAATAGTAGTAGTGAAGTTACTCTTAATTTAGATGTTCCTAAGATTACTCTTTATTACTATTACAATAATATTAATTATGATGATAATACTTTTAAAATTAGAATTAATCATAATGTTAGTAATACACATAGTGAGGTATTTAATCATGGTGTTAATATTTTAGATAATAAACTTTCTTATCTTGTTGATGGAGTTGTTCCAAAGAGTAGTAGTAAATGTATTTGTAATCAGGAAAATCAAATTATTAATATGAATAATGGTAAGAGTACAATATGTCCAAATTTACTTATTGATAATTATGATGTTTTAAGTAATCATGCAGCGTATATTGGTAAGTTTAGAGATGAAGTTTTATTCTATATGATGAGTAGAGGCATTTCTTTAGATGTAGCTTATAGATTATTGTTAAATGGATTTTTAATTAATTCTGATAGTATTGATTTATCTAAAGTAGATGAGTTTTTACAGGAAATTGAAAAGATTTAGGAGGTGATATTTTGAATAGAGAAGATTTTCCAATGTTGAAAGAAGATATTGTTTATTTTGATAATGGAGCTACAACATTAAAGCCAAAATGTGTAGTTGATAGCATGGTTAAATATTATCAAGAACATACTTCTAATATTCATAGAGGTGATTATGATGCCGCTATTGTTACTAATCAGTTATATGATGGGACAAGAGATGTAGTAAAAGATTTTATTAATTGTAATTCGCCAGATGAAGTTGTTTTTACTTCTGGTACTACTATGTCTATTAATATGGTTGTCTTTGGATTTATGAGAAACCATTTAAAAGCAGGAGATGAAGTTTTACTTACTAAGTCAGAACATGCATCTAATGTTTTACCTTGGATAAAATTAAGTGAAGAAATTGGGATAGTTATTAAATATATGGACTTAGATGATGATTATTCATTACCTGTTTCTAGTGTTGAAAATAGTATTACTGATAAGACGAAGGTTATATCAATTGCTCATGTTACTAATGTCATTGGTGATATTAGAGATGTTTATGCCATTGGTGAGATATGTAAAAGTAAGAATATTTACTTTTGTGTAGATGGAGCTCAAAGTGTACCATTTTTAAAAGTTGATTTTAAAAAGGCCAATATGGATTTCTTAAGTTTTTCTGGGCATAAAATGCTTGGTCCAACAGGTGTTGGAGTATTAGTAGGAAAGTATGATTTGTTACAGGAGATGGAACCTTTATGCTACGGTGGTGGAATGAATCAGTCATTTGAAGCTGATAGTAGTTATGAATTAAAAAATGCGCCTACTAAGTTTGAAGCTGGTACTCCAGCTATTGCTGAAGTTATTGGTTTAAGAAGAGCTATTGAATATTTGATGAGTATAGGTATGGAAAAAATTGAGAAACATGAACAAGAATTAAAAGAGTTCTTAGTTAGTGAATTAGAAAAGATACCTAATATTGTTTTATATAATAAGAATTCAAAGTCTGGTATATTAGCATTTAATATAGCTGGTGTTTTTGCACAAGAGAGTTCTATATATTTAAACCATTATCATATCTATGTTAGAGCAGGAAATCATTGTGCTAAGATGCTTAAAGATGAAATTAATATAAAGAATACAGTTAGAGTTAGTATGTATTTGTACAATACTAAAGAAGATGTTATAAGATTAGTTGAGGCATTGAAAAATAGTCATGATATTTTTAAAATCGTACTTTAGGAGGCTTTGACATGGATAATAATATGAAAAGAGAGATAATTTTAGATAATTATCAAGATCCAATGAATAAAGGATTAGTTGAAGATGATAGTTATATTAAAGTTAATACTAATAGTGAAAGTTGTATTGATGATTTGGATGTAATGATGAAAATTGTTGATGGAAAAATTGAAGATATTCGGTTTGATGGAGAAGCTTGTGCTATTAGTACTTCAGCTACTTCTATTATGATTAGGAGTTTAATAGGTAAGAGTGTTTGGGAAGCTGAAAAGATTTTGTCTAATTATCGAAATATGATAAATGAAAAAGAATATGATAGGGATTTACTAGGGGAGCTTACAGTTTATGATGAAGTTTGTAAGCAACCTAATAGAAAAGGTTGTGCTCTTATTCCATATAAGGCAATAGAAAAAATTTTGGAGGGCTTAAATAATGAAAATTAATAGTGAAAGAATTAAATTAGCTGAGCTTAGATATTTTGATAAGGATCATAATGGGCTTGAATTAGGTAGTCCATTATCATATGCATTGTTGTATGAAGTAGAAGATGAAAATGTTCCAATATTTAATGGTACTAGATATGTTAATATGTTTGGATTAAATGATTTTGATTTGGTTCTAAGACGAAATAGGTTTTATAGTTGTTGCGATTCGGCTGGTAATGATTATGGTACTAAAATGGAATTAGTTGCTGGAGAAGCAAAGACTGGACCTTGTTGGGTTTTAACTAATTTTGATTTTTCAGAAGTGTTTGGACCGGAAGTAAGTTATGAAGCTTTACAAACATATATTTTGAAGTCAGATAAATATTTTATGGATCGTGAAAACATTGCGAAAGAAAGACTTCTTGCTTGTAGAACTCCTGTTAAAATGTTAAGAGTAATGAATAGAGATAAAAAAGATGCTGCAAAATTGAATGAATATTTTGTGGAAAGAGGTATACAAAAAGTAAAAAAAGGTTGATGATGATATGGAAATCAAAGGAATAGATAAAGAAAAGGTAGAGTTAATTTCTAATATAAAAAAAGAAGATTCTTGGGTAAAAAAATTTCGACTTGATAGTTATGATAAGTTTGAAAAATTAGGAATGCCAGAATTTGGACCAGAAATTGATTTAGATTTTTCTTCTATTATTTACTATAAGGCTAATGAACAAGATGAAGCTATCAAAAGTGACTGGAACAATGTTTTGAAACCTGTTGTTGATGAACTTGATTCACTTGGTGTTTTGGAAAGTGAAAAACATCTTGCTGGCATGGGTGTTCAATATGAAAGTGAAGTAATCTATCATAGTATGTTAGAAGAACTTGAAAAGAAAAAGGTTATTTTTACTTCTATTGAAATGGCTATGAAAAAGTATCCTGATATTGTTAAAAAGTACTTTGGCAAAATAGTTAATGTTTCAGAAAATAAGTTTGCAGCTTTAAATGGGGCGGTATTTTCAGGAGGAAGTTTTATTTATGTACCTAAGAATACTAAATTAGATAGGCCGTTACAAAGTTATTTTAGAATTAACAGTAGGAACATGGGTCAATTTGAAAGAACTTTGATAATTGTTGATGATAATAGTGATTTACATTATATAGAAGGATGTACAGCTCCTACTTATAGTGAATCATCATTACATGCTGCAGTTGTTGAAATATATGTTGGTAAGAATAGTAAATGTCGTTATTCAACTATTCAAAACTGGGCTACTAATGTTTATAATTTAGTTACTAAAAGGGCTTTGGTTGATGAGAATGGTACTATGGAATGGATAGATGGTAATATAGGTAGTAAGGTTACAATGAAGTATCCATGTTGTGTACTTAAGGGAGATAATTCTAATGGGACTTGTATTACTATTAGTGTAGCGTCAAAAGGTCAAGAACAAGATTCAGGTGCTAGAATGATTCATCTTGGTAAAAATACGAAGAGTAATATTATTTCTAAGAGTATTGCTAGAAATGGTGGAAATGCTACTTATAGAGGTAAGGTTTTAATTAATTCTTCGGCTAGTAATAGTATTGGTAATGTTAAATGTGATACTTTGATTTTAGATGATATTTCTAAGAGTGATACAATACCGGTTAATTCTTGTTTTAATTTAAGTAGTAGTATTGAACATGAGGCAACTGTTTCTAAAATAAGTGATGATAATTTGTTCTATATGATGAGTAAAGGTATTTCTGAAGAGAGAGCTATGGAATTAATTGTTTTAGGTTTTTTGGAAAAATTTAGAGAAGAGTTACCAATGGAGTATGCTGTTGAATTAAATCAATTAATAAAAAGAAATTTATAATACTTATAAAGTTGTTATTTCAATATATATGTTATTTATAAAAAGAGATTTTCTATAGATGAATCTCTTTTTTTATGCGTTTTTATTTTAAAAAATGTTAATTTTGGTGATTTGTCTTTTTTATTTTCTTTTAATAATATAACGTTCGAAGGGAGGTGAAATATGCTAAATCAAATAGTTTTAGTTGGTAGACTTACTAGAAATATTAAGATTAACAAGTCTGAAAATGGTAAAAAAGTCGCTAATATAAGTTTGGCTATACCTAGAAGTTTTAAGAATATGGAGGGAACTTATGATACTGATTTTATTGACTGTGTAGCTTTTGAAAATATTGCGGAGAATACAGCTTCATATTGTTCTAAAGGTGATATTGTTGGTGTTAAAGGAAGAGTACAGTCTAGAGTTGTGGAAAAGGATGGGAAAAAGGTTTATTTGATGGATATAGTTGCGGAAAAAGTAACGTTTCTATCTAGTAGAAAAAAAGAAGAGGAGTAGTTTCTTACATAGTAAGATAAAGCAGAATAATCTGCTTTTTTTAAGTGTCGATTATATATGAATTAAATTTAATACTGGGAAACTAGTATTTTTTTTTTAGTTGTGTTATATTTATGATAGGGTGATAATGTGATAGGCGTTAGAGAATATAGAATGACTGATTATTTTGATGTTTGTAGAATTTTGGAAGAGGCTTTTGGTGTTACTAAGGCTAATGTTAATCCTGATAAAAACTATAAAGAATATGTTGCGGTAGTAAATGATGTAGTTGCTGGATATTTAGTTCTTACTAGAGTTT
This sequence comes from bacterium, assembly GCA_963645945.1. Classification (GTDB taxonomy): domain Bacteria; phylum Bacillota_I; class Bacilli_A; order RF39; family UBA660; genus CAG-877. The sequence goes on from CAVIUA010000002.1 coordinate 9,985, forward strand.
TGGATTTAGTTAAAGGTAGACCATATTATTTAGTTGATTATGTTTGCGTAGCTAAGTTTTATAGAAATCTTGGATTAGGACAGTTACTTATGGAAAGAGTATTAGAAGTTGCTAGAAAAGAAAATGCTTTGTATGTGGAACTAACTTCTAGAAAGGATAGAGTAGCAGCTCATCATTTGTATGAAAAAGTTGGTTTTGAAAAACGTGATTCTTATATTTATAGGAGGACTTTACAATGATAGTAGATATTATTAATAAAAAGAGATTAGGATTAGAATTAACTTATAAAGAACTTTCATTTTTCTTTAATGGATATTTAAAGGGAGATGTTAAGGATTATCAAATGTCTAGTTTACTTATGGCTATTTGTATTAATGGTATGACTGATGAGGAAATATTTTCTTTAACTAAGATATTTATTGATTCTGGGGATATACTTGATTTTTCTGAGATACCAGGAATTAAAGTTGATAAACATTCTACAGGTGGTGTTGGTGATAAAACTACTTTGATTATTGCTCCTATAGTTGCTTCTTTAGGAGTTCCAGTAATTAAAATGTCTGGTAGAGGATTGGGTTATACAGGTGGTACTATTGATAAATTGGAAAGTATTAAAGGTTTTAATATAGCTTTAGATGATAATCAAGTATTTAATCAGGTTAAAAAAATAGGTATGGTTGTTACTGGTCAAACTGCTGACTTGGCTCCTATGGATAAAGCAATTTATGCGTTAAGAGATGTTACTGGTACTGTTTCTTCAATTCCATTAATTGCTTCAAGTATTATGAGTAAAAAAATAGCTGCTGGTGCTGATAAGATTTTAATAGATATAAAGGTTGGATCAGGTGCTTTATTACAAAAGAAGTCAGATGCTAATAAATTAAGTGATTTGATGAAGAAAATCGGTAAATTTTATGATAGAGAAGTAAGAACTATAATTAGTGATATGAATGTACCTTTAGGTCATGCAGTAGGAAATAGTATTGAAGTAATGGAAGCTATGGATGTACTTAAAGGAAAAGAAAAAAATAATAACTTGGTTGATTTGTGTATTGAACTTGCTAGTGAAATGGTAAGTATGGGTAAAAATATTAGTTATGATGAAGCTTATAAAGAAGTTGTTGATAGTATTAAATCTGGAAAAGCATATGATAAGTTCTTGGAATTTGTTAAAGAACAACATGGTAAAATTGAATCTTTAGCTTTATCTGATAATATTATTGAAATTAAATCTACTGAAGCAGGTGTTGTTCAAAAGATTGATGCTTTGGAATTAGGTAAATTATCAGTACAACTTGGTGCAGGAAGAGTTAATAAAGAAGCTAAGATTGATTATGAAGTTGGAATTTATTTAAATAAGTTAGTTGGTGATACAGTAAAAAAAGGAGATGTTTTAGCGACTATTTATTTAAATAAGAAGGTTGATTTAAACTGTTTTGATAAAATTTTTACTATAAAATAAAAAAATAAGTTGAAAATAGTTTGAAAACATTAAAATTATGATATAATAATTTATATATATAAAGGTAGGGAGAATTTATGGAAAAGATTTATATTGAAAACAATAAACAAAATAATAAAAATTTTTTACACTCTAAGTCTGTACTTGGAACTTTTGCTTTAGCAATTATCGCTGTTATTGCTATTGTAATAGTAGGTGTAAATCAAACATCTTATGCTATTCCTGAAGTGAGCAATAAGTTGCCAGATACTTTTGTTACAGCAGCTATTGATTTAAATAAAACAGTTAATACTTATGAACCTTCTCATCCGGTTAATCCTTATACAACTACTGAAGAATATGGTAGCCTTAAATTGTTTTGTATGCAACCTTATCTTGATTTTGCGGGTGGAATAACTTATAAAAAAGGAGATAAAATTTCTGATTCAGGGTTATTATATTTATTAGCTTATCTTTCTAGTGATAAATTTGATGATTTGTTTAATGATTATAATGATAATGAAAAACTAAGAACATCTATTAAAAATTGGACTTCTCAAATGTCTATTTGGATGTATTTAAATGATTCAAGAGTTACTCCTGATTCTGTTATTAAGAATTATGCCTTTAAAGAAGGTATTGTTGATAAAATTACTAATGCTAAGCTTTTAACTGTTAATGGTGATGATTCGTGTAAATATACAGATGTTTATACAACTTCATTTGGATATAGTGTTTCAGGAGAGTGTGTTTCAGTTTCTACTGGAAATTTAACTGATACATTTTATGTTAAATTTGTTAAGGATAGAGTTGATGAAGCTGTTACTCATAGAGGAGAGTCTACTGAAAATGTATTAAAGATTAATAAAGCATCTGATAATTTTTCTGTAACTTCTGATGAGAAGTATTATCAAACTTCACAAATATCTGTTACTGCATCAACATCAGGTAATTTTAATGGATATTCAGTTGAATTAGAATCCGCTCCAGAAGGATCATTTATAGTAAATGAAAATGGTAATAAACTTAATGAAAATGAACTTACTAATATGTCTAAAGATTCAAAATTTTATATTAGAGTTCCTGTAGATAAAGTAAATGAGAAAAATAAAAAGATTGAAATTAGTGTTACTGGTTCGTTTACAACTCTTGAAGGTAATTATTATATAAGCCAAGATTCTGCTAAAGAGTATCAAACTGTTGCTGCTGTTAAAACAGTTACAAGTGATGTTCAAACAGGTGCTGAGTTTATTTTAAATTATACTCCTGAGGTTCCTGATACTGGTTTATCTACTGCTCAAACTGTTTACTTTATTGGATTAATAGTTCTATTATCTGGTATTGGTATTATTTATGCAAATGTTAAACCATCAGAAAGTAAGTAAAAAGAGTTTTAGAAAGAGTCAGTTACTTATAATTGGCTCTTTCCTTGTATTTTTAGGAATAGTTGTTTTATCTTTTAATCATTTAAAAACAATTAAAGATAGTGTCTTTTCGGATATGCAAATAGCTATTTCTGAGAGTATTCCTGATAAAACTGAAGAGACTGTTGAAGTTGAGCAAGATGCTGAAATTATTATTAATGATAATACACAAAATACACAGGTACAAGAACAGTCTCAAGTTATTAATTATAGTAAATATTTGGGAGTTTTAGAAATACCAAGAATAGGATTAAAAAGAGGGTTTTATGGTACTGATTCTAAATATAATGATATTCAGTATAATGTTACGTTAGTTAAAGGTTCTACAATGCCTGATGTTCTTAATGGTAATTTAATTTTAATGGCTCATTCAGGTGATGCTTATAATAGTTATTTTAATTATTTATATCGATTAAATATAGGTAATAGTGCTTATGTTACTTATAAAGGTAATAGGTATCAATATAAATTAGTAAATGTTTATACTGTTCCTAAAGTTGGCTCTGTTACGATTACTAGGAATTTTGATAGAACAACGTTAACTTTGATTACTTGTACAAATAATGATTCTACAAGTCAAACTGTTTATATTTTAGAGTTGGTTTAGTTAGTGTGGAGGTGGTAGTCTTTGTTTTTATCTCTAATAGAAAAGATAGGATTAGTTATTAAAAATGCTTTTTCTTCTTTTATGGGAATAGAAATATTTTTGATTATACTTCTACTATTTTTATTTTTAGTATTGAATATTAAAAGAAATAATAAAATTGTTCTATGGTCTTTTGTGATTAGTGTTATTGCTTTTATGTCGGTAATTGTAGTTATGAATTTTGATTATGCTATTTATTCAATTGATTATTTACTTAAGGCAATAATGAAATATATTTATTTTCCATCTACTGTAGTGTACTTTTTGATTGTTGTTTTATCGTTAGTATTTGTTTTGATATCTAATTTTAGTAAAATGCCATATTATAAGAGAGTTTTAGATATTAGCTTTTTTTCAATAATATACTTTTTATTCTTTAACTTTATTGCTACTATTGGTCAGTATAAGTTGGATTTAGCTGATAAGGTTTCTTTATATAGTAATAACCTTGTTCTTTCAATTGTACAGATAAGTAATTTAGTTTTTGTTATCTGGATAATAGTTATTTTGTTTTATAAACTATATAATTATTTCAAAAATAAATACGATGAAAAGAAAGAAGTTTTGAAATAAGAGGTATTTGTATCTCTTATTTTTGTTATGTTCCTATCCTGAAACATAATAAAAAGAAGTGTAGTGATTTGATTCACTACACTTTTTAGTTTACTTAATTAAATGGGTTGCATAGTACTCTTCAAAACATAAGTTGTTATCATGAATGTATTTAGCTATTTCTTTACCTACATATCTATAGTGCCAAGATTCATATTGATAGCCAGTTTCTAATACTTTATCTTTTGGAAATCTTAAGATGAATCCAAATTTATATGCATTATCTTGCATCCAATTGTATTCTTTTGTTTTTTCAAAATTTGTAAAGTCTTCTTTACCATTATATACGTCTACGGCTAGACCAGTTTGATGTTCTGAGTATCCAGGTCTTGCTGAATAGGTATCGGCTGCTTCAACTCCATCAGTACTAACATATCTATTATATAAATTATATTGATATTGATAACTTCTATAACTTGACATAGCTAGAACTGTGTAATTTTCTTTTGAGGCAGCTTCTGATAATTCTTCAAAAGCTTCTTTAGCATAGTCTACTAGTTGTAATGTCTTAGATGAATATTTTTTATCAACTGTTTGAAGATTTTCTGGTACATAATCTTCTGTTAAATAATTATATTTGTTTACAAGAATAGTATTTGTATTTAGATCTTTTGTAGCTTTAGTATGTGTATAATAATCATAATTTAGGCCAATGTTTACGTTTGTTATTACTTTTTCTATTGATAAGTCTTTATTTTTTTCACGGTATTCTTTATAGTCATTTTCATACTCATCTTTATAATAATCTAAATCTTTTTTTGCTTTTTCTAATTCAGTTAGTTCTTTTGTATTATTTACTTTATCTTTATTTTCTATTTTGTTTGACTCTTTTGAATTCGTGTTATTATTTTTACTTTTATTTATTCCATAAATTATACTAGTTATTATTAGTATTATTATGATGATAAATACTAATATGTTTTTTGTCTTTAATTTTTTCTTTTTTTTCATGTTATCACCTAATAATATAATATCATTAAGTTGGTAATTTATGTATATTTTTGTAGTTCTTTACATAGAAAATTGTAGGAGGTAGACATGAAATTTATATGTAAATTTTTAGGTTTATTATTGGTATTAGTCAGTCCTTTTTCAGTTTTTGCTTTGGATAATGACCCGATTGGAAATGCTAAATCTGGTATTTTAATTGAGGCTAATACTGGAAAAATTATTTTTGAAAAAAATAAAAATGAGAAAGTTGCGGTTGCTTCTATGACTAAAATGGTTGCTCAAATAATTATTTTGGAGCAAGTTGAGGCTGGTAAAATTAAATGGAATGATATTGTTACGGTTAGTAAAAGTGCAGCTGATATGGCTGGTTCACAAATTTATCTTAACGAAGGTGAAAAAATTTCTGTTGAAGATTTAATGAAAGGTATTTCTATGGCATCTGGTAATGATGCGACTGTAGCAATGGCTGAAGTTATAGCGGGAAGTGAAGCAAAGTTTGTTAAAATGATGAATAAAAAGGTTAGAGAGTTAGGTCTTAAAAATACTTTCTTTAAAAATTGTACTGGTTTAGATGAAGATGGACATTATTCTAGTGCTTATGATATGGCTATGATAGCTAGAGAACTAGTTGTGAATCATTCTGAGATATTAAGATTTTCTTCGATGTATGAAGATTATTTAAGAGAAAATACTGATAATAAGTTTTGGCTTGTCAATACTAATAAAGTCGTATGTTAAAATACTATAGTGGAAAATTACTATGGTGTTTTTTATTTAATTTATCATAATCTATTTATGGTATAATTATATGTGGATGTGACAGGCAAATGTAATTGTTAATCTCTCGATTTTTGTTCATAATTTAATCTAGTATTAATTGTGAGATAAGAATTGATGAATTAAAGAAATTTGCTTGTACTAAAGTCATTATAGATTGTTTAGATGGTAATTAATCAATGAGTATTATAAGTATATGATGGTGAGTTTATTAGGACAAGAATATTTAAATTGCAAATCAGGAATTATCAGAGAATGTATATTATTATAACTATATTTAGTTATTAGAAGGAGATGCGAGATGGATAATATATATAATTTAATGGATAAAGTTAATAGTTGGGTTAAAGATATTTTAAAAGATAATTATGTAGGAGTTTATTTTCACGGTTCTTTAAGATTAGGAAGTTTTAATCCAAATAAATCTGATTTAGATTTTATTATAGTTGTAAAAGAAAAAATAGATTCAGAAACAAAGCAACTTATTTGGGATAAAATGTTAGAAAATGAACAGTTGTTTCCTAAAAAAGGTTTTGAATTTAGTGTTGTCTTAGAAGACAATTGTAGAAATATAAAACATCCAATTCCTTATGAACTTCACGGAAGTAGAGATTGGATAGAAAGATATAAAGAAGATAAAACAATAGTTATCAATGATGATTATAAAGTTGACCCTGATCTTGCAAGCCACTTTAATGTTATAAATGTTTCTAATGATAAAATGGATTTTGGAAAGCTATCAAAAGAAGTTTTTGCCAAAGTACCAAAGGAATATATTATAGAGTCAAATTATTCTGATATATTAGAATGCGTAGAAGAAATTGTTAATAATCCTGTATATTGTATTTTAAATATATGTAGATTTTATGCGTTAATAAGAGATAATTTAACATTATCTAAATATGATGGTGGTAAATGGGCATTAGAAAATATGAATTCAAATTATAATGATGTTATTAAAAATGCTATGGAAGATTATATGAGTGATACAAATAATACTTATGATAATACAAGATTGAAAGAGTTTGCAAAAGAAGCAATTAGTTTAATTAAAAGAGAAGGACAATTGTGAAAACAAAAGAAAAAGGAGAATTATCTTCATCAACAATTGAAGATTATTACTTTTAATTATAGAGTTACATGTGTTATTAAAGGTTTTATATTCTATAATTATAATTTAGTAATTAGTTAGAAAAATAGTAATTTGCTTGAGTAAAGTAAAAGGTGATATAGATAATGAAAATACTTAATAAAGAATATGTAAAAAAAATGAAACAATTAAGGACTGAATACAATCTTGAGTTGTCTGATTATGAGTGCGAATGTTATTCAAATATGTTTCATGTATTGAATGATGTAGTAGATAATCAATATACATTTGAATAGCTTTTTGATACATATGATTTTTTTACAGACGTTTTAGATGGCAAAAGGCCTAGTGTTGATTTATTTACATACGAAGATGCATTTAAGGGTTTTTATAGATTATCAAAAAGATATTCAACGACAAAGAACTTGAAAGAGGATGAAAGATTATATTTTTGCTTTGTAATATATTGGGCATCTTGTATTATGATAATAGATGAGAAAACTCATGAAAATACTTGGAATATGAAATGCTTTGAAAAAGGTACTAATACCATTGTTGAAGAATATGAATTTGAAAAAGAACAATTTCCTAATAAGTTTATAGTAAAATATTATTCAGATTCATTAAAAGATGACTATGGATATACATTAGAAAACCCAATAGAATTAACATCTATATCTTTACAATATCAATATTTAAATGGAATAGAAACCGATGGTGGCAAAAAAATAACATATAAAAGAATAGGAACATTACAAGGAAAAGATGATATTTTTGTTGATGTATATGAAATATATGCAAAAGGATTATTAAAAAATAAAAAGATAGCAACATTATACATAACTGGAGAAGGAACATATAACAGCATATCTACTCCAAAAGATTTTAGATTTATAAAAGATTGAGTATCTTACAAATTACAATTTATTAGTAAGATTATTTTGATTATAAATATTATTTTGTTATATCTAGATGATAATTATAACAAACTCAACCAAGCGTTGAGTTGATTCAACTTCCTAGTTATTTATTTAATTATAAAAAATATGTATAATTAAATTCGAAAGGAAGTAAATGTCATGAAAAATAAAATATTATTAATTTTACTATTAATTGTTGGAATGATGAGTTTAACCGCATGTGGTAACAAAAAAGAAAAAATGAGTGATGCTTTAAAATTCAAAGAGGAATATGAGAGCTTTAATGGTGAAAAAAATGATTATTTTAAATATAGAGATTTATCTATAAGCGAAAAAAATCCTTTTGTTTATACTACTGCTGAAGATATTGTTAAAAGAATAGAGAATAAGGAAACATTTATTGTGTATTTTGGTGATCCAGAGTGTCCTTGGTGTAGAAGTGTAATAGAGCAAGCTATAGAATCTGCAAATGATAATAGTATCGAAAAAATATATTATGTACGTATATGGAATGGATTTCATAATGAATTATTAAGAGATGAATATGAATTAAAAGATGGGACTCCTATTATAAAAAGTAAAGGAACGGATGCTTATTATAAGCTGTTAGAATATTTTGATGGATTATTAGAAGATTATTCATTAACTGATGAAAATGATAATACAGTTAATGTTGGTGAAAAAAGACTTTTTGCTCCAAATTTTATTTCTGTAAAAAATGGTAAGGCAGAAGATTTAATTGATGGAATATCTGAAAAACAAGAAAGTTTTAATTCTGAATTAAGTGATGAAGTAGTAAAAGATGAAAAAGAAATATTTGATAATTTCTATGTAAAAACAAATTTATGTACTGATAAATGTTAAAATTTAATTAAAAATTCACAGTATCATTTCATTAAGATTTGATACTTTTTTATTTTTTTTTGGTATAATTTTGTTGGTGGTTATAAGTGCGTAAAGTAGTTAAGAAATATAAATATGGAATACTAGCATTTTTACTTTCTTTTTTAGTTGGATGTTTAGTTGTTTTACCTAATACAATTTTAGGAAAAGGTTTATTCTTTTTGGGAGCTGATTTTAATTTCCAACAAATGGTATTTGGTGAAGTTATTAATTACTCATTAAAAGATGGTAGCTATTTATGGACTTGGTTTAATGATTTAGGAAGTAACTTTATCGGAACATTTAGTTTTTATAATTTATTTAGTCCTTTTAATATTATTTCATATTTGTTTCCTGCTACTTGGTATCCTTATTTATGTTCATTTTTAATGATTATTAAATTTGGCGTAGCTGGTTTAACTTCATATTTATTTTTGAAGCGTTATGTTAAAGATAATAAATTAGTATTACTTGGCTCTTTATTATATTCTTTTTCAGGTTTTCAACTCACAAATATGTTATTTCATTTCTATGATTCTGTCGTTTTATTTCCTTTACTTTTATATACTTTAGATAATTTAGTTTACGATAATAAAAAAGGCTATTTTGCTTTGACCGTTTCTTTGTTAGCTTTTACAAACTGGTTTATGTTTGTTGGAGAAGTCGTGTTTGTTGTTATTTATTATGTTATTAAAATTATTTGTAAGAGTTATGATTTTAATGTTAAAAAGTTCTTTTCTATTTTATTAGAAGGAATACTGGGAACATTACTTGCTAGTGTTGTATTAATACCATCATTATTATTTACAATTTCCAATCCTAGGATTAATAGTAATTTTACTTTGATTAGTTCTTTAAAATATAGTAGTTTAATTGATTATATTGAAATATTTAGATCTTTTTTCTTCCCTTCAGAGATTATGACGCCAAGAGCTTATTTGGATGTTGCTAATTATGATAGTGTTGATTTATATCTACCTTTTATTGGATCTGTACTAGCAATTTCTTATGCATTTAAAAGAAGAAAAAATTGGCTTAGTATATTGATATTTATATGTATTTTATTTATGTTTGTACCGGTACTTAATAGTTCATTTTTTTTGTTTACAACTAAGTATTATGCAAGATGGTTTTATATGCCAACACTTGTTTTATCTTTACTTTCTATAAAATGTATAGAAGAAAATATTAGTATTAAAACTGGTGTTATTGTTTCCTTTTCAAGTTTATTAGTGATGATTTTATCATACTTAGTATTAACATATAGACATTCTGGTATAGAGTATATTCATGATATTAAATATATTATTATGATAGTTAGTTTTATGATTATTAATTTAATTGTACTTATATTTGTATATAAATCTAAAAATAGACTTAAGTATTTATTTGTTTTTGTAATACTATTTTCTGGTATTTGGTCTAATTATACGATTTATAAATATAGAAACAATAGTTTTGAATATAATAAAAAATATTATGATTTTATGAATAGTTATAAAGAAATAAAATTTGATGATTCAGTTAGAACTAATTCATTTTCAGAATGTTATTCCAATCAGGGAATGATTTTAAAAAATGGTAATTTGTTATCTTTTAATACTAATATATCTGGAACGGCATTTGAATTTTATAATAGTATGGATTATTCTAGACTTGTTTCTACTAGTATTGAAGTGAATAATCCTTTAAATGATTTTTTATCTGTTAAATATTTTATTTCATGTACTAATGAAAAAAGAGAAGATTATGAGCTTTATAAGAAGACTAAAAATTATCAGATTTATTTAAATGATAATTATAAAGAGTTAGGTTTTGTATTTAATAAATATATTAGTAATAAGGAATTTTTAAGTAAAAATACTGATGAAAAATATAAGATTATAAATGATATGATTGTACTTAACGATAAGCAAATTGATAAGTATAAAGAACTTTATAATGATGATGTTGAAGTTCATTCTAATTCTTTTAAATTTGTTAATAATGGTTTCAATGCAAAAGTTGATGTTTCTAAAGATACTTTGCTTTTATATACTGTTCCATATGATAAAGGATGGAAGGCTTTTATTAATAAAAGGGAGGTTAAGATTGAAAAAGTTGATAATGGTTTAATGGCTGTTAAGATAAATAAAGGTGTTAATAATATTAAATTTACTTATTATCCTCCTGGTTTAAAGCTAGGATTAATATTATCAATTGTTTCATATATTAGTTTATTGGTTTATATTATTTTGAATAAACACTATAGTAAGTAGCTATAGTGTTTTAGTATTTTTTAATAAATATTTCATATAATTAGTTGAATGTTTATTAAGGAGATATTAATGAGACGATTTTTCAGTTATATGTTTTTAAGGATATATTTTTGGATACAGCTATTTATGTAAGAGTTTCTACAGAGGAACAGGCAAGAGATGGTTTTAGTATTCATGCTCAAATGGATAAGTTAACGAAATATGCTGAAGTAAATGACTGGAAAATTGTTGGTTATTATGTAGATGATGGTATTTCTGGAAAGAGTTTAAAAGAACGACCAGAGGTTTTAAGATTAATTGAAGATGTTAGGACTGGTAAAATTAAAAATGTTTTGGTTTATAAGCTCGATAGATTAACTAGAAGTGTAAAGGATTTAATATATTTAATTGAGTTATTTAGTGATAATAATTGTACATTTAATTCTCAGACCGAAAAAATAGATACTTCTAACGCTGTTGGGAGAATGTTTGTGAAGATTATTGGTATTTTTGCAGAATTTGAAAGGGAAAATTTGGCGGAAAGAGTTTCTTTAGGTTATGAGCAAAAGACAAGAGAAGGTAATTATACAAATTGTAATGGAGTTTATGGATATGACTATGTGCTTGGTGTTGGACTTAGAGTGAATGAAGAAGAGGCTGTTATTGTTAAAGAGATATATCATATGTATTTAGATGGTAATTCAATGTTAGCTATTTCTAAGATGTTACAAGAGAAGAGTATTCCTACTAAAAGAGGTGGAGTTTGGAGACAATCTACTATTAAATCAATTCTTACTAATCCTATTTATATAGGTAATGTAAGATATGGAGTAGGGAGAAAAAATGGCTTTGAGGTTCCTGGGAAGGATATAGTTCCTATTGTTGATAGAGAAGTATTTTTTAAAGTTCAAAAAAAATTTGATAGGAAGAGAAGCAAATAGTTGAGTTTTGCTTTTTGTTATATTAGAATTATGTTAGAGGTGATTTTGTGAGTAACGCTAAAGACTTTTTAGGGAAAGTAGTTGAAGTACATATGGATAGACCTTTGGCTACGAAGCATCCAAAACATGGATTTATATACATGGTAAATTACGGGTATATTCCTAATACTATTTCTGCTGATGGAGAAGAACTTGATGCTTATGTTTTAGGAGTTTTTGAGCCAGTTTCTACATTTACTGGAAAGGTTATTGCGATAATACATAGAACTAATGATGATGACGATAAATTGGTTGTTGTACCTGAAGGAAAAGAATATTCAGATGATGCAATAAAAGCACTTACAGAGTTTCAGGAAAGATTCTTTGAATCAGTTATTATTAGATAGTTTTAAAAGATTTATTAATATGTAGATGTATAATTTAAAAGAAATAATAATCAGTAGAATAGCCATTAATTTTTAAAGTTAGTTTGTTATACTAAAGATAATATGGAAGAAAGATGTGTAGTAATGAAGAAAATAGTTGAAAATTATTATAAAACGACTAGGTTTTTATTTTTGTATAAAAGTTTTTTATACCGTTTTGTAACTTTTACTACTGATTCTAAAGAACTTCAAGACCAGATAATAGTAAATGCTGTAAATATGAAAAATCGAAAAAAAAGAATAACCTATATTTATGATTCTGCTTGTAAAATTATAGATGATTATAATGCCGATGAAAATATATGTGGATTTAAAAATTGCCAGTGTTATCTTAATCGAAATACCAAGTATAAATATGGTTGTTGCAGATTATGTAAATATAAATCTGATATAGGTTGTCCAACTAGTAATTTGGCTTGTAAATTATTTAACTGTTCAGAGGTGTGTTCAAGGAGAAAAGTAATAAAATACGAAGATTTAAAAATATTAAAAGTTTTAAGTATAAGACAAAGATTTGTTGTTAAATCTGATTATTTTTCATTAAGAGAAGATGTTTTAAAGGATTTATATTGTTATACATTGACTTTTGC
>CAVIUA010000002.1:22930-43864 GCA_963645945.1 bacterium
AATATTACGTTTATTTAAAAATATAATAGTTCATAATAAAAAACATATGAATAATATATAATTTATTTATAAAATTAGTTTGTAATATAACTAATTTTTTTGACATAATTAATTTGAACTAAAATGTTATTATGGTGTGTTATTTAAAGGTGCTTTAAGCTTTGAAATGTAATATTCACATACAATTAAACTTGTACGTTTTTATGAAGGCGCTGATGGATTAAAAACGGGACATACTGATAATGCTTTTTATTGTTTAGCAGCTACTGCTATGAAGAATAATATGCGTTTAATTGCGGTAGTTTTAGGAGAAGAAAATAGTAAGATTAGAAATAGTGAGACTATGTCTTTATTGGATTATGGTTTTATGAATACAAGATTTAATTTATTAAAAAAATCTGGCCAGGTTGTGAAAAAAATCAGATTAGATAAATCTAGTCGTTCTATGATAGATGTTTCATTAAAAAATGATTTAGGTGTTGTTGAATTAGTTGATGATAAAAAACATAATTACAAATATAATATAGCTTTGGATAATTTTAAATTACCTATTAAAGCAGGAAGTACTATTGGTAAAATAATGGTATTAGAAAATGATAAAGAAATTTCTTCTGCTGATTTAATTTTAAAAAATGATGTTAAAGAACTAAGTTTTATGGAATTATTTTATAGTAGTATTAAAAGTATTGTATCTGGTCAATTATAATGTAAATATTTTTGTTTTAGAGGAAATATAGATGTATTTCTTCTTTTTCTTTGTTATAATTGTTTTTGTAATAGGAGGATGTATATGTCAAAAAATAAATATAAGAATAAAAATAATTCTAAATATATAAGTACTGATAGTAAATTTAGTCGTTATGAAAGACTTAAAGATAATTATGATGATATAGATTTATCAAAGACACAGCAACAACAATTAATTTTTGATGATGTTGACTTGGATGCTACTATGAATTTAGATACAAGTTTTATGGATAAAAAAGATAAAAAGAAAGTTAAGAAAATTGTTGATGAAGTAGTTTCTGCTCCAGTTGAAGAAAATTTTTATGAAGATAAAAACAAATCAAATATTATTATTGTTCTTTTGATTATTGCGTGTTTATTTTTTATTGCTTTTATTGCTTATCATTTTTTATTTTATAATCATGATGATAAAGTAAAAACTGTTACTAAAAAAGAAGAAGTTGTGGAAAAAGTAATTGATGATAATTATTTGTTTTTAGGAGATTCAATTACTGAACAATATGATTTAAAAGAATATTTTAAAGATTATTTTGTTGTTAATTCTGGTGTTTCTGGTGACATTACTAGTAGTATAGTTGAAGATATGAAAAAAAGAGTATATGACTATAATCCTTCTAAAGTGTTTTTACTAATTGGAATTAATGATTTGAGACGAGGTAAAGATGTTTCTGATATAATTTCTAATATTAAAGAAATTGTTGAACTTATTAAAGAGAATAGACCTTATTGTGAAATTTACTTAGAATCTATTTATCCTATTAATAAAACAGATGATGATAAGATTACTGATGATGTTAAAAATATAAAATTTGATAATGAAAAGATTATTGAGGTTAATAATTTATTAAAAGATTTAGCTAAAGATGAGAATATTACTTATGTTGATTTATATAATAAATTAATTGATGATGCTGGTAATTTAAATATTTCTTATACTAAGGATGGTTTACATATTTCTTCTGAAGGATATGAGATCATTACAAAAGAATTAATGAAATATATTAAAGATTAATTGTTATTTTTGTTATTGTAACTGCATATATTTAAGTGTAGAAAGGAATGAATAATTTATGGAAACACTTAAAGTAAGCAGTAAATCTAATCCTAATAGTGTAGCAGGTGCTCTTGCAAATGTTTTTAGAGAAAAAGGGGCTGTTGAAATTCAAGCTGTAGGAGCTGGTGCTTTAAATCAAGCTATAAAAGCAGTAGCAATAGCGAGAGGGTTTGTAGCTCCCTCTGGGAAAAATCTAGTTTGTATTCCGGCTTTTCAAGATATTTCTATTGAAGGTGAGGAAAGAACTGCTATTAAATTAATTATAGAGGCTAAATAGTCTCTTTTTTTTTGCAATGTTGTATGTTAAAATTATCATAGTAGGTGATGCAATATATGGAAGAAGAAAAAATTATTTGTAGTCGTTGTGGTGCTGAAATGAAAAAAAGTCAGAGATGCTGTATCAAATGTGGAAATATTAATTATAGTCATCCAGATAACGCTTCAATGTTAAAGTTTTCAGATAATGGTGTTACTAATTCATATGTTGTTGGTAATGGCCTTTTGACTAATTCTACTCCTTATGTTAACCAAAGTATTAATAGTAGATTTAATTATTCAATTTCTTCTAAAGCTGGTAATAAAGCAACATGTGTAATAGTTAATGTTTTTATTTATATTATATTAATATTTGTTGGTTTTTTTAGTCTTTATAATACAGGAGATAGTATTGTTGATATTATTTTATCTTTAGATTTTGCATATTATTTATTAGCTGTAACATTTCTTTCTTTTGTTTTTCTTTCCTTAAATTTTATATATATGAAGGCAAACAAACCTTGGTGGAGTTTTTATGTACCTTTATATGGAATGTATATATATTATGATATTATTTTGCATAATGGTTGGCTTTTTTTATTAAATTTGATTCCTTCTCCTATTTTATTTATTATAACTGGTAAATTAGTTCCTTCTCCTATAATATATATAATAGTTCTTTATAATTTAGGAAAGAGATTTGGGTATTCTGGAATACTTACTGTGTTATTAGCTCCTATTATGGTTATGGTTATTGGCTTTAATACAGCTAGTTGTTATGATGGTGTTTATTATGTTTCTGAAAATAATAATAATGGTTATGAAAAATTAACTTTAGATTATAAAATTAATAAGGTTGTTTTTACGTTTTTTGGAACATTTTTTTTAATGGGCTTAGCGATAGTTGTTTTTTGTTATTATAATTTATTTACTGAAATTCAAGAAAGTAAAGCTTTAAATAAAGTTGCTTTAGAAGTTGTTGATGAAGTTAAAAATGATATTTCTATGAATAAATATACTTGTGATAATGGTAGTGATATTAATACGTCAACTTTGTATATTTTACTTAGCAAAGATAATGTTACTAATTTACAATCTGATGAATATAAAGATTATAAGGGATATTTAAAAATTAGTTCTGGTAATATGTATATTACTTTGTGTTCAAGTAAGTTATGTTTAATTAATGCATCTTTGAAAGAGTTGAATTCTAAAAAGACAAATTTATTATATTCTGATGTTAAGTTTTATACTATTCCTACATTTGGTTCTTTTTGTTATAAAAATTAACATGTTATAAAAATTAATGAATTAGTGATTGATATTTCTTTTAATATGACATATAATATTAACAAGTCGATAATTAGAACTAATAATAAGAATATTTAAGCAAAGAGAAGTCATGTTTGGTGAAAATGACTGTTAAATACTTATTTATCTACTCTATAGATGATATTTTATCCGGTTAATACCGTTATCTAATTAAGTTAAATAAAGGATGGCACCGTGCTATTTAGCACTCCTTATAGTGTCATTCTTTTTATTTTTTAGGAGGCTTTTGTATGATTAATTATTTTGTCTCGTATAAGACATTTTAAATGTATTATTAAAATAAATTAGAAGTGAGGAATAGATATGATAGATATTAAATTAATAAGAGAAAATAGAGATTTAGTTAAAGAAAATATTAAGAAAAAATTTCAAAATGAGAAATTACCATTAGTTGATGAGGTTTATGAACTTGATAAAAAAGTGCGTGAGGTTCAAGTTAAAGTTGATGGTTTAAAAGCTGATAAAAATAAATTATCAAATGAAATTGGAAAACTAATGAGTGAGAAAAAAATTGATGAAGCTAACAAAGTAAAAGAAAAGATAGCTGAAAGTGCTGATGAAATTAAGAAATTAGAAGAAGAACAAGTAAAATTAACTGGTGAAATAAGAGAAAAAATGTTAGTTATTCCGCAAATTATGGATTCATCTGTACCTATAGGTGAGGATGATAGTTGTAATGTTGAAGTGGAAAAATTTGGTGAGCCAGTTGTTCCTGATTATGAAATTCCATATCATGCTGATATTATTGAAAAATTAAAAGGAATGGATAAGGATGCTGCTGGTAGAACTTCTGGACAAGGATTTTATTATTTACTTGGAGATATTGCTAGACTTCATGAAGCAATGCTTGCTTATGCAAGAGATTTTATGATAGATGCTGGCTTTACTTATGCAATTCCACCATTTATGATACATTCTGATGTTGTTACAGGTGTTATGTCTTTTCCTGAAATGGAAGCTATGATGTATAAAATTGAAGGTGAAGACTTATATTTAATTGGAACTAGTGAACATAGTATGATAGGTAAGTATAAGGATCAAATTATAAAGAAAGAAGAGTTACCAGTACATATGACAAGTTATTCTCCTTGTTTTAGAAAAGAAGGAGGAAGTCATGGATTAGAGGAAAGAGGACTTTACCGTGTTCACCAATTTGAAAAACAAGAAATGATTGTTATATGCGAACCAGAAGAAAGCATGGACTGGTATAATAAAATGTGGAAGCTTACAGTTGATTTCTTTAGAAGTTTAGATGTTCCTGTTAGACAATTGGAATGTTGTTCTGGAGACTTAGCTGACTTAAAAGTTAAATCTTGTGATATTGAAGCTTGGAGTCCAAGACAAAAGAAATATTTTGAAGTTGGAAGTTGTTCAACACTAGGTGATGCTCAAGCTAGACGTTTGGGTATTCGTACTAAAGGAGAAAAAGGAACATATTACTTACATACTTTAAATAATACTGTTGTTGCTACTCCTAGAGGATTAATTGCTTTAATTGAAAATAATTATCAAGAAGATGGAAGTATAAAAATACCTAAAGTTTTACAAAAGTATATGGGTGGAAAAGAATATATAAAATAAAAGTGTAGTTATCTACGCTTTTTTTTGTTATAATTATATCAGATAGGGAAAATATTGAATGTTTCTATCGAATATATAAAAAAAGAAAGAGGTATTTTATGGGATTTATTAAAGCTTTTACTGGTGCTTTATCAGGAACTTTTGCTGATCAATGGAAAGATTTTTATGCACCAAGGACTGATGTATCTGCAACTGCTGCTTTATTTCAAGCGGTACCATCTGGTACAAATAATGGACATGGTGAAAATACAAAAGGTTCTTCAAATGTTATTTCTAATGGGAGTAAGATGATTGTTCCAGAAGGAACTGCATTAATTACAGTTCAAGACGGACAAATTACTGGTTTAATTGCTGAAGCTGGTGGTTATGAATTTAAGAGTGATGATGTTAATTCTAAATCATTGTTTGCTGGTGATGGTATTTTATCATCTACATTAGGACAGTCTTGGGAAAGATTTAAATTTGGTGGACAACCAGGTTCTCAACAATTAGCGTTTTATGTTAACTTAAAAGAAATACCAAATAATAAATTTGGTACACAATCTGAAATTTATTGGGATGATGCTTATCTAAATACACAAGTTGGAGCAATTACTAGAGGAACTTATAGTCTTAAAATAGTTGATCCAATATTATTTGTTAAAAATTTTGTTCCTGTTAGTTTTTTACAACCTGGAGCTCCTGCTTTTGATTTTAATGATATGGATAATGATGCTAGTAATCAATTATTTAGTGAAGTAGTTGGTACTTTATCAGCAGCATTTTCTAATTATACTAATGATCCAAGTAAGGGTAATCGTATTTCTAAAATACAAGCAGATCAAATTGGTTTTGCACAAGCAATGGCTAAGGCTGTTGAGGATGCATATCAATGGAAGGCTACTAGAGGTTTAGAAATTGTTAAGACTGCAATTCTTGCTATTGAATACGATGAAGATACTAAGAAATTACTTAGTGATGTTAAGAAAGCTGATGCTTTATCTGGTAATAGAGGTAATTCATTCATGCAACAATCTATTGCTCGTGGTGTACAAGCTGCTGGTGAGAATCCTGCTGGTGCTGGAGCAACAATGGCATTTATGGGTATGGGAATGAATGCAGCTAATGGAATGGCACAAAGTACACAACAAGAAGCAACTGGTACAAATCCATTTATTAATGTAGGTGCTGCACAAGCTACTGGTACTCCTACAGCTGATCCTTATGAGGAATTAAAAAAAGCTAAGGAATTATTAGATGCTGGAGTTATTTCTCAAACAGATTTTGATGCTAAAAAGAAAAATTTATTAGGTATTTAGTCTATGCAGGATGAAGAAAAGAAGGGTGTACCTGATGTTAATAATTCTTCACCTACGATAGTTCAAACTGATATTGGTGCTAAAGATGGACAAGAAAAGTGTCCAAAATGTGGTTCTACCGATATTTGTTTAAATGTTTCGACAGGTAAATTAAGATGTAATTTCTGTCGTCACGAATTTGAAAATGAAAAAATATCTGGTATGCAAACAGATATTAAAGAGTTATCTGGCGAAATTTTAGGATCTGGAGCAAAAGATATAATTGCTGATACTAAAGATGTACTTACATTTAAATGTAGTAGTTGTGGTGCAGAAGTAGTTGTTGATACTGCTTCTTCTTCACAAGCTAGATGTCACTGGTGTCGTAATATATTATCAGTAAATCAACAAATTCCAAATGGGGCTATTCCAGATGTTGTTTTACCTTTTTCAGTAACTAAGGATGAAGCAAAGAATCAAATAGAAAAATTTGTTGGTTCTAGAAAGTTCTTTGCTCATCCAAAGTTTAAAAAAGAGTTTACTACTCAAAATATCATGGGTGTATATTTTCCATATATGTTGGTAGATATTAATTCACATGTAAGATTAGTAGGACAAGGTGAAAAATTAGTTAGAACTTATACAAGAGGCTCTGATGAAAATTCTAGAACTTATTATGATGCTGATTTATTTAATGTAAAAAGAGAATTTGATTTTTCTATTGAGGGATTAACAGTAGAATCTAATTCTGATAGACTTAATAATGCATCAGCTTCTAAGACTAATAATGTTATTAACGCTATAATGCCATTTGATATAGAAAACTGTGTTAAATATAATGCTAACTATTTAAGAGGTTATACTTCTGAAAGAAGAGATGTTAATATTGAACAATTAAAGCCTTTAGTTAGGGAACAGGCACAAGATGTAGCGAGATTTTCGGCTAATGATACTTTAACTGAATATAATAGAGGTGTTTGTTGGAATCAGGAAGACTTTGATGTTAAAGGACTACAATGGAAGGCTGCATATTTACCAGTTTGGTTATATAGTTATCAACAGGTAAAAGGTAATAAAAGTATTTTACATTATGTGGCAGTTAATGCTAGAACTAAAGAGACCATGGGTAGTGTACCAATACATATGCCATTATTAATTTTAATTTCTCTTTTTGTAGAAATTTTAGGATTTTTAGGAATGATTTACATAGATTTTGATTATAATTATATATTCCTATTATCTGGTATTTTATATTTCATTATTATGTATTCTAGGTATCGTAATTCTGGTGCTAGACATAAACATGAATTAGAAACTAAAAATGAAGTTCGTAATTTACAAAGAATGGATAATTATGTAAAAAGACTTACAGAATTACAAAATTCTCATATGAATGGTGCTAATAATACTTCTGTTAACGGGTCTTTTGGCTCACGACATGTTATTGACAAAATAGTTAATAATATTAATATTAATATGAAGTAACTATTTAGAGATGCTTGATAGCGTCTTTTTCTTTTGATATAATCTTTATAAGAAGAGAGAGTGATAATTATGGTGTATCTTTATAAATGTAGTAATAATGCTTGTTCTTTAAAATTTCTGGCTACAAATAATACTTTTACTTGCTGTCCTAATTGTTGTGAAAAAGTTGATATTCTGGATGAAAATTATGAACTTCCAGTAAAACAATATATACCTTTTAAGTATGATAAAGTGCAAGCAAATCGTTCTATTAAAGAGTTTTTTGAAAAAACTCTTATACCGATTTCTTTTAGAAAAAATAGTAATGTTAAGGATATAATACAGATTTATTTACCTTTTTTTGTTTATGATGTTGTTGTTGATGGTGAATTGGCTTTTAATTCTAATGATTATCATTATTTTAAAGATAAAAATTATGATTATAAAGAGACTTCTAGTTATCTAGTTAAAAATAATAATCATTTAGAATTTAATAATATTATGATTTCTAGTATTTCTTCATTATCTGATAGTTTTTCAAAATCTCGTTTTTATTATGATAATCTTAGTTATTTTGAGGGTGTTGATGATATTTTAGTAGGTCTTGGTGATTTAGATAGTGAAAGTAAGTTAGATGAAGTTCAGGCTAAATGTATAGATGCTAGTATTTCTGCTGTTTCTAGTCGTATTACACATCAAGATAATGTATTGAGTAATAATGGTATTAATGTTACTAGTGTTTCTACTAAAAGTGTTTTATTGCCATTTTTTATCCTTAATAAAAAATATAGAGGTAAAAATTATATGATAATTGTAAATGGACAAACGAGTAAGGTTATATTTAGTACTGATAATGTGATTTATGGGATTAAAGAAGTCGTTATTTTTAGTATTTTGTTATTTATAGTACTTTTTTTAATAACAACTTTAATTGTGTATTTTGTATATAGGGTGTTTTAGATGAAGAGATTTATTGTATTTATATTTGTTTTTATTTTTAGTTTTTGTGTTTTAGATGTTTATGCTTCTGATAAGTATCAGGTAAGAACAGATGATGATTATGGTGTTCCTAGTTATATAGAAGTTAATGAAAATAATAGAGAGGCTGTTTTGAGTACTCCTTTAGTTGATAGTAGTGAGAAAATTTATGACTTTGCTGAGAAGTTTTCTTCCTCTGAAGAGAAAAGCTTATATAAACTAGTTTCTAAATATATTGATACTTATGATATGGATATGGTAATTGTTACTATTAATGATAATCCTAAAGAGAGTGCTACTGCATATGGACAGGATTTTTATGATTATAATACATTTGGTATTTCATATGATCATGATGGTATTTTATTATTATATGATTTTTATTATAATAGGGTTTCAATAGTTACTACTGGTAAAGCTAATATTATGTTTAATAATAGACGTATAGGAGAATTAAAAAAAATTATTTCTAGTAATATGAAGAATAGTTATTATAAGGCTTCTATTTCTTTTATTGATCAGGCTTCTTCATTTTGTGAACTTGGTTATCCTACAATAACTGGTGCTGAACCTAAAAGAACGGGTGTTAAATTATTGAAAGTTTTACCATGGCCTGGTATTTTATCTTTTTCTATAGTAACTACAGCTATTTTAATTGTACTTATAATAAAAAATAAAAAATTTGTTGTTGGTAAACCTACATATAAAAAATATCTGAATTATAAAAAATTTAAAACAGATATCATAGAAGATACTTTTATTAACAAAACTTTGGATAAAAATAATAAAATTTAGTAAACGGTTTAACCGTTTTTTTCTTTTTGCTGTATAAAAATTTAGTATTTTTTACATAATTAGAATAAGCAGAAAGAAGGGTTAAATTTGACAAAATGCAATTGTTCTGGTAGAATATATAACTGTCACGTGAACAAAGAGGTGTTTGAAATGTTTTATGACAAGCAACAAGCTATAAATGCTTGTTCTACAGATCCGTCCCTGATTTTTAATGTTATTAAGCATGGATACTACGATGTAGTTGAAATATTAGTAGATAAAAATAAGGTTGACGTAAATATTTGTGATGGGGCTGGCAATGATGTTGTTACAAGATTGTTGAAGGCTAGACAGTATGATTTGGTTCTTCGTTTAATGAAGAAAAGAAATTGGGACGTTAATCATCAAAATGTTGAAGGAGATACCTTCGGACATATTCTAGTTTGTGATAGTTCTGTTGCGACTATTAAAATAGTTGAACAATTAGTAAAAAAGAAAAACTATCTTCCTAATATTAAGAATAATAAGGGAGAAACAGTATTAGATAAAGCTATCAATAGTAATTATATTTGTTGTGCATTTAAGATTTTAGAAGATAAAAGATTTAATAATATTGATGTTTCATCTTTTAAAAAGTTATGTAATGCATGTATAAATAATGTTTACTATGGTAAGTATTCTAAACTTAATAACTTAGAAGTTATAGTTGAAAACTTAGAGAAGAAAGACCTTGTTCCTAGTATGACTAGACTTTTAGAGATAATAGTTGAACGTTTAGATGAAATTAAAAGTGAATTAATGAAGAAGAATGGTTTTAAGACTTTAGAACAGATAATTAATTCGTCAATAGAGGCAACTGTTTAGTTGCTTTTTCTTTTGTTTTAAGTTATTATATTTTAGGAATGGAAGTGATATTTATGCATTTACCAAGCTATAAAGATGCTAGACGTAGAGAAGATAAAGATTATAAGAGAGTTGACTTTAAATTTGATAGTAAAATTAAAGATAAATATAAGGGTAAGACTTTTTATTTGAAAACTTATGGATGTCAAATGAATGAACATGATAGTGAAAATATAGAGGCTTTACTTACCGGGTTAGGCTTTACTAAAATTGATAATTATGAAAATGCTGACTTAGTACTTCTTAATACATGTTCTATTAGAGAAAATGCTCATAATAAGGCATTTGGTATGTTAGGTAGACTTAAACATTTAAAGGCACAAAAAAAAGACTTGATAGTTGGACTTTGTGGATGTATGGCACAAGAAGCTAGTGTAGTTGAAGAAATCATTAAGAAATACCCTTGGGTTAACTTTGTATTTGGTACTCATAATATGTATCAATTACCTAATATTATTGATAAAGCAATAGAAGAGAATAAACAACAAATAGAAGTATTTTCTAAAGAAGGTGATTTAGTAGAAGGATTACCTGTTATTAGAACTAATAATTATAAAGCTTATGTTAATATTATTTATGGTTGCAACAAGTTTTGTACATATTGTATAGTTCCTTATACTAGAGGAAGAGAAAGAAGTAGAACTAAAGAAGATATTTTAAAAGAAGTAGATGAACTTATAAAAGATGGATATAAGGAAATTACTTTACTTGGACAAAACGTTAATGCTTATGGAAAAGATTTATATGATGACTATACACTTGGTAATTTATTAGAAGATATTGCAAAGAAAGATATACCAAGAGTTAGATTTATGACATCTCATCCTTGGGATTTTACAGATAACATGGTAGAAGTTATTGGTAAATACAAAAATATTATGCCAAGTGTTCATTTACCAGTACAATCTGGTTCTAGTAGAATATTGAAGTTAATGGGTAGACGTTATACTAGAGAAAGTTATTTAGAATTATTTAATAAAATTAAAAATACTGTTCCTGGTGTTGCGATTTCTACTGATATAATTGTAGGTTTCCCAGGAGAGACTGAGGAAGATTTTTTAGAGACTTTGAGTTTAGTTGAAGAGTGTAAATATGATAATGCTTTTACATTTATATTTTCTAAAAGAGAAGGAACTCCTGCTTGTTTATTAAAAGATGAGACAAGTGAAGAGGAAAAAGAAGAAAGATTACAAAGACTTAATAAAATTGTTAATAAATATTTTTTAGAAAACAATAAGAAATTGGAAAATAAAATAGTTGAAGTGTTAGTAGAAGGTGTTTCTGAAAAAGATAATATGTTTTATGGATATACAGATACTAATAAACTTATTAATTTTTCTAGTGAAAAAGAAGTTGTACCAGGAGATATTATTAAAGTGAAAGTAGTTGAAGCTAAAACTTGGAGTTTAGATGGTGAAGCTATTTGAATGAAGCATTGAATGAAGTTATTAATACCATTATTAATAGTGATGATTATAATAAATGTATAGAATTAAAAAATACTATGGCTTCTAATGAGGAGTTAGTATCATTAATTGAAAAGATAAAGAAACTACAGAAAAAGTATGTTAATACAAATGATCAAGAGTTGCTTGTTGAACTTGAAAAGTTAGAAGAAGAGTTAAATAATATACCGATTTATGTTGTTTATATGCAGTATCTAGAAAAGGTCAATGAAAAAATTGAGTTTGTAAAAGATGAACTTAATAATTATTTTTATGGAGTTTTAAATAAGTAAAAATTACATTCTAGTTTGAATGTAGTTTTTGTTTGAAAAAAATTATGTGTTTTTTTGGTAATATTTTATATCTTTGGCATAAATTAAATTAGGAGGTTTACGTATGGCTAATTATAGAGAAATTGTTACTAAGGCAGTAATTGCGAAGGGAAAAAAACTTTTTACTACAGAAAATAAAGTTAATGTTGAAAATAGTCCTTCTACTATTTTAGGCTGTTGGGTTATTAATCATAACTTTAATGGTGTTAAATCAGGTGATAGTATTAGAATAAATGGTAGTTATGATGTTAATATTTGGTATTCTTATGATAATGATACTAAGACACAAGTTATTAAAGAAACTAATAATTATAGTGAAGTTGTTCGTTTAAGGGAAAGAGATGATGAAACAACTAATGAAGAAATTATTGTAAGAAGTTTAAAACAACCTAGTTGCGTTAAGATTGATATTGATGGTAGTAATATTAATTATACAATTGAAAAAGAACTTGGTATTGAATTAGTTGGTGATATAAAAATGAAAGTTGAAGCTAATGATGATGAGGATCCTTGGGATGAAATTGTAGATGAAAAACAAGAGAATGAAGAAATTGATAAAAAAATAGATGAGATAAATGAGGAGTTTCTTCAAGAAAATGAATAATTATACTTAGGATAACACTTGATTATACAGGTGTTATTCTTTTATTGACTTTTGTTATCTAACAAGTTAGAATAAATTTCATTGGTGATGTTTTGTTATGGGATTACGGGAAGATGAAAAGTTAGCTGTTGATATATGTAATAATAAAATTGGTTTTGTACCATTTAGGAGAATATATACTACTTCTAATGAACAATTAGATGCTGTTTTTAGAGGTTTTGATCTTAAAGATAAAGATGTTTTAAGTGTATTGGGTTCTTCTGATCATGTTTTTTCTGAGTATTATTTAGGTGCAAAAAGTGTTACTTCTTTTGATATTAATGAGTTAACAAAATATTATTATTATCTTAGAAAATGGTCTTTAATTTATAGAGGTGTTGATATACCATATGGTAATGATAGAGAATGGTTTTATAAATTATTAAATGAAGTTTCTGCTAAAAGTGAATTAGAGGAAGAGGCACTTTCTTTTTGGAAATATTTAAATAAGAAAGCACCTAATTATACGAGTAAATTATTCATGGGTGGAATTTCATTTAATAGAAAAGTTCCTTATGAAAATGATTTAGAAGGTATGACTTCTATTATTAAAGATAGAAATGTTGAGTTTTCTAAGATTAATATATTTGATTTTTTTGATTATGATAGGACTTTTGATGTTATTGTTCTTTCTAATATTTTAGATTATGCAGCAAATCCTTCTACTCTTGTTACTTGTCGTGATAATTTAGTTGATCAGTTAAATGATAATGGTATAGTTATTTGTAGTTATGTATTATCTGGCTATGGTGATTCTGGTAATAATAGAAATGTTCTTCAAGATGATATTTTTTCTAAGTATTTTGAGGTTGTTGAAGGAAGTAATTATTCTAATCCATTTCATCCAACTAAATTGGTTCCGGCATCATACGTTTATGTGAAAAAATAATGTTATCAATAAATGGTTGACATCTTATTTTTATTATTATATAATAAGTGCAGTCTATTAAAGAAATGGAGGGAAAAAGATGGCTGTTAAAATTAGATTAACAAGAATGGGTGCTAAAAAGAAACCTACTTATAGAATTGTTGCGACTGACTCTAGAAGTCCAAGAGATGGAAAATATCTTGAATTAATTGGTATTTATCAACCTGTTGGAGAATGTGAAGTAAGAATTAACGAAGAATTAGCTATGAAATGGCTAAATAATGGAGCTATTCCAACTGATACTGTTAAAAGTTTATTTAGTAAAGCTGGTATTATGAAAAAATATGCAGATTCTAAAGTAAAGAAGGATAAGTAATATGGATTTAGTAACATTGACAGAAGAAATAGTTAAATCTTTAGTTAAAAATACCGAGGCAGTTAGTGTTAAGGAATTTCCTACTGAAGAAGATAACGTTATACTTATTCAAGTTATGATAGCAGAAGAAGATATGGGAAGAGTTATTGGTAAGAATGGAAGATGTGCCAATGCTATTAGAACATTGATTCAAGCTAGTAGTAGCTTAAAAGATAATAAGTATGTTAAAATAGATATAGATAAATTTTAAGGGAGTGTTAGTACTTTCTTTTTTTTTTCGTTTGTTATATAATGATATAGAGGTTATGTTATGGATAATAAATTAAATATACCTACACATGTTGGTATTATAATGGACGGTAATGGAAGATGGGCTCAAAGAAGAGGTCTTTCAAGAAGTCTTGGACATAAAGCTGGTGCTGATAATTTACTAACTTTATGTAAATATATTTCTAAATCTGGTGTTAAATATTTATCTTTATATGCCTTTTCTACAGAGAACTTTAAAAGATCAGAAGAAGAAGTTGGCTATTTAATGAATTTATTTGTTGAATGCTTTAATTCTAAATTAAAACAATTATCTAAAGAAAACGTTAAAGTTATTTTTTCAGGAAGAGGTTATCCTTTGCCAGATAAGGTATTAAAAGCAATGGATGTTGTTACAAAAGATACGGCTAATAATACAGGTTTAGTTTTAAATATTTGTATAAATTATGGCGGTAGAGCTGAAATAGTTGATATGACAAAGAAACTTTGTAAATTATATAGTGAAAATAAAATAAGTATTGATGATATAGATTATGATTTAGTTTCTAAGAATTTATATCAAGATTTACCAGATGTTGATTTAGTTATTAGAACTTCTGGAGAATTTAGAGTAAGCAATTTTATGCTTTATCAGTCTAGTTATGCAGAGTTTTATTTTACTAAAGTATTGTTTCCTGATTTTAATGAAAAAGAATTTGATAAAGCAATTTTAGAATTTAATAATAGAAATAGAAAGTTTGGAGGTTAAATTATGAAAACAAGAATTTTAAGTGCTATTGTAATGATTTTGATTGCTTTTCCATTATTAATCATAGGTGGAGAGGCTTTCGCAATATTTATGGGATTACTTGCTATACTAGGGTTATATGAATTAATTCATATTAGAGAAACTATAAAAAAGTTTCCATTTTTAATTAAAGTATTTGCATATTTATTAGTTATTTTTCTTGCTATGAATAATTTTGATTCTATAGATTTTGTATGTAATTTAGATTATAGAGTTATGTCTTTTATAATATTTTCATTTTTAGCTTCTATGGTTTTTATTAAGGATAGGGAAAAATATAATTTTTCTGATGCATTATTTTTAATAGGTTCAGTACTTTTTGTTGGACTTAGTTTTAATTTAATGACAATAACGCGTAATTTTGATATTAAATATGTCATATATTTATTATTGATAACTACAATGACTGATAGTTTTGCACTTTTTACAGGAATGTTTATTGGAAAAAATAAATTAGCTCCTACAATTTCTCCTAATAAAACAATAGAAGGTTTTGTTGGTGGAGGTTTAATGGGTACTTTTATAGCAACATCATATTATGTAACAGTTATTAATCAAAATTGTTCATTGGTTTTAGTTATTTTTGTAACTTTGTTCTTATCATGTATTGGACAATTAGGTGATTTAGTTTGTTCGTCAATTAAAAGAGAATATGGTATGAAGGATTTTTCTAATCTTATTCCTGGACATGGTGGAATTTTAGATAGATTTGATAGTTTGATATTTGTTTTCTTGGCATTTATTTTAGTACTTGGAATTATATAGGAGGAAGTTATGAGCTTTATATTGAATTTATTATTGTTTATTGTTATTTTAGGATTTATTGTTTTGGTTCATGAATTTGGGCACTTTATATTTGCTAAAATGACTGGTGTTTATGTTTATGAATTTGCGATAGGAATGGGTCCTAAATTATTTAGTAAAAAAGGTAAGGAAACTGAATATACAATAAGAGCCGTTCCAATTGGTGGTTTTTGTCAGTTAGCTGGTGAAGATGTTGGGGAAGATGATTTACAAAAAGTTCCAAAAAAGAGAAGATTGCAATCAAAGACTGCATTTCAAAGATTTTTAATAATGTTCTTTGGTGCTGGTAATAACTTTATTTCAGCTATATTAATAATATTTATTATTGGTTTATTCTTTGGTAGTACTTCTATGAAACCGGTTATTACATCAGCAGAGAAAGGTTATCCTGCATATGAAGCTGGTATTTCAGCGGGGGATGTAGTTAAAGAGATTAATGGACATAAGATTTCTTATGTTGATGATATAACTTTATATTTAGCTGTTAGTGATCCTACTAAGAAAACTACTATTAAAGTTGAAAAAGAAAATGGTAATATTGAAACTTATAAGTTTAAACCTACGAAGGTTAAGGAAAATGGTCAAGAAGTTTATCGCTATGGTATTGGAATGAAGCAAGAAAAACAACATGGCTTTGTTAATGCTTTAGTATATACTGGTAAAAAGACTGCTTCCATATTTAAACAAATGGCAATTACTGTTGGCTATTTATTTACTGGTGGAATTAAGTTAAGTCAGTTATCTGGTCCAGTTGGAATATATTCTGTTGTTGGTGAACAAAGTAAAGCTGGAATTGCTAGTATTTTATACTTGGTTGCTTTTTTAAGTATTAATGTTGGATTTATCAATTTACTTCCATTACCTGCTTTTGATGGTGGTCATATATTATTTATAATTATAGAGAAGATTAAAGGTTCTCCTGTCAATCCTGAACTTGAGGGTAAGATACATACTATTGGATTAATGTTATTGATGTTATTAATGGTTGTTGTTACGGTTAATGATATTTTGAGATTATTTTAATAAATAAAGAATAGAGGGATAGTTATGACATTGGTTTATATTGTGTTTGGTTGTATACTTATTGCTTCTTTTATTACTGGTGTTGTTCTTACATCTAAAGAGAAGAAGAATAAGTCTAGTGATGTTGTTGATAAGGCTGTAGTTAATAATGTTACTGTGTCTAATGGTACTATTCCATCTGTTCAAACTGTATCTAGTTCTGTTAATCAAGTTAGTCAAAATACTGTAGTTCCTGGTGTGCAAGTTACACCTGTAGTTACGCAAACTCCGGTAGTTGCTCCTGTTACAAAAGTAGAAGTGCCAAGTGCTGTTTCTTCTGTTACTATTGCTCCTGTTAATAATGTTCCTGTAACTGAAAATATTCAAACTACTAGTGTTGTTTCTAATAATATTGTTAGTCCTGGTGTTGTTGCACAAGTACCTAGTGTTAGTTCAGTCCCTGTTACTCCAATTGTACAACAACCTGTACAGTCTGTAGTTGTTTCTCAACCTGTAACTGCTACACAACCTGTAACTGCTACACAAACTGCAGTTGTTGTACAATCCAGTACTCCTGTTAGTCAACCTGTAGTTCAACAAAGTGTTCCAGTTGTTACACAGACTGTACAAGTGCCTAGTACTGTTCCGGTTACAAATTCTGTTCCTGTAAGTAGTGATGGTGTATTATGAGGAAAATAATTAATTTTTTTAAATATATTTTAAAAACTACATCAAAAGGATTTTGTTTTCTTTGTTCTATACTGTCTAAGGGTTTTTTCTTTTATCCTAAACTTTTCTTTATATTTTTGGGTAAAATATTTAAAAAATTTAAATTTTTTCAAAAGTGTGTAAAACATTATGAGAAAAGACAGTTACAACCAGAATTTTGTCTATTAATAATTTTATATTTTGTAGCAACTTGTACATTAACTAAAATTTTATATGTTAAGCCAGTTGCTGTTGTACATAATGATTTTGATAGCATTATTAAATCATCTGATGATAATGATTCTGTAGATATTATTAATGATGATAATAGTAATAATAATAATTCCGATAATTCTACTAATACTGGTGTTTCTATTACTCAAGATAGCAATTTATTTAGAAGATTTGCGAGTACTTCTTTAGATCAAGTAAATATAAGTCAACTAAAGGGAAGTAATTCTGATACTGTTGCTTGGCTTAGTGTAGATGGTACAACAATTAATTATCCAATAGTACAAACTGCGGATAATGACTATTATTTAAGTCATTCTTATGATAGAAGTAAGAAGAAAACTGGTTGGACTTTTATGGATTATAGAAATAATCCTAATATGAGTGATAATAATACCATATTTTATGGACATAATTTATTTAATAAAACTGCTTTTGGTAGTATTTCTAATATATTTAGTAAAGATTGGCAAAAAAATTCTAATAAATCAATTATGGTAATTACTCAGAATAAAAAATATTATTATACTATTTTTTCTGCTTATTATGTGGCTCCTGAAGTTTATTATTTGCAAAATGAATTTTATGATACTGAAACTTATCAGGAGTTTTTAAATACTATTAGTTCTAGAAATATATTAAATATAGATAATAGTGTTAGTGTTAATGATAGGATAATTACTTTATCTACATGTTCGGATGATAATAAAGGGAGAAAAGTAGTTCATGCCAAACTGGTTGCGGTTTATTAAAGCCTTTATTAAGGCTTTTTTAGTTGTCTTGACAGGATTTGTTTTTTTTGTTACGTTAAATTGTGAGGAGATGGTACTTTGATTATAGGTGTATTAGTAGAATTATCAAATAAGAATATTGATAGGGTTTTTGATTATTCTGTACCTAGTGATTTATTTGATAAAATAAAACTTGGCATTAGAGTAAAAGTACCATTTGGTTTTATGGAACTAGAAGGATTTATTGTTGAGATAAAGAATGAAAGTTCTATTGAGGTAAAAGATATACTTGATGTTGTTGATGAAGATATTGTTTTAAATGAAGAGTTATTGGAACTTGGTAGAAGAATGCAAGAAAATACTTTGTCTACTTTAATTAGTTGTTACCAGGTGATGTTACCTAAAGCTTTAAAAGCCAAGAATGGAAGAGTTATTAATAAAAAGTTAGATACTTATTATTACTTAAATGATAATGTTGATTATTCTAAATTGACTCCTAAACAGATGGAAATTGTTAATTTGTGTTTAGAAAAGAAAAAGGTTATAAGAAAAGAATTGGTTGATATATCTAGTAGTTCTTTAAATACCTTGGTTAAGAAAAATATTTTAGTTGAAGAAAAAATAGATCATTATAGAGTTAGTTATAATGAAAAAGTTGAACCTAAGAAAGAGTTAACTGATGATCAAAAACGAGTTGTTAATGAGGTTTTAAGTTCTAATGAGTCTTATCCATATTTGTTGTATGGTGTTACTGGTTCTGGGAAAACAGAAGTTTATATGGAGTTGATTGAAGATGCTTTAAATAAGGGTAAAACTAGTATTGTATTGGTTCCTGAAATTAGTTTGACTCCACAGATGGTTTTACGTTTTCAAAAACGCTTTGGTGATAATATTGCGGCCATACATTCAGCTTTATCTGATGGAGAAAAATATGATGAATGGAGACGTATTGTTAAAAAAGAAGCTAAAATAGTTATTGGTGCTAGAAGCGCTATATTTGCACCGTTAGACAATATAGGAATGATAATTGTAGATGAGGAACATAGCGATTCTTATAAACAAGATGATTCTAATCCTAGATATAATGCAAAAGAAATAGCAATTATAAGAGCTAAATATCATAATTGTCCTGTTATATTTGGAAGTGCAACACCATCATTAGAAGCTTTTGCAAGAGCTAAAAAGGGAGTTTTTAAACTTTTAGAATTACCTAATAGAATTAATGGAAAGAAACTTCCTAATATTAAGATTATTGATATGAATGAGATGATGAAAAAAACTAGAGGACATTTTTCTTTAGATTTACTTGATGCGATAAAGATGAGAATTGAAAAATGTGAACAAGTCATTTTACTTCTTAATAGGAGAGGATATTCATCATTTGTAACTTGTAAGAACTGTGGTTATACATTTAAATGTCCTAATTGTGATATTACACTTACTTATCATAAAACAAGTAACACTTTAAGATGTCATTATTGTGGATATGGTACAAAAGTATATAAAACTTGTCCAGAATGTAAAGAAGAGTCTATTAATGATTTAGGTGTTGGTACAGAAAAAATAGAGGAGGAATTAAATAAACTTTTTCCAGATAATAAAATTTTAAGAATGGATTTTGATACAACTAGTAGAAAAGGTATGCATGAGAAAATGATTAGAGCTTTTAAAAATCATGAATATGATATTTTACTTGGAACACAGATAGTTAGTAAAGGACTTGATTTTGATAATGTTACTTTAGTTGGAGTAATAAATGCTGATACTAGTTTAAATATTCCAGACTTTAGAAGTAGTGAGAATACTTTTTCCTTAATAGCACAAGTTGCAGGAAGAGCTGGTAGAAGTGATAAAGAAGGACAAGTTATTATTCAAACATTTAATCCGGATCACTATGCAATTCAATATACTAAGAATCATGATTATATAGGATTTTATAATAAAGAGATGTTTATTAGAAGAGAGTTAAAATATCCTCCATTTTATTATATTTGTTATATAAGAATATCGGGGAAAGATAGTAAATATATATTTGATGAGTCAAATAAAATAAGAAAAGTTCTTGATAATAAATTAAATAATACTATTATATTAGGTCCTTCTACTTGTAATATTTTTAAATTGAATAATATATATAGATATGGAATAATTTTAAAATATAAAAGTGATGCTGATTTACGAGAAGTTCTTAATAAAATAATAGATCATTATAAAGATAATAGTAAGATTAAGATAGATATTAATTTTAATCCTAGTCATTTTTAAAAAAATATGTTATTCTATTAGTAGAATAGGGAGTTGTTTGTATGAAAAATAATTTTTTTAATAATATAGTTAATCAGGATGAAAATAATAATAACAATAATATTACAAAT
>CAVIUA010000002.1:43874-55747 GCA_963645945.1 bacterium
CATTACAAATAATTCTACCTGGTCTAGTAATGAAACAAGTAATTACAGTGAATTAGAAACTAATAAAAAAAATTCTATGGAATTTGAAAAAGTAATGGATAATGCCGCTAAAAAATATGATTCTTATTTAGATAGAAATAATGTTTTTGTTAAAATTATTTTATTTTGCATATTAGCTTTTGTAATTTTGGGATGTTTATATTACGCAATTTTATGGTTTGGTAATAATTAGTTTACTTGTTTTAGGTTGGTGAGGTAATAGTGTTAGAACGTTTTTTTAAACGAAGAGATGTTACTGAGTTTATTGATGAAGTAATTTCTAATTCTATATATAGTAAAAAGAAAAATAGTGTCTATGATAGCTATGAATTTTTTGTTGACTCTTCACAAGCACTATTTACTTTTTTTGATGCAATATACAAATTCACTATTATTATTGAAGATGAAGCTTATTTTTCTGAGTATATCATGCAAGTTAGAAAAGTAATTAAAAAGTTTGAAAACTTTAATGATATTAATGAAGGTATTAATAAAATAATAGGTAAGGTATGTGCTTTAAAATTAGGACTTTCTGATAGAGAAGATGTTATTGCTAGAAAATATATAGTTAAATATGTTTATGATAAATATGTAGTTTCTGGGTATGTATTTCATGGTTTTTCTAGTATATATAAAGATGATATTTGTAAGTATGGATTAGTGCCTGGTTATTATCATCATATGTATGATAAATTTATGGAAATAAATAAAATATTTCAAAGACATGGATTTTATAATGTTCTTGGTAAAGATTTTAAAGAAAATGGAATTTATTTTACTGATAGTTTTATACTAGGGTGTTTTTATGCTTTTTCAGCACCTATGTATTTTTATAGATTATTAGGATGTAATAGTTTTGATATTAGTAATTATGATGATAAAGCATATTTAAATAATGATTATTTTGCTAGTTTTAATAATTTAAGTCTACTTATGAGAAAAGCAAAGTTAAATGATACTGAGAAAAAATTTGTTATTAAGACTTGCTTTGAAGAATGGAAATTGATAAAGAATAGTACTAATGTTAGTATTTTGGCAATTAAAAGAAGTAATGTAGGACTTGATTATTTAAAGAATATTGATGATATTTTAGCTAAAACGTCTTTTTGTGATTTAGGTAATTCCATTGGTAAAATATTTAATTGTTGTAATAATGATTTACTTGTTACAGAAAAGATTAATTCTAATGATATTAAAATTATTAGTTTGAATAATTATAAAGAATTAAAAAATATTAGAGAGAAGAAGTTTAATGATATTAAAAATAGACAAGAGGCTTATAATAGTGATAAGATAATTAATGCTTATGGAAAAGTTTCTATATTGATGATATTAGGATCTCTTCTTATTACTTTAAGTGTTATAATGACAATAATTATGTTTTACAAAGGGTGATTTGGATGAATAATTTAAAAGTTGTTTTTATGGGTACTCCAGTGTTTGCTGTTAATATATTAGAAGGGTTAATAGAAAATTATAATGTAGTTGGTGTTGTTAGTCAGCCAGATAGAAAAATTGGAAGAAAACAAGTACTTGTTAATACTCCGGTTAAAGAGTGTGCATTAAAACATGATATTTTAGTTTTTCAACCTAGTAATATAAAGGAAGATTATAAAGATATATTAGATTTAAAACCAGATATTATTGTTACTTGTGCATATGGACAAATTATTCCTAAAGATATACTTTCTTATCCTAGACTTGGTTGTATTAATGTACATGCGTCTTTACTTCCTAAATTAAGAGGTGGAGCTCCTATACATAGAGCTATTATAGAAGGATATAAAAATACTGGTATTACAATAATGTATATGGATGAGAAAATGGATACTGGTGATATTATAAGTACTAGAGAAATAGATATTTTAGATAATGATAATTTAGAATCATTACAAAATAAACTTAGTATGCTTGGTAAAGAGTTATTATTAGATACTTTGCCTAGTATTATAGCTGGTACTAATGATAGAATAAAACAAAATAATGATGAAGCAACTTATGCCTATAATATTAAAAGTGAAGAAGAACATTTAGATTTATCTAAAAGTAGTAGAGAAGTTTATGATCATATTAGAGGGTTATCTCCTGAACCTGGTGCTTATTTATTATTAGATGATCAAGTATTTAAAATTTATAATGCAACTATTACTGATAAAAAATTTAGTAATAAAAAAATAGGTGAAGTAGTTGGTCTATATAAAAATGGTATTGGAGTTATGACTTCTACTGGTGAAATAGTCTTAACTGATATTAAGCCATTTGGTAAGAAAAGAATGGATGCTCATAGTTATATTAATGGTATACATGATAATAACTTAATTGGTAAGGTGTTAAAGTAGATGAAAAAAATATTAAATAGTTTAAAAAAATTGCGAGATTTAATTAAAGAATTGAAGAAAACTGAAAAAGGGAAAACTATCTTATTTTTTAGTTTTTGGGGTCTTTTCTTTTTAGTAGTAGCAATATTAGCAAGAGTACTTCCTAGAAGTCAAGTATATACGGTTGATGATTATCTAAAGAAGGATACTTTTTCATTTGCTAGTATAGAAAAAAATAATTATTCATTTAATTATACAGTTAATATTGATGACTTAGTTTATAATTATACTGGTATGAGAAAAGATGATGATGAGTTATTTTCATTTAATAATTTAGATTATTATAAGAAAAATGATAGTTACTTTAGTAAGATTAATGAAGTCTGGGTTAGATCAGAAAGTCCTTATTTATTTAATGATTTTTTCAATATAGAAAATATTATTGACATGTATAATTTGTCAACTTATATATCGAAGACTGAATATGAAAATAAAGATTTTGGTTATAACTATAAATTAGCAACTTCTACTATTGTTAAAATGCTAGAAAATATTGATATAGATATAGAAGAAGTACCAAATGATTTGATATTTACTACTGATAGTACAGGTACTGTTAAAAAAATAGAATTAATTCTTAATAGTTATGGTAAATATAAAGGATTATGTGTTAATACATTTGTAATTACTTTAAATTATAGTGATTTTTCAGGTATTAAAGAAATTGTTAGTCCAATAGATTAACAATTTCTTTTTCTTTTTTCTTTAAATATTGTATAATAGATATGAAATGTTAGGTGATGTTTTTGAATATATATGGATTAACATTAGAAATGTTAGAAGAATATTTTGTTAATGAACTTGGTTCTAAGAAGTTTCATGCAGATCAGTTGTTTTCTTGGTTGTATGAGAAGAGAATTCATGATTATAGCGAAATAACTAATATAAAGAAAGAGTTATTAGATAAGGTTTCTAAAGAATATAGTATTAATAGATTAAAAATAGTTAATGTTGAAAAAGATACAGATGTTTGTAAGTATTTATTTGAACTTAATGATGGAGAACATATTGAAGCTGTTTTAATGAGACATGATTATGGTAATAGTGTATGTGTTTCTTCTGAAGTTGGTTGTAACATGGGATGTAGGTTTTGTGAATCTGGTAGAAGAAAGAAAGTTAGAAATCTAGATGCATATGAAATGGTGTTGCAACTATTAATGATTGAAGAAGAATTAGGAGAAAGAATTAGTCATGTTGTTGTGATGGGTATAGGAGAACCTTTTGATAACTATGATAATTTAATTAGTTTTTTAAAAATAATAAATCATCCTAAAGGAATGGCAATAGGTGCTAGACATATTACAGTTTCTACTTGTGGAATAGTTCCTAAAATAAAAGAGTTTAGTGAATTGGATTTACAGTTTAACTTGGCAGTTAGTTTACATGCTCCAAATAATGAAATTAGAGATAAAATTATGCCAATTAATAAAGCTTATCCTTTAGATAAACTTATACCTGCTTTAAAAGAATATTATAATAAAACAAATAGAAGAATTACCTTTGAATACGTATTATTAGAAGGAATTAATGACAGTGTAGAATGTGCAACAGAGTTAAGTAATTTAGTTAGAGGAATGAACTGTTATATTAATCTTATTCCTTATAACGAGACAAATAATTTAAATTTTAAGAGAAGTAGTACTGTTCAAATTATGAAATTCTATGATATACTTAAGAAAAATAATATTAGTGTAACAATACGAAAAGAATTTGGTGGTAAAATAAGTGCTGCTTGTGGACAACTTAGAAGTAAGAAGGAGGAAGTATGAGATCATTTTATTTGACTGATGCCGGTAAAGTAAGAGATCATAATGAAGATAGTGTTATTATTATTAAAAATAGTGATAATGAATACTTAATGGCTATTGCTGATGGAATGGGTGGACATTCTGCTGGAGAAGTTGCTAGTTCAATTGCTATAGGTTATTTAGGAAAGCATTTTAAAGAAACCTTTATTCATTTAAATAAAGTTAGTGCTATAAACTGGATAAGAGATGCTGTTGATGAAATTAATACTTTAATATTTCAACATGAAAAGACTCATCCGGAGAGTAAAGGTATGGGTACAACGTTAGTACTTGCAGTTTATACTAAAGATTACTTGTTGTTTGGTAATGTAGGAGATTCTTCTGGGTTTGTATTAAAAGATGATGAATTAAGAAAAGTTACTTATGATCATACTTTAGTTAATTTATTAGTTAGTGCAGGAGAACTTACTAAAGAGGAAGCTAGTAGTCATCCAAAGAAAAATGTTTTGATGAAAGCTTTAGGAGCGGCATTAAATGTAGATGTTGATATATTTGAATGTGATATGAATATGAATATTAGGGAAGTTTTATTATGTAGTGATGGACTTACTAATATGTTAGACAAAGAACAAATTGAGAAAGTATTACTTGGTGAAGGTAGTGTAGAGGATAAGGTAGAGAAATTGATTAGAAAAGCGAATAATCGTGGGGGTACAGATAATATTTCGGTTGCTTATTTGACTTTAGAAGAAGAAGGTGGCAAATAGTGATTACGAAAGGGCAAAAGATTAATGATCGTTATGAAATAATTAGATCAATTGGTGAAGGTGGAATGGCCAATGTTTATCTTGGCTATGATACGATACTAGATAGAAATGTTGCGATAAAGGTATTGCGTGGAGATTTATCTAATGATGAAAAATTTGTTAGAAGATTTCAAAGAGAAGCATTATCAGCTTCATCACTTGCTCATCCTAATATTGTTGAGATGTATGATGTTGGTGAAGATAATGGACTTTACTATATAGTAATGGAATATATTGAAGGTAAGACTTTAAAACAATTGTTGAAGAAGAGAGGAACTCTTACATTATCTGAAGCAATTGATATTATGTTACAACTTACTGATGGTATGGCTCATGCACATGATTCTTATATAATACATAGAGATTTAAAACCTCAAAATATTATGATAAAAGATGATGGTCAAATCAAAATAACAGATTTTGGTATTGCAATGGCTCTTAATTCAACACAATTAACTCAGACTAATTCTGTTATGGGTAGTGTTCATTATTTGCCACCAGAACAAGCATCTGGAAAAGGTTGTACAATAAAGAGTGATATTTATTCTATGGGTATTATCTTTTATGAGTTATTGTCAGGAAGTTTACCATTTAGAGGAGATAACGCTGTTGAAATAGCTTTAAAACATATGAGAGATCCTTTACCTAGTTTAAGAGAAGATAATCCAGCTATTCCACAAAGTATAGAAAATATCATTAGAAAAGCAACAGCAAAGAATCCAAAAAACAGATATGAAGATGCTAGAAGTATGCATGAAGATTTACTTACAGCTTTAGATGATGATAGAATGGATGAAGCAGTTTATCAATATAAATATCCAGAACATGAAACTGATAATACTAAACGTATTAAGAAGTTAGAAAATATAGAAGATAAAAAATCAAATGATAAAGAAAAAAATGAGGATATTGACGAAGATAATACAGATGAAGTTGCTAAAAAGATTGATGAAGATGATTTAGAAGATAAGAAAAGTAATCGTATAATTATCATTCTAGCTATTGTTTTTGGCGTATTAGCGTTAGCTTTAATTACAGTTTTCTTTATAATTCCTGCTTTTTCAAATGAAAAGCCAGTTACTGTTCCAGATTGTGAAGGAGAAAAGATAAGTACTTGTGAAAAAAAATTACAAGCTTTAGGGTTAGAAGTTAATACTAAAATAAAAACAGAGGCATCTTCTGAAATAGATAAAAATAGAGTAACAAGAACTGATCCAGAAGAAGGTAGAAGTGTTAAACCTGGTACTGTAGTAACTATTTATAAATCTACTGGAGAAGAAGTTTATGAAATAGAGGATTATACTGGTAAAAATTATATTGAAGTACAAACTATTCTTGAAACTAATTATGGATTAAATGTTACAGTTGAGAAAAAAGAAACTACTGATGATGAAAAAGAATATGATGAGCAAGAAATCATTGGTCAATCACTTGCTGCAGGTTCAGAAGTTAAGAAGGGTGATTCAATTATATTATATATTCCTGATTTAGTTGATACATTCCCAGATATGGTTTCTGAAGGATGGACAATAGAAGATGCAGAAGCTTTCTGTGATAAGTATAATTTAGTTTTAGATAAGAAATATCAAGCTACATCAGCATATCCTACTGGTACAATAATTGGACAGTCTAGAACAGCTGGTAGTCCTATATATGAAGGAAGAACTTTAACAGTAACTATTGCTTCCGAGCCAGAATCAGCTAGTGATACAATTACTGATAAAGATAAGGATAAAGATAAAGATAAAGAAACGGATTCAAATAGTTAGGTGTTGATTTTATGCAAGGACAGATAATTAAAATAGTTTCTGATTTACATTATGTTAGTTGTAATGATGAGGTATATCCTTGTAAATGTAGAGGTATATTTAGAAAAGAGCATATTACACCCGTTGTTGGTGACTATGTTCTTTTCAGTATAGAAAAAAATTTAATTGAAGAAATATTACCAAGGAAAAATGAATTTGAAAGACCTAAAGTTAGTAATATTGATCAAGCCTTTATAGTTACAAGTTTAGTTAATCCAAATTTTTCTTTAAATTTATTAGATAAAATCTTAGTACTTATGGAGTTACATAATGTAGAAGCTATTATTTGTATTACGAAAGAAGATTTAGTTTCTGATTTAGAATTAGAGAAAATTAGGAAAACTTTAAAGTATTACAAAAGTTTAGGTTACGAAGTTGTTTCTAATCAAGAAATAGATAAAATTAAGGCTTTAATTAAAGAAAAAACTAGTGTTTTTACAGGACAAACTGGTGCTGGAAAAAGTACTTTATTAAATAAACTTAATCCTAATTGGAATTTGGAAACAGGAGAAGTTTCATTAGCGTTAGGTCGTGGAAGACATACGACAAGAGTTGTTGAACTTTTTTCTTTATTTGATGGTAAAGTTATGGATACGCCTGGTTTTTCAGCATTAGATTTTAATAAATATAGTAAAGAAGAAATAAGAGATTCTTTTATTGAATTTTCTATGTATCCTTGTCCTTTTAAAGACTGTATGCATACAAAAGAAAAAGAATGTATAGTAAAACAGGAAGTTATTTCTAATAATATATTAGATAGTAGATATACTAATTATTTAAATTTTATTGGGGAGGATAAGAAATGAAAGTAAGTGCTTCGTTTTTAAGTTGTAAAGACTTGATTAAAGATTTAGTTAAATTAAATGAGACTGATGTTGATTATATTCATGTTGATATTATGGATGGAAAGTTTGTAAAGAATAAAACTATGCCATTTAGTGAGATGAGAAATATTTATAAATATACTTCTAAGAGATTGGATGTTCATTTAATGGTAGCTGATCCAAGTAAATATATTCCTTTATATGCAGAGTTGAATACAGAATATATAACTTTTCATGTTGAAGTTGATCAAAATATTGAGGAATGTTTAAAGCTTATTCATAAATATTCTATTAAAGCTGGTTTGGCAATAAAACCTGATACCAAAGTAAGTGAATTAGTTCCATATTTGCCATATATAGATTTGATATTAATTATGAGTGTTGAACCTGGTAAAGGGGGACAAGAGTTTATTGTTGAGACAAGCAATAAGATAAAAGAAGTTAGATCTTTACTTAATGCATATAATTCTAAGGCTATTATTAATATAGATGGTGGAGTTAATGATAAGAGTAGAAGTTTATGTGATGGTGTTGATATAGTTACTTCTGGTAGTTATATCGTAAGAAGTGATGATTTTCAAGAAAAAATAAATAGTTTAAGATAGTACCTATATTGGTGCTTTTATTTTGTTTTTTAGTATGGAAAGTCCTTTTATTATGTGTTATAATGATGACAATAGGAGGCTGGTTAATGATGAATAATAATGTTAATCCTAATGAAAATTTGAATCAAAATAATAATTTGGCACAAGGTTCTACTAATAATGTTCCAACTGCTGTTTCAAATAATGCAGTTCAAAGTAATAATGTAGTAGAGAATGTGACAGTTAATAATAATCCTGATGTAGTTCAGAATGTTACTGTTACAAATGCTAGTGTTAATACTGGTGTAGGAGTTTCTACTGATACTACTAATTCTGTTAGTACTTCTAGTACTACAAATGCTGATGTTAATACTGAACAATTAGAAAGTGCGAATAGCGAAAAAAAGGCAGATGAAAGATTTAGTTTATTTAAACAACAAGATGATAAAAAAATAACGCCAGTTATTATGTCTAAACAGATGTCTGACAAATTAGAGGCTGAAAGAAGAAAACAAAGAGAAGAAAATGAAAAATATGATTTTAAGCCCGTAAGTAAATTTAAATATTTTTTAATGATAGTTTTCTTTATATTTATGTTTGCTTTAGTTTTCTTTTTACCTGATATAACTAATTATATAAATATTCAGAAAGATTTAAAAGCACAAGAAAATGCTCCCGTTATTACAACTGGCTTATTAACTTGTAGACTTGATAGAACAACAGATATTTTTAATATTAGTTATACTGCACAATTTAGTTTTACTGATAGTAAGTTAAATAAATTATCTTATGTTATTTCTACTGAAGGTGATTATATTGTTGATAGTGATCAATTAGATAATCTTTTAAGTAAATGTAAATTACTTCAAAATGAAGTTGATTCATTGGCGGGAGTAAAAGTTAGTTGTAATCAGTCTGAAGGTACTGTTGTTGAAACACAAGAATTTACTTATTCACTAATTGATAAAGAAAGTATTAATTCTGCTTATATAGAAGCTGGTGGTGTTTACCCTGAATTTGAAAATGAGCAGGATATAGATGTAATTGAAAAGAATATGAGTGCCTCTGGTTATAAATGTGAAAGAACTTCAACATAATTGCCAATATATATATAAATCGTTTTAAACTCTTTGTAAATATGTTATCTTTGTATTTACAGGGAGTTTTTTATGAAATTTTATAAATACGCTATTGTTTGTTTAATAGCTTTATTAATAATGACTTATATAGATGTTGATAAAAAAGATGTCTATAAAGAGTATGTATATTCTTCTAATGAAATAATTATAGATTATGAATTAGATGATGATGTTGAAGAAACACTTGATAATAGTGATGATGAAGTAGTTGATGATGTACTAGAAATTTAACTTGGTAAATTATCTTGATATGGAATTGACTGTTATTTATGTACTGGTTATTTTGCATATGGTCTTTATGTTGGATCAGGTACAATTTACTATAATGATAATTACTATGGAAATGTTAGAATACTAGCAGGAGATAAGTCTTATCCTTTTGGAACTATTGTTAGGGTTAGTTATGATATGGAGTCTTTTTTAGGAATTGTATTGGATAGAGGAGGTTCAATAGGATTTAATGTTAAAGCGTTATTTGATTTACTTTATCCTAATGAATATTTAGCTTAAAGATGGAGTCAATTATAATACTAAATTTGAAATACTTAGATATGGATTTTAGTGTTGATTAACAAGTGAGTTTATTATAAAATTAAAGTGAAGTAGTAATTTACTTCTTTTATATTGAAAGAAAATAGGTTTTGTGTTATAATAAGCGGCAATTGGAAAAGATACATGTGTATACGCTGGTGTAAAATGTCTATTACTGAAACAAGATATCCAAGTGTTGAAAAAGCTTGGTTAAAGTATTGTGATACTGAGTTTGATGAAACTGATATTCCTGAAGCTTCTATATATCAATTTTTTAAAGAAAAAACTTTAGGAAAGGAAAATTAAGTAGCAATTGATATGCGTTTTTCTAAAAACGATTTTAAAAGAGGTATTAAAATACCTTATAAAAAATTGAATAAATTAATTGAAATGAGTGCTAAAGCAGGGCAGAATGTTGGAATTAAGCAAAATGAAATAGTACCAATTATTTTACCAAATATACCAGAAGCTAGAGTTATGATATATTCAAATAGTATTCTTGGGGCTACTTCATATCCTATGTCACCGTTTATTGCACCTAATCAGTTAGATGCTATTATCAGAGAAAATGGTATTCAAAGACTAGTAATATTTCAACCATTTTATGAAAAGTATAAATCTGTTTTAGAAAGTGCAAATCTTGATAGTATAATTGTTTCTGATGGAACAGACTGTTTTCCTTTTGTATTGAAACAGTTTGCTAAAAAGTCTAGCTTTGATAGTAAAGGCGATAATATTATTTTATGGTCTGAATA
Organism: bacterium; assembly: GCA_963645945.1. Classification (GTDB taxonomy): domain Bacteria; phylum Bacillota_I; class Bacilli_A; order RF39; family UBA660; genus CAG-877. The sequence continues at coordinate 54,487 of CAVIUA010000002.1, forward strand.
TATGTCACAAGCAAGAAACATTAAACAAAATATAGAGCCGCATTATGAAAAAGATCATGTTGCTGCTATTGTTGGTACATCTGGTACAACTAGAATTCCTAAAGGTGTAATGGTAACAGATAAAAACTTAAATACAGTAGCAACTGGTTATATTAATACTGGCGTTTTAGAGGGCAAATTTTGTGATGCTTTAATTCCTTCTATATCATATTGACTTTTTTTAATGCATTATCAAATGTCTTCTGGTACATATACGTATTTAATTCCAGAACTTGTAAATGACAAAAATGCAAATCTTTTAGTAAAACTTAGTCCTGATACATTTGCAGGTGGACCAATTCATTCTATCAATTTAATGCGTAGCGATGAATTTAAAAATGGTCAAGTCCCTCATGTGAAAGATCTTATTTCTGGTGGAGCGTCTTTATCTAAAGAAATAGAATCTGGATTGAATGGTGTAGATGAAGGTTATTCTGAAAATGGAGTTTTTAATCCAGATATAGTTGTAAGACAAGGTTATGATTTGACAGAATCTACAGCTTATGGATGTTATAATAAACATGGTGCATATAAATTTGGTACAATTGGTATTCCGTTTCCTTATGAAGATGTAGGTATATTTAAACCTGATACAGACGAAGAATTGACATATGGTGTTCCAGGAGAAATATGCTTGTCAGGCTCATCAACTATGGCAGGTTATTTAAATAATCAGGAAGAAACTGATAAGGTTATAAAAATACATAGTGATGGTAAAAAATGGATTCATACTAAAGATATTGGATTTATTGATGAAGATGGTCATTTACATCACATTGATAGAATAAAAGATATATTTATGAGAAGTGGATTTAATGTACATCCATCAAAAATAACAGAATTTATAAATTGTCTTCCAAATGTAAAAGAAAGTATTGTTATTGGTGTTGAACATCCAAAAGAACAATGTGTTCCAGTTGCATTTATAGTTCCAGAAAATTCTGGTAAATCATTGGAAGAAATTAAAGACTCAATAAGCAAAGAATGTCTTGCTTCACTTGAGGAATGTTCTGTACCATACTCTTATATATTTGTTGATGAATTGCCAATAAACTTAGGTGGAAAAATCGATAAGCCTAAAATTCTACAAAAAGCACATATAGATTTTAATAATGAAAATGGTAGTATTCAAAGACAAATCAGTTTCAAACAAGGATAAAAATATTCGGATAATTGTCAAATAGTGTGTGTAGACACAAATAAGTGATAATTATTTATGTAG
>CAVIUA010000003.1:0-65011 GCA_963645945.1 bacterium
TCATATTGATTATTGTAATAAAAAAATGACACTTAATTCTTAGGAATTAAATGTCTTATCAACAAAACGGTAGACATTCAATTTTCGAGTCAACTGAATGCTTCCTTTTTTTATCAAGTTTCCTTGACAAGTTAAATATATCATAAGTGATTACTTTTTACAAGATGTCAAAATCTATAGGATTTATTTTTTTGTTTGTAATAATATATTTGGAAGCTTAAGTTGAATAAGTGTCTACCTAATTTCTTTTTTAGAAAGGAGGTTTGATGGAATGAAAACAAGAACCTTTGTTATAAAGTTTTTACACTCTCTTTCTATCATTTTATTTCTTTTAATCATATTGATTATTGTAATAAAAAAATGACACTTAATTCTTAGGAATTAAATGTCTTATCAACAAAACGGTAGACATTCAATTTTCGAGTCAACTGAATGCTTCCTTTTTTTATCAAGTTTCCTTGACAAGTTAAATATATCATAAAATTTATATTTCTTCAATCATTTATTTTAATTGAAAAGTACTTTTTCTGACTTAAATTGTCTTACAATTATTTTTATAATGATAATTGAAATTACAATTGATGAGGCTAAACAAACAATAACATTATAGTAATTGACCTTAACTGTAAAAATATCCATTAATAGTTGAACATGTGACAATATTGGTATCATATAATATATTTTACTTATTATTTCAACATTTAACATAGATATAAACATTGGTACTAAAGTAATAAATGTTAAAATTTGACTGGCTATTTGAGCTTCTTTATAGCTTTTTGTATTAGCTGTTAAGGCTATAGCTAAACCAGATATTAGAAGCGATGACGCTATACATATTATAATTCCTATTATGATATTTTCTGATGTAAAAAATAAACTTATGTCTTCATAAACCTTATATTTTCCTTTTGCGATTATCAAACTTCCAATAGTTATAATGTAGCCAAACAAAGATGAGAACAGACTCATTATTGATGTTGCAAGATACTTGCCAGTAATTAATTCTTTACTAGTTACCGGGAATGTTAAAATTGTTTCCAATGTACCTTGCTCTTTTTCGACGGCTGTTGCACTGGTTGCGGTAGTAGATGCAGCCATAGATGCAGCAATAATTATATAAGTAAAGGCAATAGAAAGAATTGTTTCTAGTAGATAGTTTTCTCCTTCTATGTACTTTGTTTCAATAGAAAAATTATTATATACTTCTTCTGGATCAATATCTTTATTTATTAAATATTCATCACCTATATAGTTATTATACTGACTTAAATAAGCAGTTACATATTCAACAGAAGACATACCATCCATTCCTTCATCAGAGTATATTGTATACTTATTTTCTTTTTCATCATAATAGACATAAGTCGATACATCATGATTTTTAAAGGCTTCTTCCATACTTTTTAAGTCTGAATATTTTTTAATTTTTAATTGATTTTCTTTTATTAGTTTGGTTTCTATTTCATTAGGTTCATAGTTTATAGCAACAGTATAAATTGTTTTATCATTAACACTATTTTCATATGTACTTGATAAATAAAAGACAAAGAATGCAATTAGTAAAGGAAATAGAAAAATTAAAACAACAGTTTTTTTGTCACGAAATATTGATCTTAATTCTTTTTTAATAGTAATTTTAATATTATTTTTATTCATAGTTATCACCTACTAAAGCAAAAAAGCTATCTCTTAAATTAGTTGTTTTGGTTTTCTTAAATATTTCTTCTTTACTACCCTCTATAATTTTTTTTCCTTTATTTATCATGACTATTTTATCACAAATATTTTCTGCCTCTTCCATATAATGAGTTGAATATAAAATACATTTATTTTCTTTTTTCATTTCTTTAATAAAGTCTATTATTGTTTTACTAGATATGACATCTAGTCCCGATGTTGGTTCATCTAAAATATAGTATTTTGGATCATGAATTAGACATCTTGAAATACTAGTTCTTTGATATTGACCTGTAGAAAGCGTTCCTATTCTTTGATGAAGAAAAGATTTCATATTAAATTTATTACTAATTTCCTCTATCTTTTTTTTATATTCTTTTTTAGATAGACCATAGTATGAAGCAGTCATTTCTAATAATTCATATGGCGAAATATCTTTATATAATTTTGTATTACCAGATAGATAGGCTATTTCTTTTTTTATTGTGATAGAGTCCTTTTTGTATGTTTTATCATCTATTGTAACAGTTCCTTTACTAGGTTCCATGATACCAGCAATTATTCTTAGTAATGTTGTTTTACCGGCACCATTTGGTCCTAGAATTCCTACTACTTCTCCGGACTTTGCGGTAAAAGAAATATTATCATCAGCTAAAAAAGTAACAGTTTCTTTTTCTGATGTTTTCTTGGTGAATTCTTTAGTAATATTTTCTACTTTTAACATAGGTTTCTCCTTTAATTCATTTTTATTAAAATCCAGTCATAGTCTTTTAAATTATATACTGACCTGCAATATGGACATATTCCGGTATTATTAGAATCTATACTTGCGCCACAGTTTGGACACTCTTTTATAATTCCTATTTCTTTAGCGCCTTTTATTTTACTGAATGTTAAATAGTGTTCTTTTTCTACACGTTCTGTATTTATGCCAGATACATATTTTCCTGTTGTTTTGTCTACTTGATAATCCATATATCTAGACGTTAATAGTACGGTTATTTCATAATGATCTTCTTTTTCATATTGATCTTTTATTACTATATTTTTTACGTTTAATTCATCATACATTTGACGTAAATTTTTACTGTTTAATTCTTCTGTAATTTTTAATAGTTGTTCCTTAACACTTGGACTAATTTTATGTTCTACTCTTTTAATATTATCAGTCATAATAGCTGTTAAAATCATAATATAAGTATTACTTACTTTACTTAAAAATTCTGTTTCATTAAATGTTTCATCCATTTTTATCTCTCCTTGTATGTATTATATTTATTATACTGTACTTCTTTTTCTTGCTAGAAGCCATTCATCTGACTCTTTAGTTATTTTAGACCTACAGAATTCGCAAGTATCAGCACCCTTTTTTATTTCAGCTCCACAATTTGGACATTTTGTAATGGTATTTTTTTTATCATTTCTTACAAATACCATTAAGTAGTATACAGATATTTTTTCATCCCTTTTACCAAAGACAATTTCTTTTGTCTTTTCATCTATAATATAATCACAAAATTTAACATTCATTTGCATAGTTAAAATTGTTTGATCCTCTATTTTTTGTATTTCTACAACTCTACCATTTACAAAAGTAAAATCTTTCATAATTTTCTTTTGATGTTTTTTTTCTATCATCTCTAGTTGCATACAATATTGATTATACATTTCATCAGTTGTTTTAGCGTTTATAGCGTCATAATCAAAATTCATTCTAGCATTTTGTATCGTTATGTAATCTTGAAAACGATCTAAGAGGAATTGTTCTTCTGTTTCATCTTGAATATACTTAGAAAATAACTTTGGATTTAGACTTAATTTAGGATCATATTTTCGATTTTCAAACGACCCTGCTAAACGAAGGCTTCTCCATTTTGCTTCTTTCTTGGCGGCATATTTTTTTATAGGTATCAGAAGTACTAGTAAAACAAAAGTTATTATATAAGGATAAAAATCTTCCTTTGATAGATCAATAGAGTACGTATTAGATTTGTCGTTTTTAGAAGTATCTTTTTTCTCTATAGAAGGTGCTTGTGATACCTCTTCATTTCCATTTGATGTTTCAGGATATACATCACCATCTCCAGAATTGTATTCATAAACAAAATCGTAATAAGTCGCAACATTTTTGGGATTCGTGTAGAGCCAAGCTGCCGATACAGTTAGAACTAAAACTACTACTAGAATTATTTTTTTTAATCTTTTATTATTCATAACGTTTTCTACTCCTTATTATAAGTTTAATTATAGTTGACTTAGACATTCTTTTTCTGCTAGAAGCCATTCTTCTGATTCTTTAGTTATTTTTGTTTTGCAAAATTTGCAAACGTTTGTACTTGTCTTTTTTAATTCTGCTCCACAGTTTGGACAATGCGTTTGTTGTTCCTTTTTATCATCCTTTACAAATACCATACGATAATGCATACATATTTTTTTGCTATCTGTTCCTCTAATTATGACTTGGTTATTTTCATTTATAATGTAATCGTAAAATTTAGTTACAATTTCTACAGTTACAGTCGTTTGATTATTAACTTTGGAAACATTGGTTATCATACCATCAACATATAAGAAATCTTTCATGACATTTTTTTTGACCTTTTGTTTTTAATGTTTCTAGTTGCATTTGATATTGATTATATAATTCATTTGTTGTTTTATTACTTAGCATGTCATACTTAAATTCCATCCAAGCATATTGAATAGCTAAATAATCTTGATAGCGATTTAAAATAAATTGTTCCATCGTTTCATCTTTTATGTACTTAGCAAATTCTTCTTCTGTAATTGCTTTCTTTTTATTTAATGATAAAGCGCTATTAGAATCACGCGATATCCAAACATATATCGTAATGTTTATAATGAAAAACATCCAAAGCGGCGAGAGTACTAGTAATTTTTCTGTTGTTGTTAATTTTCTCCATTCATCTAAGTTATGGCGCGATGATCCAGATGAATGACTGCTACCTCCAGATGAAGAGCTGCCTCCTCCACCATAGCTAGCGTCAAATCCTGAATCAGTCGCAATATCTCTTGGATTTGCATATAGACAGGTTGCCGCTACAGATAAGGTTAAAACTACTACTAATATTATTTTATTTAAAAAACCTTTTTTCATAGATTTACTCCTCTACTATATTAATTATATCATGGAACGAAAAAAAAACTATTATATTTCTATAATAGTTCTAAATAATTATGTGAACAAGATCTAATTAATCTATTCATAATAGCTAAACCTAGGCCAGTTGGTTCAACTCCTTCTATTATAACTAGATCAACTTTGTAATCATCTACTTTACGTAAAAGTGTAAATATATTTTTTGATATTTCTTCTAGAGTTTCTCCTAAAGGTAATGTATTTTTAAAATACTTAGTATTTGAAGTTTTACATAGTACTAGACAATTTTCTTTACTTTCTAGTTCTTTTACTTTGTCTATAAATTTATTATTATCCTTACTATATATTAGTAAACACTTTGAGTCTGGAGCATAATGTTTATATTTCATTCCTGGTGAAAGTACTTTTTCGTTTTCTTTTATTTCTCCCAAAACATGAGAATCTACTATTACAGGTGCAATATTTTCTAAATCTTCTTTAGTTATTTTTCCGGGTCTTAAAATGTGAATAATATTATCTAGTACTCTTATAACGGTTGACTCTACGCCTATTTCTGTTTGGCCTGCATCAATTATATAATCAACCTTGTCATTTAACTCATTAAAGATATCTTCTATATTAGTTCCAGAAGGTCTTCCTGATATGTTTGCGGAAGGTGCCGCTATTGGAGTATTAGATAATTCTATTAAGTCATGGGCTATTTTATTATTAGGCATTCTTATTCCTACTGTATCTAAATTACCAGTTACAATGTTAGGAACTATATCTTTTCGGTTTAAAATTAACGTTAAAGGACCTGGAAAAAACTTTTCCATTAATTTATATTCAATTTCATTGATATCTTTAGCTATTCTTTCTACCATGTCGATATTTGATACATGTAAAATTAAAGGATTATCTTGTTTTCTTCCTTTCGCAATAAAGATATTTTTAACAGCTACTTCATCTAGTCCATTCGCTCCTATTCCATAAACTGTTTCTGTTGGAAAAAGGACTAATTTACCTTGTTTTATATATTCAGCAGCTTCTTTAATACTTTCTTTCTGATAGTTACTTTTACAGTCTAGATACTTAGCCATATACGTATCACCTCGGCTTATAATTATACTACTATTTTGAATATTTTCAATAAAAGAGCGTTTATTTCTAGATTAATTTATACTATTAAGTTATAATTATTTAAGGTGATATAATGATAAATACATGGCAATTTTGGGTAATTATATATTTAATAGCGGGAGTTTTATTTGCTCAAAAGTTTAAAGCTGCTAATCGTAATATGAAAAATGCTGGTTCTTTGACTATTTTGTTGGAATTATTTACAGGTATTTTTTCATTACTAATGATTCCTGTTTTTGATATAAAAATAGATATTAATAGTAATGTTTTATTAACACTTTTGATAGTTGTTTTTATATATGCAATTACAGATAGATTAAACATTGAAGCTAGATATGGATTAGATCCTTCTACTTTTAGTATGTTAAAACAATTATCGACTGTTTTTATGATTATCTTTGGATTCATGTTTCTAAAAGAAAAATTTGTATTTAGTAAATTACTTGGTACAATATTCATCATTGGTGCTAATATTATACTTGCTTATGATAAAGGCAAATTCGCTATAAATAAATATTTTATTATGTCTTTTGTTGCTAATTTTTTATTTGCTGTAGCGATGTTAATCAATGTTGATTTATCTGATCATTTTAATTTAGCTTTTTATACTTATATTACGGTTACTATTCCTTCTATATTAATATTTATTTTTGGTAGACATAATGTTACTGATATAAAAGAAGAATTTAATTTATGTAAAAGAAAAGACTTTTTAATAGCGGCTTTTTCTTGGGCTTTAATGTTAAATGCATCTATTAGAGCTTATCAACTTGGTAGTGTTACGGTTGTTGCTTCTCTATTTGCTTTGACTGCTATTCTTAATGCTTTAGTTGAATTTATATTTAGTCATAATAAAAATAAATTTATACAAAAAGTAATTGCAGCGACATTAATAATAATTGGAGTGATTCTTGTCAATGGATAAGAATCTTTTTTTATGACATAAGAAATGTAAAAAATTTAGTTTGGTTCGATTTTAGTTTGATTTAATCTTTGTTTTTTTTTAAACTTCTTTTATTTTTATTTTTTTTGTATACAATTCTAACTATGATAATAGTTTTTTCTTCATTTATTGTGCAATAATTTAGAGAATTTTACTTTTATACATCAATATACTTTTTTAAGTTTTTTCGTTATTTGATAGACTGGTATTCCTTATGGATAATCCTTAATGTTTTTTTCTTTCTTCTCTAAGTTTTTAATTATTTTTTTGCAGAGGCGATATTTTTTTAGTTTTTAGAAATATTCAGGATGATTCCAATACTTGCCATACTAACAAGAAGTGATGAACCTCCATAACTAATAAATGGCAACGTTACTCCTGTTACAGGTATCATACCAATTACTACCATTAGATTCATTAAGGACTGGAATATTATTTGAAATATCATACCAAATGATAGGTATTTTGAAAAAGAATCTTTTGCCCTTAAAGAAATTTTTATGCCTCTGTATAATATTATGGAAAATAATCCTACTACAATAAAGGCACCTACTACGCCGAATTCTTCAGCTATAATTGAGAAGATAAAGTCAGTTTGTGGTTCAGGTAGGTAGAAATGTTTTTGGATGGAATTTAAAAAACCTGTACCAAGAAGTCCTCCTGGTCCTATTGCATATAAACTTTGTATTATCTGAAAACCTGTACCTAGTGAATCTTCCCATGGATTAATAAAAGATGTTATGCGGTCCATTCTATATGGAGCAATTACTACTAATATTGCAATACCTATGATACCTAAAACACCTATTCCAATAAAAAATTTCATATTTACACCTGCTATAAATAATAGTGAAATTATAGACATAACTAATATTACACCAGTACCTAAGTCTGGTTGTAACATAATTAAAAAGAAAAATAATAAAGTAATGCCAAGGATAGGAAATACACCTTGTTTATAACTCTTTAGGAACTTATTACTATTTGAAAGATATTTACTTGTAAAAATTATCAAACCGAGTTTAGCTGCCTCACTAGGTTGTATTCCAAATGGTCCTATACCAAACCAAGATCTTGAACCATTTCTAATACTACCAATGCCTGGTATTATAACAGCAATTAATAAAATTAGACAGATTATAATTATTAAATTTGCCTTTTTATAATATACTTTATAATCTATTTTAGATACTATATACATTATAACTAAACCTAGTAAAAAAAATACTAATTGATATTTTAAATAATGAAATGAATCATTAAATTTATATTCTGACCAGATACTGGAAGCAGAATATATCATAACTATACCAAAAATAGATAAAATGATTACCGCTATTAAAAATATTTTATCTATTCTTTTTTTCATTTTATCACCTATTAAATTATATTTTATTTAAAATTTATTATGAAAAAAAGAGACCATTTGGCCTCTTTAGATTATTTCATCAATATCATCTTTTACTTTTTTTTTTTTATGATTGTTTTTTTTGCTCTTGTAATAATTATTTTTTTGATGTTGATACTTATTTTTATTTTTTTTCTTAGGTGCATTTGTTTTATTGTTTTCAACTTTTACTTCATTGATAATTACAGGTATGTTTTCATTTTTTTCTTTAACAATTACTTTTTCCGATTCTGCAGGACTTGGTGTATTGTCTTTCAATTCAACATTTTTTACTTCTTCAGTAACAATGACAGGTTCAATTGTCTTATCTTGCTTAGGTGTATTTAATATTTCATCTATCGTTGGTGAAACATAAGACTTTACCTTTGGTATATTTATTTCAATATTACTTGGTGTATCTACTATTTCAGGTATTGTTACTGCAGGTTCTTCTTTAACTTTTTCATTTACAATATCTTTTACTTCATTTACAATATCTTCATTATCTTCTTGAACTGATTCATTTATAGATAACATATCATTTAACTCATTTGATATATCTATATTTTCATTTTCTTTCTTTTTAAAGATACTTCCAATAATAGCAAATTTTGATAATTTTTCTTCAATAGCTTGATTTTTGGCAGCTACTCTTTTAGCTTCTTGTTCTTCTACTTCTTTTCTGACAACTTTAAACTTATATAATAATTCATCAGAAATAATTATGAATGTACTTATATCATTATCTGTATCTTCACTATATAATATTGGCTTACCTGTTGAATCGTGAGCATCTAATAATTCTTCAATTCTAGGTACTTCAATAATTTCATATTTACTTTCATCTATCTTTTCTCCAGACTTACTCGATACTATTGCTCTATCATATTCTCTTAATATACCTCTTACTGTTGATTTATATATATCTTTTTTACTTCTATTAGTTAAGAAATTATAAATAACTATATATAATAGTGCTAAACTTAGTATACCAACAATTATACCTAGTACTAAAGCAACTGGTTTCTTTATTTGTGACATATAATTTCTTTCTAATGTACCAGAATTATTTATATCACTTGTATCAATACCTATATTTATTGTTTGTTCTGACATAGGTATCGCAATTACTAATTTACTTGTTTTATTAAAATCTTCTTTTAGTAGAGAACTTTTGCCTTCTACATCAATTGTAAATGTTAATACTAATTTGCTGTTTACTGATAAGGCATATTCTTTTTTAAATGCATTTACATAATTATTATATTCATCGTAGTTAATGCTTATATCTTTATCTACTCTAAAGCTTGATCCTGATATTTTTTCTTTTGTATCTTTTAATAAGACACTTGGTTTTTTATATAACACTTTGTTATTATCGTTTGGATCGGATATTATTAAATCGGCTGTTACTTTATAATTATATGTATATTCCATTTTTTCTTCTGAATGCATTTCATAAGTAAATGTTGGTACTATATTTTTAATTATACTTGCAATATATTGCATATCTTTATCTAGATATTGTTCTTGATAATAATTATTATCTTTTAAATATACTTTGTAATCTATATTACCTAATTCATTATATCCTATATATGATTCAGCTTTTGTATACATTGATCCTTTTAATACTAGAAATGTTAATCCTAACATAATTAATGTTGGTATTAACATATAAAATAGCCATCTCTTAGTAGTATATGGTTTAATCTCAGTAGGTTTTTTATCTAGTTTTGGATTTTTATTAGGATCCAAATTATTATTTTTCATTATTACACCTCTTCACTTAGCCATACTGTTGGAATTCCTGCATAAGGAATCATACTAACAGCCTTTCCAATAACAGATGCTTGATCAATTGTCCAGGCATCTTCTGTTTTGTTATTGTCCCCTTTTGTTCTAAAATAGTAATTATCGTTTATTTTTTCCATTTTTATAATACGATGAACTACTACAATATCATTATATTTATATACTAATACTTCGCCTACTTTTAAGCTTCCAATATTATCTTGGGCAATTTTTTCTACTATTACAACGTCACCTTTTTTTATTTTTGGATTCATTGAATCAGAGCCTATTGCTAGAGCATAAAATTTAAATGTTCCAGATGTAAGTGCAATAGTTAATGATAGAAAAATAACTAACACGACTGTTGTGATACGTTGAACTAAAAAGTTTCTTCTTATATCAGATTTTCCTTTTTTATTACCAAATTCCTTATATGTTTTCCATAGTATATATGCTGGTAATAATAATTCAATTATAGTTTTAAAATATTCATTAATATTTGGAATGATTGGTATTATATATGAAGGTATCTCCATGATTAGTCTATATATTATACCCGGTCCATAACCAAACTTATAACATAAATATGTTAGAAAAAAGTTTTTTGATAATATTGGTAGTACACTCATGTAGCACATTTTTACAATACCTAAGGTAGTATTTAGATCATATGCATAAGCTACTAGCTTGGTATCTATTGTAACAAACATAAAACATGATAGTATGATAAGAAATTTATTATTTTTTGTCTTACTTATAATTTCATATCTTAATATTTCTGATATTCCTATTGTTAATATTATTGGCACTGTATTTCTTATTATTCCTAATATTGATAAACTATATCTAGTTTTTAAAAAACCAACTATTAGTCCTGATAAGTAGATTACAATGTAATAAATAAAACAATATATTAGAATACTTAAGATATTATCTTTTTCATACAAATTTCTCTTTTTTTCATGACCAGATACAAGTATTGTTATACCAAGTATTATGGCAAGAAAAAGTATCATGCTATATTCTTCTAATTTATTTGTTACAAAAATATCTAAAAGAAGTATCATTATTGTTGCTAATTGTATCAAAGCTAGTTTTTTTTCACCCGTTTTCATACTTTTCCCTCTTTCAAATATTTTTGTAATAAACAAGGATTAAGGCGTAGCAATTTAGTTTGTTACACCTTAATTGTTTATACTTTCTGTTATTCAGCTTGAGAATATACTAATGTTACACCCAAGTTAGAAATTGTTACATCTGCTGATGGTAATAGATTTGAATCAGTAAAATCTTTATATTTTAAAGTTAATACCATGTTTCTAGTTTCATCTTTTGCTAATGTATCTCCAACTGCTACTGCTTGTCCTGCCTTAGCATCTCCTGCAGCATATACTAATGTATACTCAAGTTTATCACATACTTTTGTAGCATCTGTTGCTGCTGTTGCAGCTCCTGTTTTTCCTGTACAAGTTGGTGTAGGAATTGTTACAGTACTTATTTTTGCATTGTAAGTTCCTGTATTTGAAACAGCTACATTATAACTAACTGAATCTCCAGGTGTCTTAAATGTTACATTATAGGTTTGAATTACTGTATCAGATAAAGTTGGTGCAGTTACTTCTGTTGCTGTACCTGTCTTTACTGCATTTCCTAAATTACTGAATTTTACTTTCCATGATGATGTTTGTACTGATGCATTACCATTAATAGTTAATGTTTCACTAAATGCTGCAAAACCAATACCAATAGCAACTATTGAAATAATTAGGGCTGCAACAACTAGTACTTTCATTTCTCTTCCATTATTTTCTTTCATATTTTTCTCCTTCTTTAACTTTGTGAATAAATTATTGATGCAGATAAATTGGTAAGTTCAACTCTTTCTGTTGGCCAGGTATTACCAATGTATCTCATAATAAGTTTTAGGGTTTTCTTACTACCTGCTGGTAGTAAATCATCTATCATTATTCTTGACCCGTTTGCATAATATAGTTCATATTTGAAGCTATTACAGACTGTTTCGGCATCAGTAACGGCAGTTGTAATATCTTCTGATACTCCCTTACAAATTGGATCCAAAATTGATATTGTTGAAACTTTAGCATCTAAATTGCCATCGTTTACAACGTTAAATTCATAGGCAACAACATCTGTCTTACTACTAAATTCAACTTTAAATCTATCGATACTTGTTGAATTTTTGTTAATAATTGGCCTACTTACTTCTTGAGCCTTTCCTGTTATTTGGACTTTGGATAAGTTTTCAAAATGGATATCCCATTTTCCATTGTTGACACTAGATGCGTAGCCAGATATTTTCACGGTTGAACTAATGGCAACTAATGATACTCCTAACCCGAGAATAGCAATTATCAATGTGACAACGACTATCAGTTTGTTCAAGTTCTTATTATTCATAATATTCTTCAGAGTTCTTTTTTCCTATTCACTTACCTCCCATCCTAAGTTATTTTTGGTAGGTACTCAAATGTTGTTTTCCATCACGCTGAAATCTATGCATCAATTTCACACCCTACTATTTAATGATAGCAAAATTTTTATGTTTTGTAAATACTTGACAAGTGTGTTTTTTTCAAGTTTTTGAAACTTTTTTTGAGTATTTGATCAATTATAAATATTTATTTATTTAAGTACCTTTTATTATTTAACTATTTATAAGAATACTTTACACAAATAATGTAAAGTTTTAGTTATATATTTATATTTTTTAATACTTTATTCATTATTTCAGCTATCTTTTTGGAACTTTTTTCTAAGAATTTTTCGTAAACCATTGTGTTATTATCACCTGGTATATCAGAAATACTTCTAATAACTAAGAATGGAATATGACTTAAAAAGCATACTTGAGCAATACTTGCCCCTTCCATTTCTACGGCAAGAGCATCGAACTTCTTATTGATTTTTTTACTCATATTATAATCTGTACAAAATATATCACCTGATGCTATTGTACCTATTTTTATTGATGAATCTTTTATAGTTTCCTTAACAGTTTTTAGTAGATATTCATCGCAATTTATATATGTTCCTACATTTGGAATATAGCCTTTTTCATGATTAAATGCTGTAATATCAAAATCATGTTGAACTAATTTATCAGCCAGTACAACATCTAATACATTTAAATTTGAGTCTACTCCAGCCGCTACTCCAATATTAAAAATATAATCTACTTGCATGTTATCAATTAATATTTGTGTAGTTCTAGCAGCATTTACCTTGCCAATTCCAGATTCTACTAAAATACATTTAATATTATTGATAGTTCCTTCATAAAACTTTAAATCAAATATTTCATATTCATTTGTAATTTGCAAATAATCTTTTAAGGCATCAAGTTCTTCTTTCATAGCAAATATTATACCTATTTTTTTACTTTCCATTTATTTCTCCTATTTCTTTAAATTTTCGTTAATCATATTTAATTACTTGTAATCCTATTTTCTCATTTTTATCAATATTCATATTTTTTTTGTTATTTTGTAGATGAAATACTTTCTGTATTTTGAGTCTTAGTATTTAACATTTCATTTATTTCTTGATTATTATCTATTTTTGTCTCAGTTGTATTACTTTTTTCTTGTGTATAATCAATAACAGACTCATTTTGATTATTTATTTTTGGATTATTTTTGACATCTACTATATCTTTTGATTCTTTTATTCCAACTAAAGGTTTATTATAACTAGCTTTTTCTCTAATGGTTGATATATAATCATCTATTTCTGGAAGTGATTGTAATTTACCATCAACATAATCCAAGTATTTACTTAGAGTTTTTTGCATTTTTTCATATCCAGTTGAATTCATATTATCAAAAACAAAATCATTATATGGATAACTATTTCTTATTTCAGAAACATGATTTTTACCATAGTCATGAACATGATATATTTTTATAAATTCATCAAATGTCTTTCCTTCTGCTGCTTCCATAAAACTTCTGGCTGCTGTTTCTAGTGTTCCACCGTTTTGAACTATCCAATTTTCTATACCTACACCAGCAAGCCCACCTTGTTCAACAGATTTTCTTCTTGGTTTATAACATCCTGCCTTTTTCATTAACATTTTAGCTAAAACAATATTTGCAACTACTTCTTCCTTCATTGCTGGATCGATTTTTTCAATTGTGTCAATTCTATCTTTGGCGGCCATTTCTGTTGAATAATCACTTTTATTTGTTTTTTGAATATAGGTTATATCTAAATCTATTTTTCCTACACCTTTTACTTTGGCTTCTATATCTCTAAAATTAGAACATGGTACTTCTAATATGTCTAATTCATCACATATGGCTTGATTAATTTTTGATAATTCCCCTTCTTTTTTCAATTTACTAGCATCAATACGAACTATATAATCAAAATCATATTCGTATGGGATATTAGTTCCTCTAGCAGATGAACCTGTTTCCAATATTTCAACTGTTCCTTCTGTAATATTTATATCCATTTTATTTTTTACGGTTAAGTTTTCATTAGGAATCATTTCAATGGATTCTTTTAAAGTACTATATACTTTATAAGACTTTCTCTTTATGTCTTCCCTTTCACTTGCAATAAGTTCTTTTAACTGTTCAATATAATCATTATTTGAATGTTTTCCAAGCTTATATTCTTTTGAACCATAATATGATAACCCTTGCATTTTACCTTTTATTTCTTCATATTCTTTTGGAGTAAATATTAATTTGCCCGAAAAGTCAACTACAGGTATATAAAATCCATTCTTTACAATTTCATTTTTTAAGATAGCTAAATCATTATTTGGAGTTTTTTGTGTATAATTAACAGATCCATCTTCTAAATAAGGCTCAAAAGGATTAATTTCATCGTTTTCTTTAAATAAAATATAATCAATGTCACTACCGGCAATACCAGTTCTTGCAGCCCAGTGATTGTCATATCCACCTTGGGAAGTTTTACTTCCAAACATTTCTATTTTATCTGGTTTGTATTCACTTTCTATTAAATTTCCTTGAGAATCTCTAGTTATATTAATTTCTGGATTTTCTTTTTTCAAAATTAAATATATATTTCCAAAACCAAATCCTGTTGGAGTGCCAACAATATTATTATATATATTTTTGCCATTTTCTTCTATTAATGTAAAATCAATATCTAATGGAGTCGTATCAGAATTGCTTGCTCCAATGATAGGTCCTAAAAATTCCTTACAAACATTTCCATTATTAAGTGAACTTCCAAAACTTTCTATTGTACCAATGGATCTTATAAAGTCTCCTTTTTCTAAAGTTAATACTTTTCCTTCTTCCAATTCTTTTGCCCTTTTTAATGAGATTTTCTCCTTATTTTTCACCGTATTTATTGTATCATTTTTTAATTGCTTAAAACTGTCATAGCCAGCTTGATAAGCAAAATTTCTTACTATTCTATCTGGCAAACTATATTTTTCAGTAGGTTTAAATATTTCATTAAAATACTTTATTTTTTCAACTGGTGATAAGTTTTCTGGAACTTTTCCATTCTTTTCATAATTTTTTGTTTTTTCATATAAAGCATTTAAATGTGCTGAAAAAACATTAAGAATTTCTTTGGAATTTTCATCTAATTCTTCATATTTTATAATGTCTTTTGTAATGCCTAAAAACAAAGTATTTCCTTTATCAATATTATCCATATATTCTAGTAATGAACGGTTATTTGATCTTACAGCAATTCGTAATAAATCATTATAGATAATTTGAAATCTTATATCTGTAGAATTAGGATTCCTATTTACTATTTCCATTCTTCTTGTTTGTATTGGATTAATTAACTCTGGTGAAACTCTACTTTCTTCTGAAAAATTAAAATATACATTTTCATTTGATAAGTCCGGATATAATTCTTTAAAGCATTGATATATTTTTGCCATCATAGGTAAATTATTCATTAAAAATATTTTTTCAACTTTATCAAATGATTCATTTGGATTTTCAGTTTTTAGAATCAATGGTAAAAATTTATCTAGTAAATTCCCCAATTCGTTTGAATTTGTATAAACAAAACGCTCTACTATATCAGCAAGTACTTTAATTTCATCAAGAGAAATTTCAGGGTTTTCAACTAAAATTCTCATAACATGAAAATTAGCAACGAATGAGTGCGTTTTTTTTAGCGATTTTAATATTTCACTTCTTTTTAATTTAGCTAATTCTTTATCATCATCATTATCAAACATTTTCCATGTTTCAAAAATATTTTCTGGTAACACATTTGACTCAATCATATTTACAATCATTGCGGATTGTAAATGAGGATTTTCTACTGTTTCAAATTTTCTTATTATCGTTTCATTTGATAAATATTGAAGCACTGAACATTGAAATCCAAAAGCTTTTTCTGGTAATTTTAATATATTTTCAAATTTCAAGTCATCTGATGATAATCTTTTTATTACTTCTAAAACTAAATAGGGATTTGCTTCATCATTTTTAGCCATTTCCTTATCAATTATTTTGACATACATTTTATCATCTTCATCATCTTTTGAGAATAATGGTCTATAGGAAATAAAATTAGCCATTTCATAACCTTCTAATCTTTCATATAATATATCAACGTATTTTTCCTGTGCTTCATGGCTTAAAAATGATTCATAAAGAGTTTCATATTCAAAAATTTCTAGTCCATTTGGTATATTTTGTAGTTTTAATTCATCGTTTGAAAGATTACTAAACGGGACAATATTATCATTATTATATTTGGCAAAAAAATCCAATATATAGCTATCTGTTTCTTCGCTTTTTGGAAGTGAATAAATAAAATATCTTAAAAAAGTGCTGTCCTCTTTTGAAAACATTTCGTCCATTAGAAAATCTTTCTTTGATTTATTTTCTATACTAAAAAATAAATCCGGTAAAGATAAAGGTGATGATGCATTCCCATTATAAAATTTGTCAAAAATTTTTATTTTTGTTTCATCAGTTGATATACTATTTAGTACTACTTTGGCATCAATACTATTTAATAGTTCAAAATATTTTACTTTTAAATCGTCTGAAGAAAGTTTTTTTACGATAGGAGAACTATAAAAAGTTGAATATGGACTTTTTTTAAATCTCCAAGAGTTTTGTCTCGATATTCATCCATTTCCGAATTCATTTCAGGTATATTCGTTGCTTGGCAAATCTCAACTTTACTATCTAATGATAACTTTTCAAATGCTTTCTTTCTGATATCTTCTGTTTTAATACTTTTAAATGCTTTTTCAACATCCAATGAACTCACTTTATCTATATAACGCAACTTAATCTCATCGGTAGATAACTTTTCGACAATAGGACCTATTTTATATATATATTCTTTGTTTTTATCATTTAATATTTCTTCTAGAAGTTTTTCTCTATACTTATCATATTTAGGATTTTTTGGCATTTTCTCTTCGCGTATTAGCTTAGAAAAAATTCTATTCTCTAAATATTCTTTTTTTAACCGTTCAAGCATAACATCACTACCTTCAATATCATTTTATTAAATTACAATTTTTTAAAATAACAAATGTCAATTTTGACACAAATGATTTTACTATAATTTTTTATTTTATATTTTCCTTAAATAAATTATTAGTTAAATCAAGATCATCAACTAAATTTATAATTAATTTTAGATCATTATCTATTCTTTCTTCAAATTTATCTTTATCTATTTCATCTATACCTGTATATTCTAATGAATCTGACAATCCATTAATTCCTATATGTAGTTTATTATTATTAAATAAAAGTCTAATTGAACAATTTTCAAATTTTTCAGCAACTTTTTTTATTTTTTCCATAAAGTGTGGTGTCAAAATATAAAATGCTTCATGTTCATTAGCAGTTAAAATGTAAAACTTTTTATTAAAATCCGAATCATCAGTTTCTATACTTTTATATTCTACTCCAGACATAGTATATTTAATGTTTTTTTTGCCAAATTGACCTGAATGTATAAGTAGGTTTGATTTAAAATTTTTATTAAAATCAAATACTAGCCATCTTCCTGAAAATGTTGTTACATAATATGTTTTAACATTTCCATCCTCATCTTTTTCTTCTCTTTCTTCTTGGATATTTATATCAGCTTGACAAAATTTTTTGTCTTTATATTTTCCTTCAATATAATCCTCTGATGAATAAATATCTCCTGTTGTATACATTCCTTCTTCTTGAATAAATGATTCACTGAAACCTTTTTTTGCATCATATTCTATATTAGTAAAATGTTTTTTTAAAGTTGCTACTACTAGATCATTTTTTATTTTATAATACAGTTCATTCTGATCATTGTAATTTTTGAATAATCCTTTCTTTTTAGTTACTTCTTCAAATATTATATATATAATAAGTAATACTATAACTATAGCAAATCCCATCAATAATGCTTCTAGACCCAGTTCTATTTCAGGAAGTTTCATTTGTAAAACAATATGTAATACTATAATAGTTAGTGGAATTATAATAAGATTTGTAAGATTATAAACGTAATTTATTTTTTTTGTTTTAACTTTTATTTCTTTTATTAGATTATTATATTTTTCAATTTCTTTATCAATATTCATATTCTATCTCCTATTGTTTTAGTGTTTTTTATTTTTTGGCAAATTATATTTACATCACGGTTATCTTTATTATAACTTAAACTGGATATATTTTAAATTTATAAGTTTTATACGTATGATACACCTACATAATCTTGTCTTACTATAATAAGACACAAACGTTTGTTTGTCAATAGATAAATTATAAAAATGTAAATTCCTTATAAACAGAAAAAAGTAATTGTCTTTTTTGGTACAATTACTTTTTATAGATAGCCTCAAAATGAGTGCCATGATAAATTATTACTTTGTCACCTGGCTGATACATATTGCCATCACCAGTATTGTACCAAGCTATAAAATTTGTTTTATTCTTTGGCTCTTTTAATTTATAATAAGTACCTTCTTCTTGCAAATAATCTTCTTTATTTACTACTTCATCATCAGATGTTGTTACCATCCAAATCCTTTTACCAGCACTATTTTCATTTGGCTTAAGAATCATTTCATCATTTAATTGAATTTCTAACAAATAGTTTCTAAAAGTATTTAAATCTAAGTATTTAGATAATAGTTTTCCATCCCCTACCCTTAATCCTTTAAACATATAATAAGGCATAATATCCTTAAATGATGAATAATCATATAAATCTAGTTTTTCATAATCTCTATTTATCCAGTTTATATTATTACCAAATTCATATAAATTGGATAACATTACATTTCCATCTGTTGTAAGTAGTCCATTCGCAATAATATTATAATATCTTGTTGAAGCTATAAAATAATATTCTACATCTTCATCAAAGTTTTCTATATTAGTAACAGTTACATAAGTAATATTATTATTTTCATCTAATTTAGCTATTTCTGTTCCTATTTTAAAATTATTATTATCAAGTACTGATACAAATTGATTAAGATTTTTACTGAATAAACCATGATTAGTTACAACATTCAAAATTGTTCCATCTGAGAATGATATTTTTTTATAATTAGGATTTATTTTTCTTTTTTCAATCCATATAGGATATTCATATGTATATGATCCAGTTTCATGATTCCATACGAGTAATAAATCATCGTAAGTAATATCTTCTATGTTTTTAGTTTTTCCAGTTGCAAGAGTTATTTTTGTTCCTTTGGCTAAACATCCTGAGGATTTTGCTGAGGCAGTAATTGTTACGTCTCCTTTTATTTCATTTATTTTTATTACACCAGTTGAAGATGAATATGTATAATCAGTACCGGATGATAATGTGTTTCCTGCCATGGTTATTGTAACAGAATCAGGAAGCGTAGTCCATTGTCCTGATGCTGCAAGTGTTGTTGAATAGCTTTGACCAAGGCTAACAGTATCTGTAGTTGTTGATTTATTATCATGTGTTAAATTTGATAGAGAAAAGGTAATGGTAAACGTCCATTTCATTGCTGTTGTTGCACTCTTTCTAGCATATGTAGAGTCTGTTGTTGCTGATGAGGCATAGCTTTCTCCGGTGTTTTCTGCTTCGTCTATTCCATATACAACAGCATAATAACTTCCTTCACTTTTATTTGTAAATCTATAAGTTGTATCTGAACTATTAGTATGAGCTTCTTCTATTAAATTGCCAGATGAATCATATAATAATATGACATAATCTGTAACAGGTGAAGCAGTGCTTGCATCATTATTAGTCCATGTAACATCAAATGTTCCATTGGTATTGTTAATATCTAATGATACTGGTCCAATTAAAGGAGGTTCATTATCTTCTTCATATCCAGTTGTTACATTTGTAGTTATTGCTAGGTTATCAAATGTAAAACTAGTTGTATCATGTTGAAGATAAATTTTCATATCATATTTTGTTTTATAATAATTAATATTGGTTTTTTTAGAAACATATACATTTACTTCTTCTTGACTATTTGCTTTTATAGTTAAATTACCTAAAGCATTGCCAGATGAATCTGTTAAATCAAATTTAGTACTATCTGTTGTTAGTTGATAGGTAACATCTGTATCACCCGAATTTGCAATTTTTATTGTTATAGGTTTTCTTTCAACATTGGTTAGGTTAACGCTTTCCGTTATTAAATCGGCAGCTACTTTACCTGCATCATCAAAATTAAATGTCATATTTAAATCATAATCTCCAGAGGTTGCTGAATTAATGTACCGATATGTTAATTCAAACGTTACACTTTCCCCTGGTAAAAGATATGATCCAGCAGTTAAATTTGATATTTCATAACTTATTATATTTTTTGTTGTATCTGTTACATTAAATGTTTCACCAGTGTACTTTTGTACTGAATCTGTACCATTTGAAATAGTAACACTATATGTAATAAATGATACTTCAGATGAGGAAAAAGTTGTTGATACATTAGTAGTTAGTGAAGAATATTCCGGTACTTTAGTCATGTTAACACCATTGGAATCCGTTGAATAAAATTCACTTATAAATAATTCATTTAATTTTGTTGAAGAAACACTTCCTGAAACTGATATTGTTGATTGCATAGCAGCATATCCTATATTAAGTAAAAAAAGTAGTAAAAATAAAGATATTGCTATGGCATTTTTTTTCTTAATCTTCATTTTTACCTTCTTCTTTCATAATTCTATTCATTGAATAATAGTATATATATACTAAACCTGAGTTAGTAGGTACAATAAATGCACTCTTTGTTTTACTTGGTTCTTGACAGAATAATATTGGTGATCCTGATGAGTTTCTTATTTCGAATAAATCTTCAAATTCTTCCACTAATACTATTTGGAATTTATTATAACTTAGTTCTGACTGTATTTTTGAGATATATTGACCATAGTTATTAAAGATATCTTTTAATCCTTTATTGTAAATAGTATAACAGTTCTTAGTCTTTTTAGCATAAATAGTCGTTCTTACAGTTAATACAACAGCTACTATTATTAATATTATACCTAGTGTAAATAGTCTTACATCCATGTAACTTGTATCTACACATTCTATTAATTTATCTGTTCCATTATTTAATACATAATTCATATCAACATTAACAGTATTTGTTGTTAAAGGCATGGACATAGATATAACCGCATCATCCTTTATATTAGGTTCATATCCTTCACAATTTCCTTTTATACCGATGTGTAATTTTAATGTTAATTTACTATTTGTTCCTGTTAGATTATATCTTTTAATAAATGCACTTGCTATTGTATTATAGTAGTTATAATCTAAATTAACTGTTTTATTTATTGTAAATGAATTATTTATTGTACTTGTTACTGTTTGTTTTGGTAATACAGTATCTACTTTTTGATATAGTTTTTTGTCATTATTATCTAATATATCTAATGTTGATTCTATATAATAATAATATGAATAATCTATATCTTCTTTAATAGATAATTCGTATGTAAAGTTTGCTTCTATGTAATTAATTAAGCTTGCTATATACTGATTTCCTTTTCCTAAATATGGACCAAAGTAATCATTATCTTTTAAGTATACTTTGTAATCTAAATCACTTTTTTCGTCGTAATGTAAATAATAATTTTTATCTTGATTAAATGAGGCATATAAACTGAATATTGAAGAAACAAATAGTACAGCAATTATAACTATTGATAATTTTATTATTTTGTTTCTTTTTTTTGTTTCTTTGATAATTTTATCAATTTGTTTCTTATTCATGTTATACCTCCTTTACTTAATTATTAAATAATGATCTAAACCAGATTGCTGGGAATCCTATATATTTAATTCTTTTATGTATTACTCCTACAATGTTTTCTTTATAAACGTAACCAGAGTCTGCATATTTATTGTTATCTCCTTTTGTTACATATACGTATTCATCATTAAATACTCCTATTTCTGTAATTCTATGGATTACATTTTTATCTTTCTTAGCATAAATTATGATATCTCCTATATCCAATTCTTGATCTTTATACTTTTCAAATATAACAGCATCTCCATAATTTATTGTTCCTGTCATGGAACCTGACCCTATTGCCATAATTCCATATCTAAATGCACAAGATACAAGAGCCGTTGCTAAAGATATGATTATTAACAAGATTGTTGTACTTATGCTTAGGCCTTTCTTTTTGCTTTTCCTCATTACTTTTTCAAATTCTACTCTATCAAACATATATGACATTGTAAGATATATTATTAATGGTAATGTTATTTTAAATACTGATTTAATTAGAAGATTCATGTTAGGAATTACTGGTATAAAATAATAACTTATTATTGTTATAATTCTATATACTGTAATTGCTTTATATCCATATTTAACTGACATTTTGTTATATACTACGTTGTTTACTATACTTGGAAATAGAACTGTACCAAGAAATTCAATTGTTGAATCAAGACTTCTTAAGTTTACTGTTGAGCCAAAAATATTTACATCTACTATTACAAAAAAGATTATTGTTAGTAGTTTAAATATTTTTGTATTTCCTTTATTTATAGTGAACTGATATCGTAAGAATTCTTGAATTATTATTATTATTGATAATGGTAATACTATTACAAGTATTATGTGTCCACTCATTGGTAAGGAGTTTTTTGAAAAGTCTGTTAATAAACCAATTACATAATGAATACTTACTTGTATTACTCCAATAAGTGCCATCGTTCCTAGTATTGTATTTTTATTAAATATATTACATTGTCTATATTTAAATATTTTTTTTGATAGTATTAATAGAACGATAAATATTAGTGCTAATTCTATTTTACTATTCATATTTAGCACAAGAAGATTAAGAAGGAAAAATATTATGAGGATTGCTAAGTAATAATTTGCTAACTTACGTCTTTTTATCATAGTCTTTCCTCCTTAACTATTTTCTACTAAATATTAAGTTTATTCAATAGCATCACCAGTAGCAGTTACTGTAAATGTTGCTTCAGTTTTAGCTTTTTCTTGATCATTAAAAGCTTTTATTAATTCAACTCTTACAGTTACTGTTGTTGTTCCTTCAGGAGCAACGCTTGTTGCATCATCTGCCATTGTAGTAGTAACTTTATAATGTTCAGAATCAGTTATAGCTGATGATACTTCTGCTGTAATTTTAGCCTTTAGGTCTGTACTTTTATTAATTATTTTAAAAGTTGCTTCTCCATATTCACCAACGTACTTTAAATTAGAAACTTTAATTTCTGCTACATCTACACTTGTATAACTTGCTTCTACTTTTGTTGGATTTTCAGCATCTGTATTTACTTTTGATTTTGTTGTTCCTGTGTTACTAATGATATCGCTATTTATATTTGTAAACTGAATATCAAAATCAGTAGTTGCTGTTGCATGACCATTGATTGTTACTTTATCAGTACTTGTTGCTGCATAACCTATACCAATAGTTACAAGTAGTAATAGTACTAAGATAAGAAGTCCTTTATTTTTCTTTTTCACTTTTTTCACCTCCTTACTTTAATAACTTACAAATATAAAACCATCTGGAATACCCGTCAGAGCACTTTACCCTATTATCGATTTTATACTGTATTCATTTTACTATATTCGACAAAAAAAAACAACCTACATTTTGAGGTAGGTTGTTAAAAATTTTATTTTATAAATTTAAATATTTCTTCTTTGGATGATATTTTTAATTTATCAAAAATTTGTTTCTTATGAAACTTAACAGTATTTTCACTAATATCCATACTTATAGCAATTTGTCTAACTGATTCATTATTAAGTAAATGATTACATACTTCTATTTCTTTTTTTGTTAAATTATATTTCATAAACTTTCTTAAATTTAAATTATCAATATTTGCTTTTGTAGAGTCTTCATCCCATTTATGATTATAAAATGTTGCCATTAAAATTGGAGATATCATTAATAAAATTAACATTAATAAAAATGATGTTAATATGACTATTTCATTTATTGTAGGATTATCAATTTTATATATTACATTTCCAAATAATGAACCTACACCAGAACCTATTATAGCAATTATCAATATATTATATTTTACATATGAATAATTCCAATATTTTTTACTAATAACTCCTAATATATAATACATACAAGTGATTCCCATAGTTATAGTTAATCCTAAAATGAAAGAGTAAATTGATAAAACAATCTTTTTGTCAGATAGTATTCCTAAAAACATTGAAAATATATATGAACCAAAGATTATGTTCCATGTTAGACTATTACTCTTTTTAGCGAATTTATATATTATAAAGAAAATTAAACTACCAAGTAAACCTCCAATATTATAATATATTTCAATATTTTCAGGATAAAGATCATTCATAATTAGTAAAAGTGCACGACCAGTTCCTCTACAGAATAATAAAAATATACAATTTATAATTATAGAAGTATATAAAATTTTAGTTATCTTTGGAGCATTTTTAGCATACTTATTTTCTTCTACTTTATAATCATTATTATCAAGTCTTTTACTTTGAATATATATCAAAATAAAACCTATTAATAAAATCAAATAACTAATAATTTTATTTAAACTAAGTGTATTGTTAATAAGAGCAAATAAAGATATTAAAACATTTGAGAATAAACAAGTATATATTTTTTCAGTATTATTTAAAATATAGACAAAAAAATCTAATGCTCCAACAGAAATGAAGGCAATACTTATTGATATTAGAATAATCAAATATTTTCCTATTACAAAATTATTAAATAATAAATATATTCCATATATGAGCAATAAAACAATTCCAGAAATACTTGCATATTGTATATTATTTTTATATTTATCTGGTTTTATTTTAAATAGTAGAAAAGCTCCTAGAAATGACATTAATGCGTTAATAGTTATAACAATATTTTTGTCAAAAATTAATGAGTCATCAAATTTATTTATCCACCAGGTAAAGAATGTAATTAATATTGCATAAAATATTGACCAGGTTAGTATGTATGGTATTTTATCTTTACGTATGTTTTTTATATTAGTTACATTTGAATTAATCATATTGCACCTCGTTTATTTTTTCTCAATTAATTATTTTAAAATATTTGTTTTTCATTGTAAAGAAAAAATTTTATCAAAAAATGAACTATTATAGTAATGTTATTATAGTTCTTTTGATTTAGTTGTCTTTTTTAAGTTTAAAACATTCTTTATAGAAGAAGCGAGCTTGGCTATTTCTTCAGTTTTCATTTCCGTTGTACCATTAGAAGCTAATTCTCCTATTTTATTATTAATAATTACATTTGCCGTTTTTGTTGTTGCGGTTATAGCACCTAGTAAAGCTTCATCCATTCCAATTATAGGATCTGGTACTATTAAATCAATTACAAAAGCTACACCTGCTATTTTTGATGCTTTATCTAATATTTCATTTGTTGCTTCTAAACTTGCTATTTTTAAAGCTGTTTTTTCTGTCATCTCTAAGTTATTATACTTTTCTCTAATTTTATTAATTACTTCTTTTTTTTCAGGAACAACAACTGTTTTTCTACTCATCGTTTTTTCCTCCTACTTGAACAGCAATTTCATTATATGCCGCTACTACTATATCAATTTCTTCTTCTAAAATATCAAATATTTGTATATCATTTTCATCTTCTCTTATAACTTCTCCAAGTAAAACTCCAGCCATTTTACTTTCTGAATTATCATCCATAATCGAATACATAATATATTCTTTGTCTAAAGAATCTATTTTGAAAAAACCAAGTACATCAACACTAATTATTTCACCTTGTTCATTTTTAACTTTATAATCAATTTTCATAAATTATCTTTCCTTAAAGAAATCTCTTTTTTTAAATCCTGCGGTTAAGAATCTAGTAAAAGCTCTTCCATTTGATAGCCAAACAAATTTTGCGTTATTTTTTGTATTATTTATGATTTTATCAACCATAAATTTTGCGATTGTTTCTGGATAATCCCCAAGTATATTATATATTTTTTTTGTTTTTTCATCTAATTCAATTTTTTCTCCATCGCCTAGTGATGTTTGAATAAAATTAGTAATCATAATACCTGGTGTAATTTTACCAATTAAGACATTGGTATTTTTCTTTTCTGCTTCAAAAGCTAAAGCTTCTGTAAAGTATGTTATAGCTCTTTTACTTGTTCCATATAATGAAAGACCTAATATTTTTGCATCATTACTACCATGTCCTTCTACATTATAAATTTGTCCAAATCCTTGTTTGATCATAACTGGCATAATTAACTTAGAACATAATATTGTACCTTTTATATCGATATCAATTAAACGATCTATAGTTTTCTTATCAAGTTCCCATAGAGCAACATTAGGTTGATTGACTCCAGCATTATTAATCCAAATATCAATTGTTGGAAAAATTTCTAAAGTATCATTAATTAACTTATTAATATCATTTTCATTTGTAATATCCGCTACGAATGATATTACCTTTCCTTGCCCTTTTTCTTTACATTTACTTTTTAATTTTTTTGCTGCTTCTGCTACTGCATCTTCATTAACATCACATACTACCAAGTTATATCCTTTTTCGCAAAAAAATTCTAACATGGCATATCCAAATCCTCTTGCACTACCTGTAATTACTACCGTTTTCATAATCTACCCTCCTAATAAAATTATATCATAACTATAGAAAAAGACCTAACTATTTTCTAGTTAGGTATCTCTTAAAACTCAACTTTAATGTTTCTTTCTTGGTATTCATGTCCTTTAACATATTTAATTGTTAATTCAACACTATCTCCTTCATTTTTATTATTTAATACTTTCTTTAAATCTTCTATTTTTGTTATTTCTTTACCATCTATTGCGGTAATTATATCACCTATTTCTAAATCAGTTTTATATGCACTACCTGATTCTAATATCTTGGATACATAAAATCCTACTGGTAAATTATATCCAGATAGATTTCCTGAATTTGTCATATATCCTTCTATGCCTAAAGTAACTCCATTACTATCATTTTTTCCATTCATTAAATCTTCTATTAAATCTTCTACATCAGTAATTGGAATAGCAAAGCCCATGCCTTCTACACTTGCGTTTGTTGTTGAAGCTGATGATGAATATTTAGCAGTATTTATCCCTACTAATTCTCCTTTACTGTTAAGTAATGCTCCTCCTGAATTACCTCCATTTATAGCAGCATCTATTTGGATCATTTCTATTGTATATTCATCTGTTGTTACTTCTCTGTTTAAGGCACTCACTACACCTGTCGTTACTGATTGACCATAACCTAAGGCATTACCTATTGCTATGATTCCATTTCCTACTTTTAAATCATCACTGCTACCAATGGTTGCTATTTTAATAGCTTCTAATGTATCTTTTTTCATATTACTTATATCAACCGATATAACAGCAATGTCTTTTCTTTCTGACGTTCCAACTATCTTTGCTTCTGTTGATTCTTCATCAATAAATTGTACTATTAATTCACTTGAATCTTCTACTACATGATTATTTGTTAAAATATATATTTTGTCATCAGTTTCTTGTATAATTACACCTGAACCCGCTCCTTCTGCATACGTATCTTCACTGAAAAAACTTGGTCCAAAATTTCCAGAATTAACTATTGTCTTACTCGTTATAGCAACAATTGATGGCATAGCATTTTCTACTACTTCTGATACATCTGTAACATATACACCAGATGAAGTATTAGATGATGTTTCGACATGTTTCAATTCAATTTTTTCTTCTTTATCACTTGAAACTTTTTTAATAAAATCAAAATTTAATTTACCTGTTCCATATAAGCATGCAACTACTAGAATAATAGTTAATAAAAAGGTTAAAATAATGTCTTTTTTATCAGCTATAAAATTTTTTAAAGATGAAGTTTTTTTTCTTTTTGTTTTCTTTGGTTTTTTCTCCTCTTCAAAAATTATTATTCTATCATCATTTTCTTTTTTTATATTTTCTTCTTTTTCTTCATTATTTTTTTCCATATACATCTTCCTTTCTAACATTCTTTTACTTTTTTTAAGTCATATACTATATCAGCTGATTTACATACATTTGCTGAATGAGTAACAATTATTACACATTTATTTTCTTTATGAGCTAGTTCTTTAAACGTCTTTAATATTTCGTTTTCTGTTTGTTTATCTAGGTTACCTGTGGGCTCATCTGCAACTATCATTTTAGGATTATATGATAAGCTTCTCGCTATTGCGACTCTTTGTTGTTCTCCTCCTGATAGTCTTAATACTTTTCTGTTTGCGTAACTTGATTTCAGTCCTACTTTTTCCATTAGTTTAATTGCTTGTTCTTTCTTATTTTCAAATTTTTGTCCTGATGCATCCATTGATAATATTATATTTTCTACTGCTGTCATATAAGGTAGAAGATTATAACTTTGAAAAACTATTCCGATTTCTTTACTACGATACACATCTAAATTTATATCTTTTAAGTCTTTTCCGTCGAAAATAATTTTTCCTTCTCTACATCTTTCTAGTCCTGTAATTAGAGATAATAATGTAGTTTTACCTGTTCCTGATCTGCCTCTTATGGCATATACTTTTCCTGCTTCAAAGTCATAACTTACATTTTTTAAAGCGTATTCATCTTTTTCGGCATCGGCATATCTATAACTTGCTTTTTGTACGCTTAATAAAACACTACTTTTACTCATGTATATCACGACCTTTCTTTCAATATTGTTAATGGCGAAAATCTTTGAATACTTATCATAGCAGAAACACTACTTAATAGTACTAATAGTATACCTATTCCAAATAATTCAACTAATACTTTAGCATTAACAACTGCGTCTATTGTTTCATATGCTTGAATATTTGCTGTACCAGAAGGCATATTAGGCATTTCTTTAAAATCACCTTTCATATTGCCAACAAAATTTTGTTTCATGTCTTCTTTTTGACTGCTGGTGCTTTTTATCTCATTTTCTAAGAGTGAATTACTTACACTCTTCGATAGCATTGCTCCAAGTCCTGCTCCTAATGTTAAGGCAACTATCGCTATAATCATTAATTCAGATACAAATTGAAGAGTTAATTTAAGTTTACTAAATCCTATTGTTCTAAATACACCTATTTCATATTTTCTTTCTCGAATATTTATAAGGTTTAGTATAACTAATACTACTCCAGCTATAACTAGAGTTATAATTAAGAACGTTATAGCAAAACTTTTTACATTTTTTACTGACTGTAAGGATGATGTTGCTTGTTCTTCATTTGTTTCTACTACATAGTTTTCATCTAGTCCTTTTTTATAAAACTCATCTTGTATTTTATCTTTATTTTTATAGGAGTCTATAATAAATGTTGGACTTAGATTAGCATTAATATTTTCATTGTCATCGGTAATATTTACTAAAGCATCTGCATTGGTAATAATTGTATTAGCTGATGATGAAAACATATCCATTTTATTTGATTTAGTATTTTTGGAATCTTCATTTTCTTTATATATACCTATTATTTCAAATTCATAGGTATTTTCGTCTTCATCTTTAAGAGTTATTTTATTACCTAGTTCTAGATTATTATATTCAGCTAATTCTTCATTAATAAATACATAATTTCCAGAAAAGGCTATTTCCCAGGCATTATCTTTAATTTCACTCATTGTATAAGTTCCATTTATAAACTCACTCATTGCTTCCAGAGTACTATATCCTGTAACTGTGAAGTCTAAGGTGTTATTTCCTGGCATATCTTTATTTTCTTTCATATCTGGCATATTATTTTTTTCATCATTTGAAAATTCTGCTTTTTCAATAGTTTCTCCAGATAAAGATATACTATAAGTATAATAATAACTCTTTATATATTTACTTTTAGCAAAGTTTTTTATATCTTCTACTGTATATGAATCTATATTATTAAACTTTTCTTTAACTTTTTCTTTTCCTTCTTCATTAGAAAAGTCAAATTGTTCTTTCATATTTGTTCTATCAAATGCAATTGTTAATTCTTTATCATATGCACTTTTATATGAATTAATTAAATCTGTTGCTGTATTATTGATTGCTAAAACAATGGTACAAGTACATGCTATTACTAATATTATTGATCCAATGAGAATATTTCTTCCTTTATTTCTTGTGATTGATATATATGCATTCTTTAAAATATACATTTTTCCTCCTTTATACATTTTAAATTTAACATATAAATCTTAAATAAAACTTAAAAGGAATCAAATTATTTTTGATTCCATGTTACTTTAAATGTAGTTATTCCTGCTTCGGAATGAGCCATTATACTTCCATTATTCTTAGTTACTATATTTTTAGCAATAGCAAGACCTAATCCATATCTATTACTATCTCTATTTCTAGAACTATCTGAGCGATAAAATCTTTCAAATATTTTTTCTTCTTCATTACTAGGTATTGCAGCACCTGTATTTTCTACCTTTAAGATAATTTCTTTTTTATTATTTTTAGATAAAAATATATTTACATATCCTTTTTTATCACAATGTTTTATAGCATTATCTATTAAAATAGACATTAATTCTTTTATTTGTTCATCATTACATTTGTAATAAATATCATCTTCTATATTATATGTTAATTTTATTTTCTTTTCATAGAATAGACTTTCAAATGTTAAAATACTATTTTCTATTATTTTGGATATATTTAAATTACTTAAAATTACATTGTCTTGTTCTGTCTTAGATAATTCCAATAAATTTTTAACTAGATTTTCCATTCTTTCTGATTCACTTTTCATGTTATCTACCCATTTTACATTTTTATCTTGATAGTACATTTCGGCACTAGCTAGCATTACCGAAATAGGTGTTTTTAATTCATGGGATGCATCAGCAATAAATTGTTTCTGTTTTTCAAAACTTTCTTTTACAGGTTTCATTATCCATTTAGTTAGTTTTATTGTTGTAAATGTTATTATTATTTCTGACAGTATAATTAAAATTATTGTTTTTAGTAAATAAGTTTTTAATGTTTCATTTGTTGTACTTATATCTATTAAATTAATAGTATTATTATTTGTATATGAATATACATATTTATTAAAGATTAAATTATTTATAGAAATGTTACTTTTATTTTTCTTTATTATTTTTTTTGATTTTTTAATTACTTCATCAATATCAGTATCATTATTAGTATAATTAATTATTCCATAATATTTTCCTGATGAATCTAATATAATTGTATATACTTTGTATCCTAAATATATTTTATTATTGTTATCTGGCTCTATATGTGAATAGGGAGTTTTATTTTGTTCAAACATATTCATTTGTACTAATATTTTTTCTATTGTATCTTTTTGCATTTTATAGTTTTGATAAAATGCAAATGTAAATACATATATTGTTAGTATTGTAAGTATTGAAAAAATTGTTATAAATATTTTGTTCCTAGTCTTCTTCATTGCAAATCTCCAATTTGTATCCTACATTTCTAATTGATTTTATTCTTATATTGGCATTAATTGATTTAAGTTTTTTTCTAATGAATGATATGTATACTTCAACTGTATTTATTTCACTTTCACTATCATAACCCCAGATTTTATTAAAGATTTCTTCTTTGGAAATAATTATATTTTTATTTTGAAGAAGCATTGTTAGTAGATTATATTCTTTACCTATAACACCTATATTTTCCATGGTATCTTTATTAACTATTTTTAATTCATTACTATTTAGTTCAATATTTCCATAAGATAACTCTTTATTATTTTTAACTATTCTATTTAATAATACATTTACTCTGGCTACTAATTCTTCTATGTGAAATGGTTTTGTTAAATAATCATCTGCTCCTTTAGTAAATCCTTCTAATTTATCATCTATACTTGATTTAGCTGTTAACATAATTACTTTGGAATCTATTTTATAGTTTTTTAATTCTTTTAATATTTCAAAACCATTAAGACCCGGTAGCATTACATCAAGTATTATAAGATTATAATTATTTGTTAGAGCTTCATCTAATCCTTTTTCACCAGTAGTTATTATTTTTACTGAATAATTTTCTTTACTCAATCGTATTGCAATTACATCTGCTAATTTATATTCATCTTCAATAATTAATATTTTCATACTTCACCATCCAAAATATTTATTATTTATATTATTATATAAATTAAAGTTTAAAGCAACCTTAAATTTAAAAGAAAAAGTTGAATTAATCAACTTTTAAGAAATTCTATATGGATCTGTTTTTGTACCTGTACCTGATGTATAGTTTGATGTTCCTAATATACTAAATGTTACTCTAACTGGTAAGCCATTATAAACTAAGCTGTAACCTATTCCACCGTTAGCATCTATTGTGGCAGCATATTGACCATTTCCTCCATTACCATGAGAAATTGTCCATTCTTTTAATCCTAAATAGAGCCAGTTGTTTGCTCTAATAGTTGAATTACTATAAACTGCCATGTTTCTACCCCAAGAACCTGAAGATGCACTTAGACCATATTCATAATTATATATGACACCAAACTTTCCTGTAGATGTTATTCCATCTACAATTTCTTGTGTATATACTGAAGATGCTTTATTAAGTATAGCATTAAAGTAATTTATCTCGGGATGATACCAAGTTGAGTCTACAATTTTACTTTGCCAAGTAGATGAAAATTGATTAAGAAAATTGACATTTAAGTTTGTTGTTAGAAAAGGTCCATTCCAATCATTTGGTGAAGCATATCCATCAGAATTGTTATAGGCGTATGTTGCTACATTGGCTTGACTTCCTACATAAGTATCAACAGAAGTACCAGCTGTTGTTCCTATATATGCACCATCCGTACCTAACATTTCTGTTGTAGCATAGTCTGCGGTTATTAATTTTACATTTCCATTTTCTACTCCAATCATTCTAAATAAGTATTTGTCTGGACATGTTGCTTCATCGGAACCGAAACAAATATAATTATTCGGATTAGCTCCTGCGTATCTATAACTTCCATCAGAAATTCCATTAACTTGACTTCCGTCATGATGATATATAAAATCATCACCTTCATCTGATATTGTTTGAATTGTTTCAGCAAGCGTTTTTTGATTTTGATATGGTGTAGGGTCTACTACGTTCTTTGATTCTATTGTATATGGAGAACTTGCTGTCCCGTCTCCTTCATTATAATATAAATTGGCTTTTAAATTAATAACTGGTCTATATCCATATTCTCCTGTTACTATTCCGCCTGTTATTTTACCTGATGTATCTACATACATAACATTTGCTGATTTTGTTAAGCCAAATAACGCATAGACAAATTCATATGGCGTCATTGTCCAGAAAGCTTGTCCTGTATATAGATAATAATTTGTGTTATTTGTACTATATCCTCCAGCAAAGTATACTTCGTCCATTGACAATAACGCTACTGGATATTCTAGTTTTTTTGTTCCTGATATTGCTGCTGTTGTAGTTATATAACTTGTTGATGGACATTCCAATGTTGGTGAACTATTAGCTAAACGAGTTTTACCTGAGAATGTTGCTTCTGAATTATTTGTATAATCACTATAGGTACCAGATGTTGTACTTATATCATTACAGTAGCCTGCATTATAATCTAAATAATCCGAATAATTTGTTAAGTTGCTTTCATACCAGGTTTTAATAGCACTGTATACTTTTGATTGAATTGTTACGCTTTCATAATATTTTACTAATAAGTGTGCTGGTTTGCTTGATAACAATACGTTAGCATCATTATATTTATTTGTTCCTGGTGATGTTGCGGTTGAAGTTGCGTCTGCTGTTGTACCTTGATATACCAATCGTACAGATCCATCACCATTTATTCTTACTATTCTCCAGTAAAGATTGGCAAAGTATACATAGTTATTTTTAACATCTCCACGGAAATAATATGTAGTTCCATCATTATCAGTAGTAGCATACATTCCTTCATCTGTTGTTGAAGCTTGGGTAAGAGTTGGCGTTCCTTTAGCGCTAATTGCATCGGTTCCACCATTGTCTAATAATACTTTATCTTTTAAATATATGTCTACTACTGGAGGAATATATTCTTCAAAGACATATTTTAATTCCAATATGTTAGTATATTCTGAATTAGCTGGTCTTGATACTACTGGTAATACTTTAATAATAAAATCTACTGAGGTGCCTGGCTCAACAATATCTCCTATTGATAAACCTGATACTAAGTATGAAACGTTTTCTGAATTTGTATTATTTAAAACTATAATATCTTTTAATTCATATCTTTTATCCGAATAATTTGTAACTGTTGCTTGATAATCAGCAACTGATGTATCCGATGGAAGGGATGTATAAGTTATTGTCGTATCTTTTGAATAATTACAGTTATATGTTTCATAAGCATCATCTACCGTTCTTGACAATTTATTTCCAGTTATTCTAATGTCAGCAGCAATTCTTAGACTCATATCTCCTGATATATTTAATGATGTATTTAGAGCCGAATAACCAATACTAATGGTTAATATAAACAATGCAAAAGACATAATTACTACATTTCTTTTTGAAAAAATTAATTTTATGTATTTCATTGTTTTTCACCTCTTTATTTTACATTGTTTGACCATAGTTAATTGTAATATCAAGATTAGATACAGCTACATCATTGTTTGGTAATTCTTCAGCTGTTATATCATCTTTATAAGTTAGTGTTAATATAAGTGATTTTGATGTTTCTTGATTTAAAATATCTCCTACATTTAAGGTTGTTCCATCAGAATAAGTAAGAGTATATGTTAAATGTGAACATACATTATTGGCATCATTTACGGCGTTATCACCTGTTCCTGTACAACTTGGTGTTGATATGTCTAATGAAGTAATTTTTGCTTTAAATGTCCCTTCATTAGCAACATCAAATGTATAAGAAACAGAGTCTCCTGGTGTTGTAAATTTTACATTATAGCCAGAAAGTGTTGTACCTTTTTCATTTATTTCTGGTGCTGTTATTTCTTCAGCAGTTCCAAGTAATGTTGCGGATGATAGGTTTTTAAACTTAATTACCCAGGACGAATGATTAACAGTTGCTTCACCATTGATATTTAAGGCATCACTAAAAGAGGCATAACCTACAGTTATTGCTACTGTTGATACAATAAGAGCTACTATTAAAGCTATTTTATAGTTAATGCTTTTTCTTCTCATCATAACCCGTTCTCCTTTATATTAATTACAACTTGAACTAGTACTTTGCCTGTATATTACATTAATTGAAAGATTTGATATCGTTACATCGGCTACTGGTAGTTCCTCTGCTGTTACTTCTTCACTATAACTTAAAAGTACGCGAAATTGATCGGTTGCGTTTGGTTTTAGTATTTTACCTGTTTCTATTTGATTTCCTGATGTATCAGTTAAGGTATATGTTAAATGTTTGCATACGTTTGCGGCATCATTAGTTGCATTTGTACCTGTACCAGTACACACTGGTGTTGGTATTACAATACTTTCTATTTCAGCACAAAACGTACCTTTATTTTCAACATCAACAATATAACCAGCAAAGTCTCCAGGAGCTGTTAGACTTACACTATAGTTTCCTATAGTTGTTTTATTAGTATCTATTGATGGATGAGTTATTTCTGAGGCAAGTCCATTTAAATAAGCTGTTGATACATTTGTAAACACTACATTCCAACTAGAACTTTTAACACTAGCTGACCCAGAGATAGTTAGACTTTCACTAAATGAAGCATATCCTATGGCGATTGCTGTTACTATTACTATCAATGTTCCAATTACAGTTATTTTTATATTTTGATTTGATCCTCTTCTCATATTGTTCATTCTCCTTGTATTATAATATAACATAAAAATACTAATATGTCGATAATTTCATCATAGATGTTAATCCTTTTTTTAAATGTATACACTAATGAAGTTATATTATACCTTAAAAGGAGTACAAGCGATAATAGATAATTAAAAACAACTTGAACAAGTTTTAAGAGAAAGAAATAAAAGATTAAAAGCAAGGGTTAATATGATGTGAACCCAAATCGGTAGGCATCTAAAAAAAGC
Organism: bacterium; assembly: GCA_963645945.1. Classification (GTDB taxonomy): domain Bacteria; phylum Bacillota_I; class Bacilli_A; order RF39; family UBA660; genus CAG-877. The sequence continues at coordinate 36,549 of CAVIUA010000003.1, forward strand.
AAATATAAAAATCAAGGGCGAACGAAGTGAGTTCATCTAGACCCTTGATTTTTAGATTTCATTTGTTTAACATAATTTCATCATAGAACAAAAGACTTATTAAAGTCCTTATAGCCATACTCCAAAAATTATTCCTGACATTGATAAAATTAATCCTACTACCCAGAATAATTTTACTATATCTGTTTCTTGCCAACCTAGTTTTTCAAAATGATGATGTAATGGTGTCATTAGGAATACTTTTTTATGAAATACTTGTACCCAGAATGTTTGTATTATTACTGATAATGTTTCTATTACAAAGACACTGGCAACTACTAACAAAGTTAATTCTCTATGAGTAAGTATCGCAATAGCACCCATGGCTCCACCTAAAGCAAGGGAACCTGTATCACCCATGAATATTTTAGCTGGATAAGTATTATATATTAAAAATCCTAATAAACTTCCTGACAAAATCAAACTAAATATACCTATATCTTCAAATCCAACCATTAGGGATATCAAACTAAAAGCTATAAAAGCTATAGCTGAAAGTCCTCCAGCTAAACCATCTAGACCATCTGTTAGATTAACAGCATTACTAGCACCTACTAATACAAAAAGAATAAATAAACCATATAACCAGCCCATTTCAATATCGATGTGTAATGTTCCCACTACCCAGGATGTTTGTCCGCCAGATCGCATATAAATATAGAAAAATCCTATAGCAATTAAAACTTGCATAAATAGTTTTTGATAAGTTGTTAATCCTTCATTATGTCCTTTTCTAATAGATAAAAAGTCATCAATAAAACCGATACATGCATAACCTAAAAATACTAGTAATACTATACCTAAATTAGAAGTATAAGGAATCTTACCAGTTAAGATTAAAGCCAATGTTGCTACGACTGTTGGTATTATAAATATTAGTCCACCCATGGTAGGAGTACCCTCTTTTTTTCGATGAGTTTCTCCAACGAATATGCTAATTTTTTGTCCTACTCGTAGTTTTTTTAAACATGGAACTAGTATCAAACCTAGTACTGCCGATATTAAGAATCCGGCCATAACAGCAAAAACCGCTTTTGTTAATAGTAACATTTTTGTCACTCCATTTCTCTTGCAATATTATATCATATTCAAATTGTCAATATGAAAAAATAGACAATTGTAGACACAACTTTACAGTTAATTAATTTCTTCATATCTTTTTACTAATTTATTATTTTCTTTACTTTCTTGTAAATTCTTTTCTTGTTCTTCTTTTAATTTTATTAAGTCTTCATTCTTTTCTTTTAGTGAAGAATATATATTTTCTAAGTTAGATAAAAGTTCTTTTATTTCTTTTTCTTGTAAATATTCTTTATAAGTAGTTTCTATTTCATTCATCATATTAAGTAATTCTTTTTCAGATCTATTTAATAAGTAAATACTATTATCTATTTCTTTAAGACTGTTTTCAATATCGTTAGTGTAGTCTGTTACTTCATATGTTCTATATCTTCTAGTAATCCTTCTTGGCCTTAGAGTGTTTCTAGCAAAGTATAAATATCCAGCTGTTAGAGCAGCCATTTGTCTGGCACTTCTTGGTCCAGGGATTAATGACTGTATTAAGAATAAATCCATTATGTGTCTTGCTCGAACATTTAAATATCTAACTTGAGTTTGAACTTTTTCTTGAACGGTTACAGAATTAGCTATTTTTTCTCTTAACTCATTTATTAGATATTCTTGTTCTTCTTGAAACTTTAATAGTGATTGATTAAAAGCTTCATAGTCATTGTAGTTATCTTTTAAATTATTTAGAACTCCTTCATCTATTTTCAAATCTTCTTTTTTATCCATAAGTCTTAGATTAATTAATTCTTTTTCTATTTCTAATTCTTTTATTTTTGTGGATATCAATATATATAACGGTGAATCCTTTATTTCTTCTACTATTTCTTCTTTATTAAATGAAGAAATGTATTCTCTAGCTAAATCTTCTATATATGAATAGTCATAACTAGCTGTTCCTTCTAATAATATTTTACTTTGTAATTCTTCTAGTTTTTTGATAAGTTCATTTAATTTATTTAATACTTCTTGTAATTGTTCAGTATTATATATGGTATTAATATTATCTGATATTACTTGATATTCAAAAACTAATTCTTTTAATTCTCTTCTTGTTTCTTTTAATTTTTCTTCATACTGATTAATTATTTCTTTATTTTTTATTTTTTCTAAGTCATCTGGAAGAGATGTTTTTTTAATAGAAATTTCGTCTTGAGTAATTTCAAGTACTTCTACTTCTTTTTTCTTCTTTTTATTTTCGATTAGTTTTTCAATATTTTGATATACTGGCTTTACTTTCTCATTAGAATTTTTAATTACTACTTCAATTATATTATTATGTGAATCGGTTGTAATAAATGAGATATTTTTATAATTTTCTTCTGATGATGTGTTAAACATTATTGGACTTTTACTTTCGATATGATTTTTGCCAGATAATGTTTTTAGGACGGTTCCTGTTACTATTATTGGTGTAACAGCTAGAACTGTTTTTAGTTGTTGTTTCTTTACTTCTTTTTCAAGTTTTTTTAAGTCTTCTTGTTCTTTAAATTTCTTTAATTTTTCTTCTTTACTCTTGGTAATGATTCTAGTTCTTCTACGATCATTCTTACCAGCTTTACCGCCTATTGTTTCATTCATATTATCACCAGTTTCCTAAAATTAGTTTATCATATATTTTTTAGATTGTTTATTTTATTTGCGAGAAAAAAATCATATTTACATATGACTTTTATAGTAATAGTAATAATAGACCGAGTACTACTAAGAGGATTCCTAGAGTAAAGTATTTTGTTAAGTCTTTTTGATTTTGCTTATTGGCTTTCTTTTTCTTAGATAGTTTCTCGTCTAATCTTAAATATTTAATTAAAAATATAGTACCTAACGTTATTATTATAAGGGCTAGTATTTTTATAATTATCATTTTTAGCATTTTACTCAATCCTTTTATTAAATTGTACTATATTCTTGTATTTTTGCAAGTTATTTATTCATATTTAGATATTCTTTTATAACTTGAATAGTATCCTTTACAGGCATATCTCTTGTACAGGTTTCTAGAGAATCTTCTAATTTTTTGATTACTTCATCTTTATGAATGTATTCTAAATGGAAGTTACCATCTTTTTCATCATCAGTCAATTCTATTTGAGTCATATCAGGAACTATATCAGCTTTTATACAGAAGTATTTAGCAATGTATTCAGTATTGTCATTTTCTGTTGGATAGCCTTTACATAGATGTCTTATAACTAAGAATGGCTCTCTTTCTTCTAATGGCAAAGTTATACCAGCTTCTTCTTTTACTTCTCTAACTAGACATTCATCATATGTTTCATTATCTTCTACATGTCCACCAATGAGGAAATAGTTATGATGACTTAACACTACTAAGAATTCATCTTTAGAATTCATAATTAATACTTTTGCCCTTCTCACTACTTTATTTATATCTTTTTCTTCTAATTTATCATAATTATATAATATTTCTTTCATATTATCAGATCCTTTCTTTTTTTGTTTTAGTTAATATTATGATTATATTTTTTAGTAGTGTTTAATAACCTTTCTTAATTTTTATTTTTAAATCTTTTGTAGTCTTCATAATTACCAGGTATTGTTTTTAGTTTATTATCTTCTATATAAACTAATCTTGTTGCGAGTGTATTAATGAAGTAACGATCGTGAGAAATAAATAGTAAAGTACCTTTATATTCTTGTAAAGCTGTTTCTAGTATTTCTTTTGTTTCTATATCAATATGATTAGTTGGCTCATCTAGGATTAGGAAGTTAATATCTTTTTGCATAAGACAAAATAATTTTAAACGTACTTTTTCACCGCCAGATAAACTTTTAAGTCTTTTTAGAATGTTGTCTTTAAAAAAATAAAATTTATTTAAGGCTGCACGTAGATGTTGTTCCTCACCTATCCAGTATTCTTTTGCTTCTTGGAGTACAGTTTTATTATCATCTTCAAAAGATATCTCTTGCGGAATATATCCTATTTTTAGATTAGAACCATGCCCTTCTTTATGTTCTAGAATGTATTTTACTAGGCTCGATTTACCTGAACCATTATTTCCTAATAAGCATACTTTTTCTTGATAGTTAATATTTATATCAGTGTCCTTTAAGATTATTTTATTTGGATAAGATATATTAATAGATTTTAGACTTAGTGCCATTTTTCCAGATCTATTTGAAGAAAACTGTAAAGGAATAGCTTCTTTTTCGACTGGTTTTTCTAACTTTTCTAATCTATTAAGTCTCTTTCTGATATTTTCTGCTCTTTTAAAGAACATTTCACTTTTTGCGATATTACCATACTCTTCTAATCTTTTAATAGAGGCTTCCATGGCTTTTATTATTTTTTGTTGATCTTTATAATCTTTAAATTCTTTATTTATACGTTCTTCATTTTCTTTTAGATACTTAGTATAATTTCCGTGAAAGATATTGATTCCAGCGTTTTCTAAAAGAATAGTTTTTGTTGCGACTTGGTCTAGGAAGTATCTATCATGAGAAATCATTAGAATGCTTCCTTTGTAATTTTTTAGATATTCTTCTAGCCAGTCTAAAGTATCAATATCTAAATGATTAGTTGGCTCATCTAGAAGTAAAATGTCAGGGGAAGATATTATTATTGAGGCAAAGTTAACGATAGTTTTTTCGCCACCAGATAAGCTATTAAACTTTCTAGGTAAAAGTTCTTTGTTGATTTTAAATCCTTTAATTACCTTTTCTACTTTTGCATCTATTTCGTATCCGGACATATTAATGAATTCCGTTTGTAAATTTGTATATCTAACAATTAGTTTCTCAACATTTCCAGGTGTTGCGTTAGTTATTTTTTCTTCATATTCAGTTAATTTATCACGTAAGGCTATTAAGTCTTTTACACCTTCATATAAGACATCTTTAACGGTAATATTTTCTTCTTTATTATCGGCATTTTGTTTTAAGTAGCCTAGACGAGCATTTTTTCTTATGGAAACTGTTCCTGCATCTGATTTAATTGTGCCAGCAACTATATTTAATAAACTTGTTTTTCCAGAGCCGTTTGCTCCGATTAAAGCAATTCTCTCATTTGTTTTTACTTCAAAACTTATATCTTTTAAAACTGGCCCGAAGCCGTAGTTTTTTGTTACTTTATTTATTCCTATTTCTATCATATTATCACATCCTTCAAAAAAAATAAGAACTATACATCCGTATAGTCCTTTGTATACAGATGCAGGCACGACGAAAACTTCACACCTACATCTATTATTTTTTTATTTAGATGCTAGGTGTGATAAGTAATGTATACATGATGACATGATTACGATAAATATTCATTTTATCACTCCTCCTTTTTTAATATTAGCATATTTTTTGGGGAATTGCAAATGTGATGATGAATGGAATGGTTATTCTAACAGAAGTCTTACTGTTCCTCTATCTTCTAACTTTGTCTTAGCATCTGGTGACTGAGAGACTACTTTTTCACCGGATCCAGAATATTCAACAGTAAAGTTAGAAAGGAGTTTTTTAGCGTCTTTTACATTCTTACCTACAACATTTGGAACTTCATACATGATTTTATCAGTCCATTCTAAATCTTTTTCCATTCCTTCTTTTTGTTCTTTTATATCTAAGGCATCAATTATATCTAGTAATATTCTTCTAGCAATAGGTGTTGTGGTATAACTTGATAAAAGAGCGGTATTTTTAGGATTATCTATCGCAAGATATAGAACTGCTTCTGGATCATTTGAAGGGACTACAGCCATGAATGACATAATATAATTACCTACTAAGTATCTACCATTTTGGACTTTTTGGGCTGTACCTGTTTTTCCGCCAACACGATATCCTTCAATATAAGCAGCTTTTCCGCCACCTTTCGCAACAACACTTTCTAGTGCATGTCTCATTATGGCTGATGTTTCACTTGAAATTACTTTTCTAACTTGACTTTTTTCTGTTTCTTTTATAATGGTATTTGTTTCTTTTTCAGCAATACTTTTTACGATATAAGGCTTATATAAATAGCCATTATTTACTACAGCTGATACAGCTGTTACTTGTTGGATAGGTGTGACACTGACTCCTTGACCGAAAGCTGTTGTTGAAAGTTCAACATTACCTACTTTATCTAATGGAAAGATAATACCTTGACCTTCTCCATTTAAATCGACACCTGTTTTATTACCAAAGCCAAACTTTTCAATGTAGGAGAATAATTTTTCTTTACCAAGCATTTGTCCTAGTTTTACGAATCCTGGGTTGCTGGGCACCGGTTTTACCTCTAAAAAAAATTATTCGACATAATATTTAATTCTCAAAATAAATATTTTTTATACTTCCATCTTTAAAATATATTTCTAAATTCATTTTATATCTAGTTTCTAATTTAGTAACTATAATTTTTTCTATTAACAAATTCGTATACACTTTTAAATTGTTGTATACATCACTTAGTTTTTCTATTTCTAAGTCTATATTTTTTAATCTTTGATGATAATCTTTTTTTGTGTCTAAATTTTTTAATTTAGTTTTTATTTTTAATATTTCTACATCATTTCTATTAAGTCTATCTTTAAGTTCATCACTAGATATTATATTAGATATATTTAAATTAATAAGTTTATCTCTTTTATTGTTTAATTCTTTTATTTGTTCTTCTAAAGATAATTTTAATTTATTATTTGATTTAAAAAACACTTCATTACATAAGGATATAAATTCATTTTTCATTAACAATAAATTTTCACTAATATATTCTGTTATTACATCACTTATAACTTTGTCTAATACCTTTTCTTTAATAATTGGAGAATCACAAGATAATACTCCTTCATTTTTATACTTTTTACATACCCAAGTAGGATTATTTTTTCTATTACTTCCAGCACATCTAACAAATATTTCATTATGCTGATTACATATTAATTTATTTGTATATTTAGATTCATCTACTATTTTTTGATTAGTAGTTATATGAATATTTCTAGAATTATATTTTTTTCTATATAATTCATTTGCTTTATTCCATAATTCTTCTGATACAATTGGATCAATTAAATCTGTTTTATATATTATTTGTTCATTCTTTGGAATTTTAACTTTTTTATGTGTTTTATAACTTTCTACTCTAGTTAAATTAGCAGTATAATATCCTTTATATCTAGGATTAATTAAAAACTTTTTTAAAGTTGTACCAGAATAAGCTTTACCATTTTTATTTTTGTATCCTTTTTCATATAAAACATTAGATATTTTTTCAAATGAATATTTTCCGGTCGCATATAAATTAAATAATATTTCTATTATAGGTCTTTCTTCTTCATTTATAATCATTCTTCCATTTTTACGATAATACCCAGTTAAATTACCACCAATAATTTTTCCATCCTTAATCATTCTTTTTATTCCAAATTTAACTCTTTCAGACAATTTTCTAACTTCGTCCTGTGCAAGAGATGACATTAAAGCAAGCCTAAATTCACTATCTGGGTAAATTGTATTTATATTATCACTTATAAAAAAAACTACCGTACCATTATTAAGAAGTTCTTCTGTATATTTGATACTATCTACTACATTACGAGAGAACCTAGATATTTCTTTCGTTACAATTAAATCTAATTTACCTTGTTTCGAGTCTTCTATCATCCTTAAAAAATTATCTCTATTTTTAACACTTGTGCCACTTATACCTTCATCAATATATTCACCAACTAAATTCCATTTTTTATTCTCATTTATCATTTCTCTAAAATAATTAGATTGATTTTCCAAACTATTTAACTGATCATCTTTATCTGTAGACACTCTTGCATAATAACCCACATTCAAATTCATATCAAATATAGTTTTACCAAGTAATAGTTCACTTCTAGTTTGAAGTACATTCATTTTTTGTCTCCTTTATTATTTCTTCATTCATAATTTTTAATTCATCAAAACTAATTATTTTTTTTTGATATAATTCTTTATTAATTATTAATTTCAATTCTTTAATTATTTCTTTCATATTTACCTCCCATTTAATTTTATTATAAATTTAAATAAATATGAAAAAAGCAAGAATTAATCTTGCTTTTTCTTAGAGTGCATTTTTCTTATGAAAATACACATTTTGGTTCGTAATGCACTTAATTGTGCACTTTATATTTTATTTAACGTTTAAGTTGTAATTGGGATGACTCCACGATTAATTGTTCTCATTTTATAATTATTGGTTGAAAAAATATCACACAAATATTTTACCACATTCTCAATATTAATATTTGTATCACATAAGAATATATCGATAGCTGCATATCGATATTCTGGCCATGTATGAATTGTAAAATGAGATTCTTTTAATACTAATACACCACTAACACCATATGGTTTAAATTGATGAAAACAACTTTTTACAACATTAAAATTTCCAATTTTCCCAGCTTCTATCATCACTTCTTTTATTTTAGAAACTGATACTAAGTAGTCATTATTACAATCATAAAAGTCTAATAAATAATGTATTCCTAAAATATCATTCATTATTATTTTCCTCCATAATCATTTGAAAATAATCTACTGAATAATTCCTAAAAAATTTTTTAGGATCTTCTACCCAATTATTTACTTCTTTCCACAATATATCTATTCCTTTATCTCCATAACATTTTATAAAACTATCATAATTAATAAATGCTCCATTAATATCTTTATAGGCATCATTTTTTAAATATAAACTTTTAGAGAACTTAGCACCAGACCAATCTAAAATAACTGGTGCGAAAAATCTTATTGGAAATTCATTAAAACCTAATCTAACAAGTCCTTCAGTATGCATTCGCTGAGCCCAAATGCCAGACCAATCTCCACCATCTAACATAATTGTTAAAGTGTTGTTTTTCTTATCTTCCTCTAGCATCGCTACCCCTTTAGTTAAATCTCTAAATTGAGTATTTATATCCACATATTCTTCATTTTCTTCTGTAACTTTTATCTCATATAAACCATGGATTGGACAATATCCTTTCAAAATTAACTCATTCTTATTATGTTTTTCTTCTAATCTTTTTATAGTTTTTTTACCAAGACCACACGTTGGACATATTGTCCTAATATGTAAATCTGATGCTGACGGAAATAAAAGTTCTTTAAAATATTCTTTGTCATTTACAATATTAATAAGTGATTTTCTTATATATCTATTTTTTTGAAATTCATTATAACTTCTTACAGAATAAGGAATATTAGCCAAAACTGATAATTTTTCTAAAATCTCATTAAATCTTTTCATATTAATCTGTTCTTTAGATTCTTGTTGATAAAAACTATGTCGTTGATCTTTATAATAAATTTCTTCATTATATTCTATTGTTTCTGCTGGACTATTTTCCAATTCATCAAATTGAACTTCCGTTTCTACTTTCAAATCATCTCTAATTTTACTCGCTAATGCAAAAGCTGTCATAAGTGTTGTTATCGTTCCTAGATGCGGACTACTATTAGGTTGTGCCGATGTGTTTATTATTATCTTTTTTTGATTTTTGTACTTATACAAAATTAAATCACTAAGTTTATTAGTTACATGAGCAATTCCGATTGGTGGATAAAATACTTCTCTTTTCATTATTTACCTCCTCGATATACTGTTACTATTTCTCTCTGAAATAGTTCTTTTCCAATTTTAACAAACTTTTTTTCTAATCTGTTTTTTTCTCCTTTTGTAAGAGGGGCAATTTCGTTTATTTCAAAAATTATCTTATTTCCTTTCAAACTATAGTGCCATGTTCCTTTCAATCCTTTAGAAAACAATATCACGCCTTCGATTTGCCCTGCTGCTTTCCAAATTAGAGTTTTATTTTTTCCGTTTAGTATCCATTCCTTATCAGAATAACTTATTAATAGCGGATCAAACTTACCAAGAATAATTGGATAACTTATTTTAACTTCTTTACTATCTGGTAATGATTCATAATAATATTTTTTATTGTCAATAGATAGATATTTTGCTTTTTTGATATACTTATCTAAATCTTCTTTAATTTCCTTATATTTTAACCCTGACCAATGTAAGAAATCCTGTCTTGTTGCCGGTCCATAATATTTAAAATATCTATAAATTAAATCAGAATTTATTTTCTTACTATCAACAATATCATTTTGTTTGTATAATTTTTTATCTTCTTCATTAAGAATTCCATATAGCACTTTATGATAAGTAGCTAAAATTAGCAAACCACTCCATGTCATTATCTCTTTTGATTTGTATTTTGGTATAATATTTTGAATCTCTGATTTTTCTATTGTTTTTTTATTATTTCCATAAAAAAAATCAGTAATTGAATTTAAGTATTTACTATAATCTATTTTTAAATGTTTAGCATATTTATACACCCAATTATCACTTTGACGATACAAATCGGAAATTAAATTGTAATCATTTTTATGATATATATGTAATGTTGTTCTTTGACCCCAACTTTTAATTAAATTATTATTATTAAAAATATTACATTTATAATTGGTTCTATTATATATAGATATTAATGCGTAGTTTTGATATTGGCATTGTATTCCAATTAATGATTCAACACACATATCAGCACTTTCAAACTTATCTATTAATCCATTGTTATATAACCTTAATTTTTGCAAATCTAAATTAGAATAGTTACTCATGTTTTATTGCATATATAAGCACAGAATCATAATTTGGGTCATTTGCGATTGGAACTTTTTTCACAACTAAGATTTTACAATTTTGTTTTTTACTGAAATCTTGTATCATTTTTTCTGATAGATAATTATTATTAAAGCCCATCATTTTACTATATGATTCAGAAAAGCACCAATTAGCTCCTAATAATGTTCCATCTTTCTCTAATAAATTATAAAGTTTTTTTAAATTACTTATATATTCCTTTTCACTTCTACATAATCCTAACAATCCAAATTGCGATACATTGTTATATTTAATGGTATTATTAATAGATGAATGCAAAACATCACAAATTAAATAATCTACACGAATCTTAAGAGTTTCATCAAAATTTTTATTATATTTTTTTATTGCATATTCACAACTATTAGGATATAACTCTTTCCTCCTAATTTGTTCATTAAGAAAAAACGCCTCTTTAGAAATATCTACACAAAGTACTTTTTCAATATTTTTAAACGCAAGTAACCAAAAATAAATATTACTACCACTACCAAAATCAATTAGTGTACCATTACAAGCGTATTTATTTATTAATTCTAAAATTTCTTCTGTTCCTTGACCTTCTCTAAACGGAGAACCATAGTAATCATTAAAATATTTTAACTGCTTTTTGTATTCTTCTTTGTCTATCTTATCAAAATTCATATTCACATAATTAATCTCATAGTTCTATTAAACTATTTTGATATATTCCTTTCTATTTGTTATTAGAAATTCGTTTTAAAACAATAATATAAGTACCATTTTCATCTTCTATTTTTTCTTGTATTACAAACTTATTACTTTTGTCTACAATTTTTTTAATCATATTATATTCGTAATTATATAATTTAAAATTTGTTTCAAAAAGCAAATTATCTTTATTAAAATATTGATAGCAAAACTCAATATGAGTCTTATGATGTATATGCTTATTATATCTTTTAATATTTAAGTCATTAAATGTAAACTGTTTAGAAAAATAAAATTTATTATCTTCAACTTTTGAATCATAATATGTTAATGTCTTTCCCAAATTAAAGTCAAATAGTTCTAAAACAATATATTTTGTTACTGAATAACTATTTTCTAAAAAATTTTTAAAATTAGAATAATTTAAGTATTGTATTCCTTGATCTAAAGCAAAAATACAATCACATTCGATTTTTAATTCATTTATATTTTTCATATCACAGATATATGTTTTAACATTTTTTATACTTTGTTGTTCTTTTTGATTATTAATAATATTTATCATTGTTTTTTCAATATCTATAAAATATGATTCTTTAAAAATTTCTGAACATTCTCTTAAATATACTCCGCTTGCACAAGGGCATAGAGCCATAGAAGTAATATCATATTTGTCTTTGATTGCCTTTAATAGTTTAATTTTCTTATAATCTTTTTTTACTTCTTGTATATAAAATGTTGCTCTTTCTTTATATGTTATTTTTTTCATAATAATCCCAATGCTCTTTTATTACTTGATGGCTAATCTTTCCTTTATCAAATATTTTTCCTCTTACAACTTCAGAATTTTCTTTTCCTTGTAATTCATTATCTAATATCTTTATTATCCATTCTTTTGCATTTGATGAATATGCTTCTGTAGTAGATTTAGGATATGCAGATGGTAAATTATCAATTTTACAACATACAACTCCGTTATCCGATACATATATTGGGTCATTTAAAGTAGTATATTTATCAATACTTGGAATATATCCACTACCATATCCGCAAGTTACATCAATAACTACTGTGCCAGCTTTTAAGGAATTAAATATTTCTTTTGTTATAATAGGTTCAGTGTCATATGTTGAAATAAGAATAGCACCTATAATAGCATCCATTTCTGGCAAAATTTTCTTTAAATTTTCTTCAGTTGATTCTAAACAATGAATATTCTCATCCATATAAACGCTCATTTTCTTTAATTTATTAATATTACTACCAAAGACATAAACTTCATTACCTAATTCTGAAGCAAGTTTTATTGCCGCACCGCCGACATTTCCATAACCAATTACTGCAATTTTTGACTTGGATGCTCCACGAATTTGAAATAACGCTTTACCTGTGCCACCATATTGTTTTTGTTGATAAAAATTAGCATACATTATAGCCATTTTTCCAGCAATTTCCCCACCGGGATATGCCATAGGAAAATATCCATCGTCGGTTTCTATAAATTCATAAGTATATGCTGTTACTTTCTTTTTTTGTAATTCTTTTAATAGTTCATAATTCCCTTCGGCATGAAATATTGCAGACATTTTCGTATTTTCGTTTAAATATTTATATTCTTCTTGTGTTGGTCCTTTATATTTTATAATAAAATCACTATTAGTCCAACAATATTCTTTATCCTTTATTATTGCTCCGTGTTTTTTATATTCATTATCTGAAAAACCAAGAGCTTCTCCTGCACCTTTTTCTACATACACTTCATATTTTTTGGCTAGATCTTCAATATCTTTTGGTAATAAAATAACTCTATTTTCACCATTAATTGTCTCTTTTAACACTGCTACTTTTTTCATATTTTCACCCCTACTATACAAATATATTTACCACGATTACATAAATCTTCGTTTTGTATATATTGCATTTCGATATTAAATATATAATCGTAATTATCTACTAAAATCTTACTTATTGTATTTTTATTTGGAGTTAATGTTTCCTCAACTCCAATTAATGAAACAACAGGATAACCACATTTAAAAATCGGCATAATATCATGATTTTTATGAATTTTTTCTAATTCATCTATTTTATTAAAATGCAATTGGGGAACATATTGAGATAATGCACCTATTTCTTTTTCTACTACATTTTTTACTTCACTAGTATTTCCTTTCAATATATTTAAAGCTAATCCATTATAAAAATTTTCACCAACAGAAATAGATATTCCTTTATTTTTCAAATGTGAAGATACAATTTCAATCAATTTATCAGCATTATCAAAAAAAGGTAATACATATATATTTAAAATAATATCAAACTGTTCATCAAGCTTTAAATTTTTAATATCACAGTTAATAATTTTGACACGACCTTTAAATTTTTCTAATTTTAATTCAGCTTGAGATAACATATTATCAGAAAAATCCACTAATACGCATCTCGTATTATCAAACTCTTTCAAAATTTTATAAGCCCATTCACCTGTACCAGCACCCAATTCTAAAAATGTAATTGATTTATTTCTAGGAATATATTTTTTTATAATCTCCCACAATAAGTCGTCAGCCAATTTCCAATATAATTTTTTATTATTTTCATCATATTTTGTTGATATATCATTAAAATGTTTTAATATTATCTCTTTCTCACGCATGATTTAGCTCTTTCTCTTGAATCTAAAAAAGATAACAACTCTGGTTTTTTATCTAAAAGATAGTAAGATTGTGGAACTACAAAATTTGGAAATTGTTGTTGTAATTCGCTTAATGAAACTTCTTCTATAGGAATGATTTCTTCTACTGGAATTGCATAACCAATATTGTTATATAAATATTCCATCATACCATTATAACTTCCTGGTTCTTCTTGTTCAGCAATCAAGGCAATAGTATTTGCATCAGCAATTATTGGTTCTCCAAACTTGATTTTAGCAACTATGCTTTTTTTTGTTTTTGAAATATAAATATATGCTTCACTTTCTTCTTTTAAATATCTTGTTCTATACTCGTAATGTTTTCTCCCCTCTAACATTGCATCATAATATTCCTCTCTCAAACTCATCAAAACACGCTTTGGTTCTTCTTCAATAAATGATAATTGTCCTCTCATTTTCCTACTTCCTTTCTTTTATCAACTTTTTTTGTTTATTTAGATCTATGTTCTTTATTACAATATCTGCTATTTGTTCTGGAGATAAATGTTCAGTATCAATTACTATATAATTAAAACCACTATTTTGTAAAAATTGTTCCATCTTATCATAACCATCATCATACATTGCACAGTTAGATAAATCTTTATCTTGACAATTACGATTATGAATTCTACTCATTCTTGTAGATACACTTGCTTTTAATAGAACTGTTAAATCCGGTTCCCCACACAATTTTATTAATTCTTGATGAAGTGGCATCGTTTCCGCATTACCATGCCAATAATAATTTGATACAAAATGTCTATCATAAATGATATTTTGATTTGAATCACATCTTGTTCCATATAATAATCCCAAACCATAGAATAGTGTTAAAAGTGCTTCATCTTCAGTTTCATAAAGTTTCCATTCTAAATCTTTAAGTTGCGACTCATTTATATTTAAAGTTTCAAATAAAAACTTAAACGGCTTATGAACATATTCATATCCTAATCTATCGGCTAATATTTTTGAAAGTGTTGTTTTTCCACTGCCATCCATTCCTTCAACTGCAATTCTCATGAACTTTTTTCTCCCCCCTAATTGTTTTTTAGTATAATTTTAAATCCCATCTTAATTTTTCATCTTGATTTTCATTTTCTTCATATACCATTTCGTTAATTTCTTCATTTTTAAAGACTTCTAATAACTTATCAAAATCATCTGCAAGTTTTGTATTTTTTAATTCATCTTCATCTATCCAATATATTTTACCTTCCGACGTTTCCGAAATAATATCACCACTATAATTATCTGATGTAAATAAAATAATTAATTGTCTTTCTTTTTCTTTTTTATCATACCAATCTTTGACTCCGCATATTCTAACAGAATTTAATTTTAATCCTGTTTCTTCATATACTTCTCTTTTAACTGAAGGAACAATACTTTCTCCTAGTTTTATTTTTCCTCCTGGAAAAGCAACTCCTTTCCAACTTTTTATTCTTTCTTGTACTAATACTTTTTTTGTAATTGGATCAATAATTTTGCACATATTCATTAATTTTACATTTTCCATTTTTTTCTCCTTCTCTTTTTTAATATTAAAAAAGAAGGTTCTAAAAAAGAACCTCCTCCTCCAAATTAAATTCAAATTACATAACACAATAAATTTTTGTTTATTTTAACATTCTTAATCAACAATGTCAATATATATTATATTATAAAAAAATAATTATAGCTATTTATTCTAATTATCTCAACAAATAAATTTCCAAACCTATAATTTTAATAATGCGGGTATTGTGTGTTTTATATTTTATTTAAGGAAATTTAAAAAAGAATTAATTAAAAAAGAAAGTTTCTAACTTTCCTCTAAATATAATTTATTTATACCATATTTAACATCGATAGCAACACACTTACTAATATTATAACTCTTTATAATATAAGGAATAATAGTTTCTATATCATTTTTGTTAAATATTTTATATGTCATACATA
The DNA here is from genome assembly GCA_963645945.1 of bacterium. GTDB lineage: Bacteria > Bacillota_I > Bacilli_A > RF39 > UBA660 > CAG-877. Next base: position 52,613 of record CAVIUA010000003.1, read on the forward strand.
AAGGTTCAGCTCCTGTTTGATAAGTATAATCTAATATATTTTGATTATCTTCTACTTTTAACAATCTAACATATAATCCATATTTTCTTTTGGATATAGAAATAAAATTCCTTTTCGATTTAAATCTATAATCTCTATATAATTTATTACAAACAATATTATCTCCTAATTCCATAATTCTATTAGAGATGTTTTTAAACAATAATTCACAAATAGGTTCTTGTGTTTTTTTTAGATAATCGTATAATTCTTTGGCTAGTTCAAATGCATATTCCAAATTATTTATATCTTCTACTATTAAATAATAGCGTAAAGATGTATTTTCATAACCTTTTCTAATTTTTATTTTGTTTTGTAAATCAAATTGTTTAACATCTTTTAAAAAACATATATATAAATCATTTTGATTAATTCGAACTTCTATAACTCTCTTTTTTAATTTATATACAACAGTTTTTAATAAATAATTTCTTATTATATCTTTTCCTATAGAAATAATATATTCATCAAATTTATCAAATAATTTAATAGTTTCATCTTTCTTATTGTAAGTTATATCTTTATAATTACTAGTATCATTATTATAAACTACATTGTTAAGGTTACTTTCTTCACTCATGAGTTTACAATTTTCCACCTTAACTTTCCTTTCTAATTTTGGATATTCCTCATTTTTTGAATAAATAACATTATTATAGATCAAATTAAATGTAGAATAGACTTCTATATTGGAATGACTTTTATTATTTATATAAGCATCTTCGAACTCAAAAATGTTCCTGTGTAACCACCAAGATTGCAGGAATTTTGAAGTACTTGAAGGAAGGTTTGGTCACCATGACCGCCAGCTTTCCAACATTTTAAAACGGAACCATCTACATTAACACTACCCGAATCATAAAAATGATCATTTTCAATATCAATTATTTTTTCTTCTACAGATGTTGCCATTGTAATTATTTTAAATGTAGAACCTGGTTCATATGAAGACCAAACTGGTAAGTTTCTACTTAGTACTTCTTGTGAATACTTTTGATAAGTATTAGGATCATAATCTGGACGGGAACCTATACCTAGTATTTCGCCAGTTTTTGGATTCATAACTATCGCTAGAGCCATATCTGGCGAGAACATATCAACAATATTATTCAATTCTCTTTCTATAGACTTTTGGATATTTATATCAATAGTTAAATAAAGATTCATTCCATCTTGAGGCTCTACATATATATCTGATACATTTAATTTATTTCCTTTGGCGTCAGAAAAGTACTTTATAGCACCAGACTTTCCCGTTAAGTATTTATCATATTGTAATTCCAATCCAGATAGGCCTTGATTATCTATACCAACATATCCCAAGGAATGAGAAAGTAAGTTTCCATATGGATAATATCTTTTTGCTTCTTTTACCAGATATATGCCATCTAATTTTAAATTAGATATTTTTTCAGCTATATCATAAGATAATCTTCTTCCTTCTGGATGAACTCTTTCAATAGAAGTCTTTTTATAGACATGTTTTTTCATTTCTTCATAGGAAACATTTAATATTTCAGCTAAAGACTTAGTAGCCTTGTCTTTATCTTTTATTTGATTTGGTATTAAGACAAGAGATGTTGTTGTGAGATTGTCGGCTAGAACAACTCCGTTACGATCAAGTATAAGTCCACGATTTGCTTCTATTGGTAAATCTCTACTCCATAAATATTTTGCATATTCATTTAACTTTTTGTAGTCAAATACTTGAATATAAAATACTCTTAAAATTATAAATACAAATAGTAGTAACATTATTAAAAATGCTATTTTTATACGTTCATCTATCTTTTTAAAAAACATAATTTCACCTATTGATATTTATGCACTTATAATAAAAAAAAGACTATGAGAAATAACTTATAATTCTCGATAGTCTAACGATTATTCATCTTTTATGTCTAATATTACGTCACTTAAATACTCGTGTTCTTGTAAAATAATTTTATTCTTATTTGGATTTTTGATACAGTCATTTATATGAGTATCCCATCTTGAAAAAAATCCTTCTATAAAATCTTGACTACTTTTTCTTTTAATGGCTCTATTTTTGTACTCTTCTTTTAGTTCTGTTTTTGGATAAACTAAATAATACTTAATCTTTCTTTTATTTAATTCATGTAATACGTCGCCATGGGTTGTTATTAAGACGTAGTCATATTTATCTTTTAAGGCTAAGATACATTCAATATATATATTTATCCAGGATGGGTCTGTTTTATTGAAGTAGCATGTGTCTAAATCAATATAATTAATATTTTTATATTCTTTTAATGAACTTTTTCCAATATTGGAAAATCCTGATATAATTATTCCCATAAAAACTCCTTTAAATCAAATGTATTATATCATTTTATTAAGAAAAAAATAAGTACTCAAAGAAGAGTACTTATTTATAAACTTTATTTATCTTATGATAATCTGTTTTTAAGAACTAATGTTGTACCAACAGCTCCAACAGCTATTAATGATAGAATTAGGAATAAGTTCATATCAGAAGTTTCTGGATTTACTTCTTTTTTCTCAATCTTTTTTTCTTGAACAGCAAAATATAATGTCAAATCATCATTAATTGGCTCAGAGAAATCAAATTCTTCTGTAAAATCTTTATCTAAATAGAAACCTGCTGATTCTAAATTATAAGCTGCTAATCCTTTGTTAATTTCAGCAACCAATGCTTTATATTCATCTTCTGTTGCTACTGTTCCTTTTGGAATCTCCACAAATTCTGAATTTTCACCATTTACAAATGTTAATTTTACTGGGATAGCTATTGTGTATGTTCCATCTTCATTATCAAATACTTTGTATCCTTCTGGTACCAATTCATCACTTGGTTCAGTAGAATAAGTTCCACCTTCTGTTGTTACTGTAGCGGTATCATCAGAAGTTATTGTTCCATTAATTTCACCGCCAGCAACTTCAAGAATTCCTTTGTTTATTACACTTATATCGCCATTAATTTTGCCAGCTGATATTTCCATTTCAGGAGCTATATTTGCACTATTATCATAAATTCCTATGATAATATCTCCGTTTATTGTGCCAGATTCTATAGAAGCTTCTGATTTATATTGATCACTCCAGCTTAATGCATATATAGCAGCAGCTCCTTCTGCAGCGTTTAATTCACCGCCAGAAAGTGTGAAAGATCCCCAATTTTGAACTGCAGATCCTCCTGCAGCTTTAGTAGATATTTTACCACCTGAAACCTTCAATGTACCATTATCATCATTTTTTAATACAATAAAATTGTTTTCAAATGTTCCATCTTTTACAATCAATTTTGCTTCAATATTTCTTATTAATGAACTATACCCTGATGTATTAATAACTTTTCCACCTTCAAATGTCATAACGGCTTTTGAACCATTGTTATCAATAACATACCAAGTATTTCCACCGTTACTAGTAGTTGTACCAGCTTCTTTTGAACGAGTAAATGTACTAGACAAAACTGTAACAGTACCATTATTTAATAAGGCACCTTTTCCATTTGTAACATTATCAATAGTACCGTTTCCTTTGATTGTTAATTTACCAGAGTTTGTTATTGTATGTCCATTTTTATTTGTTAATGTATAAGTTCCGGTATTAAGTGTAATGTCTTTATCTGCTGCAATTGTAATATTTTCTACAGTGTTTGCTACCAATGTAACTGTATCACCAGTTTTCGCTGCATTAATTGCTTCTTGTAATGTAGTATATCCTGTATCACCTATTTTAGCAACAACAGACTCAGCATATACATTTGGAACAAGTAATGTAGTCGCCATAAATGCCATCACAAAAAATAATATTTTTTTCTTCATTTTCTCTCTCCTTTACAATATTTGAATAGATTTTCTATTCTTATCTCAACTATATCATAAATAAAAAAATAGTCAACCATTTTTGATGTTTTCCTATTTTTTCCTTTTTGTTTGACATTTTACTTTTTTATATTTTTAAATGTATTTGTTACTAATTCATTTATATTAACTTCTATATTCTTATTTACTTTGTTAGATATGTAAATTAAATATTCTACATTACCATCGCCACCTTGTATTGGAGAAGAAGTTAATCCTTTAACAAAGAAGTTTAAACTATTTAGATAATTTATCATATCATTAATAATTGTTTTATGTATTTCTTTATTTAAAATTACACCTTTATATTTAGTCGCTATATCTTTGCCAGCTTCAAACTGTGGTTTTATTAAACAAATTGCATCTATTTTTATATTTTCCTGAACTATTTTCGCAATTATTTGTTTTAACGATATAAATGAAACATCGCAGGTAATAATATCTATTTGTTCAAAGTATTTATGATTTAATTCTTTAAAATTAGTTTGTTCATGTAAATCTATCTTTTCATTACCTCTTAATGATTCATGTAAAAGATTAGTGCCTACATCTATCGCAATAACTTTTTTAGCTCCATGTTTCAAGGCACAATCACAAAATCCTCCTGTACTTGAGCCAATGTCCATTACTAATAAATCTTTAAAATCAATATCAAAACTATTGATAGCTTTTTCTAATTTTAGTCCTCCACGTGATACATATTTTAATTTATCATTTTCGAGTATTGTGATAATATCAGAATCTTGTACTTGATAATTTGATTTCGATATAATCTTATTTTCAACTTTTACTAAGTTTGATTCAATTAGCTCTTGGGCTTTTGATCTTGATGGGACTAGTCCTCTATTTACTAGTTCTTTATCTATTCTATTTTTCATAATACTTATTTCCTTTTTATTATCCTTTTAAGAATTTATTAATTAATTCTTTATTGTTATATATAGTTATAGCTTGAGGAATTATTTTAATTGTGAATTTATCATCAGTAATTATTTCGCCATCTATATTACAAACTAGTTTTTTATCACATTTAAATTTAATCTTTGTAGCTTGACTTTTATGTACTTTTTTATATTTTTCATGGGTTCCTCTTTTTAATAATCCAATTAATGAAGGAATAATAGCTTTATTTACTTTTTCTACATAGTAAACATCAAAATATCCATCAGTTAATTTGGCTTCTGGTGCTATTTTATAACCGCCACCATATACTTGACCATTACAGATAGTAAGAATGGTACATTTACCTTTGCTCTCTTCTTTTTCATCGATTGTCATCTCTATATTTTTATATTTATATTTAAAGAAAGTATAAACTAAACTGGCATTGTAAATTTGAGATGTTGGGATATTTTTCTTTTTCATAAGTGAGACATTATTCGCTACTTCGGCATCTATTCCGATACTAACGATATTTATAAAGTATTTATCGTTAATTTTGCCAATATCAATATTAGGTAATTCATCATCTATTTTAGATAATGTTTTATAAAAGTCATTACCGGAACCTGATGGAATCACAGCTAACATATTCTTAGTGCCTACTATTCCATTTAGTACTTCATTTAGAGTACCATCTCCTCCTACACTATAAATTACATTTTTAGAGAAACGATACTTCTTAGCTATTTTGGTAGCTTCACCTGGATAGTTAGTATAATTTATTTCATAGTCTAAGTTTTCTTTTTGACATGCTTTTTCAATATTTTCCGCTACTTTTAGAGTTTTTCCTTTTCCAGAAATGGGATTTATTATAAATACATGTTTCATCATATCACCAAACTAATTTAAAATTACAAATTTATTTTTGCATTTTAAGTATATCACTTTTTATTTTTTCTGGTCAATTTTATTTAGTGCAAAGAAAAAGATAAATGCCTTTAATAGACATTTACCTTTTTATTGTTTTGATTATTTATTAGCTAAACGATAAGTATCACGTACAATTACTATTTCTTCATCAGTTGGCTCTACATAAGCAGTAATTTTAGAATCTGCTGTTGTGATAGCTCCTGATTTTTGTTCTTTATATTTAGCAATGTTATTATTTGCTTCTTCATCTAAAACTATGTTCATTGGTTTTTCTAGTTTTTTCATTATATCATGACGTAATTTAATATCATTTTCTCCAGCGCCAGCTGTAAATACGATGGCGTCTACTTCACCGTTTAATTCAAAATAGAATTGAGCAATATATTTAACGATTGAGTTTACAACCATGTCTAAAGCTAATTTAGCGTCTTCATCACCGTTTTCAGCTAATTCTTGAACATCACGGAAGTCGTTCTTACCACAGATACCAAGTAATCCAGATTTTTTATTTAATTCATTTGTTACTTCTTCTACTGTCTTTTTAGTTTCTTTACATACGTATTCAACAATTGAAGGATCGATTGAACCTGATCTTGTTCCCATCATTAATCCGTCTAATGGAGTTAGACCCATGGTAGTGTCTAAACATTTTCCTTCTTTTATACATGAAATTGAAGCACCTGATCCAATATGGCAGATGATTAAATTTACATCTTTTTTATTTAATTTTTCTTGCATTGTTTCAGTGATATATTTATGACTTGTTCCATGGAAACCATATTTTCTAACACCTAATTCTTTATACCAAGACATTGGTACTGGATACATATAAATATCTTTTGGCATAGTTTGATGGAATGCAGTATCGAATACAGCAACATTAACTACTCCTGGCATTGCCTCTTGCATAGCTTTAATACCAGCAATTTCTCCAGGATGATGAATTGGAACTAACTTTGTTAATTCTGTTACATGTTCTAATACTTCATCATCAATTACTACTGAATCTGAATAGTATTCTCCAGCATGTACAACTCTATGTCCTACACCTTTAATTTCACTAACATCTTCAATAACTTTATTATCAAGAAGTTCTTGCATCATTACTTCTACAGCTTCACTATGATTTTTTAAAGCTTTTTCATGTCTAATTTTTTCTCCATTTATTTTTAAAGTCCAGAAACAATCTGGCGCTCCAATTTTCTCTATATAACCATTGATTAATTCTTTTTCTTCTGGCATTGAGTATAAAGAAAATTTTAATGATGAACTTCCACCATTAACAACTAAATATTTTTCATTTGTCATGTTTTTCTCCTCCTAAATCTGTTTTTATTCTAACCTTTTTTTAGGTCTTTGTCAATTGATATAGAAAAAGAGTTCATTATGAACTCTTAATGTTACTTACTTTTGGAAGACGTATTTACTTCAGCGTTATCGTTTCCTTTGTTGGCAATATATTCAGATACCATATCTGTTACTTCATTTCCGTATTTACCAGACTTTTCATTTTTATCCATGTTTCTAGATACATTGTATGCTAAGGCAACTGCAGCGGCTCCATCGGCAAATAATGTTGTTCTCAAATCACTAGGTAGTGAATTGATAGCTTCTATATGCTCTGCAGATAATGCTTGTAAGTTTTCTCCTATTTGAACTGATTCTACCATGCCTTCATTCATTTTAGCAATTGCTCCTGGATGACTTGTAACAAATCCCATTGCTTCTTCTACACCGTGTAAATCAAACTGTGGATGGGAAGCGGCATATTCTTTTAATGTTGGTAGATAACTTGCATATAAATCAGCTAAATTTTGTTGAGTTTCATTAGATATATCTTTTAACATATCTAATGTTGCTTCTTTTGAGACGATTCCAGAACTATATTGACTAGCAACATCATTAATTCTACTTTGTACGGAATCAGCCATACTATTATATACCTCATGAGCGGCATCATCTGCTGCTCTATAGTCACTTGAACCGACTTGCCATGATGCTTGATCTAAAGTTTGTCTTTCCATTGTATTAATATGATTTACAATATTACTTTCAGCTTGTGCTTGCATACCTTCAACAAAATCATCACCGTTATCTGTTAATCTTGCTCCTTGTTCATTTACATTATTAATAATTGCATCATTATTAGCATTAGCTTGTGCTACTTCATCTTGATGATTTTTTACTAATTCGTTAGCTTGAGAACCATGGACATTAATTGCACTTACGGCATTAATTGTTGCTGCTGTTACTGCTGCTGTTGTAAAGAGGTCTCTGATAAATGGATCATCTCGATAATCTGATTTTACAATTATTGGCTCATAATATTTTGCTCCGGATGCTCTAGTTCCAAAAATACTTTGTTCAAATTCGGTATTATTTGATAGTAATACTTCATTTTCAATAAAGGCATCTAAGGCACTTTCATCGTCATTATTTATTATGGCTGTCATTTCTTTTTGCTCTATTTCTGCTTGCCTTTTAGTTATTTCTGGATCTAAATTACGTTCTTTTGCAAAACGTTTACCAACAATTGATAATTTTGTTGTAGCAGCCTTCATGTCTTCTTCAAAACCATGTGCTCCTCCAGATAACCATTGATTTGCTTCTTTATATTCTTCACGTAATTTTTTTATCATTTCAGCTTTTCCAGCTAGAGCTTTCTCACGTTTTTCAATTACTTCTTTTATTATTTCTTTATCACCATCAGTGCTTATTTCACTTAATATTTCATTACAACTATCAACTATCTTTTTATCATCAAATAATTGTTGATATTTTTCTTCCATTGAGTTATTTAATAAAGTTACTTTTTCCATTGCATATTGTTGTATTCTTTCATTTAAAAGAATATTTAAAATGTCAGGATAGCGTTCTTCTATAACTTTTGTACCACGATATTCATCCCAAATTACTTTTAAATCATCTTCACTTAAATCAGAAATTCTTTCTTTCAAAGTTGCTACTGTTTTCTTTTCTTCAATCGAATATTTTATTCTATTTATTGCTTTTCTAATCAATTTTATTGGAACTTTAATAATTGCAGGTACTAAATGTACAATATTATATAAATAATTTCCGGATTTTAATTCTTCTTTAAATTCTTTTGAAACTTTGATATTAGATGCTTTATATTTTTTACCAGTTTTCGCTTCGATATTTAGGCCCTCAGTCAATTCATTTATAATTGTATAAAAGCCTCTTGGACCTTGTTCTTGTTTTTCTTCAGTGTCTTGAACTGGTACCAATGATTTATTATCCGGTATAGGTTCATATTCATTTTCAGGTTCTGAAACCGGTACCAATGATTTATTTTCTGGAATTGTTGTATTATTATCATCTTTTGCCCTTATTTTATTAGGATCTATAGGAACTACTGGTTTCAACTGGCCAAAGCTTGGTACAAGAGCCTTATCTTTTGGTATTGGACTATACTCTTTATTTTCTTCTTGTTGTCTTGCATTACCTGTTGCCTCTTGTACTCTTCTAATCATTTCGTTGGGAGTTATTTCACCAGCACGAACTTTTTCTAATAGTTCATTTTTCAATTTACTTAGTGCTTCAGCACTATTTTCTTCTTCCAATGGATTTAGTTCATTATTGTTTTCTTCAGTTTCAACTTCAACTGGTGTAGTTTCTATTTCTCTTCTTTCTTGTTCAATGACCTCATTTAAATTATTAATTTCTGATTCTATTTCAGCAATTAACTCTCTACTTCTTTGAAGTCTTTCATTTTCAGCCTCTTTGGCACTTAAATAACGACTATTTAATTCTTCTAAATCATCATTATTTAATGGTCCATGTTCAGTAATTTCATTTCTTTCATTTGTAAATATTAATTGAAAATTATCTAATGATGATTGATAAGCGTTTCTAGCTACTTCTAAAGCTTCTTGCAACGTTCTTAGTCTTTCCTCATTATTAACTTGAGGGACATTTTCCTCTTCTTGCTCATTAGTATTAGTATCTGTTGTATTTTCGACAACCTGTTCATTATTTTCACGATTAATAAGTTCTTGTTGCATTTCAACTTGTAGACTTTCCATAACAGAATTTAGTTCTTCTTCTTTTTCATTTCTTTCTTCTTCACTGCCAGGAGCTATAGCTATTTCTCTCATTAAATCACTTGCATGTGTATAATTTTCAATAGTCATTCTATCATTTATTATTTCGTCTGATTTTCTCTTAATGAAATTTTCTATTATAGCTAATTCTCTTCGAAAGTTTCCAGTTGATAAATGATGCTCATTTTTCATTATAGTTGTTCTTTCATTTACTAATCGCTCTAATTCTTGTTGATCAGCTTCAAATTTTTCAATAATTTTTCTTATTTCTGTATTCATTCTACTATACTCCTAACTATAACGACTTTCTTCATCTATTTGAGCTAAGACTTCTTGTACCATATCTAATTCTTTTGGATCTGTTATATCTTCTAATTTTCCATTACCAGAAACTAGATTATATGATGAAACATATATTCTTTTACGTCCATTTTTATCAATTGAATGATCTGTATATCCAAAATATGTTTTACCAGTATCTTCTGAATCAAATGTAAAAAGAATATCACACTCTACTTCTTTACCGTCTTTTAAAATTATGATTTTTTCTTCATTTTCTAAGTATTCCATACATTTTCAACTCCTCTTTATTACTTCACTTTAATTATATATTAGACAATAATAAATGTCAATTTTTAAGATGCCAATTTTATTTCAATACTTTTGTTTTTTTCTATTTTTTTATTTGCTTTTATTATAATAGTATATACAGTTTCTTGTTTTTTTTCTTTTGGAAGGTTTGCTGTTATTTCATATTCTTCCAAGTTAGCTAAAAGATTTTTATCATTTTTATTTTTATATAGCTTTAATTCTACATCGTTTTCTAAAGTGTTAATTGATATTTTATAATCAATTTTTTTTGAATTTATCTTTTTTTCTTTATAATTTGTTATTCTAAAACTATAACTCTTTAATGCGTCTTCTTTTAAATTTGAAATATCTACATTAAAGGTACTATTAACACCCTTTTCAATAATTGGTATTACTATATCAGCACTTTGTTTTTTATCATATTCTTTTTTCTTATTTACAGCTACAAATGCTAGAATTATTACTATTATTAATAACGCTATAAAAGATATTAATAATATTTTTTCAGCTTCTGTTTTTTTTGGTTTAGCTTTTGTTTTTTTATTAATTTTTTTCTTTGACATATTTACACTTCCTAACTATTCAATTTCGTAATGACATCTAAAAATATATTTTTTAAATGAGTTTTATCTTCATCAGATAATGTCTTTTCTATTATTGACGATGAAGTATCTTCATCTATTTTTATTTTGTTATTAACCTTAGTATTTATTGTTACATCAAAATTCAATGGTTCATTATTTATTTCTGTTCGTATAGTTAACTGTTGCTCCTGATTATATGATTTACCTTTTTTTAGGTTTAGAAGATTCATTATATAATTGATAGAAACTTCTTTATTATTATTGACTATGTTTAAATCAAAAAGTATTCCAGTTTTTGTTTTTTCAATATTTATAGTACCTATTTTTTGATTTTCTGTGTAAAGAATTAATTCTTTTGATTTTTCTTTACTGATATATTCATATTTATATTTTTCATTATTGATTGCAATTTCTCCAAGGCCTTCGTTTTTGCTTTTACATTCATAAGTTACAGTGATTTTTTCTTTTGTTTTACTGTTGGTGTATATTATTTCATATTTTTTTATTTTATAGGTGTATTTTTCAACGTAGGTATTTAGTGTTAAAGTAGCATTTTTTGGGAACTTATTTGTTTTAAGGCTGTCTATTTCTTTATTCATACTTAATATAATTTTGTTAGATCTATCATCGCCTTTAATGTTTTTGATTACGTTTTTATTAATTTCATCAGCTTTCTTTTTATCTATTTCAATACTAATTTTTTTATAGTTTTTTTCTTTATTATTAATACTTAGTTTTTCTTCTGTTATTTTATAATCAATTGGTTTTATATTGTTAACAATACTTTCTATAATGAAGTTTGATAAATATTTGATATTATCAACTACTGTTGTTTTTTCATCGACTGATTCAAAATAGTTATCATTTCCATTATTTACGTAATTATTTAGAAAACCTGATACATAATAGTACTTAGTTGAGTTTTCAGTAAGACTTTTTAATTCCAAAAGACTTGTTCCTTGAAAATCACTTTGTAAATGAAAAAATTTTTTTTTATTTTGAGAATCATTAATACTTATTATCTTAATATTTGTTTCATTTAAATTTCTAAATATATTTCCTAAATTAAGTGTTATTTTTTCTTTTTTTATTATGCTACTTTGTTCAGTTAAGTAAGAATTATTTAAGCTATTAGAGGTTATTTTTATATCAGTTTCTTTTTTGTAATTATTTGATAGTCCAGTGTCAAATTCTAACATATCAACCATTTCTATAACGTTTTCAAAAATATTGCTTGCAGCCTTTTTTAAAATCCGTTCTTTATTGGCAATAAGTTCAAAATAGATACCAAGGGTTAATAATATTAGAGACAAAAGAAATGTAAATATTGGAAACCTATTTTTCTTTTTCATACTACCTACTCCTACTTTAAAACATTATAGCATAAAGTTTATATTTCAACAATAATTTACTGTTTAATCAAAATAAAAACTGGCTTTTATTCCAGTTTTAAGTATT
>CAVIUA010000004.1:0-8949 GCA_963645945.1 bacterium
GATAGAGATATAAATGCAAGTATAAATATTATGTTTGAAGGATTAAGAATACATTATGCATGTAACTAGAAAAAAATAGAAAATAAAAATGAGTACGGTAGCGACTATCGGAATTTAAGCCATTATGGCGAATAGAGGTTACTCTATCTATGAAGTAGGAAATTTGATCGGCGACGACCAAATAAAAAGCGACAAATTGAAATTTATAAATAGAAATTTGACCTTTACCCGTCCAAATGTGTTATAATTTAAATATAAGGAGGAAAGATATATATGGAAATTATTATACGTGGAGACAAGCTAAAAATCACTGATTCTATGCATACATACATTGAAGAAAAGTTAGGAAAATTAGAAAAATATCTAAAGAATAGCGATGGAATTCGTGCCAATGTAATTGTTAAAGTGAAGAATCATGAACAACGAGTAGAAATTACTATTCCGTTAAAAACTTATATTTTAAGAGCAGAGGAAACCAAAGATGATTTTTATGCTGCTGTTGATAAGGCTCTTGATACCTTAGAAAGACAAATAAGAAAGAATAAAACAAGGTTAATGTCAAAACAAGGAAAAATAAATCACGATTTTGACATGAGTGTGATAGAAACAGAATTTGAAAAAGGAACAGAAGAGAAAAAAATTGTAAAAAGAAAGACAGTAGAAGTAAAACCAATGGATGAAGAAGAAGCAATTCTACAAATGGAATTATTAGGACATCAATTTTATATGTATAAGGATAGTAACACTAATAAGACTGCTGTTGTTTATCAAAGAAAAGATGGTAACTACGGTGTTATTGAATCCGAATAATTTTATTTAAACGAAAAAATAGTATTAGTATGTTATCTAATATTATTTTTTTTATAAAAAAACTATAAATATGTTATAATAAAAAAAATAGTAATATTAGGAGATGATCAATTTGACCAAAAAAAAAGTAAAGTCAAAAAAAATAAATGACAATTTAATCATCGTACCTCTTATGGTAGTAACATTCTTTGTAACATATTTTATATGCAAACAAAATTTAGTCGAAGTTTTTAAAAATAATACAAGTAATAAAAATGTCAAGGCCCCTAAGAAAGTAGCGGTTGAAAAAATTGATATAAATGACCTTGATCAAGCAGCAATAGAAGAAAGTATTAATACAGGCTCTGCAATTGTAACAAATGATGATGATAATAATGATATAACAGGCAATGATTCAAATAATGACGATATAAATACAAGTGATCCAGTCAATGGAAATAATTCAAATAATAATAATAATAATAATAATTCTAGTAGTAACACAAACAATAATAGCAATTCAAATAGTTCAAACACAAGCAGTTCAAATAAAAAGTACTTAATAGAGGGTAATTTCTTAAGTGATGGAGTAGTTACAGATAAAGAGAAAACTGCTATGGAATATAATACTAAAACATTACAAGATTTAGTAAATAATTCAAAATCAAATGAAATAATTATTATTTCATCTGGCATCTATTATTTCTCAAAAGGTGGAACAGCGCCAAATGAAGACTATGTAATAAAACTTGTAAACAACACAACAATTGTTGGGTCAGGAACATCAGGAGATACAGCAACCATCTTAAAACCATATGCACCAAATAATACCATCGAATATGGAATGGATATGTTTTATTATAATAATGTAACAGATTCAGGTAAAAAAGAAGCAAAATATCTTGAAAATGTAAATTTTTCAAACTTTGTTATAGATGGAAACGATGTAAGAGCGAAACAGTACACAAGTGCCGGGAAAGGGTTTATGATAAATCTATGTAAAAATTGTACCTGGGATAACATGATTGTTAGAAATACAGATGGAACAGGATTTGGAATGGATAATCTTATTAATGGTAAGATAACAAATAGTACAGCGGAAAATTGTGGAAAATTAGCACCAATTGATTCAGGCGGTGGAGCAGGATTTGGTATAGGTACAGGTTATTCTGATGATGAATACGTAATTATTGAAAATTGTAAAGCAATAGGTAATAAAAGATTTGGCTTCTTTTTTGAACATCAAGGGTATTTTACAGATTACTACAAAGCCACAAAAGCAAAAGGGTTTATTGTTAAAAATTCAACAGCAACAGGTAATTTATATAACTTTGGAGCCAATAGAGGTAATGATGTTAGCTATATAAATTGTTCAAGTACAATAGATAATACAACAAACGATGGTACACCTATAGCCTACACTCGTACTGATATGTATTTTACAGATCAATCACGTAGAACAAAAGTAGAAAACTTTCAAACAAACAATATGTTTACCGATGTTAGCAAATCATCACCATATTATGATGCAATCAAATGGGCATATCTTAATAGCATTACATATGGAATAGGTAATAACACCTTTGGATTAAATAATAATATAACTAGAGCTGATACTGTAACAATGCTATGGCGCTACGCAAATAGACCAGGAGATGTTGTAACAGGAGTGCGAGAAACAGCTAACGTTAACACAAAATTTAATGACATACCAAGGAATGCACTTTATGCTGGAGCCGTAAACTGGGCTACATCAAAAAAAATAACAAATGGTACTTCATCAACAACATTCTCACCAAATGAAATTGTTACAAGAGAGCAATTCGTAACAATGTTATGGCGCTATGCTGGTAGTCCAAAAGTAGAAGTAAGTTTACCTTTTACAGATGTTGAAAATTCATCAGCATATTATGATGCAATCAAATGGGCATATAAAAAGAATATAACAAATGGAACCAGCAACACAACATTTTCTCCAAAAGCAAATTGTACAAGAGAACAAGTTGTTGTTATGATATATAGATATAATAATACACTAAAGTAAAAAAAGTACTAAAAAAGAAAGAAAATAAGCATATTACTTTAATTCTTTCTTTTTTTTTGGTAAAATAATAACTTGAAGGAGTTGATAGAATGAACCTTTTAAGGAAATTATTCGATCACGAATATAAAGAAATGAAAAAATTCACTACTTTGGCAGATAAAGTAATGGAATTAGATGAAGAATATTCTAAATTAACAGATACTGAATTACAAAATAAAACCGAGGAATTTAAAAATCGTTTACGCGAAGGCGAAACGTTAGATGACATTTTAGTTGAAGCCTTTGCAACAGCACGTGAAGCAGCTTACCGTGTACTAGGGGAAAAACATTTCTACGTACAAATTTTAGGTGGACTTGCTATACATTATGGAAATATAGCTGAAATGAAAACAGGTGAAGGAAAAACTTTAACCAGTGTATTACCTGCTTATTTAAATGCATTATCTGGTGAAGGTGTTCACATCATAACAGTAAATGAATATCTTGCAACACGTGATGCGGCTTGGATGGGAAAAATACATGAATTTTTAGGCTTGACTGTTGGCGTTAATACAAGAGACTTATCTCCTAAAGAAAAACAAGAAGCATACAACTGTGATATTTTATATTCAACAAATAATGAAATTGGTTTTGACTACTTAAGAGATAACATGGTTGTTCATAAAGAAGACAGAGTACAAAGAAAACTAAACTTTGCCATTATCGATGAAGTTGACTCAGTTTTAATAGATGAAGCTAGAACACCATTAATAATCTCTGGTGGTGAAATGAAAAGTGCCAATTTATATATTGATGCAGACCGTTTTGCTAAAAGTCTAAAAGATGAAAAAGACTATATTTATGATGAGAAAACTAAAAGTGTTAATTTAACAGATACTGGTTCAGAAAAAGCAGAAAAAACTTTTAATATTAAGAACTTATATGAAATAGAAAATGCCGGTCTTTTACATTACATAAATCAAGCATTACGTGCAAACTACTCTATGAAAAATGATGTTGATTATGTAGTACAAGATGATGAAGTTATAATAGTTGATCAGTTTACTGGACGTTTAATGAAAGGAAGAGCTTATTCTGATGGATTACACCAAGCAATAGAAGCAAAAGAAGGCGTAACAATTAATCAAGAAACTAAGACTTTAGCAACTATCACATTCCAAAATTTATTCAGAATGTATAAGAAATTATCAGGTATGACAGGTACTGCTAAGACAGAAGAAGAAGAGTTTAGAAATATATATAACATGTATGTTATTGAAATTCCCACTAATAAGCCGGTTATCCGTGTCGATGCTCCAGACCTAGTTTATGCTACTAAAGAAGCAAAATATAAAGCTATCATAAGTTTTGTAAAAGAACGTTATGAAAAAGGACAACCAGTTTTAATTGGTACAATAGCAATTGAAACAAGTGAATTAATAAGTAGTTTATTAAAGCAAGCAAAAATCCCTCATGAAGTATTGAATGCTAAAAACCATGCTCGTGAAGCTGAAATAATTTCAAAAATTGGGTTAGGCAAATCTGTTACTATCGCAACAAACATGGCTGGCCGTGGTACAGATATCAAACTATCAGACGAAATAAGAAATTTAGGTGGATTGTGTGTTGTAGGTACTGAAAGACATGAGTCTCGTCGTATTGATAACCAGTTAAGAGGTCGTTCAGGACGTCAGGGAGATCCTGGTTATACTCAATTCTTCGTTTCAATGAAAGATGACCTAATGGTACGCTTTGGTTCTGATCGTATTGGTGAAATGATGAAGAGCATGGGTCTAGGTGATCAAGCTATTCAGAGTAAAACATTTACTAAGTCAATTGGAACAGCACAAAAGAGAGTTGAAGGTAACAACTTTGATATTCGTAAACAATTATTACAATATGATGATGTAATGAATAATCAAAGAGAAATAATATATGAAAAAAGAAATACTATTTTAGATAGCGATTCAATTCATGAAATGGTATTAAGTTCATTTCGACATCACGTAGAAGATTTAGTAAATTCTCATTTAGCACCAGAAGGAATTCTAACAGATAATGACTTAAATGAAATAGTAGATTTCGCTAATGAAAACCTATTAAAAAAGGATATTAAGAAAAGTAGCATCTCTGGAATTACAACAGAAGAAGTAATTGATAAAATTGCACAACAAGTAATTGCTGAATATGAAGAAAAAATCAAGGAGATACCAGAAGAAATAACTGATGAATTCGAAAAAGTTATAACATTACAAGTTGTTGATAACTATTGGATGGAACATATCAATACAATGTCTCATTTAAGAGAAGGAATTCACTTAAGAGGATATGCTCAAGAAGATCCATTAAGAGCTTATACTATGGAAGGATTTGACTTATTTGACTCTATGCTTCAAAAGATAGATAAAGATATAAGTATCTTCTTATTAAAGGCAGAAGTTCGTCACAATATTGAAAGAAAAACAGTATCAAAAAAACAAATAACTAATGAAAGTGATGAAGGAGTAAAGAAAACTCCAAAGAAGTCAAAGAAAATAGGTCGTAACGATCCTTGTCCTTGTGGCTCTGGTAAGAAGTACAAACAATGTTGTGGTAAATAACCTCACAAACCTTTATAAAATAAGGAATTGTCAAAAATAGAAAAAACGATAAATTTGTCCACAGATGACAAATTGTCCACGATTTGTCCACATAGCATAAATAATATGGACAGAATTAAAAAATAAGTAAAAAGGATGTAGACAACATTTTTAATGCCGACATCCTTTTTGCTTGTAGTGATTTTTGACATATTAATATTAATTTGTTATAATTTAAATGTAGTAAATCAATTAGTCATTCGCGTTTTACTACCGGATAAACAAAAGTTTAAAGGAATAATGATGAGTCTTAAGAATCTCCTCATGAATGACAAAAAATATACACATTAATTTTGTGATTGTTTTTTGTGCCGTATTCATGAAAGGAGGTTCTTTTTATATACAATCACATTTTATATTAAGAGAGGATGGTAGAAAATGAAAACAAACGAACATGATTTTTATAGTGAAATAGCTAATTGGTCTTTTGAAGATATAGACTATACTAGCGAAGTAATTACAAATTGGATTTATGAAGATGAAATAAAAAACCGTGTAAAGGAAAATACAAAAATTTTAGATTTGGGAACAGCAGCAGGAGAAAAAGTGCTTAAAAATTTTCCAAATTGTGCTGAAATATTGGGAACAGATTTCTCTGATGAAATGATAGAAACAGCTAATAAAAATTTATTACAAAGTGGAAGAAAGAATATTTCATTTAGAGTTATGAATAATCTAAAAATAAATACTCCAGATAATTACTTTGATTTAGTAACAGCACGTCATACAATAATTGATCCGTTGCAAATATATAAAACATTAAAAAAAGATGGGCAACTTGTTATAAGAGGTGTTGATAAATTGGATTGTTGGTCTTTAAAAAGAATGTTTAAAAGAGGCCAAGCATATCACGATGTTAAGCCTATAAGCTTAATAGATTATGAAGCAATAATGGATGCAGGATTTAAAGAAGTAGAATTAATTCCGCTTCATGTAATAGAGTACTATAAAACAAAAGAAGATTTATATGTTTTACTAGTTAAAACGCCAATATTAGATGACTTCTCAGAAGAATCATTTAATGAATATGAAAGAAAACCAATAGAGAAGGAAACATTTGAAAAATATGTTAAACAAAATATTACTGAAAAAGGCATCAAATTAATCAGAAGATATTATGGAATAATTGGAAAAAAATAATAATTACCAGTATGAATGCTAACAGTTTTTGTTAGCGTTCTTTCTGTTTATAAAAGAACAAAATAATGATAAATATAACAAAAGTTATTAAAGTTTTTGAAGATGAAATGAATAAGTTTTAATTTGGTCGAATTCGAGCAAATTGATTGTTTAATAATATAAAAAATAGTATAATATCTAATATAAATTAGCTAAAAAATATTAGGATAAGGAGGATAAATATGGGTAAAAAATTAATTGGAAATGAAAAGAATATTTTATTTTATAATGATGAAGAGGGAAATATAAAAGTAGAAGTACTATTAGAAAATGAAGATGTTTGGTTAAATACAGAAGCATTAGCAGCACTTTTTAATATTGATAGAAGTGGAATTGTAAGACATATTAACAATATTTATAAAGATGAAGAGCTAGATGAAAATAGCACATGTGCAAAAATTGCACATATGGGTAATGATGGTAAGCAAACTTACAATACTAAGTATTATAATCTTGATATGATTATTTCTGTTGGATTTAGAGTTAACTCTAAAAAAGCAATTAAATTTAGAATTTGGGCAAATAAAATAATTAAAGATTATATGGTTCAAGGTTTTGCTTTAAATGATGAAAGATTTTTAAAAGCAAAAAAATCTGCTCAAGAGTATTTTAAAAGATTACTTGAAAGAATTAAATTAATTCGTACAAGCGAGAGAATGTTTTATCAAAAAATTACTGATATATTTGCTGAATGTTCTATTGATTATGATAAAAACAGTGATACTGCAATAACTTTTTATAAAACTATTCAGAATAAATTTCATTTCGCAATTACTGGAAACACTGCTGCTGAAATAGTTTATAACAGAGTGGATTCTAAAAAGGAAAATATGGGACTTACTACTTGGAAAAAATCACCTGCGGAAAAAATTGATAAAAAAATGGATATATGATATTATTAATTAAAATAGGAGTAGATGTATGGATGATAAAGTTATATTAAAAATAGAAAATTATTCAAAGTCGTATAATGGAAAAAAAATTATAAAAGATTTTGACCTAGAAGTATATGAAGGAGAGTTTATAACACTTTTAGGAAGTAGTGGTTCTGGTAAAACCACCATTTTAAGAGCAATTTCTGGAATGGATATGGATCACGGTGGAAAAATATATATAGAAGGTAAAGATGTTACTTCACTAGATCCGACAAAGAGAGAAGTAAATACAATATTTCAAAATTATGCACTATTTACAACTATGAACGTTGAAAAAAACATTGGTTTCGGTCTGAAAATGAAAAAATATCCCAAAGACAAAATTTCAAAAGAAGTTAATAAAATGTTAAAATTAGTCCATTTGGAAGGTTATGAAAAGAAAATGCCAAGTGATTTGTCAGGAGGAGAACAACAAAGAGTAGCGATAGCAAGGGCTCTTATAAATAATCCAAAAGTATTACTTCTAGATGAACCATTATCAGCACTGGATTTAAAATTAAAAAAAGAAATGCAATTAAAATTAAAAAGGCTACAAAAAAAACTAGGAACAACATTTATTTTTGTAACTCATAATCAAGATGAAGCATTAACAATGAGTGATAGAATAGTCTTGTTACATAATGGAAAAATTGAACAAATAGATACTCCAAAACAAATATATGAAAAACCTGCAAGTTTATATGTGGCAGATTTCATAGGAGAATCAAATATATTTAACGGAGAAGTAATAAACGTACAAGATAGTAAAGTAGAAATTAAACTTGATAATAATGATGTTATTAAATATGATGAAACAGATTATGATTTAAATGATAAAGTAAAGATAATAATAAGACCAGAAGATATATATTTTAATGAAAAAAAAGATAACTCATTAGATGTATTAGTAAAAGAATTTGTTTATGATGGTGCAAATACAAAAATATTAGTTGGGTACAATAATAAAGAATTAAGTATATTATGTAAAACAATACCAGAAAATATAACAAAAAATACAAATACAAAAATATATTTTGATATGTTTGACATGGTTGTTTTAAAGGATAATAAATAATGAGAAAAGATAGAATTAAATACTTGTTATTATTACCAATAATTGCTTATTCACTATTGCTGATAATTATACCATTAATATATATATTCTTTATTAGTTTTATGCAAACAGATTCATATGGAGGAATTATTTATACATTTAATATAAATAATTATATAGAAATCTTTAATATAGTTTATATCAAAGTTTTTTTTAAATCTTTTGTTATAGCAACCATATCAACATTTATATGTATTTTAATAAGTTATCCATTTACATACTTTATTTCTAGAAAAAAAGGGTATATAAAAAATGTTTTAATAACATTAGTTATGATACCTTTTTTAACAA
>CAVIUA010000005.1:0-29726 GCA_963645945.1 bacterium
TATATAGCTAACTTAGGATTGTGTCGTTTAAAATTGCACGCCTTTGCTATTTTGCACATGGCCTTGTCGCCTTCCTACTTCGGCTACTACAGCGCTGTCGGCTTCATCGTCTACTCGGCTGGCAACCTGAACAACAACAACGTCAACAACTCCTACGGCACGCGTCCGTCAGTCTCTCTTGCACCTGGTACTAGAACAGTTGCGGGAGATGGCACTGTAAACGATCCATACATAATAGAATAAGCAATTCAATAATTTATAGTTTCAATTACAACGACAAAGAAAGATATAATATCATTTCTAAGTATTATATCTTTTTCTTTTGGACTGTTTGCCTAAACTAAAAATATAGGATATAATGTAAATAGGAAGTAGGTAAAAAGATGAATATAGATAATTTAAATGACAAACAAAAAGAAGCCGTATTATATAATGACGGACCTCTTCTAATAATAGCTGGAGCAGGTGCAGGTAAAACTAAAACATTAACTACTAAGATAGCTTATTTAATTGAAGAAAAATATGCCACTCCATACAATGTTCTAGCAATTACCTTCACAAATAAAGCTGCGAAAGAAATGAAAGACAGACTATATGCTATGCTTGGCGACGTAGCAAAAAAAATACAAGTTTCAACTTTTCATAGCTTTGGTTTAAAACTATTAAGAGAAAATTTTGAATTATTAGGTTATGATAGAAACTTTGTTATTATGGATAGTGATGATTCATTAACCGTAGTCAAAAAAATAATAAAAGACTTAGGATACGATCCAAAAGTATATAATCCTAAAGCCATCAGAAATAAAATAAGTAGTTGTAAAAACGAAATGATTTCCGCTAAAGCTTACGAAAGATATGCTGTTAGTGACTATGAACAAGTAATCCATAAAATATACGAAAAATATGAAGATAAATTATATCGAAACAACTCAGTAGACTTTGATGATTTATTATTACTACCAATAAAACTATTTAAAGAAAATAAAGATGTACTAGAAAGATATCAAGATTTATATCAATATATTTTAATAGATGAGTATCAAGATACAAATCAAGCACAATACATCTTAACAAAACTTATCAGTGAAAAAAATAGACGTATAACTTGTGTTGGAGATGACTCACAAAGTATTTATAGTTTTAGAGGAGCTAATTATAAAAATATTTTAAACTTTGAAAAAGACTATTCTGACGCTAAAACAATTCTTTTAGAACAAAACTATCGTTCAACAAGTACTATTCTAGATGCTGCTAATCAAGTAATAAAGAATAATAGTCAAAGAAAAGATAAGAAACTATGGACTGATAGAGGACAGGGTGAAAAGATAAAATATTATCGTGCTTATAATGAAAGAGATGAAGCACAATATGTTATTAGAAAAATAAAAGAATTAGTAAATAGAGGAACAGAGTATAAAGATATTGCTATTCTTTATAGAACCAATGCCCAGTCACGTGTAGTAGAAGAAGAAATGTTAAAAGAAAATCTACCATATCGTGTTATTGGAAGTTTCTATTTCTATTCTCGTAAAGAAATAAAAGATTTAATTGCTTACCTTCGTCTTATTCATAATTCTAAAGATAATATAAGTCTTTTAAGAGTAATTAATACACCAAAAAGAGGTATTGGTCTAAAGACTATTGAAAATTTAACTTCTAAAGCTGATGAAGAAGGAATAAGTATATATGACGCTATTAGTTCTGGTAAAGAGTTAGAATTTAAAAATACTATTGAAAAATTAAAAATAGTAGCTGAAGATTTAACTTTAACAGAGTTAATTGATAAAGTACTAGATGCTTCTGGTATGAAAAAAGAACTAGAAAGTGAACAAAGTCTAGAATCAGAAGTAAGACTAGAAAACTTAGAAGAGTTTAAGTCTATTACTAAAGCCTTTGAAGAAAAAGAAGGTCTAATATCATTAGAAGACTTCTTGCTAGAAATAAGTTTAATTAGTGATGTTGAGGAATATAAAGATGATCCAAATCGTATAAGTTTAATGACAGTTCATTCTGTAAAAGGATTAGAGTTTGATAATGTATTTGTCATTGGTATGGAAGAAGGAATATTCCCACATATGAATTCACTTATGGAGAATATGGCCTTAGAAGAAGAAAGAAGACTTTGTTATGTAGCCATTACCAGAGCGAAAGATAATCTACATCTAGTAAATGCTCGTCGTAGAACATTATTTGGTAAAGAACAAGTAAATCCAGTTAGTCGTTTCATGAGTGAGATAAATCCAGGACTTCTAGAAACAAATGTAAAAGAAGAAGAACTACCTAAAAAAGAAGAAAAAATTGATACAACAGAAATGTTTAGAGAAGAAGAAGTTGATTACAAAGTAGGAGACTATGTATATCACGAAACTTTTGGAACTGGTAAAGTAGTAGAAGTAACAAATACCTTAGTAAGCGTTGCCTTTAAGCATCCACATGGTATTAAAAAATTGATGAAGAATCATAAAAAATTATCAAAGGTTACTAGTTAGTAACTAAAAAGGAGAAAATATGAAAGATAAAACATTACTTATTTTAGCTGCTGGAATGGGAAGCAGATTTGGAGGATTAAAACAAATAACTCCTCTAGGACCAAATGGAGAATTCATTATTGATTACTCTGTATATGATGCCATTAAAGCTGGTTTCAACAAAATAGTTTTCTTAATAAAAGAAGAAAATTATGATGTGTTCAAAGAAACAATTGGAAAAAGAGTAGAACCATATATTAATGCTGAATACTGTTTCCAAAAAAATGATAACTTGCCAGAAGGTTATTCAGTACCAGAAACAAGAGTAAAACCTCTAGGAACAGCCCATGCTATTCTTTGCTGTAAAGATAAAATTCATGAACCATTCGCAATTATCAATGCAGATGATTTCTATGGAAGAGATGCTTATCTAAAAGCAGCAAACTTCCTAGATACTACTAATGATAAAACACCACATCCATACGGATTAGTAAGTTATTTAGTAAAAAATACTATTACAGAAAACGGTTCCGTAAAAAGAGGAGTATGCCAAGTAGAAAATGGTATGCTTACTAAAATAACAGAAAGTGTTATAGAAAAAGTAGCTGGTCAATTAGTTGCGAAACCATTATCTGGCCAAGAAGAATTCATTGTTTCACCAGATGACAAAGTATCAATGAATTTAATGTTATTTACACCAAGTATCTTCCCATACATAGAAAAAGAATTTCCAAAATTTCTTGATAAAAACAAAGATGACTTAGAAAAATGTGAATACTTAATTCCAGATGTACTATTCAGTAGTATAGAAGAAAACTACGCTACAGTAAGTGTAATTGAAACTACATCAGCTTGGTATGGAGTAACTTATAAAGAGGATGCAGAAAATGTAAAAGCAGCTCTAAAAAAACTAGTTGATGAGAACGAATATCCTTCAAATTTATGGGAAAAATAATTACAAAAAGCAAGTCAATTTAGACTTGTTTTTCTATGAAATAAAAGCGTATTATGGTATAATATATATAGAGAAAAATGGTGATTAAACATGGAAAAATTTGAAGATAACATTGATAAATTTCTACTAAGAAGAATTGCTTATAATATCCCAGAAAAAGCCAAGTTAAAAAGAGTTAAATTAAAAGGTGAAATTTTAGATTCTCCAGTACTAGCAAGTAAAAAGTATCACTTAAATGAATATTTAGGATTTAAAGATTATGATCAAATAGTATTAGAATTTGAAAGTATTCTTAGAGAAAACTTTGGCAGTCACTGTGATATTTCATCATTTTATAGAAACATTAAAGATTTAATTATTACTGAAGAAAAGAGTACAATCATTACAACTATAAAAAGACTACTTGGAAGAAATAATGAAGGTTGCTATTATCCAGAATCTAATGAAATAGCTTTAATGTCTGATAATAATGGAAAAGATACTACTTTTCATGAATTATTACATCTAGCCAGCTCTAAAGTTACATCTGAAGATATTGTATTTGCCGGTTTCTGTCAAGGAAAAGATTTAGGAGAAAAAATTACAGGTGAATGCATTAATGAAGGTTATACAGAATATTTAAATTGTAAATATTTTATTCAAAGAGATAGTATTTATTATGATGATGATAAGATAATTGCGAGAGGAATAGAAGACATCATTGGTTCTAGTAAAATGGAAGAATTATATTTTAATTCTGACTTAAAAGGACTAATAAATGAGTTAAGTAAATATAGTTCAGAAGAAATTGTAAATAATTTAGTAGCTAGACTAGATACTTTAACAGAAGGCAGAAGACCAAGTATGTCTAAAGCATATAAAGTATTTGCTGAAGCAAGACAAACTATTGCCGGAATAAAAATAAATAAAGCAAGAACTCAGTACAGTCAAGGACAAATTTCCGAAGTCGAAAAAGAAAAACAAATACTACTCGCAAAACTATATTCAAGAGATGGTCTTGTATTTGAACAAGATACACATATTGAAAAAGAAGAAGATGGAATAAGAATAACAGATCATAATAATAATATTTTTATTGATAACAAAGCAAATATAAAAATAAAAAGACAAACATATTATTATCAATTACAAAAATAAAAAAAGGAGACTATTTATGCAAGAAAGAATGAATGAATTAATTGATATTATTAATGAGGCTGATTACAATTATCATACTCTAGATAATCCAACTATTACCGACCAAGAATATGATAAATACTTTAGAGAACTAGAAGAAATAGAAAAAGCACATCCAAACTGGCTAAGAGATGATTCACCAACACAACACGCTGGTGGAAAAATAATAGAAGGTTTTAATAAAGTCACCCATAAAATACCAATGATGTCCTTAAGCGATGTTTTCTCAGAAAGCGAAGTTTTAGCCTTTGATGAAAGAATTAAAAAAGAAGGAATTACACCTGAATACGTTTGTGAGTTGAAAATAGATGGGCTTTCTGTTTCACTACTATATGAAAACGGAAAATTAGTTCGTGCCGCAACAAGAGGTGATGGTACAACAGGTGAAGATATTACTCATAATGCTAAAACTATAAAAGTAATTCCATTAAAACTAAAAGAAAATATTGATATTGAAGTACGTGGCGAAATATTTATGAATAAAAAAACATTAGAGATACTAAATGAAGACCGTAAGAAAAAGAATCAACCATTACTTCAAAATTGTCGTAATGCCGCAGCTGGCTCAATTAGACAATTAGATTCCAAAGTAGCTGCTGAACGTAAACTAGATAATTTCATTTATCATTTACCAGATCCATTAGATTATGGACTTCATACTCATGAAGAAGCTCTTGAGTACATGAGACAACTAGGTTTTAAAATGAATCCTAATAATCGAGTTGTAAAAAATATTAATGAAGCCCTTGAGTATATAGAAGAAAAAGGTAAAGAAAGAGCCAGTCTTCCTTATGATATCGACGGTGTTGTTATAAAAGTAAATAGTATCGATCAACAACAAAAACTAGGCTACACTGCCAAGTATCCAAAATGGGCAACAGCCTATAAATTTCCAGCCGAAGAAGTTTTAACTAAATTAACAGATATAATTTTTACAGTAGGAAGAACAGGACAAATAACACCTAATGCTGTTCTAGAACCAGTTATAGTAGCCGGTTCAACCATTTCACGAGCAACACTTCACAATGAAGATTATGTAAATGAAAAAGATTTAAAAATAGGCGATATAGTTTCAATAAGAAAAGCTGGAGATGTTATACCAGAAGTAGTAGAAGTAAAAAAAGAAAGACGTACAGGCAAAGAAAAAGATTTTGAAATGATTACTAACTGTCCTATGTGCAATACACCTTTAGTAAAAAAAGAAGGACAAGTAGATTACTATTGTCCAAATAAAAAATGCCCAGCTAGAAGTATTGAAGAATTAATTCATTTTGCGTCACGTGATGCCATGAATATAGATGGACTAGGCGATAGAATCATGGAAGATTTTTATAATTTCCATTTCATCGCTACAATTGCCGATATATATTCTCTAAAAAATCATGAACAAGATTTAATACGACTAGAAGGCTATGGAGATAAATCAGTAACTAATTTATTAAACGCTATAGAAGAAAGTAAAAAGAATTCTCTAGAAAGACTATTATTTGGTCTAGGAATTCCACATGTAGGAGCAAAAACAGCTAAACTACTCGCAAAACATTATAAAAATTTAGCTTCATTAATGTCTTCATCAGAAGAAGAATTAACTAGTATTCCAGACATTGGCTCTATAATTGCGAAAAGCATAGTTGAATACTTTAATGATTCTCACAGAAGAGCTATAGTAGATGAACTAATAGAACTTGGTCTTAATACTAAATATTTAGGACAAGAAGCAGAAGAAAATGATGAATTTAAAGATAAGACATTTGTTCTAACTGGCGCTCTAACTTTATTCACAAGAGAAGAAGCCGAAGAAAAAATAGAATCTCTTGGTGGGAAAACATCTGGCTCTGTTTCTAAAAAAACAACTGCTGTAATTGTCGGACAAAATCCTGGTAGTAAATATGATAAAGCTAAAGAATTAGGTATTCCTATCTGGACAGAAGAAGAGTTTAAAGAAAAGTTAGGTTAATATAAACATATAATTAAAAATATACTAAGTAAAGCTGGAATGAAAAGTTCCGGTTTTTAGTTAGTTTCTAATTAAAAAATTAAGTGAGTCAATCATAAAAAATTAACACAACATAATAGTTTTTTAACGTAACCAGAATTGTACAAAACCTTGACTATTTCACAAAAAAATGGTATTATAATGCCACGAAATTCAAGGAATAGGTGATATCGTATGAGAAAGAAAAAAATTAAAATAGAAGATTATGAAGATTATGAAGATTATGATACAATTGAACAAGAATCTCTATTAAAAAACATAGAAGAATATGAAGAAGTTCTCTATGAAGATGAAGAAAGTTTTGACTTAAATGAAGAAAACTTCGAGATAAAAGAGACAAATGATTTAGATGAAGAATTTGACGATGAAAAAGAAGAAAAAAAATATATAAAAGATCCAAAAAAAATAGCCAAGATATTTAATATCATATTTTACGTACTAATCGTTTTAATGATAATGGTAACAATTGATGTTATAAGTGTATCAAGATATAACACTGGACCTTTCTTTGCAATAAAGACTGCTCATTATAAAGATGGTGGTACTAAAGTATATCATGGAATAGGCTATAAAGTAATCAAATATAATCAAGTACAAGGTAGAAGAGATACTGTAATAGGTTCATGGGCCATAAAATACTCAGTTGAACCAACAGAAGTAGATTCAATAGACTTAGCTATCGAATATAAAAACGATACTGTAAAAGCCTATGAGAAATACAATACTAAATTCCTAAGAATATCTGGTACATACCAAAGTTACAATAAAAAAAATAGAACCCTTACCTTTGGATATATAGATCCAGATGGTTCATATACCTTAAACATCGTTTGTAAAATGGCAAAAGATGCAACTATAAAAGAATATGAAAAAGAAGATTCCATCACTGTTATAGGAACAGCATATGACTTTAAAATGAATGATAAAAATAATCCGAATAGATTATATATAAAAAACTGTTTTGCAGAATAAAATAACAAGTGCTACAAGGCATTTGTTTTTGCTTAATAAAGAAAATGATAAATTTACATATCAACATATCCATGATATAATAAAAAAGTTAAAGGAGGCACCCTTATGGAAGATAAATTAACTAAAGAAGAGGTTATGCATGTTGCTAAACTAGCAAGAATTGAAATTGATGAAGACGAACTAGCAATGTATCAAGTAAAATTAAAACAGATACTAAA
Organism: bacterium; assembly: GCA_963645945.1. Classification (GTDB taxonomy): domain Bacteria; phylum Bacillota_I; class Bacilli_A; order RF39; family UBA660; genus CAG-877. Next base: position 7,786 of record CAVIUA010000005.1, read on the forward strand.
CGAAATAGAAAAAATAAACGACGTAAAAGTATATGATGAAGACATGTTAATATGTCCAACTGAAAATAAATGTTCATTACGTGCTGATGAAGAAGGAGAAATGTTAAATCCAAAAGAAGTATTAAAAAATGCTCCAAGACACAATGGAAATTACATTTCAGTTCCAGCAGTAATAGGTGAAAAGGGTGGTATGAGTGCATAATTATTTAGATTTATCATTAGTAGAAATTAATAAGTTATTAAAAGAGAAGAAAATAACACCAAAAGACTTAGTTTTAGAGTCATTTGAAAGAATAGAAAAAGATAAAGACTTAAACTGCTTTATTACCTTAAATAAAGAAGAAGCTTTAAAACAAGCAGAAGAATTAGAAGGAAAAGAAGTAGATTCTTTAACATTTGGTATTCCGATTGCTATAAAAGATAATATTATCACTAAAGGATTACGTACAACAGCAGCTTCTAAAATGTTAGAAAACTTTGATCCTATCTATGATGCTGATGTTATTGAAAGAGTTAAGAAAGCTAATATGATTATCATTGGTAAAACAAACATGGACGAGTTTGCCATGGGCTCATCAAATAGAACATCATACTTTGGACCAGTAAAAAATCCATGGAATGAAGAAAGAGTTCCAGGAGGTTCCTCTGGTGGAAATGCAGCAGCAGTTAGTAAAAGAATGATTCCATTCGCTTTAGGCTCAGACACAGGTGGCTCAATTAGACAACCTGCATCTTTCTGTGGAATAGTCGGCTTAAAGCCAACTTATGGACGTGTATCTCGTTATGGACTAATTGCCTTCGGATCAAGCCTTGATCAAATCGGACCAATGACTAAAAACGTTTATGAAAATGCTGTACTTTTAAACACTATTTGTGGAAAAAGTGAAAAAGACTTAACATCAGTAGAAACAGATGAAGACTTTACTAGATTAATAGGAAAAGATATTTCAGGTTTAAAAATAGCAATTCCTAACTTTTATGTAAGTGACGCTGTAGATCAAGAAATAAAAGATAAATTAAATAGTGTAATTGAATTATTAAAGAAAAATAATTGTACTATCGATTACGTTGATATTAATTATATTGATAAAGCTGTTCCATTATATCAAATTATCGCTATGGGCGAAGCTAGTTCAAACTTAGCTAGATTTGACGGTATAAGATATGGATACAGTTATGAAAATCCAAAAGATATTGAAGACCTATATTTAAAAACAAGAAAGATAGGTTTTGGTGCCGAAGTAAAAAGACGTATCATGATAGGTAGTTATTTATTATCTGGCAAAAATGCCAAAGCTTACTACAATAAAGCTCTAGAAATAAGAGATGATATGCGTAAAAGCTTCCTAGAAACATTTAAAAACTATGACCTAGTAATAGGACCAAACAATACAACTGTAGCCTATGAATTAGATAAAGGATTAGATGACGCTATAAAATCATTTATGGATGATGTTCTAACCATACCAGTAAACATGGCTGGTCTTCCAGGACTAAGTTTACCAATTGGATTTAATAAAGATAAATTACCAATTGGTATGCAAATAATAGGAAGTCCATTTGGTGAAGCAAAAATATATCAACTAGCTAGTTTTATTGAAAAAGAACTTAATCTAGATTTAAATCCTAATAATAAGGAGAGTGAAAAGAATGACTAATTATATTCCAACCATTGGTATTGAAGTCCATGTAGAATTAAAAACAAATACAAAAATCTTTTCAAACTCCCTAAACGGATATGGACAAATGGCTAATTCCTTAACAAATGTTATTGACTTAGGTTATCCAGGAACATTGCCAACAGTTAATGAAGAAGTTATCAATTTAGCTATTAAAGCCGCAACAGTACTAAATTGTAAAATAAGAAAAGTAATGCACTTCGATCGTAAAAACTATTTTTATCCAGATAATCCAAAAAACTTCCAAATAACTCAGTCTAGAACACCAATCGGCTACGACGGTTACATCGAAATAGAAGTTGATGGTACAAAAAAGAAAATAGAAATAGAAGAAATGCATATTGAAGAAGATACTTGCAAAAGTACCCATCGTGGTGATAAGACATTACTAGACTTTAATAGAGCTGGTGTTCCATTAATCGAAATAGTTACTAAACCATGTATTAGTAATTCTAAAGAAGCTAAATTATACTTAGAAAAATTAAAAGAACTATTATTCTACACAGGAATAAGTGACTGTAAAATGGAAGAAGGTTCTATGAGGTGTGATGCCAATGTCTCAATAAGAAAAAATGAAGAAGATCCATTCGGTACAAAATGTGAAATTAAAAACATTGGTTCAATTTCTAACGTTGGTTTAAGTATCGAAAAAGAAATAATTCGTCAAAGTAAATTACTAGACGCTAATGAAACATTCCAAGAACAAACTAGACGTTATGACGATAAACTTGGTGATACCGTATTAATGCGTGTAAAAGAAACTGGAAATGATTATCGTTACTTCCCAGAACCAGATATTCCATATCTTTATCTTACAGATGAAATGATAGAAGAAGTTAAAAAGACAATTGAAATGTTACCTGATGAAAGAAAAGAAATTTATATTTCTAAAGGTGTAACAGAATCAAATGCTAAGAAACTAATCCAAAATAAACCATTATCTGATTATTTTAACTTATTATTAAATGAAGATACTAACTTTAAAATAGCAAGTAATCTTCTATTAGGAGACATTTCTGCATACCTTAATAAAAATGAAAAAAGTATCACAGAAACAACTTTAACAACATCTCGTTTTCTTGAATTAATTTCTAAATTAGATGATTCTACTCTAAGTAGTAAAAATTTAAAAGACATTTTAGATAAAATTCTAGAAGAAGATAAATCAATTTCTGATATTATTAAAGAATCTGGAATAGAAAACATAAAAGATGATAATGCATTAAGAGAAATAATTAAAAAAATAGTTTCTGAAAACGAAGAGAGTGTTAATGACTATAAGTCAGGACATGATCGAGCTATAAAATATCTCATGGGTCAAGTAATGAAAGAAACAAAAGGTAGTGCTAATCCAAAAATAGCCATGGATATTTTAACAGAAGAACTACAGTAATTCATAATTGAAAAAGAATAATTGATGGTGTATAATAAAAATACTAGGATGTGATGATATGAAATATATAAAGAAAAATAAAAAAACTTTTATCGTAATAGGAATATTTCTATTATTTGTAATATTATTAATACCTGTAAAAATAGCTTTATTTCCAAATGCTGGAAAAGCTCTTTATGGTGATCGTTTAGATGGTATTGAAAAAGTAGAAATTACTGATTCACAGTTAAAAAAAGTAAAAACAGCATTAAAAGACCAACCTATAGTAGATGCTACTGCTAGAGTTTCTGGTAAAACTGTAGAAATAATAATAACAGTAGATGCTGAAGTATCATTAGATGTCGCTAAAGACATTGGTGCAAAAGCTATTGAACCATTCAAAAAAAATCAAAAAGAATACTATGATTTTCAAATCTTTGTTACAAAAGAAAAAGAATCAGAAGAGTTTCCAATCATTGGCTATAGGCATCACAAGTTAGATAAAATAACTTGGACTAAAGATAGAACAGGAAGTGCCGAATGAAAAAAAAGTTTCTAATATTTTTAATCCCAGTTATCATAGCGAGTGTAGCGTTTGTTGTTGTATATAGACATTATAATAAAGAAGATAAAACAACAACTCTAACCATTAGTGAAAAACGCTGGGTAGAAAAAAATAAAGATAAGACATATGACTTTGAAGTCGTTAATGATTATCCATTATATGGCCTAGCAGGCGAAGGTGTAATATTCAAATTCTTAGATGACTTTGAAAAAAATATTGGTATTGAGTTTAATAGAATTCCATACCTAAAAAGTTCAAATCCCACAACAGATAGTTTTAGAATTGAAATACTAGACAACAATGCTAAATTAAAAGATAAAAACTTATTTCTTTTCAATGATAACTATATTGTTGTAGGAAAAGAATACGAAAGAATCAACAGCACTAAAGATATGCGTAACATAATATTTGGTGTTTTTGAAGAAGATGCCGAAGAAATAAGCTATTACCTAAAAGGTGGAAATAACTTATCATACAAGACTTATAAAGATATTACTGAATTATATAAAGCCTTAGATAATGATGAAGTAAATATGATCGTAGTACCTAATATAATGTATTTAGACTATACCATTGAAAAAGATAAGTATTACATTAATTATTATTTAACAGAAATGAAAAAACAAATAGTTCTAACTTTAAGTAATAATAATAAAGAATTAAATAAAATAGTTACAAAGTATTATAATAAATGGCGTTTAACAGCATATACAAAAGAATATAATGAAGCATATTTAGACTACTATTTATTAAAAAATAATTTAAGTGCTAAGACTAAAGCTTCACTTATATCAAAAGATTATACTTATGGCTTTGTTAGTAACACACCATATGAAGTATTAGTAAATGGAAAACTAGCAGGTATAGCTGGCGAATATATTGACAGAATATCAAGACTAGCAGATATTAATTTTAAATACAAAGAATATAAAACAAAAACCGAGTTACAAAAAGCTATAGATTCAGGAGAAATAGATGTTTACTTTGATTACTATAACTATAACAATGATAAATACTACGCTACATTATCTACTTTTATAGAACAATATGTAGTACTAGGTTATCAAAAAGATAATCATATAGTTAATTCATTCGAAAGTCTAAAAGGACAAGATATAGTTATGTTAAAAGAAGATTCACTATATAACTATTTCTCAACAAACTCACGTGCTAACATATCTGGCTATGATGATATAGATAAATTATTATCTAAAGCCGGAAATAAAATGATAGTTCTAGATAGAGAAATCTATAATAACTATCAAACAACAAAATTCAAAAAGTTTAATATATTATACATGGATACAATGTTAAATGATTATAAGTTCATGGTAAAGAAGAACAATGAAGCATTCTATGACTTATTTAATTATATTATCAATACTAATTCTTATTATAATTATCGTAATACAGGAATAGAAAATCTTCATGCTTCAATATTAGAAGGTTCAACATTCCAACAAGTTTATACAATAGTATTAATAATCGTTTTTGTACCATTGATAATATTATCAATAATTTACTTACTATATAAGAGAAAACGTAAAGTAAAGAAGGTTAAAACAAGTGAAAGACATAAATATACTGATATGTTAACTTCACTAAAAAATAGAAATTACTTAAATGCCAAAGTACCAGAATGGGAAGAATGCAAAGTTTATCCACAAGCTATTGTAATGGTTGACTTAAATAACGTTAAATACGTTAATGATAACTTCGGCCATGAAGAAGGAGATCAACTAATCATTAAAGCTGCTGGAATACTTGTAAATACTCAGTTAGAAAATAGTGAAATTATCCGTACTGATGGAAATGAATTCTTAATTTATTTAGTAGGATATAGTGAAAGACAAGTAGAAACATACACTAAAAAGATAGCTAAAGAAATGAAAAACTTGCCACATGAATTTGGTGCCGCAATTGGCTATAGTATGATTTTAGACAAAATAAAAACATTAGATGATGCTATAAACGAGGCAACTCTACAAATGATAGCGAACAAAGAAGATTTAAAATAAGAGGTTGATAAAATGGAGCGAGCAAAGGAATTCTTAAATAAAGCAATTGAATTAATCAAAAAGCCTGAAATGAGAATATTACCTGGACATCTCGCTTTTTTCTTTGTCATGTCCTTAATTCCTATTATTGCTTTAATAGGAGCACTAGCATCAAAATTTTCAATTTCCTTAGACATTATAAAAGAAGCACTTGGTATTACAATACCAGTTGGAGTAGAAGATTTTATACATAGTATTATATCCGGAAAAGGATTAAGCTTTAACATCGGAATCTTCTTCCTATCAGCTTTTATCCTTGCTTCCAATGGTACTCATGCTATAATAATAGCGTCTAATGAAATCTATAAAATAAAACCAAAAGATATTTTAAGACGTAGAACAAAAGCAATTTTAATGACTGTTATATTAGTAGAAATAATATTTTTCTTATTAATAGTACCAGTATTTGGAGATACAATATTTAATATATTAAAAACAAGCTTTGATAACAACACAACAACAGAAATATTATATAGAATATATCGTCTATTAAAATATCCATTATGTATTGCGGTTATTTATCTAAATATAAAACTTATTTATATAATTGCTCCAGATGAAGAAATTGAAGGTAATACTGCTACAAAAGGAGCTATATTCACAACAATAAGTTGGATAATATGTTCAGAAATATATTCATTTTACTTAGACACATTTACAAAATATGATATTTTCTATGGTAGCATTTCTAATATAATTATTTTACTTCTCTGGGTATACATGCTATCATACATATTTGTTTTAGGACTAATAATAAATGCTGGTAGTTATAAAAATAATCAAAATATAGAAAAGCCGTAAATCATTACGGCTTATTATGTTATAGATTGAAAAAAAATAACGGTAATGCTATAATATATTCTAGCGAGGTTAAAAATATGAAAAGAATAAAATATAGATTAAACAAAACAAAAAATAAAATAATATCAAGTATAAAAAAAGCTAGAAAAGAACATATAGTACGTAAATATATTAATAATAACCAATTATTTTTAGTATATGTTATTACATGTTTAGTAAACGCTACTATGTTACGTTTCTTTTGTATTCATTCCATGAGTAATTACTTATCAGTCAAAGCTATCATGGGTGACTTAGCTATAATTCTTATTTTAGGTTCCTTTGGCTATTTATGTCATCCCAAAAATAGATTTACATATTATCTAATTTTTGATATTTTCTTAAGTGCAATATGTATGATAAATTCTGTATATTACACGTTCTATTCATCTTTTGCATCTGTATCAATGTTATCACTTACACAATACATTGGTGATGTAGGGGATGCTGTTGTTGAAAATGTCTTACAATTAAAGGATTTAGTATATGTAATAGGACCATTAGTATTGATATTTGTTCATGTAAAATTGAAAAAGAAAAATTACTATAAAAAAGTTGAAATAAAATCAGAACGTAAAAAGAAAATGACTAAGACACTTATATCAGGAGCAGCTGTATTAGGCTTATTCATTGTAACGCTAACATCACTTGATGTAACAAGATTTATAAAACAATGGAATAAAGAATATATAGTTATGCGATTTGGTATTTATATATATCAAAGCAATGATTTAATTACTTCGCTTCAGCCAAAACTAAATTCAATGTTTGGCTATGATAAAGCAAAAAAGAATTTCAATGATTATTTTTCATCAAGAGAAGAAACGAAAACGAATGAATATACAGGTATATTTGAAGGCAAAAATATTCTAGTAATTCATGCTGAAAGTATGCAAAATAATGTTATAGGTATGGAATTTAATGGTGAAGAAGTAAGTCCTACTTTAAATAAACTAGCTAGTGAAGGAATGTATTTTTCTAATTATTATTCACAAGTTAGTGTAGGAACAAGTTCTGATACAGAGCTAACTTTCTCAACATCATTAATGCCAACTAAATCAGGAACAGCATTTGTATCATATTCAAATAGAACTTACAACTCTATACCAAAATTATTAAACGATAAAGGTTATTACACATTCAGTATGCATGCTAATAACGCTGACTTTTGGAATAGAAGAGCAATGCATAATAGTTTAGGTTATCAAAGATTCTACAGTAAAAGTGATTATGATGTAACTTCAGAAACAACTATTGGCTTAGGTTTATCTGATAAAGAGTTCTTTAAACAGTCAATACCAAAACTAGAAAAGATTAATAAAGAACATGAAAATTGGTATGGTTTAATGATAATGTTAACAAATCATACACCATTCTCAGAAACAGATAAATATGGTGAATTTGCCGTGGATATGAAAGAAACTATTACTAATGAAGATGGTACTACTGAGGAAGTTGTTCATCCATACATGGAAGGTACAAAATTAGGAAACTATTTCAAATCAGTTCACTATGCAGACAATGCTCTTGGTCAATTTTTAAATGAATTAGATGAAGCAGGTTTACTTGAAAATACAATAGTCGTTTTATATGGTGACCATGATGCAAGATTACCAAAAAAAGAATATAATTTATTATATAATTACGATAAAGAAACAGATTCACTACTAGATAAAGATGATCCAAATTATAAAGAATATGATTCATATCAATATGAATTAGGAAGAAAAGTACCATTTATTATTTGGAGTAAAGATATGGCAGGTACAAAATATAATCAAGAGATAACAGAAGTCATGGGTATGTATGATGCTATGCCAACTTTAGGAAATATGTTTGGTTTCTACAATGATTATCAATTAGGCCATGATATATTCAATGTTCTTGGTCATAATATTGTATGTTTTCCTAATGGTAACTGGGTAACTAATAAAGCTTATTATAACAGTCAAAAAGTAGAGTATTTATCATTAAATGGTGAAGCTATTAGTGAGGCTGAAATAAAAGAAAATACTGAGTACGCAAATGCATTATTAGATGTTTCAAATGACATAATAGTATTTGACCTTCTTGCTAAAGAAGATGAAAATGAAGCATTGAAAAATCAGACTGAGGAAGGAAAATAATATGAAATTAAAAAAGAAAGTAAAAATTATTCTAATAGTATTAATAATAATAATTGTTGGAGCTTTAGGCTTCCTTGGTTATAAAAAGTTTTTTGCAACACCAGCTGTTAGAGAAGCTAAAATATTAAATACAATAAAAGATTATGATTATGTTTTAAAAGATAACAAAAGTAAAAAATATCAAACCTTATTTAAAGAGTTAGCTAAAATATTAGAAGAAAAAGAAGTTGACTATGAAAAATATGTTTCAAAACTAGCAGAAATGTTTATTGTCGATTTTTATTCCCTAAATGATAAAACAGCTAAAACAGACGTTGGTGGAGTAGATATAGTTCATCCTACTGCCTTAAGCAACTTCCTTGAAAATGCTGAAAATACATATTACAAATATGTTGAAAGTAACATTTATAATAATAGAAAACAAAGTTTACCAGAAGTTGATACAGTTACAATAGATAGCGTAGAACAAACCTCATTTACCTTTGGTGAAACTATTGATGAGGAAGCATATAGCGTTAAAGTAACATGGAATTATACTGATGAGTCATTTTCAGACTATCAAAAAGAAGCAACACTAATATTTGTACATGATGGAAAAAAGTTATATTTAGTAGAGTTAAATTAAGAAGATTCACAAAACATTGTGAATCTTTTTCTATGAAAAAAATATGTCATCATTGAAGATACGCTTAGAATTATTGAGTAAATTTCTAGTAAATGCTGAGCTAGTAAAATATTGGATTGTACGACTAAAAAAAACTATTCAATATAGAATAGTTTTATTCATTATCATTTATCTTTGTATCATTATCTTTTTTTAAATCAGTCTTTTCTTCATCATCGGTATCATTGCCAGTGTTATTTTCAGTCTTTTCTTCATCTTTACTATCTTTTTTATCATCAGTTTCTTTATCATCATCTTTAGTTGTATCTTTTTTACTACTATCTTTAAGCGTTAATACAACACTACCATTAATTAAATCAATACGTTTAGACTCAGGATAACTTTGTGAAACGACAACACCATCATCATCACCTTCAAAGGTAACTTTAACACCGTATCTACTAGCAATAGACCTTGCTTGTTGTTCAGTATATCCAATAAAACTTGGCAATAACTTATAAAGACTAGAAGTCTTATAAGGCCCTTTACCTATAATTTCTTTTTCATATGTTTCATTTATAGAGAAACTAAATTCTGTAATATCAGTATGATCAGCTAACTCTAAATTTTCCTTCATAGCTTGAACAATGTCATCACGACTATTTTCATTAGGAACATAATTATAAAGTACCATTCTCATTCTTTCATCATATATCATTTGACTATTACCAGCTAAATATAATTGTTGAATATTAATTATATCAGCTTCATCAGAGGATAAACTACGTTTTACAATGTCTTTAGCAATGTTATAGAATGATAACATTTGTTGAGTAGTTAAATTTGTATCCAAACTATTAGAAACGGTATCTAATATTTCCATAAACTTACTAACACTAGAAATTGTTTTAATCTTATTAGCAAGAGCCATTACAATTTCTTGTTGATGTTGATTTCGACCGAAGTCACCGTTAACTAAAGCTTTTCTATTTCTTGCATATACCAATGCCTGCTCACCATCTAATGTTTGAAGACCAGGATTAATACATACTTGTCCACCACGAGAAGAATCATCAGTACATAATGTTTGTTCAACATTTATTTCAACACCATCAACAGCATTAACTAACTTAACTAGACCCTTAAAATTAATTTTAGCATAATAATCTATATTAACACCTAAATAATTCTCAATAGTATTCATCATACAATCATTGCCATATGCAGCAGCATGAGTAATTTTATTTTCAGCTTTATTAGACCAACAAGCAATAGGAACATAACTGTCTCTTGGGATAGACAACATAGTAGCATTTAACGTTTTAGGATTAAAAGTAACTAATATTAATGTATCACCATTTGCAACAGCATTCTTAGACAAAACCTCATCAGTAGAGTCAATTCCCATAAGTAGTATTGTAAAAGGTTCAGTTATATCTTTACCAGTAGATTCAGTTTCAACAGAAGATGTAGCGGACTTTTTCATCTTTTTTTCTTTAGTTAAAATAATCTTAGTATCACTTTCAATATTTTCATATTCAGAAATAGTTTTAAACATAGAAGCATAATCAGTAGGTAATATAATAGCATCTACTTCTTTAGCGTATAAATCAGTAATCATAGATTGATAATCGCTATAATCAATCAATTCATTTTCATCATATAATTTATTATCATCAATAATTTCTTGAGGAATAATATATCCATCTGGTGACTTTTTATTATTATCATCTAAAACACCTATTTTATAATCCCGAATATCATTAATATCCTCAGACTCATTACTAGCCATAACAACAACACTAGAAGAATAGGTAATTTGTGACTTATTCATATTACTTAACTTACCATACAAGTAAAAAATAACAATACCTACAAAAGCACAAATTAAAGTATATAAAATCATAAAAACAATATATCCAATACGTTTAGAATGTTTCTTTTTTGGGCGTTTCTTAAAAATACCTTTAGTCTTAAAAATAATAATTAAATCAATCAATACCAAAATACCAATAATAATGTATCTAATCATATTTTCAATAGACTGTAATGAAAATATCTCGTATATAGCAAACCCACTACTTAACAAAGACAAAATTGTTAAAATTAGTAGTACAATTTTTAAAATCGATTTTTTTTTCTTTTCTCTGTCTTTACGCATATATAAACCTCCAACCAATCGTTAAATTATACAATTAATATTATATCCAAAAACAGTTAATATATCAAGGAATAGAAAAAAGTAATGATAAAATCGTAAAGCTAATTTACACTTTACATTTAATGTTAAAATATTTGTAAAGTTATCGTAAAAAAACAACAAAAACATCTTAAAAAATTAAGAAATAATCATATAACTGATATAATATAATTGATAAAATAGGAAGGAGGAAAATAATGAAAAAAATAATTATCTTTACATTCTTTATTATGTCCTCCTTTTTACTAATCCCAAGTAATGTAAAAGCATATTCATCAGAAGATTATAAAAATAGAACTCTATGTGGAAATTATGAAGTAGCAGGTTTTCATACTGATGGTGTAATAGACAAAGTCAGTTGTCATGATACATATGCTGAAGCAAAAAAATTCATGGTAAATAACGGAGCAGATGATTTAGCCATAATGACTAAAGTCAATGGAGTAACTAAAATACTAGATTGCAATGTAGGACTTTTAGACATGAGTGTAAATCCAACAACACTAACTTATTTCTATCGTGAATCAGCTTTAAAAAATAATTTAACATATATGGATACAGGTTCGTTATATGGTGGTGTAGATGCCGTATTACTAGAAACAGAATATAACAGTTCTAAAGGAGTCTGGGTTGCTAAAGTAAGAATAGGTAATAGTACTTCCTGGGTAAGTCAAGAAGCATATGAAGTAGTACCAATAACTTGGATAAAGTCATCCAGCTCATATACTGTAACTAATGACTATATTAAACATAATTATGTAAATAAAATACAAGAATATTATTCAGGTAGTAGAGGAAGTATCATTGGCCCTAAACCAGATATGTTATCAGTAGGAACTTATTACAGTTTCGATGGGCATTATTTTTATAAAGATATAAAAACACTAGTAAAAGATTATAAAAATAATACATACAATAACTCTATAAATAAAAGTAATCCATATTACAATTATTATATGTATCTATCAAATCATACTAAAACAGTATACTCAAGCCAAAATATAAATGAATACATTAGAAATAATATGTCCATTACAAAAAATGCATACGGAAAATATGTAGATGGAATAACTAATAAAGGTTCAAGACTATATCAGACAGGAACATATTTTTATTATTCTCAGGAAAAATATGGAGTTAACGCATTGCTTTCATTAAGTTTAAGTAGAAATGAAACTGGTAATGGAAGAAGTAGAATAGCAATAGAAAAAAATAATGGTTTTGGACTTAATGCTGTTGATTCAAATCCATATCATACTTCAGACTGGTATGCAACATTTTCATCAAGTATTTTAGGATATGCATCAGGTTGGGTAACATATGGCTATGCAGATCCAACAGATTGGCGCTACTTTGGTCCACAATTTGGTGATAAAGGAACAGGAATGAATGTAAAATACGCATCAGACACTTACTGGAGTGAAAAAATGGCTGCTAATTACTATAGTTTTGATAAATCAAAAGGATTACAAGATTATAATTATTATCAATTAGGAGTAGTGACTGGACCAACAGCAGTTTATTCAGATGCTACTAATACTTCAAAATATATTTATACATATCCAGAAGCAGAAGATGCTTTAGTAATAGTAGGAGAGAAAAAAGGACAGTCAGTAAATGGTAATACAACTTGGTATAAAATAATGAGCGACTACAACCTTGACTCAAACTTTAATATAATTTCATCAGGAGATTATAACTGGAATAGCTACGTATATGTACCAGCTGCATATGTAAAGAAGATTAATACTGGAAAGAATGGATATATCGCGCCAACTTCAGTTCCAGAATATTCAGACACTAATTACACATATGATTTATATGATACAGGAAACACTTTTTCACCAAGAGTTGCAGTTACAACAAAGGATACTAACTATTATTACGATTCAACATTAGAAAACCAAAAAGGACAAGCCCTTTTAAAAGGAAAATATGTTATAGTTTATGCAACAGCCTATGATAGTAATAAAAAAGAAGTATCATACTTAGTAACATCAGATTATTTTTATAGTCAAAAAGACTGGGTGCCAGCAGATACAATTAATTTTATAAGTGCTGAATATGCCTATGTAACAATGTCAACAACAGGTAACTATTATACCTGGGTAAACTCAGTAACAGAAGATACTGAAGCAACTAAAATATCTGGTTTATATGATAAAGCATATGTACCAATACTAGATAAAAAAGAAGTATCAGGACAATTATGGTATAAAGTGCCAGTAAACTTATCTTCAAATACAAATTCATATGGCTGGACACTAGCTAAAACTGAAGACGCTACGTTCACACTTTCAACAGTAACTGTGGAAAACACTGCACCAGAAATAAAAGCTATGGATAAAACAATTGTCCAAGGTACAAATATAAATCTATTAGACGGTGTAGAAGGAATTGATAAAGAAGATGGAAACGTAGAAGTAAAAGTAAAATCTTCAAACTTAGATATCAATAAAGCAGGAACATACCAAGTAACATACCAAGCAACAGATAGTAAAAATGCTTCAGTAGAAAAAACAATTACTATAACAGTAACAGAAAATAAAAAACCAGTTATAACTGCTAAAGACAAGACAATAACAAAAGGTTATGATTATGATCCAAAACAAGATGTAGAAGCAAATGATGAAGAGGATGGTAAACTAGAAGTAGTAGTGTTAACAAATGACGTAAATACTAACGAACTAGGGACATATCAAGTAACATACCAAGCAACAGATAGTTATAACCAAGCAGTAGTAAAAACTATCAATATTACTGTAGTTGCTAATCAATTACCTACAATAAACGTATCTAACAAAATTATCTATTTAAATGAAGAATTTGATGAAAAAGAAGGCGTTGAAGTACTTGATCCAGAAGATGGTAATATAACAGATAAAATAAAGGTAAAAGAATCAACAGTTGATATTACTAAAGTAGGAGAGTACAAAGTAGTTTATGAAGTAACAGATAGTTATAAAGATACAGTAACTAAAGAAATAAAGGTAACTGTAGCAGAAAAAAAATTAGTAGAAACATCTGGTAATTTCTACTTTGATTATTTAAAAGAAGTAGATAATAATTTACAGCTAAGAGGCTATTTAACAGTAAATGGTATGAATAATACATTAAATGAAAATATAACATATAAAGTAATATTTATGGATGAATCAGGTAATACATATACACAAAAAGCTATTAGAATTACTGATTTATCTGATATAAAAAGACCAATAACTAAAACAGACAATTATACATACACACATGCTTGGTTTTATATAAATATTGATGTAGAAAAACTACCAAACGCTAATTATATAATGTATGTACAAGCAGAATCTGATAAAACATATTCTAAAGTACTCGTGAATAACAAGTTATATAAAACAGAAATTACAGGATATGAAACAGATGAAAAAACTGTAAATATAAAGAACAACTATGGTAATAAAACATCAGCAGTAACTTTATATATAAGAGATGAGCAACCTAAAAAAAATGTAGGTAGTTATTACAATCAATTCGATGTATGGAGAACTTTAGAATTTATTAATAATAAACTACACATAAAAGGTGCTTCATATTCATATGGTATGAATCTATCTACAATATCAAAAGTAGAAAGAAAGATCATATTTGAAAATAAAGAAACACTAAAGACTTATACATTTGATTTAGGAAGTATAACAAATGGACTTTATAAAGTAGCTTTACCAGAGTCTGATAACTTAGATAAAACAAGAGCTTGGTATGACGCTACAATAGATATAAGCAAGTTAGAAAAGGGTACTTATTCAATATTTATTACTACTAAATCTAATTTAACTGATTTCTCAGAATTAAATGATAATCTAAGGAGAAGTTTAACAGATAAAAAAGCAAATATAAATAATAAGGATTATCAGTTTATATTAGATACTAAAAATGGAAATAATATTGAACTAGAAGTTAGTTAAAAGGCTTTCATGACAATTACAATGAAAAATAATAATTTCAGAGCAATTGTCAAAAGAACGTTGAATAATCAAGTAAAATGTGCTAATATAAATATGTCAAGGAAACTTGCATAATATAAAAAAAGAGGAACATTTAATTAGCGTGAATGTCGCCTCAAAAAACGTAAAATTTTTATGAGCAGGCACTCTACTTAAGAGTGTCTATTTTTTTATAGTCATTACCAGTAAGGTAAGGAGTAATAAAATGATACATGTGTATCTTAAAACCTTTATAATAAAAGTTCTAATCCTCATATATATCAACCTCCTTTCTAAAATAGAAATAGAGGTGACACTCAAAATAAATGTTCCGAAAGGATTATATATTAAATAAAATAATGATGCAAATGAGCAAAATATAAAATTATCATAAAATAAATACGTGAGTTTTCAAATTTCTAAATCTATCAAAAGAACGTTGAAAAAACAAAGAAACTATGCTAATATAAATATGTCAAGGAAACTTGCATAAAATAAAAAAGAGGAACATTTAAATAGTGTGAATGTCGCCTCAAAAAGTTTGTGTTGACACTCTACTTAAGAGTGTCTATTTTTATTGCTAATACCAGTAAGGTAAGGAGTAATAAAATGATACATGTGTATCTTAAAACCTTTATAATAAAAGTTCTAATCCTCATATATATCTACCTCCTTTCTAAAATAGAAATAGAGGTGACACTCAAAATAAATGTTCCAACAAGCATTATATACTATATAAAATATTAATAAAAATGCCTAAAATAAAGAATTCATACCATAAAACAGTATGAATTCTTTATTTCATTTATAAAAATAATAATTTAAATAAATATAACATTCCAAATACAATTATTTTACAATTGTTAAACTAATAGTATTACAAGTAGATAGTTTCTTTGAATCATAACTACTAGCATTACATACAGTACCAGAAACTGAGTCCCCGTTACTACAACTGTCAACATAACTAGCAACAATAGTAAACTTAGGATTTCCAGATTTAGTAGCGCTTAAGACTTGAGCACCAGTACTACCAGTCGCAATATAAAACTCTTCCTCATAACAAACAGGAGTAGGAGTAGAAGCATTATTATTACCAGAGTTATTATTACTTTTACTAGGAGCTTTACCATTACTTATAGTAAGAGTAACAGTAGTACCAGATGATACCTCAGATCCAGAACTAATAGATTGACTAATAACATTGCCTTTAGAAACACTATCACTATACTTATAAACAAAACTATAATTTAATGAAGCCTTCTTTAACTTACTAGTAGCATCACCCTTACTTAAGCCTTTAACATTAGGAACAGATACCTTTTCTCCATCAGATATAGTAACAATAATAGTATCACCATTTTTAATAGTATCACCAGTATTATAAGAATACTTAATAACCTCACCAATAGCAATATCATTACTAAATTCATGTTGCTCTTCATAATTAATATTGTATTTAGAAGCCCATTCCTTAAATTCAGTTAATGATTTAAATTCAGGCATCTTTAACTTTCCTTTGGAAAGAGTAATAGTAATAAGTTCACCCTCAGAAACAACATCACCCTTAGAATGACTTGAAGAAATAACAGAATTTTCTTTTACACTTTCATCATAAGCATCCTTAAATTCAACTTTTAATTTATTCTTAATAATCCAATTAGTTACCTCTGTAACACTCATCTTCTTAAAGTCAGGAATAATAATCTTTTTACCCTTACTAATAACAACATTAACAGTAGTAATATTATCACCAGTAATAGAAACCATAGTACCAGCTTTAACACTTTGACTAATAACATTACCAGACTTAATCTTATCAGAGAAGTCATAACTTAATTCATACTTAATACCATATTTATTTAAATAAAATAAAGCTTCTAACTTAGTCTTGTTAGTTAAATCCGATAATTTAACTTCACTGTAATCTCTTTCTTCACCATATGAGAAAGTAAGCTTAATTTCCTCATTTCTTTTAACATTGCCAGATTTACTTTGTTCAATCAAAGTATTTTCCTTTTCCTCAGACTGAACAAATTCAACTATAACATTAGTTAAATGATTTTCCTCAATATACTTTAAAACATCTTCGCTTTCCCAACCAAGCATATTAGATAAAACAATTTCCTTTTCAGGATCAGGTCCCTCACTAACTAAAACTGTAACTTTATTTATTTTCTTTAACTTTGTACCAGCCTTAACATCTTGATAAATAATATGATATTCATCAATTAAATCACTATATTCATATTCTTGTTCCAAAGATATTTTATTATCTGTAGTCCATTCAATAGCACCAGTTAAACTTTTACCAACTAAGTCCTCCATAACCTTCATAGTAGGTAACTTAACAATATCAAATAAAAATAATGAACCAAGAACTTGATATATAAAAAGTATTAATAAAGCTAAAATATTAGTACCTTTCTTTTTACTAGGATTTGTAATACTAACAGATACAAAAAATATTGTAAATAAAAATAATAACAAAGCTAAAATAATATCTTTTAAATTCTCTATATTTATAATTGTAGAAGCGATATAACCTAAACAACTAATAATAGTAAGAACAACTAAAATATTAACTAAAGTATTTCCTTTTTTCTTATTATCATATTTATCAACTCGTCTTACAAAGGCTTTATCTTTATCAACATCTTTTTTCAAAGTTTTATCGACATCTTTTTCTAAAGCTTTTTCAATAACTTTTTCATCTAACTTATTAACAGTCTTTTTTTTCTTACTTTTACTCAAGAAAATCACCTCTATCTTTATATATAATTATATAATAAATTGTGTAAAATAGAAACAATAACCAGTATATGGAATGTCAAAGAATGTCCATTTGACTAACAAGTATATAAATGCTATGATGTAAATATAAAACAGTCGAGGTATAAAATGAATAAAGTAATTAAAAATAATTTAAGTAAAATAATAAGTATTTTTATTTTGATGCAACCAGTATTAGATCTAATAACAGGTATTTGTCTACATGTGTTTTCTCTTAATTTAACTATTGGAATTATAATTAGAATGCTATTTTTATTATTTATAATGTATGCAACAACATTTATTTATAAGAAAAAACTATCTCTAATTTACTACTTAATAGTAGCTTTCTATAGTATTATTTATCTAATAAATATATTAGTACTTAAAGGAAATAACCCGCATTTATTTGGCGAAGTCCAAGGACTTTTACGAGTATTTTATTTTCCATTATTACTAGTATCTTTTTATGATTTAAAAGATGAAATAAAAATATCTAGCGCAACACTTTTCACAACACTTACTTTATATTTAATTTTTATTTTTATACCGATGACTCTAAACTTAGGTTTTAAAAGTTATGAAATAACTAAATCAGGTACACTAGGTTACTACAATTCAGCTAATGAAATATCTGGAATTATATCTATATTAACTCCAATAGTATTTATGATGTTTAACTCTAAAGGTAAGTCTATTCTTAAAGTTATTTATATATTATTATACTTAGTCGTAATTCTAACAATAGGTACTAAAACACCATTATTATCTTTACTTATAACTCTAGGTATGACCTTTATATATATAATGATAAAGTCCTATAAAGATAAAAAATATAAACGTATATTATCTTCATTCGTAATTATTGTGATAGGAATAATTAGTTTAATAATATTAATACCAAAAACTAACTTTTATAAAAATATTAAAGTACATTTAGATTTCTTAAAAGTAAAAGATGTAACAGATATTATGGAATCTGGTAATTTAATAGATCATTTTATCTTTAGTCAAAGAGTAACATTTTTATCTGATAGAAAGTATATTTATGATAATGCAACTTTCCCAGAAAAATTATTTGGAATAGGGTATTATTATAATGATAAGAAAGATAAATTAATTGAAATGGATTATTTTGATATTTATATAAATCATGGAATTATTGGATTTATTATTTTCTTTGGTATTTATCTATACATCTTAGTCCAAGCAACAAAACAAAAAGAAAAAAGAAATTTAGATTTTAATTTATACATGTTAAATATAAGTATGTTATTAATCCTATTTTTATCATTATTTACAGGTCATATCATAACAGCACCCGCAGTAAGTCTTATAGTAGTTATAATTATTATGATGCTTCAAAGTAGAAGAAAAAAAGACTTATTATTTGCCATTAATAATTTAAAAATAGGTGGAATTGAAACTGCTATTATCAACTTGTTAAATAATATTGATTATAAAAAATATAATGTTACATTAGTAATGGAAGAAAAGGTAGGACCTCTCCTAAAAGAAGTAAATAAAAATGTAAAAGTACAAGAACTAAAAGTATCAAATAATAAAAATGTAATTATAAGAAAAGGAATTAATTTCATCCGTAAATTAAACTTTGCAATTCTAAATTATCATAAGTTTGACTTTAGTTGTTGTTACGCAACATATAGCTTATCAGCTAATAAAATAGCTTTAACGGCATCTAAAAATAATTCAATTTATGTTCATAGTAACTATAAGTACATTTACAAAAAAACTTTAGAATTTAAAGATTTCTTTAACTGCAGAAATATATCATCATTTAGAAGAATAATATTTGTTGCTAACGAGGCTGAAAAAGACTTCATTAAGAATTATCCAGAGTTAAAAAATAAATGTTTAGTTCTAAATAATTTCATTGATCCTGATAAAATATTGAAACTAAGTACTGAAAAAATATCAGAAACTCATCCTAAAAATAAAAAATTATTTGTTTTCATTGGTAGATTAGACGACTCTTCTAAAAAAGTTTCAAGGGCAATAAACATAGTAAAAAATTTATCTGATGTAAATCTATTAATAGTAGGAGATGGACCAGATAGAAAGATGTATGAAGATTTGGTTACTAAAAATGATTTATCAAAAAGAGTAACATTTGTAGGACAAAAGACTAATCCATATCCATATATAAATCTAGCAGATTATATAATTTTAACATCAGATTATGAAGGATTTCCTGTAACTTATTTAGAAGCAATAACACTACATAAAAGAATTCTAACTACAATAGATGTTTCAGATGAATCTATCAATATAGGAAAAGATTATGCTACAATAATATCAATGGATGAAAAGGAAATGTTAAAAGATGTTCAAAAAGAATTATCTAATCCAAGAAAAATAAAAGATATAGATATTAAACAAATTCAAGAAGAAAGATTAGAAAAGTTAGAAAATATATTTAATGAGGTGAGTAAGCTATGAAATTGGTTGAAATGAAATGTAAAAATTGTGGTGCAAAATTAGAAGTAGAAGAAAATACTAATGATATAAATTGTCAATATTGTCATGCACATTATAAATTAGATGATGAAGTCAAACATGTTCAATATGATAATATGGAACAATCGGGTTATGATTTTGAAAAAGGAAGATTAAGAGCTCAACAAGAACATAGTTTAAGTAATAATAAGACAAATAAGACTTATGTAAATAACACTGTTAAGAAAAAACATGGACTTATTTATTATTTATTATTTATTTGTTTCTTTCCTTTTGTAATTACATATTATGTAATAAAATCTGAAAAACTGAGTAAAAAAGCTAAAATAGGAATATTAGCTGCTTTATGGAGCCTTATAACAATAGCCGGGATTGCAAGTGAAAAGGAAGAGCAGGAACTTGAGAAAAATCATTGGGCTACTGACTGTACACAAATTTCTGATTTTGATTATTATTTAGATGGAGAAGAAATTATTGTAAAAAAATATAATGGATCTGATAAAAGAATTAAAATTTGTTCAACATATAATGTTGATGATAAAGATTATTCAATAACAAAATTTTCAGAAGGTGTTTTTGCATTAGAAAATGTTTACAGTGTCATATTACCAGATACTTTAAAATCAATGCCAAATAATACTTTTAATAGTTCAAATATAAAATATGTATATATTCCTAAATCATTAGAACCACAAGCAGGATATGCATTTTATAGTTATTTTTATGATGTTGAAACAATATATTATGCTGGCTCAAAAGAAGAATGGAAAATATTAACTAATAATATTGATAGAGAAAAAATAGACGCTAAAAATATTGTATATGATGCACAAATAGAAGATTTAAAATAACAAAATATATGTTAGTTAGAAATGGTATCGTTGAAGAAAAATTTTAAAAAATATTTTTAGCATAAACTAATGTCACAATGTCATTTCTAATAAAAAAAGATGATAGTTAAACTGTTAGTTAAGAACATAATTAGTAATATTATATAATAATTATTTTTGAGGTGATTTAATGTCAAAGTTTAGTATTATAATTCCCGTTTATAATGTCGAAAAATATCTAAAAAAGTGTCTTGATAGTGTCTTTAATCAAACCTATAAAGACTATGAAGTAATAGTAGTTAATGATGGCTCTACAGACAAGAGTATGGATATCGTAAAAAACTATAATGTTAAAGTGATTAACACCAAACACGTTAGCGTTAGTGAAGCAAGAAATATAGGTGTAAAAAAAGCTACTGGCGAATACCTAATATTTTTAGATAGTGATGATTACTGGGA
>CAVIUA010000006.1:0-18000 GCA_963645945.1 bacterium
TATAAATAAATGATGTCAATATCTTTTAGTACTTTTTTTCATGTTTTTATCCTGTAATTAAATAGTTACGTGTTGAAAGAATTATGAGTTTTGGTGTATAATGTAGTTAGTTAATGAAATGGACGCTAGTATAGGTCTATAATTGATAGATTTTGTATTGGCGTTTTTTGTTGTAGTTGAAGTTTATGTATTAAGAATTTATTTATATAAGTTAGTTATGGTAGTAAGTATTAATTAAAAATAAATAGTTATGAGTGAATGAAAAAGATAGTTTTAATGTTTATATTATTAGTTGTTGTATTTAGTCCTTTTAGTGTTTATGCAACAAAAGGATGTTGTTCAAGTTATGGTGGTGTTTCAGGGTGTAGTAGTTCGGGAAGACAAGTCTGTAGAGATGGTACTTTAAGTCCATCTTGTACGTGTACTCCAGCTGTTTCTTATACATATGGTTGTGCTGATGTAAATGCTAAAAACTATAATCCAGAAGCTGAGAAAGATGATGGTAGTTGTGTATTACCTAGCAGTAAAGAATCTGATGAAAATAATAATAAGGAATCTAATAGTAGTGATGATGATACACTTGGTACAATTGTGGGTTTAGGTGCTATATTTGGTGGAGTGTATTTATATAAAAAGTAATATTAATTTGATTTACTAACATTTAATTCTAAGATATAATATTTTTAGAAATGATGGCGTAGTTGTAGGAGTGGGAGATATCTATGGAAAAAATAGAAATTGATGAAAAAATATTATATGAAGTGTTAGTTAAATATGTTGGTAGTAAGTTTGATACTAAACTTACTTTGACTGATAAAAGAATAATTTTTGAAAGAAAAAAGGGATTATTTAATAAAAAATATAAGATTATTGATGAAATTAATATTAATGATATTAGATTAAATAAAAATAAATTATTAATTAAAAATACTGGTTCAACTGTTGTGATTGAGGCAAATACTAAAACTTATAAATTTGTTTGTAATAGTGTAGTTGAAGCTAAATTAATTATAGAAGAAATAATTAAGATAAAAACTGGTGAAAATTTGTTGGAAAGAACGTCTGGTAAAGTAGTTAAAATATCTAATGGTATTTCTAAAACTGTTGGTGCAGTAACTGGAGCGATTGCTTCAGTTGGTTTAGCGGCTGTTACAATTAATAAAAATAAGAAAACAATAGTGAAAGCTATTAAAACGATAAAGAATATGTTAAAAAGATAATCATAAGATTTACTATATTTAAATTTTAAGTTATAATATTTTTAGGTGATGTTAGGTGAAATTAGTAGAATTAAAATGTAAAAATTGTGGAGCCCAGTTAAAAGTTGAAGAAGGTACTTCACAGGTAAAATGTGAATTTTGTGGATCAACTTTTTCAGTTGATGATGCTTATAATGAAGGATATAAGTATACCAAGGGTGTATTA
Organism: bacterium; assembly: GCA_963645945.1. GTDB lineage: Bacteria > Bacillota_I > Bacilli_A > RF39 > UBA660 > CAG-877. Next base: position 1,426 of record CAVIUA010000006.1, read on the forward strand.
AGAGCCCGTAGTGAACAAATGGAAGAGGATTTTAATAAGGCCCAAGATCTAATTAAAAATAGTTCTATTGGTAAGTCTTCAAAAGTATTTTCTATTGTTTTTGTTACATTTTTTGTTTTAATATTTATTTTTATTGGATATGGTATATATATGACTTTTACTGATAATGAAGGTGAAAATGCTCATGACAGTATTAAAGTTAATTCTTTCAATACGTCATATGAAAATGATGCTGGTAAAAGATCTGGTTTCTTCATAGTTAGAACTTTGGATGATATAGTTACTAATAATAAAACTAATACAAGTCATATTATTACAGTTGTATATAATGGAATTACAACTACTGAGGAAAAGAAAATTAAAGAAATCAGAAATATGTTAAGTGAAAATAAAGATTACGATGTATCACTTGATTATGATAGTAATGGATATGTAAATAAATTTATAATAGAAGATATTGAAATTGTTACTGAATCAAATACTATTACTTCAAATAATAATAGTAGTGTTCAAGTCCCATCTGTTGATGACATTGATGTAAGTTCTTCTGAATATGAGCAGATTAAAGATGAAATGGAACAAAAGATGGATGAGATGGAAGAAGCATATAATAATAGATAATGTTTGACAAACCTATGTTATAGCGTTATAATTTAAACAGTTTTTGTTGATGAAGAAATTATCTAAGTAGTTATTTAGAATTCTATACAGGGAATTATGGTTAGAAACTGAGAGCCATTTTAGAGAGTCTAAATAATGAATTTCAATAATGGAGTCAAATCGTGATGAGCGTTATTCTATAGAGTGCTAAGTAATTAGAACAAAGGTGGTACCGCGGATTTAATAGTGATTCGTCCTTTTATGGATGATCACTATTTTTTATTTATTGTTAGAGAGGGATGCAATATGAAAGAAAAATTAGAAGAAATAAGAAGCAAAGGATTAAAGAAAATAGAAGAGGTTAATAAACTTGAAGATTTACAGGAAATAGCAAGAGAGATTACTGGTAAGAAAAGCGAATTAACTGAAGCTTTAAAATCACTTAGTGAATTATCAGTTGAAATGAAAAAAACAATTGGTATGCAAGCTACAGAGATAAAGAAGTTATTTGCTGATAAATTAAAGGAAAAAGAAAATGAATTAATTAACGCTAAAAGTGTAGTTTCTGAGCCAATAGATTTAACTTTACCTGGTACTGAGATAAAATCTGGTTCTCTTCATCCAATTACACAAATGTGTTATGACTTAAATGATGCCTTTTTATCACTTGGATTTGAAGTGTATAGTGAAGATGATATTAGTAGTGAAAAATATGCTTTTGATAATTTAAATTTCCCTGCTGATCATCCGGCTCGTCAATCTATGGATACATTCTGGATAGATGGAACAGAAGAATTATCTGGTAATGAACGTTTATGTTTAAGACCGCATTTAACAGGTGGCTCTGTTAGATATTTATTACAACATGGAGCACCAGCTAGATTTGTTTATCCTGGTAGAGTTTATAGAAATGAAACTACTGATGCAAGACATGAAAGAGCTTTCTTCCAATATGAAGCTTTAATAGTTGATAAAGATATTTCATTTTCATCAGGAATGGTTATGATACAAACAATACTTGAAAAGGTATTTGGTAGAAAGATTAATGTTCGTATGAGAGAAGGATTCTTCCCATTTACAGAACCTGGATATGAAATTGATATGGAATGTTTAGTATGTAATGGTAAGGGTTGCAAAGTATGTAATCATAATGGTTGGATAGAAGTAATGCCAGGTGGTGTAATTCATCCTAATGTATTAAAATCTGCAGGACTTGATCCAGAAGAATGGACAGGATTCTATATTAATATTGGATTAGATAGATTAGTTATGATGCGTTATGGAGTAGATGATGTTAGATTATTCCATTCTGGAGATTTAAGATTCTTGGAGCAATTTAAGTAAGGAGGAAATAGAATGAGAGTATCGTTAAATTGGGTAAAAAAATATGTTGATTTACCAAGTGAAATTACAACTAAACAAATAGCATATGATTTAACACTTCGAACTGTAGAAGTTGAAAACGTTGTTAATACTAAGGATAAGTTTCATGATATTGTAGTTGGTAAAATAGTAGAGGTTCGTGAACATCCTAATGCTGATAAATTAAGAGTATGTATAGTAGATATTGGTGATAAAGAAAATGTACAAATTGTTTGTGGTGGTTCAAACTTATATGAGGGAGAGTATGTAGTTGTTTCTAAACCTGGTGCAGAAGTTTATTGGCATGGTGAAGCAGAACTTGTTAAGATTAAGAAAACTAATATGCGTGGAGAATCTTCTTATGGTATGATTTGTGGTGCTGAAGAAGTTTATTTAGAAAATTTATTCCCAGCAAAAGATGAAAAAGAAATTGTCGATTTAAAGGGCATTGAATGTAAGCCCGGTCAAAATATTGCTGATGTTATTGATATGGATGACGTTGTTTTGGAAATTGATAATAAGTCTTTAACAAATAGACCTGATTTATGGGGTCACTATGGTATAGCAAGAGAGATTGCGGCTATATATAATGTACCTTTAAAAGAATTGCCTACAGTTAAAATTGATTCTAGCCTTCCTAAATATAAAGTTGAAATTAAAGAACCTGAAAAATGTAATAGGTATGCAGCAATAGAGATGGATGGTGTTTGTGTTAAAGAGTCTCCTTTATGGATGAAGGCTGACTTAATTAAAGCTGGAATGAGACCAATAAACGCTATTGTTGATATTACTAATTATGTCATGATGGATGTTGGACAACCTTTACATGCTTTTGATAAGACACATGTTATTGGGGAAGAAATAATTGTTAGAAATGCTAAGAAGGATGAAGAATTACTTCTTCTTGATAATAATTCTATTAGTCTTACTGAAGACGATTTAGTAATTTGTGATAGTAAAGACGCAATGGCTTTAGCTGGTATTCGTGGTGGTAAGAAAGATTCAATATTAGATGATACAACAGGTATTGTATTAGAAATTGCTAACTTTACAGCTGGTACTATTAGAAAATCAGGAAAAAGATTTGATGAAAAAACTGATGCATCTATTAGATATGAGAAAAATCTTGATACAGAAAGAGTTGATCAAGGTATTGCTAGAGCATTGGAGTTATTTAAAGAATTATTCCCTGAAAGTAAAATTGTTTCTTATAATGATGTTTATCCAATAAAAACTGAAAGAGAAAAAATAGATGTAGAAGAAGAGTTTTTAAATGTTAGACTTGGTAAAGTTTTAGGTAGGGAAACAATTGAGAGAGTTTTAAAATCATTAGGATATGATGTTAACTATAAAGATGGAATTTATCATGTTGTTGTTCCAGTATGGAGATCTACAGGGGATGTTTACTTAAAAGATGATGTTATGGGTGATATTGCGAGACTTTTAAGTTTTGAAAGTTTTGAGGCTAAACCATTAACTATAACTTTTGATAAAGCTGTTTTACAAACATCAGTTTCTCTTGAACGTAGATTAAAAGAATATTTAGCTTGTAGATGTGGATTTAATGAAATATTTACTTATCCTTGGGTAGAAGAAAAATATTTTGATGCTTCAGGTATCAGTAAGGAAAATGCTATTAAGTTAGCAACTCCTCCTTCACCAGAGGAAGCATATTTAAGAAATTCACTTGTACCTGGAATGCTAAGTGCTATATCTAAAAACTTAAGATATTTTGATAATTTCAAATTATTCGAGATTGCTCAAGTTTTTGAAAAGGGAGTTTATCATGAATCGTCTGAAGATGAAACATTACCTGTACATAAAAAACTTTTAACAGGAAGTATTACTGGCAAAGATGCTAAGAAAGTATTCTATGAATTAAAGGGTGTTTTGGAAAATATATCTAGATATTGTCAAATGGAAGATATTAGATTAGAAGTAACTGATGATAAGCCAGCTTGGGCTGATGTTAATGTATATTTAGATATTAAATTTGGTGATAAGGTTATTGGTAAATTAGGTCTTCTTTCAATTAGAGCAATGAGTGAAGCTAAAATTAAACGTAGTAATGTTGCGATATTTGAATTAGATACTGGTGAATTAGTACCATTTGCTTCTCGTGATAATAAATTTGTTCATATTCCACAATTACCATTAGTAGAAAAAGATTTATCTATTTTAGTTGATGATAATATTACTTGGAAAGAAATAACTTCAGCTATTAAGAATAAAGTAAAGGAAGTTAAATTTGTTGAGGAATACAGAGGTAACCAGGTTCCAGAAGGTAAGAAGTCTATAATGTTACGTATGGTTATTGATAATGGTGATGTTACAATGACTTCTGATGAAATTAACGCTAAATTAGATAGTATTATTAAAACTCTTAATAAAAAATGTGGAGCTAATTTAAGAGAAGAGTAAAATTAAGGACTAAGTATAAGCTTGGTTCTTTTTTATTGTTTTTTATTTTTTCTTTTTGTATAATTTGTTTGGTGATTATAATGAAACTTTATGTAGATGATGATATTTATTTAAGGGATATTATGGATAGTGATGAGGAGTATAAGAGACTTTATAATTGGTGTTTAAATCCAAGTGTTTATGAATATTTTGAACAGAGAGTCTTAAGTTATGACGAAGTTGTGAGCAAGTATAAGAGGAGAGTAGGAAATGAAGAAATGAAAACTCTTATAATTGTTTATAAGAATAAAGAGATTGGACTTGTTCAGTATAAAAAAATGGATGATGAGGACAGAAAAAATTTTTGCATTTTGCTAGATAATGTAGTTTCAATAGATATTTTTATTGGAGATAGTTCTTTTTATGGATTAGGAATTGGATCTAGAGTAGTTAAATATATTAGTAAATATTTACTTTCTAATTTTGATATGGTTATTGCAAATGTTCAAAGTAATAATAGTAATTCTATTAATATGTGTTTGAAATCTGGATTTAAAAAATTAAGAAAAATTGATTATTCTGATACTCTTGGTAACAGTACTAAAAATATTTTGCTTTATTTAAGATAAAGAGGATTGTAAATTTTGGTTATTTATGATACGCTGAATATGTCAAGTAATACTTGATTAAAATAAAAATAGGGAATACTTAATATTGGCGTGTTAAGTACTTACCTCAAATTTTGTTTGTTTTTGGTTAGCACTTAATCATATCATTGACTAAGTGCTTTTTTGTTTTTCATCATCATTTGAATAGTAGTGTTGCTATAAGCAAGATGATGATAATGATTTGACTAGTGATTAATAAATCTTTCTTAGTCATTTACATCACCTCCTTTCAAAGAGGTAAGCACTTAATCATTAATGTATTCCCTAATTTATTATTTGAAAAAACTTTTAATATCCTAGACAAAAATAGCATTTTGTGTGATAAAATGTTTTTAATGCTTATAAATTTCTATAATTAATATTTCTAATGATAATTTAAAACTTTCTTATGATATAGCGTACAGATATTGAAAGGAGGTGAGATAAATGGAAATATTAGTTGATAGAGATGGGTATGAACAATTTATGAATGTTTTTGAAAAACTTAAAAATTCTATGAATAATATTGCGACATTTGGAAGTGAAGAGTATAGAAACGCTGTAGGAGATGGTTGGCATGATAACTTTGCTTATGAAGAATTGATGCGTGATGAGAAAAAAGTTAGTGCTCAAATAGAAAAAATGCTTGGTGAGAAAAAGCATTTAAAAATAATTGATAATACCTTAAAGAAAGATGAACTTATTAATATTGGGGATATACTTAAAATTGAAGTTATTTATGATGAGTCAGATGTAGAAGTTTTTGAAATAAAACTTACTGGTAAATACTTACCTGATTTGAAAAGTAATATCCAAGAAATATCTTTAAATAGCCAAATGGGAAAAGCTTTATTTAAGAAAAATATTTATAAAGATATTTCATATAATATTCATGGTAATTTAGCTATAATAAAAGTGCTAGAAAAGAATAAAAAAATTGTAAATTAAAAACTAGAGTTTTATATTTGACGTTTTGCAAACTCTAGTTTTTATATTGTCTTTTTTAAGTTTTCAAATATAGGTACATTTCCTTTAAAACTTAATGGAGATATAGGTGAAGGATGATAAATTGGTATGATTTTTATATTATTTACTATAAATTCTTTACCAACAACTTCATTAAATTTCTTATATTTTATATCAAGTATTGTTTTGGTAGCAGCATCACCTAATGATAGTACTATTTTTGGTTTTAATTCTTCTAATTGTCTCATTAAATATTGTTTACAATTTTTACTACAAGTATTTAGACTTTTTCTTTCCTTTGGGAAACATTTTATAGCTTCTAAAAAATAAGTATCATCAAGTTTTATATTTATAATATCTAAAAGCTTTTGCATTACTACTCCTGATGGTAGTAATTTTTTATTTTGATCATACCAAGCTACACCTGATTTACGCCAACCTGTATTAGCTGGTGCTTCTCCTAAAATTATGATGTCTTTTGTTTTACCTATGGATATTGTTTTACCATTTGGAAAGTGTTCTACTAAATTTTTACAAAGATTATATTTTGAAATTTTTTCATCAATTAAAGCTAAATTTACTCTTTCTTTTAGAAGAGATATCTTTTATTTGTATCTTCGTTTTTAAGTAAATCTTCTTTTGTCTTTTCTTTACTGTTTGAGTAGTCTATGGATTTTTCAAATTGTTCTTTTGTTAAATCTATTATTTCATTATTTATGATGTTAAAGTAATGAGTATTATCTCCTAAATTAATTTTATGAATTGTTCCAGAAAACTTTTCTTGAACTAGGATTGCTGTTATGGCACAATGGCCAGCCGACGGGTCTAGATTTTCATAATTATCTTGACAACTACTATGAGCAGTATTTTTTTTAAAGCATTTTCTTAATATGTTTTTATATTCTAATATTTCTTTTTTCATATTATAAATCTATTTTTACAATTACTCCTTCTACATTTTTACCGAATTTTTTCCAAGTTGTTTCTTTGACTACTTTAAAGCCAATGTCTTCAAATACTTCGGTATGATAACGATTTTTTTCAAAAGTGTCATATAGTTCTTTAATATCGTTGTTCTTTGCCGCTTCACAAAGTAGTTTTAAACCTTCTTTTGAATAGCCTTTGCCTCGTTTTGAGGCTTCTATTAAAATGCCACAATCGTAGTAGTTTTCAGAACTATCAAATTGATAATTTATATAGCCAATGAATTCATCTGTTTCTTCATCTTTTAAATAAGCAAAAAATCTATTTTCTTTTTTTCTTTTATCATATGTTTTTTGCCAATTTTCTTCTGGAAAATCTATGGTTCCAGTATCATAATGATATCCTTGGTAAGATACGTCGTATCCAGCGTTATAACTCATAGTATCTGGATCTTCATTTAATTTTTTTTCATACCAGTAGTCTTTTAATTCTGGAATATATAAAGTTAACATATTATTACCTCAATAAATATTATAGCATACTGAAGTGACAATTTATTGATTTTCTATTTTCAAAGAATGGATAATTAGTTATAATTAGTAAAGATATAGAAGAAAGCTTGGTGGTAGTTTATGGATAGCGAAGATTTAACATTACAAGTAAGTCCTGATAATATAGCGATTACAAAAGATGAAGATAAATGTATAAAATGTGGTTATTGTGTTAGAGTATGTAGAAATGATGTTACGGTTTCCAGAATGTATGAATTAGGTATTACTAAAAAGCCTATTTGTATCAACTGTGGACAGTGTGCTAATTATTGCCCTACGGAAGCTATTTCAGAAAAGTTAGACTATATGAAGGTTTTGAAATTATTAAAAAATAAGGATAAGACTGTTGTATTTAATTTTGCTCCTGCTGTTAGAGTGGCTTTAGGTGAAGAGTTTGGACTTGAACCTGGTGTTAATGTTGATAAAAAGATTATTAGTGCTTTGAAAAAACTTGGGGCTAAATATGTTTTTGATATTACTTTTAGTGCTGATTTAACTATTATGGAAGAAGCTATGGAACTAGTTCATCGAATTCAAGAAAATAAGAATTTACCGATGTTTACTTCTTGTTGTCCAGCTTGGATAAAGTATGTAGAAATATTTTATCCAGAACTTATTCCTAATTTATCAACTTGTAAAAGTCCGATTGCGATGCAGGGATCAACTATTAAAACTTATTTTGCAAAGAAAAAAAATATTAATCCGGATGACTTAGTTAATGTAGTTGTTGCACCTTGTACAGCTAAGAAATATGAAATAAGAAGAGAAGAATTGAATGTTACTAAGAGAGATACTGATTTTGTTTTAACTACTAGAGAACTTGCTAGAATGATAAAAGAAAACAATATTGATTTTTTAAATTTAGAAGATTGTGAATTTGATTCTCCATTAGGACTTGGTAGTAGTGCAGGAGTTATTTTTGGTAATACTGGTGGGGTTATGGAGGCTGCTTTACGTACTGCGTATCATTTTATTACAAATAAAGATTTAAAAGATGAAGACTTAGTTTTTTCTTCAGTTAGAGGAATGGCTGGTGTTAAAGAGGCTCAAGTTGAAATAGAAGGTAAAGTAATTAAAGTGGCAGTACTAAATGGTATGAAGAATGCTAAAAATTTAATTGATAAAATGAAAGAAGAAAAGTTAGATTATCAGTTTATAGAGGTAATGAATTGTACTGGTGGATGTATTGCTGGTGGTGGACAACCTAAACTTACTTTGTTAAAAATGAAAGATAGTAAATTAAAAAGAATTGATGGATTATATAGTGAAGATGAAAAAATGAAGAAAAGAGTTAGTTATAAGAATCCAGATATTATTAAAATTTATAAAGATTTTTATGGTGAGGTTGGTAGTAGTTTAGCTCATCAATATTTACATACAAGTTATAAGGATAAATCATATTTGTTAAGAGGTGAGGATGAGTAATGAAAAGAGAATTGGAAATAAAAAAGTTAGCTAATTTTTGTGTTTCTTGTGTTACTAAACCTTGTCAATTAGGATGTCCTTTAAATAATGATACAACCGGTTTTATAAAGGCTGTTAAGAATGATAATTATGAAGAAGCATATAAGATACTTTCTTATACTACTGTTATGCCAGCTATTTGTGGAAAAATATGTCCCCATGAAAAACAATGTCAAGGTTCTTGTGTAAAAAGAGTTTCTTATGAAGCTGTAAGAATAGGTGATATCGAAAGTTTCATTGGTGATTTAGCAATTGAAAATGATTGGAGATTTTTAAAGAAAGATAAGAAAAATAAAAAGGTTTTAGTTGTTGGATCAGGACCAGCAGGACTTACTTGTGCAGCATTTTTAGCTAAAGAAGGTTATCAAGTTACGTTGTATGAAAAACATGATTATTTAGGGGGACTTTTGTATCATGGTATACCAGCTTTTAGACTTAGTAAAGATTTAGTAAAAAAGGCCATTGATAAGATTTTAGATTTAGGAATAGAAGTTCATACAAATATGACTTTAGTAAAAGACTTTAGTTTAGATGAAGTTAAAGATAAATATGACGCAATATTTTTAGGAATTGGAGCAAATGTTTCTAAAATGATGGAAATTCCAGGAGAAAATTTGACTGGTGTTTATGCTGGTAATGAGTTATTAGAAAAAGCATGTCATCCAGATTATACTGATAAAAAAGTATTTGTTATTGGTGGTGGAAATGTAGCGATGGATGTTGCTCGTACTGTTAAAAGATTAGGAGCTAAAGAAGTAACAATTCTTTATAGAAGAGATGAGGCTGATATGCCGGCTGAAAAGGTAGAAATTAAAGAGACTGTTCTTGATGATGTTAAATTTTTATATAAAACAAAACTTGTTAAAATACTAGGAGAAGATAAAGTTCAAAAAATTGAATGTATAAAAACTAAATTAAGTGATGAAGAAAAATATGTTGACGTAGATGGAAGTAACTTTGTACTTGATGCTGATTATGTAATGATGGCAATAGGCTCTAAGGTGGATGATGATGTTTTAAATAGTCTTGGTTTAGAAAGAAAAGAGAATGGATATTTATCTACTAATGATAATGATCAGACTTCAGATGAAAAGATATTTGCAGCAGGTGATTTGACAGGAACAAAATCTACTGTAGCTTGGGCTTGTCGTAAAGGAAGAGATGCTGCTTATTCTATTATGGAATACTTAGAAAATAAATAATATATTAATATCACTATAATGGTTGTTGTAGTGATATTTTTTTCTATTTAAATACATATTTTGAGTGTTTTATTTATTATAATGTAAATACTTTTGTATTTATATATTTTGTGTGTTATATTTGTTATTGTAGGAGGCTTATATATGATAGAAATAAAAAATATTAGTAAGACTTATAATGGTAATATTAAAGCTATTGATAATTTAAATTTAAAAATTAATGATGGTGAGATAGTTGGTTTTATTGGATTAAATGGTGCTGGTAAGACTACGGCTATTAAGATGATGACTGGTATTTTAATTCCAGATACTGGGACTATTACAATTAATGGTTATGATATTGTTAAAGATAGTTTAAAAGCTAAACAAATAATTGGTTATATTGCAGATAATCCAGATATGTTTTTAAAACTTACAGGAATAGAATTTATTAATTTTATTGCAGATATTTATAATGTTCCTATTACTCTTAGAAAAAAACGTATTAAACTATTTGGTGAACGCTTTGGATTGAGTGATGTTTTAGATAAACCTATGCAAGGATATTCTCATGGTACAAGACAAAAAATGATGGTAGTTGCGGCTTTGGTACATGATCCAGAAGTTTGGATTTTAGATGAACCATTGATTGGACTTGATCCAACATCAGCATTTGAGCTTAAGAAAATGATGAGAGAACATGCTGATAAAGGTAACGCTGTATTTTTCTCTACGCATGTTTTAGAAGTTGCGGAAAAGTTATGCGATAGAATAGTAATTATCGATAAAGGAAAAATTGTTTTTGTAGGTACATTAAAAGAATTAAAAGATAAATATAATAAGAAAGACTTGGAAAAATTATTTATGGAGGTAATTAAAAATGACTAATTACTTGTCTTTAGCGAAAGTATTTAAAAAGTCACTTTCTATGACTAAGCCAAGTACTAAAAAACAAATGATTGTTACAAAAATTTTGTTAGCATTTGTTAGCTTGGTTATTATTTTACCTTTTGTTGTTGTCTCGGGCTTATTTGTTTATACTGTTACTAATTCGTTAGTTGAATATAATTATGAAACTATTGGATTAGAATTTATGTGTATTTTACTTTGTGTATTTACTTTTATATTTTCTTTTAGTGTAGTACTCAATGAACTTTATTTTACTGGTGATATTGAAAATTTGTTACCATTGCCAATTCGAGCACGTCAAATTGTTGGTGCAAAAGTTGTTTCAATATTTTATGCAGAGAGTTTGGTACAACTTTTAGTTATATTTTTTAGCGTTATTGGTTTCTTTTTAGCACTTGGACTTCCTTTTAAAAACTTTTTGTTAGGAATTCTTGGAATGGTTACTTTGCCAATAATACCAATTATATATTGTTCTATCATTAGTATGTTAATTATGAGTTTTACAAAGCTTATTAAAAATAAAGAGACTATTAGAAAAGTAGGATTAGTTTTTGTATTGATAATTTTAATGTTATTTGTATACTTTTTAGGATCATTACAAAATTTTGATTTAGAACTTTATATAGAAGGATTTGTTAATGGTGATCAAACCTTTTTATATGTTATGGAGGGTCTTTTTCCAAATATCAATTTATTTATAGATACTCTTGTTACTGGTAGTATTAGTTCATTATTTCTTTATATTTTAGTTAATATTGGATTTATAGTAGTACTTTTAGGGTTAGCCGATGTTTGTTATTTTAAAGGTGTTGTAGGATTAAGTTCTAAAGATACAACATCTAAGAAGAGTAGTAGTAATATTTTAAAAAATATTAAAGTTGAGAGTCCTACTAATTCATATTTAAAGAAAGAGGTTCGTACTTTATTTAGAACTCCTTCATATTTCTTGAACTGTATTTTAATCAACTTTATATGGCCAATATTTGTTTATATTATTTGTAAGTTGAAGTTTCCAGATCTTACATTGAGTGAATTAAAAAATCTTGTTACTTCTACTGATAATAATACATTGATTATAATATTTATGTTTGTAATAGGTGTTTCAATTTTATTACCAGCACTTAATAGTATTGCGTCATCTTCTTTTTCTAGAGAAGGGAAAAACTTTTACTTTATGAAATATATTCCAATGGATTATAGTAGTCAAGTTTCAGTAAAGTTATTAGTTAGTTTTATAATTGCTTTTGTTGGTGTTAATGTATTTAGTTTAATATTTTATTTAGTTATAGGATTAAAAGTATCTACGGCGTTTATTTTCTTAATTATTAGCTTTTTAGCAATCCTATTTATTTGTAGTTTAGGTATTATAATTGATTCTATTAATCCTAAATTAGTTTGGGATGATGAACTTAATGCATTAAGAGAAAATTCTAATAATTTTATAGTTATGGGTATTTCTATATTTTTGTTTATTGTATTAGCTGGATTATGTTATTTATTATATAAATCGTTTGGCTTAGCTTTGGCTTTTACGTCTATATTATTGATATTAATACTTTTAAACGCAATAGTGTATGATTTGAATAGATGTTTTACAGTTAAGAATATAGTTGAACAAGAAAATTTGTGATTTTTAGAATAGTTTTAACTATTCTTTTTTGGGGATGTTTGATATAATTGATATGATAGGATGAATAGGAGGCTATTTATGAAAAAGTTTATATTTTATTTAATTGCATTTTTTGCATTATTATTACCAATTGATTTATTGGCTTTATCTGGTGATCTTTCAATTAGTTGTAATACGACATCTGTTAAACCTGGACAACAGGTTAAGTGTAGTGTGTCTGGTAATTCTGATGGACAAATATCTAAGGTTTTTGCAAATGTTTCGGCATCTGGTACTATTTCAATTGATAAATTTAGAGCTGAACGAATATGGGATGTAAATACGGAATGGCCTAATCTTTCATTGTCATCTAATGATAAGAAACCTGGTGTTTTTGAAATTGGTACAGTATACTTAAAAGCTAATAGTGTTGGTACTGGTAATTTTGTTATGTCTGGTATTACTTTTATGGGAGATTCTGGAGAAACTGTTTCAGTTGCTAATAAGAGTGTTTCGATATCAGTTATTAGTGATAATCCAACACCTACGCCTACACCTTCACCTGAACCAGAGCCTGCACCTGTTGTTAAAAGTAATGATTCATCATTGAAATCTCTTACTGTTAGTTCTTCATCAATTGATTTTGTTTCTAGTACTTTAGAATATAATATAGATGTTTCTAGTAATGTTTCTACTATTGAAATTCAAGCTGTACCTAAAGATACTAAAGCTACTGTTAAATTGCCTGATGATTTATCTTTAGAAATAGGATTAAATATTTTTGATATTGTTGTTACAGCAGAGGATGGTACTAGTACTACTTATAAAATTAATGTTAATAAATTGGAAAATATTTTATCTGATAATGCTTTATTATCTAGTTTAAAAATTTCTGGATATGATATAAATTTTTCAAGTGATGTTTTTGAGTATAAAATTGGTGATATTACAACTAATAAACTTGATATTACAACTGTTGTTGTTGATAATAATTCTACTGTTAAAATTTATGGTAATAATAATATTGGTAAAAATGGTGTTATCGTTATTAGAGTTACAGCTGAATCTGGTGTTTATAAGGATTACGTTTTATTTGCTAATAATATTAATAGTAGTGAAGTGGAAGAAGTTTCTACAAGTTCATTTACTTATATAATGTTAATTGTATCTTCTGCTTTATTTGTTATTTCAGCAATAATTATTGTTTTATTATTACTAGGTAGAAATAAATATAAGAAAAAAGTATTAGCTCAACTTGATGCTGAAAGAGATAAAATTAGGTTATTAGAAGTTGAACTTCAAAATAAATTAGCTATGATACCTCAAGTTAAAGAAGAAGAAAATATACCTTTAGAAGAATTAACAAAAGAAGAAATTGATGAGGAAATTGATAAGGATATTTTAGAAAAAAAAGAAGAAGAGGAAAAGGAAAATAAAGATTTAGATGCTAAAGAAGTAGATGATGTAGAAGAAGTCGTTGAAGAAGAAAAAGATGAGGAACAAAAAAAAGTACAAGATATAAATGCAAGAGATATTCTTCCACCTGAAGTTAGTGAATTAGTTAATAGTAAAAGTGAAGAAGTTGTTGAAGAAGTTAAAGAAGAAGAACCTTTGAATATAACTGAAATTTCAGCTGAAAGTGTTGCTGATGTTGTAAAAAAGAAACCTAAAGAAGAAGATATTCCTAAGGAAGATGAAAAAAAGAAGAAAAAGAAAAAAGAAAAAAATAAAAATAAAAATAAGGAAAAGGATAAAGATAAGGACAAGGACAAAGAAAAGGACAAAGAAAATAAATAATATTTTAAGAAAATGACTGTAACTTATTAATGAATAGATACAGTCTTTGTTCTTTATAAAAATTTTATTTAAGTTTTGAAATTATATGATTTTATCCTTTTAATAAATAAACGTTTGTATTATAATATGGTAAGTCATGTAAGGTAAAAGTTTTATAAATTATATTATTAATGTATAAATGTACTAAATTTTAGTTTAAATTGCTTTGTAAAGGAATGATTTTATGAGAAAGATTATTAGTGAGGAAGAATTTTTAATTTTAAAAAATAAGCTTATTAATTCTTATGCTAAAGTAGATGATTTGGAATATTTAAGTTTGCAAAATGAGTTATTATCATATGACTTAAGTAGTATTCCTTCATCTTTATATGATGGTATTACTTTTATTGGTGATGATTCTTCTAATATTTCTTTTTCTTATACAAATGCTAATTTAGATTTTAATGTTTTAAAATTTAGAGATAGAAAGTCTTATGATTTTGGGAAAATTTACGCTATTGGATGTAATTTATCTAATCTTTCTAAACTTAATTATTTTTATGAAAAGGATAGTTTTTCTGATGAAGTTGTTGAAAAGTATTCATATTTGTTTTTATCTGAATATTTTCCTAAATCTTTTAGAAGAAAGGTAATTGAAGATAAAGCAACTGTTTCTGATTTGATTGAAATAGAAATAAATGATCCGGATAGTAATTTTGCAAAATTACATTTTTCATCAGATTTTATAAATTTATTTTCTAAAATTGGATTACGTAATTCTTTATTTCTATTAAATGGTAATAATGATTTGTTGATTGATTTTAATAATATTTTTTCTAATAATAATGAAGATATTTTAAGTGAATTTTTAGAAGAGGATATTAGTAGTCAAAGAGATAATGTTTTTTTATTACAGAGAAAATATATTATGGATAACTCTAGAGAATTTATGTATAATTATAATCAACATTTTTCTCAATCATTCATAAATAAATATAAAGGATTATTTAGTAATTCTTTAGGTTATAAAGAAATTATTGATTATTCTAAAGATTTTGGTAATTATAATTTAACATTATTAGGTTATGATTTTGGTCCTAGAGGAATATCTGTAAATATTGGGTATAATAAAACTATTGAATTATTAAAAGAGTATGAAGAGTTTTTTGATGTTTTGGAAAGTAAAATGCCTGTTCCTTTATTTTTAAGGGAATTAAATATTAACCTTAGTATAATGGTTGATATGTTTAATAATGATGAAATTGATCAGATCTTTAGAAAAGCAATTATATATACTTTACCTAGGTTTGAAATTAGTACTAAGTTAGAAGAATATGAGGAACTTTTTTCGAAATTTGATTTTAAATTTTTGGATGTTAAAGACTGGACTTTAGTAGATACAGTAGATGATAATACTATTGTTATTAATAAGGAACTTAGTGAGATATTAGGATGTTATGGAATTTCTAATATAAAGAGTTTTTTTTCGGAATATGATGTTAATGATGAAACGATAAGAAAGAATATGTTAAATATTTTATATTATCCTGATTTACCTGTTTATTATAATGTTAGTAGTAAAAGATTTTATGAATTGTTACGTAAAAGATTGCTTGATAGAAATACAATTTCTTATGAATTTTTAATTGGAAATGTTAGAGATGAATTGCCTGATTTATTTATTTCAGATTCTGCTCCTGATGAATTGAAAAAATTATTTTATACTAAAAAATTGTCATTTACTGATTTGTACTATAATGAATCTTGGTTATCTTATTTAGATAATGTTTATTTACCTTATAGATTTGTTGAAACTTTGGGATATAAAAATATATTTTCTGATCAATTATTAGAAGAATTAACTTTAAGATATGGAAATGCTAAAGTACTTGAAAATTTTTCTCGTTACGCTTTATTTTTAAATAGTATTGATTATTCATTACATTTTACTAATGATTATGATGATTATCCTGATTTTAATGATTATATGGAAGATAAAATTTATAATTATATTAAAACTAATAAAGTATTTAACTGGGATCAGTGTTTTTCTGATGACTTTAAAGATAAATATAATGATGTTTTTTTAGATGCTGGTGCACCAGATGATTTGAAAAAATTATTCTATAAAAAAATATTGACATTTGATGATATTAAGGATCATCCAGAATATGTTAAATATTTAC
>CAVIUA010000007.1:0-10314 GCA_963645945.1 bacterium
ATTATTATATATAATATCTTCTTGTTTCATTTTATCAATGAATTTTTTCTTAAATTCATCTGTTTTAAAATGAAAGAAATGTCCACCAAAATCCCAAGTATAACCATTTCTTTTTACTGTTCGACAATAGCCTCCAACCTCTTTTTCTTTTTCAACAATTAGATAATCATCATCTGAATAATTGGCAAATGTTAGACCAGATATTCCTGCTCCAACTATTAAATATTTTGTTTTCATATTTTACCTTTCTAATTTATTTACTAAATTTTTCTATAATTGCATCAGCAATTCTTTCACTAGCGTGACCATCTCCGTATGGGTTTGATGCTTTACTCATCTTGTCGTATGCATTTTTATCAGTTAATAATTTTTTAGCTTCTTTATATATTGTTTCTTCATCAGTTCCAACTAGTTTTAATGTTCCTGCTGCTATACCTTCTGGTCTTTCTGTAGTATCTCTTAAAACTAGTACTGGTTTTCCAAGTGAAGGTGCTTCTTCTTGAATTCCACCTGAATCAGACATAATTATATAGCTCTTATTTTGGAAATTATGGAAATCAAACACTTCCAATGGTTCAATTAATTTTACTCTATCATTTCCTTGTAATATTTCGTTGGCAATTTCTCTTACCAATGGATTTTTATGAATTGGATACACAACTTTGATATCTTCAAACTCATCTACTAATCTCTTAATAGCTGTGAAAATATGTCTCATTGGTTCTCCTAAATTTTCTCTTCTATGAGCGGTAAGAAGTATCATTCTACTATCTCCTACCCAGTCGATTACTTCATGTTTATAGTTACTTTCTACTGTTGTGCTCATCGCATCGATTGCAGTATTACCAGTAACATATATTTTACTTGCATCAATATTTTGTTTTAATAAGTTTTCTTTACTTAAATCAGTAGGTGCAAAATACATATCTGTCATACAGTCAACCATTTGTCTATTCATTTCCTCTGGCCATGGACTGTATTTATCATATGTTCTAAGTCCTGCTTCTACGTGTCCAATAGATACACGATTGTAGAATGCCGCTAATGCTCCGGCAAATGTTGTTGTTGTGTCACCATGTACCAAAACAATATCAGGATTACATTCTTTAATAACACCCTCTAATCCTTGTAAAGCTCTTGTTGTTACATCTCCTAACGTTTGGCCTTGCTTCATAATATTCAAATCATAATCAGGGTTGATATCAAATGTTTCTAATACTTGATCTAACATTTCTCTGTGTTGTGCAGTTACTGCAACAATTGATTCTATTTCTTTTCTTTTTTCTAGTTCTTTAACCAACGGTGCCATTTTAATAGCTTCTGGACGTGTTCCAAAAACACTCATGACTTTTATTTTGCCCATTTTTCACCCTCCTAATTAAATAAAATTCTTTTTATAGTTCTTAGTGTGTTATATATGCTATTTTTCAATGATTTTTTTTCAATTAATTCAAAGTTATTTTTTCTTGCTTCTCTTAGAATTGGATATATTCTTCCCATTTTTTCATAATATTCATTATTTTTTTCTTTTAAATAGGCATCTAGTTCTAATGATCTTTTGATTCCTCTTTCTTTATCATCGTCATAGAAGTAACCTAAAGAATAATGTGTATATAAAACTTTTGTAAATACATTACTTACATATTTTTCTTGGTTTTCACTTAATTTTGCAGTATCTAAAAAGTCTAATATTCTTTTTACTACTCTGTCATGATCACTATATCTACGAATAAAATTATTCATATCAACACTTTGATTAACATTACCAATCATGTATTTGTATACAACAAAGTCTAAAAATGCGACTGTCTTAACATATGGAATTGGTAACAATTGATATTCAACATCTACAAAGAAAGTCTTTTCTTGTAATTTTATATTGTGTTCTGTTAGTAATTTAGTTCTATAAGTCATTGAGTGAATTGACATATAAATGTTTTCGGCATCAATTTCAGAAAATTTATATATTTCGCCATACTTCACATTTCTTGTTGCAATTAAATCTGTCTTTCCTGTAACCATGTTTACGGTTTCATAATTATTAGATACAATATCACAATTGTTTTTTTCTAGAAATTCTACTAATTCTTTTAGTTTTTTTGTGTCAACCCAGTCATCACAGTCAACGACTTTATAATACTTTGCATTCGTTGAATATAATGCTGCATTAACAGCTGAACCATGTCCACCATTTTCTTTATTAATTACTCTTACCATTTTAGGATATAGTTTTTGATATTTTTCAGCTATTTCCTTTGTGTTGTCAGTTGATCCATCATTAACAATAATAACTTCAACTTTATCAAACAATTCTTCATCTACAAATGTATTTATACATCTGTCTAGGTATTTTTCACCATTGTAAGATGGAATACCTATAGCAAGGATTTTATTATTTTTCATTCTTTATTCTCCTCTCTATTTCTGAATCATATACTTTCGCAACGGCTTTTGCTTCGAACTTTTTACAGTATTCTTCATTCACTTTTGGAGGATTATCAACTGTTTCCATTATTTTCTTTGCCAAATCAAGTTGTTCTCCTTTTGTTACTACTCCACCAGCATTTTTTATCATTTTTCCGGCAGGAGATGCAGGATTAGTAATTCCTAAAATAGGTTTCCCAGCTCCCATGTAGTCTGCTATTTTTGCAGCAAAGAAAATAGACTCATTAGGTAGATTTGGGAACAAAGCATCAATATGTATTAGACAATCAGATTCTTGCATTGCTTTTAGACTATCAAAATAATTAACTGAACCTTCTATACTAAATACATCTTGTAAAAAATAAACATAAATCATATTCTTTACACGATTTGGTATATTGCCAATAAGTCGTACTTTTATTTTATCTAAAAATTCTGGCCTTATATCTTTTATTAATTTTATTGCTTTTACAACTGGTTCAATACTTCTAAAAGCATCGCTTTGACCAATGAATGAAAAAACAAACTTATCATTTTTTGAGGTGTGTTTTGCATATAATTCTTTTGAATATGAATGAGGAACAACTAAGCATTTTTCATTATAAATTTGTTTATCTCTAACTATAAATTCCCCTTGCTCTTTTGTTGGAACAATTATTAGATCAGCTTTTTTGATTAATTTATTTTGAAATCTATTTATAGCTGATAAGCGTCTTGTTTCTTTTGAGCGTACAAAATTACAAGCAAAGCTTAAACAAAAGTTAGGCGCATATCTATATATTCTTCTGACAAGTCCATGTCTATTTTTATATAAAGGATATAGTGTTTCATATGGATTGTTACCTATTGGATCTGCTAAACTAACAATCCATGGAATATCTTTATCAAATTTTTTGATCTCGAAACCAGCCTTTTGTGGTTCTACTGGCATTGATCTAGTCATTATTGCATCAAATTTTATTTTTTTAGATAATTTCTTATATAATTCAACTGTTTTTTCATTGAATTCATCAAAATCATCAGTATCGATTGTATAGTGTTTTATATTATCACTTTCTAATTCACTTTTGCTGTTATAACTCCATCTAGATGAAGAAGCACTGCATAAGTAATATTCATTTTTTGAGTTAGATAATAATTTATATGTAACAAATGCTTCTGATGTTGTTACTGGAGGATAAAACCAACTTACTACAAATATTTTCATATCTACTACATCCCTTTCTGTAAACTGTTATATTTATCAAATGCTGACTTGATAACGTCGTCCATATCATAATATTTATATTCGGCTAATCTACCACCAAATAAAACTTTTTTTTCTTTTTTGCAAAGTTCTCTATACTTTTCTGCTAATTCATTATTCTTGTCATCGTTAATTGTATAGTACTTTTCCATTCCTTCTTTATAATCAGCAGGATACTCATAAGTTACTACTGTCTTTGGTTGAGTTCCATACTCGAAATGCTTATGTTCAATTACTCTTGTATATTCTACTTCATGGCCTGTGTAGTTTACAACGGCATTTCCTTGATAATTTTCCATATCTAATATTTGGGTATCAAATCTTAATGATCTCCAATCTAAAGCTCCTTCTGAGTAATTGAAATACTCATCTATTGGCCCTGTATATATTATAGTTTTGGCCATTTTTTTGTATTCATCTTGTTTGTCAAAGTAGTTTGTATTTAATCTTACTTCAATTCCTTCCAACATTTTTTCTACTAATTTTGTATATCCACCCGTCGGTATTCCTTGATATCTATCATTGAAATAATTATTGTCATAAATCAATCTTACAGGTAATCTTTTGATGATGAATGCAGGCAAATCTTTACAGTCTCTATTCCATTGTTTTTCTGTATAACCTTTGACTAATTTTTCATAAATTGTTCTTCCAACTAGTGATATAGCTTGTTCTTCTAGATTTGTTGGTTCGTGTTTGATTTCTTTTCTTTCTTCTTCTATATGTCTTAGTGCATCTTCAGGAGTGAAAACGTCATCCCAAATTTTTGCAAATGTGTTCATATTGAATGGCATATTATATATTTCATTATTGATTCGTGCTACTGGAGAATTTGTATATCTATTAAATTCAACAAATGAATTTACATAATCCCATACATCTTTATAATCGGTATGAAAAATATGTGCTCCATACTTATGTACGTTAATTCCTTCAACTTCTTCTGTATAAACATTACCAGCTATGTGATTTCTTTTTTCAAGAACTAATACTTTTTTTCCATTTTTATGAGCAATATTGGCAAAAGTTGCACCAAATAACCCAGCTCCAACAATTATATAATCATATTTTTCCATATTAACCTCCATCTATGTTATTTTCGAACGAGTTCCTCAACCATTTTGTCATAGTCTCCAACAACATTTTTTATGTTATATTTTTCTTGATTGCAAGTTTTATGTAAGCATCTATTATTTATTATTTGGCTTAAGTACATATATATTTCATCTGAACTATGTGAAGAAACTATTGAATTTGTTTCTCTTAAAATATCGGCACTAGCACCTTTTTCCATAGTTATTCCAAGTATATTATTATTTGCACCCAAGTAATCTGCTATCTTTGCTGCAAAAAAGATGTTTTCATTTATGTATTGACCTAGATTAGCATCAATTAGTAACAGCCAGTCACTTTCTTGCATTATTTTAAGGCTTTCAAAATATGTAACAGGCTTTCTTACTTTAACAAAATCATAAATTTCTTCGTCAATTATCCTTGCTTTATCTTTCACTGATAAATCGCCATAAAAGTTAACTATTAATTTATCCGATATATTATCATACTTGTTTTTTAGTCTTCCAAGCGCCTCAAAAAAACATTTAGGTGTTCTTACATCATCACAATGTCCTAAATAACTTATAACTATCTTCTCATTATTTTTATTGATTTTTTTCGCATAAAAATCTTTATCATATGTATGTGGAATAATTATAATCTTTTTTTCAATAACGTCTCTGTTTTTTTGTTTTTTTAACATATGTTCTTTTTGATATGGATTATTTAGAATAATTCTATCAGCTTGGTTCAAAACACTTGTTTGAAGTTTAAACTTTTTACTTTCATTTTCAATTGTCATTAAGTATCTTTTGCGGCGCAATTTCCAAAAAGCAGACTTCATTAGTCGCATTGGAGAAATTATGTAACCTATTTTTAAATTTTCAAATCCATTACCTTTTATGGTATATGGATTGTTAACTCTGTTAAAATATTCAAACGGATTATCACTAATTGGATCACCAAATGATGCTATCCATTTTACTTCTGGATGTCTTTTTTTGATTTCAAGAGCTATTTTGTGAGCATCAGGTGACATAGAACGAGTCATAATGAAATCATATTTATTTTTATTTTTTTCGTAGTATTCAACGCCTTCTTTAACCCAGTCACGTCTGTTATCTGACTGAGCAAAAATAGGATTTATGTTTTTACTTACTAATTTATTTTCATTGGCACCATAAGTCCATACTGTATCACTTTTTTGAGTAAAAACATCATAATTATATTCTGAATTTTTTAGTAGCTTAAATGTTACAAGCCCTTCTGATGAATTTATTGGTGGAAAAAACCAACTATATACCAAACCCTTCATTATTTTTCCTCCTCACTTGAATATTTCTCAATGATTCTTGCAATTATTCCTCTATAGCTTTGGGCAAAAATGAAATTTGTTTTTCTATGAAACCTTATAAACTTATATTTATTGGTTGCATTGTATAATTTCGGAGATTTTTCTTTCATGTAACTGTCAAATTCTCTTATTTCATTAAGAATTTTTCTACTTGGCAATGTACTCTTGCAATAAATTATATAGTGTGTTCTGCTAAGTAAAATAAGTACTTTTTCAACGTATTGCTTTTTATTGTTCGATAACTTTGTATTACTATAAAACTCAATTAGTCTTTTTAACACTTTTTCATGGTGTGCTCTATTTTTTATCATGCTATTAATATTAACACTTTGATCTGGCCTTCCAATGTAATATCTATATATGTCATAATTTAATCTAATAAATGTTTCAATTTGAGGAAATGCTAACAAGTTATATTCCATGTCAACATAAAATGTATGCTCATCTAAAACAAGTTTTGCAGTTCTTAACTTTTCCGTTTTATATGTTGAAGTTGCCATAGTAAAATATTCATCACCTAGAGATGATAAATCTAATTCCTCTATATTATATAATTTATCAAGCTCTATTTTATCGGTATATGGAACTAGGATACTTTCACCAGAATAAATTAATTCTCTTCTGTAATCTGTAATTACTAAATCTGCATTTAATTTTTTTAATTCTTTTACAAACATTGAAAAGTCATCTATATTTACCCAGTCATCACTGTCAACAACACGGAAATATTTTCCTGTTGCAATTTTTAATCCTGCGTTTATAGTTGAACCATGTCCACCATTTTCTTTATCAATGACCTTAATGCAATTGCTGTACATTTTTTCATATTTTTTAGCAATACTTAGTGAGTTATCCTTACTTCCATCGTTTACTACTAAGATTTCTAAATCATCCAAAATACTTTCATCATATGTAAGACTATCTAGACATCTTTCTAAGTACTTTTCAACATTATATGTTGGTATTACTACTGTCAATATTTTCATAATCTCCGTTTTCACTCCTTATTTCATTTGAGATTTATAATATTCATCACATATTTCTTTAGTATTCCCCATTTTTATCATTTTTCCATGTTCAATCCATATTACTCTATCGCATAATTCTCTTATTGATTCTAGTGAATGTGATACATACATTACTGTTGTTCCACCTTTTATCATTTCCAACATCTTATTCTTACTTTTTTCTTGAAATTTTATATCACCTACAGATAATATTTCATCAACTATTAAAATTTCTGGATTAACAACTGTTGCTATCGAGAATGCTAGCTTTGCAGTCATTCCTGAAGAAAAGTTTTTTACTGGTACATCTAAAAAATCTCTTAGTTCTGAAAATTCTACAATTTCTTCAAATTTTTCATCTATGAATTTCTTTGAATACCCTAGAATAGCACCATTTAAGTAGATATTTTCTTTTGCTGTTAAATTTCCATCAAAACCGGCTCCCAACTCTATCATTGGTGATATTGCTCCATTCACAGTTACTTTTCCTTTTGTTGGTTTCATAACGCCCGAAACAACTTTTAATAATGTACTTTTACCAGCACCATTGCTTCCTATTAGTCCTATAACTTCGCCTTTTTTGACATTAAAACTGATATCAGTTAACGCCCAGAAATCTTCTGGTTTCTTTTTTTTGTGTTTTGGATTCAGAAAATTTACAAAAGCTTGCTTTATAGAAAACTCTTTTTCTATTCCTAAATTGAATTTCATTGAAACTTTATCTAATGTTATCATTGTATCCTCCAATCAGATGTAATATATATATTTATCTTGTTTCTTTCTAAATATAGCTGTTCCTATTACTAATGTACCAATACCAATAAGTGTTACTGCTAACATCATGCTAAGGCTTGGAGCTCTACCATATAACACAATTTCTCTAACAGCAGTTATATATTGATATAATGGATTCATTTTAAAAATTGGTTGTAAATAATCTGGTATTATCTCTATACTATAGAATACAGGAGTAACATAATTCCATATTGTTAAGACAATTCCATATATATAAAATACATCTCTTAAGAAAACTGACACGCATGAAAGGATTAATCCAACTCCAGCTGTAAATAAGAAAAAGCAGAGTAATATATATGGAATCAGTAAGTAGTAAAAATTAATATGACATACATAATCTCCTAGTCCTATATATGATAATAATATTATTCCAAGCCATGGTATTAAAGTTAATAGGAAATTTATTCCTACAAAAATGCATTTTGCTAAAGGAAAAATATATTTTGGTATATATACCTTATTTATTAATAGAAAGTTATCTACAACAGATGTCATAGCACTGTTTGAGGCTTCACTGAAATAGTTAAACATGATTATACCGGTCATTAAATAAACTATATAATTTACACCATCAACTTTAAATTTAAACATCTGTGAAAAAACTGTTGCCATTACCATAAGCATTAGTATTGGATACAGTAAACTCCACACTATTCCTAAAACTGATCTTTTATATTTTACTTTAAAATCTCTTGAAATAAGTTGAGACATTAAAAACTGATATTTTTTGAAATTTTTCCACATGTTTTTTATTGCTGACATAATTTTTCCTCCTCAATTCATGTGCTCTTCACTATTCTTGATTATATCATATGAAAAGTATTATAGTCAAACTTACTGCATAATAAAAGAAGCTATGTTATCAAGTTGTAATACCATTTGTAATAGCTATCTTTTACTTTATTATATATACTACTTTTTTTAATAATATTTCCAATTGCTTGACGTATTAATTCTATAATAGAAGCGCCAATATATATTACTATACTTATTATTAATGCGTATATTACGAATTTGTATGATCCAATGACACCATTGTCTATTTTTAGCCATTTGTATAAATGTAGTCTAACAAAGTTGTTCTCATGAATTAAATATACTCCAAAAGTTAGCGCTGACATTTTGTTGATAAGCTTGCTCTTTAAATTGAATGTACCAAATAATGAAAAATAACATATTGATTGTAATATAACAATTGGATTACAGTATGCCTTTGTCATAAACATTAAGTCACTGCCATACTCATATGATATAGAATTTGCAGTTAATAATGACTCACTTGTTTTATATATGCCATAGTTTAAAATAACACATAAAATCATTGTTATCATTAAGACGATTTGTAATTTCTCTTTGCTGAATCTTTTTAGCATATCCATATCTTTTAATGGATAAATTCTTAAATATGCACCGATTAAATATAAATATACAAAATGATAAAGTGTGTATCCAGTATTTAGAAAAGCCCTTGCTCCAGTTAGATATGGTAATAGTGAAAATATAAAAAGTAGAACTAAAAGTAATCTCTTAAACTCTTTTTGATTTAGAGAATTAATCAACTTATTTATAAATGGAATTAATAAGTATAGGAAAATATATACTTGAATGAACCAGTATTCGTTAACATTAAATGGTAATAATTCATCAATAATTTCTGGTTTTGTTACAGTTTCTATTCCTATTGCTGTAAAGATGATTAAAAATATAACTTTATAAAATGTATTTGAAATTAATATAGACCAGACTTTAGACTGTTTTATTTTTGATGAGCCAGATTGAAAATAGCCCGTTAATAATACAAAGGAATTGACATGTACAATTATAAATAATAACATAACGTCAAAAATTGCTAATATACCATCATTAGCACAATTTGAACTGATATTACCGTGTAAAATTACATGCCATAAAACTATAAATAGCATGGAAATTATTCTCATTAATTCATAATTTGAGTTTCTTACTTCTTTTTTATTCATACCTACTTCCCCCACCGTATGATTATAAATTAATTATAATATATTTTATTTTTCATGTAAAGGAAATGGTGAGAATATTATTACATTCTTATATTTTTCTTAAATGAAGTCTATATATTTTGCAATATATTTTTGTTAGTAGTTTACTTTTTTCTATTGTTCTTTTAGCTGTACTTCTTCCTTGATAATACTTATTTTTTTTATAATCTGGAATTTCTTTTTTTAAATAATTAAATGTATCGTCAATAAATTTCATTGCGATACTTTTATCAGATTGATATCTTTGTTGAATCGTATAATTTGTTAATATTTGGACAGTTAATTTATCTACTGTTTCTTTGATTGATTTATCATTTTTTAAATAGTTTCTTATCTTATCAACTATTTTTAAAATATCAAATACTCTCTCATCTCTAACTGTTGTTTCACTCTTTTCATGAATCATGTAGTAAT
>CAVIUA010000008.1:0-45142 GCA_963645945.1 bacterium
ATGAATTAAAGAGTAAAGATAAAGATAAGGAATATGTAGATAAACATTTTAAAGACTTAGAAGAAGCAAAAGATGTAGCTGTTAAAATTATGAAGGGAGTGTAAGCTCTCTTTTTTAGACAAAATTGACAATTTATGATAAAATATCTAATCAGTCAAAGGGAAGTGTAATTATGTTGGATAATGTAGATGAAGTAATTAATAAGGGTATACCTGTTAATACACCTGTTACTTTGTTATCGAGGGATCTTTTAAATTTATGTAGTAATAAAAAAAGAATAAAAAGTGTTCTTAATAAATCTTTGGAAGAATTTATGGATTTTTTATCTGGTAAAGTAGATTACTATCCAAATATACAAATATTTCAAACTTTAGGAATAGTACAGGATAAGGATAATATTAGTAAGAAGTTATGCTTTTCTCTTACAGCGGTTGTTTCTACAATTATTTATAATTTAAATATTACTAAAGAACATGATGGAAGATTTTTAGATGGAGAAGATTTAAATGATTTCTTATTAGATGAGGAAACTGGTTGTAAAAAGTATATTTCTAATTTAAGAATGGTATCTACTGATAAAAAATTATCTAAGAATTTTCCGTTTATATATCAAGCATATGAGAGAGCTTTAAGAGATCAAAAAAGGGCTAAGGAAGTTAAAGATTATTTAACAAGTTCAAAGCTTACTTTTGCTCAAAGAAGACTAATACAAGAAGATTTAGTAGCAAGTCTTGGTGATAAAAAAACTGTAGATAGATTTTTAAAATTAGCTGATATTAAATTAAATCCAGCAATATACGCTAATGCCTGTGCTGATTTACTT
This sequence comes from bacterium, assembly GCA_963645945.1. Lineage (GTDB taxonomy): Bacteria > Bacillota_I > Bacilli_A > RF39 > UBA660 > CAG-877. The sequence continues at coordinate 824 of CAVIUA010000008.1, forward strand.
ACATATATTATTGATAATTTTGATGAAGTCATGGATTTTTTACGTGAACATCCAGTTGATTTATCTTTTTTATCTAAAGAAGACATGAGTAGATTTGAACTTTATGTTGCTCATCAATATTTGGATTATGCTGAAAGTGTATCTCCAGATTCTAAACAAAGATATTTATTTTATGTTTCTAATTATCTTTTAGAATTAGGAGATGAAGTTGATAGTGACTTAGAGATAGTTGTAGATGAATTTAAATCTACTATACCTGGTATCCCTAGTAAAGCTGGCTATGTTGTGACACCTAAGTCATTAAAAGAAAGATATAAACAATTATTAATTAATTATCCAGAGTTAAAGACTGTAACTCTTAGTAGTTATGATTTTTCTGCTATGAGTCCTAGTGAAGTAGAAGAATTTATGAATGATTATTTAAAAGATTTATCTGCTAATTGGGAAATGATACCTGATGGTAAGACTTTGGATGAAGCATTTACTAATAGTATTAGTAGAAAAACAAGAGAAATGAGTGAAGAAGAAAAGATTCGTTATCGTGAACATTTAACTGAACTTTATTTAGAAAAAAAGACATTTCATGAATCTTCTGATCCGATGTGTACACTTAGAGGATTAAATACTTTTGATGGATATGTTGCTTATGTACATTCTAATGGAAAAATAGTATTGGAAAAGTATTTTGAAAATGCTAATACTGGTAGAGTTTCTACAGGGGACGCAATATATATTATGGATTCAGATGATTTCCATAGATTATCACAATTAAGTAAGAGAGAATTAATTGATAGTAATCAATGTAAGAGAGTAATTCATAGAGGTAATTGGCAAAGTAGAGTAATGGATGAAATTAAGAGTGATGGTAGTAATAAAAGTACTGGCGGAGATTATAAAGAATTAGTTAAAACTAGTACAGATACTACTAAAACTAGTGAGTAAATAAGGCGTAAGGAAACTTACGTTTTATTATTTTTAATCTTTTAGCACTCATTATTGACAAGTGCTAAAAGATGAGTTAAAATAAGTATTGAAGAGGTGATAGAATATGTATAATAATTATCAAGAAGAGCAAGATGAAAATGTATTAGAAAAATATGGTCGTGATATAACTGAAGCCGCTAAAAAGGGCAAAATTGATCCAGTTATTGGTAGAGATGAAGAAATACGTAGTATCACTAGAGTATTATCAAGAAAAACAAAAAATAATCCAGTTTTAATAGGTGAACCAGGTGTTGGTAAAACAGCAATAGTTGAAGGACTTGCTTTAAGAATTATTAAAGGAGATGTTCCTTCTAGTTTAAAGAATAAAACTATATGGGAATTAGATATGGCTGCTTTAGTAGCTGGTGCTAAATATAGAGGTGAATTTGAGGAACGTTTAAAGAAAGTGTTAAACGAAGTTAAAAAAAGCGAAGGCGATATAATCATGTTTATTGATGAAATACATATGATTGTTGGTACTGGTAGAACTGAAGGAGCAATGGATACTTCTAATATTTTGAAACCTATGCTTGCTCGTGGTGAAATTCATGTTATAGGTGCTACTACTTTAAATGAGTATCGTCAATATATTGAAAAAGATGGAGCACTAGAAAGACGTTTCCAAAAGATTAAAGTATCTGAACCTACGGTTGAGGATACTATTACAATTCTACGTGGTTTAAAAGAAAGATTTGAAATACATCATGGTGTTTCTATTCAAGATAAGGCTTTAGTTTCTGCTGCTACTTTATCTAATCGTTATATTACAGATCGTTATTTGCCAGATAAGGCAATTGATTTAGTAGATGAAGCTTGTGCAACTATTAGAGTACAAATGGATTCAGTTCCAGTTAATTTGGATAATTTAACTCATAAAATTATGCGTTTACAAATAGAAAGAGAAGCAATAAAGAAAGAAAAAGATGAAATTTCTAAGAAACGTAGAGAAGCAATTGATGCTGAAGTTGAAAAATTACAAGTAAAAGAAAAAGAATTAACTGAAGCTTGGAATAAAGAGAAGAACTTGAATAGTGATATTAAGAAGAAAAAAGCTGAAATAGAAGAAGCTAAGTTTGAACTTGATCAAGCTGAAAATAAATATGATTTGGAAAGAGCAGCAGTACTTAGACATGGTGAAATTCCAAGACTTGAAAAAGAGTTGGAAGAATTAAATAATACTGAGAAAAATAAAATATTAAGTGATACTGTTACTAGTGATGATATAGCTGGTGTTATTGCGAAATGGACTAATATTCCAGTTGCAAAACTAGTAAGTAGCGAAAAAGAAAAGCTTTTAGCGTTAGATGAAAATATGAAAAAACGTGTTAAGGGACAAGATAAGGCTATAAAACTTGTAAGTGATGCTATTATTAAGTCACGCGCTGGTATAAAAGATCCTAATAGACCAATTGCGTCATTTATGTTTTTAGGACCTACTGGTGTTGGTAAAACAGAAATAGCTAGAACTTTAGCTTATGAGTTATTTGATGATGAAGCTCATATGATTAGAATTGATATGAGTGAATATATGGAGAAGTTTAGTGTATCACGTTTAATTGGTTCTCCTCCAGGATATGTTGGATATGAAGAAGGTGGACAATTAACAGAAGCTGTTAGACGTAATCCATATAGTATAGTTTTATTTGATGAAATTGAAAAAGCTCATCCAGAAGTTTTAAACTTACTTTTACAAGTGTTAGATGATGGTAGAATTACTGATTCTAATGGTCGTACAGTTGACTTTAAAAATACAATTATTATAATGACATCTAATTTAGGCAGCGAACATATTTTAAATGGAGATTCTTCTAAAGTAATGGATGAAGTTAGAAGTTATTTTAGACCAGAGTTCATTAACAGAATTGATGAAATTATTGTGTTTGATCCATTGTCAAAAGAAGCAATTAACTCTATACTTGATAAAATATTTACGGATATTGAAAAACGTTTAAGTGATGTTAATATAAAAATAGCTTTAAGTGATAAAGCAAGAAGTCAATTAATAGAAGAAGGTTATGATATTAATTATGGAGCTAGACCTTTAAAAAGATTAGTAAGTCGTACTATTGAGACGCTGCTTGCTAGAATGATAATTGAGGGTAAAGTCAAACCTAATAATACAGTTTTTGTTGATTATAAAAATGATCAATATGTTCTTCAAACGGAGGATAAGTAATTATCCTTCCTTTTTTCTGTCAATTTTCTGTAAATTTTTACATATATTACAATTAGTACTTTTAATTATTGGCTTTTTGTGCTATATTTTATATTCTTGACTTTTAAGGAGGGATTTTATGAGATTGTATGAAGAGATATGTAGTACTTTAGCTAGAGTTACTACTATAGAAGAAGAATATATGAGATTATTGATATCTAGCTTAGTTGTTATAATTGCTTTTCATGTTTTAAAAATACTTGGAAAAAAGATTATACAGAAAATTGCAACAGGGAGAAAAGAATTTATTTCTAATCAAGCTTATCAAGTAACATTGAATATTTTGGAAATATTAATATTTTTATTTTTATTCGATGATTATATTAAAAGTTTGATGACATTTATTAGTGTTATTTCAGCAGCAATGACTATTGCTTTAAGAGACTTTATACTTAATTTTTTCTGTGGTATTTATATAAAAATAAAAAAACCTTTTAAAGTGGAAGAACGTATACAAATTGAAGATATAAAAGGAGATGTTATGAGTATTTCAACATTTAGTTTTGAAATACTTGAAATATCTACTAAAGAAGATAATGGACAGTCTACTGGTATAGTTATTCATTATCCTAATTCTACTATTATTTCTAAACCTGTAAAAAATATTAATAAAGGTTTTAAATATATATGGGATGAAATAATTGTAAAGATTTGTTTAGATTGCAATTTAGCTGATAATAAAAAAGAAATATATAAAATAGTTAATAGTTTAGATACTGTAAAAAGTATACCTAGAAAGATGAAAAGTCAGATAGATGATGTTAATACTACTAATAGAATTTATTTTAATAAATTAGAGCCAATGATTTATACTAGAATTGTAGATGATCATGTTGAACTTGTACTTAGATATTTGATGCATCCTAAAAAAGCTAGAGATATTGAAAGTGTAATTTGGAATAAAATTTATTTAGCTTATAGAGAAGGAAAGATTAATTTATATACTGGTAATTAATCTTTTTCTTTTTCAATAAATATTTTTTTGTTATTTAGAAGTCTTTTATTATCTTTAGATATTTCTAGAGCTTTGTCTATAAAATAAATTGCATAATTATATTTTTTTTGATAGTAATTTGATATTGATAGTAAGTCATATATTGTTTCATCCCAGGCAAATACTTCATTTATATAAGTTTTGGGATGATATGTTATAGTTAGAGCTTTTAGACAGTATGTTTCTACTTCTAAATAGTTTTCTTGTAAGTAGGCAAGTAATGCTTTTTCAACATATGGTTCTCTTAAGTATGGAGTTTCTTTAATAGCTTTATCTAGCCAGAGTTTAGCTTGGTCATACTTCTTTAAATTCTTGTAACAGCGACTGATATAACGCATTGATGCAGAACGTTCATCTTTCCAAGTAGCACTTTCTAGTGAGAGATGTTTTTTTAGTGTTTTAATACTTTTTTTATAGTAGCCGTAGTACATATATTCTCTACCTAAATAGTGCATATTTCGGTCATTGTTTGGATTTTCTTTTATAGCTAGTTCTAATAATGGTAAGTAACTATTACGACTTTTTGTAATATCTGGATAATGATTTAAAACTATGTCATTTATAATTATTTGGTTTTCTTTTGTTGAACAGGATAATACTTCATGAACTGGGTTTATCCAAGTATAATTATTTCTGGTATGTATTTTTTCTGTGTAAAAAGTAACTTTTGGAATATTATTTTTATCAAGACTCCAATTATATGTATATCTAGCTCTTGTTGTACCTTTTTGCCAAGCTTGTTCTAGATGTTTTCTCCAACCTTTTTCAAAGACTTCGTCTAAATCTGTACAAACACATATGTCTGTATCGAGAGGGACTAAATTTAATGATTCATTGCGAGCTATATCAAAACGCCAAGGTATTATTTCTTTTATTTTGACATGGACATTATTTTCTTTTAAAAGTTTAACAGTATTATCAGTTGAGCCAGTATCTAAAACGTATATTTCATCTGCTTCTTTCATGGACTCAGTCCAACGTTTGACAAATTTTTCTTCATTTTTAGAAATGGCATAAACACATATTTTCATAATTTTCCTTTCGTATGGACAGATTTTTGTCATAAAAATATTTATTTTTTGTTTATTTATGTTATTATTATATTAGATGATAGGAGGAGTTCATTTATGAGATGTCTTAAGATAAAAGATGTTAAAAAATTTGAAGTGAGTGAAATTGATGAGCCTGTTAGTGAAGATGGAAGTGTTTTAATTGATGTAAAAAAGTGTGGTATCTGTGGATCTGATATTCATTACTGGGATACTGGTGAGCCAGCTGGATTAGTTATGGGTCATGAGTATGTAGGTGTTGTTTATAATCCTGGTAGTAGAGAAGATTTAAAAGAAGGAGATAGAGTAACTGCTTTACCTATTTCTCCATGTGGACATTGTAGTGCATGCTTAACAGGTAATCCACAATATTGTCCTGAAACTTGGAGTAAGGCTACGGGTCTTTCTTTAACTAATCCTGGAGCTTTAGCACCTAAAATGGCTATTAGACCTGATATGGTTTTAAAAGTACCTGATAACGTTAGTGATGAAGAAGTTGCGATGGTTGAACCTAGTGCTGTTGGATTACATGCTGTACATTTAGCTGATATAAAAATTGGTGAGAAAGTATTAGTTATTGGTGGCGGTATCATTGGTCTTGTTTCGGCAATGTTTGCGAAGATGGAAGGAGCTAGTTATGTAGCTTTATCTGAGACAAATGATGCTCGTGGTAAGAAGAGTGTTAGACTTGGAGTTTGTGATGAATGGTTTGATGCCAAAGATACTAAGATGTTAGAAAAAACAACACAAATTACTAATGGTGGATTCGATGTTGTTATTGAATGCTGTGGAAATTCACCTGCAGTTAGTTCAGCTTTAATGGCTGTAAGACCTGGTGGTAGAGTTATTTTAGTTGGAGTTTCCTTAGGAACAGTTACAATACCTACAATTGTTTCAGTTATGAGAGAATTAACAATTAAAGGTTCAATTGCTTATACAAAAGAAGAGTTTCAAACATGTATTGATTTAATGGCAAGTAAAAAAATAGACACATTAAAATTTGTTGATGATGTTGTTTCTTTAGATGAAGTTCAAAAAGCATATGAAAGATTAACATCTGGTAAAGATGACGCTGTTAAAATTCTTGTTGATCCTAATAAATAGAATAGTTGGTGATAAATTATGAAATTTGATGAAATGGTTTCAAATAGTAAAAGTACTAAAAAAGCTTTTAATACTAAAATGTTGGTTTTAGCAATAATTGGAATAATTGGTATTATTATTGTAATATTTGTTTTTAAAACTATATTTTCTAAAAAAGAGACAATTACGGTAGTTAGCTTAGATAAAAATAGTAGATTAGTACAAAGTTTATATACTACAGTACATGATTTTAAATCTACTTCTCCATACTGGATGTATGATGGTGAAAGTAGTAGTATCATTTCTGATATGACTGAGGTTCATAAAATGGTACTTGCATATTTAAATCTTAAGGGTGTTGACTTTTTAGAAGCGGATGATTGTACTTCATTGCCTAGTGAGAATTCTTATGGAAAATTGGTATGTAGTGATAAAACAATTATTAAAAGAGAAGATGTTGAAAGATCATATCAAGAAGTATTTGGAGATAGATTTCAAATGAGTACTGATGTTAATATTAAAGTAAATCCAGATAATGATACTTATGTATATAATGAAGATATTGATTCTTATGTGTTATATTCTAATGATACAAATGATGATTTGTTCTCTAAAGACTTTACATATAATTATGATATATATAAGGCTGAAGGAGAAGGAGATACTGTTAGAATATATGAATCTTTAGATGTTGAAGATAAAACTGGCTCTATAGTTAAAAGTGCTAAATATCTTTATACATTTAAGATGTCTGATGATAATTTATATAGTTTTTATAGTATTGAAAGTGTTAAATAAGTAGATTTTCCTTTTTAAAATTTTATTATAAGATTTAGATGCTTAGAAAAATTAATGATTATATGACTTTAGATTTTAGTGAAGAGAATGATACTTTAATAAGAGTAGTTATGGATTATAAGTTGTTAGATAAAAAATTGAAGTAAAAGAGTAAAAATTAACTAATGTTAAGGGTCTTTATTTACTATTGTTGAATGGGAAAGATATAGAATTAGTTAATGAATAAAGAACAGGATTAAATATAGTTTGTTTGTCCTGCTTTTTTATTTTTATTTTTTTACACTTTGTCTTTTTTTGTTCGTTTTTTATACTTGACTAGCATTCTTCTTCTAAGATATAATTGATACGTAAAATATATTAGAGGAGGATATGTGAAATGGAAAAAGAAAGAGGATTTAGAATTATTGCGGTTATTGCTTTAATGGTTGCTGTTGTAGGATTAACAATTGGATATGCTGCTTATTCTTCTACATTAAAAATTAATGGTACTGCTAAAGTTGATCCAGCTGTTTGGAATGTTAAATTTGCTTATTCTAATACAACTGATACTGCTTTAACTGGTACTAAGACTGGTTTTGCTCAAATTGGTACAGAAGCTACTTTAACAGATACACAAGTTTCAGGATTTGATGTTACATTAAAAGCTCCTGGTGACTCTGTTACTTATAACTTTTTAGTTGCTAATACCGGTACACTTGATGCAGAATTATCTACATTTACCATGGGTACTTTAAGTTGTGCTCCAGCTACAGGAAGTAAAGCTACACAAGAAGAAGCAACTGCTGTATGTAATGAACTTACTTATTCATTAACTGGAGTAACTGCTAATAGTGTATTAAAAGAAGGTAAATCTTCACCAGTTACTTTAACACTATCATGGAAAAAAGATGGTACAGCTACTGCATCTGATGATATTGCAATTACTGTTGGTGAAACAACTTTAATTTATACACAAGCTGAATAATATAAATAAATGGGAGTTGAAAGCTATGAAAAGGAGTCATTTAATAATAATAATTATAATGATTATATCTATGACTGTTTTACTTTTAAATAGCTTTCTTATTCCTATATTTAATAAATATACTTTGTTTATATTTGTTTCATTATTGTTACTATTTTTAATATTTACAGTGGGATTTACTAAAGATAAAAATAGATATAATAAAGATATTATTCTTACACTTTTAATGTGTATATTGTTTTACTATGTTCTAACGTATGTAGTAGGTTTTTTTGTTGGATTTAGTAAGAATGTTTATAATTTAAAAATATATAATATTGTTGATAATATAGTACCTGCAATTTTGTTAATTGTTTCTACTGAATTATTAAGAAATACAATAAATTCTAAAATAAAAGATAAGGTTTGGGTTTTAGTATACTCAGTTTTTATTTTTACTTTGATAGATACAACTTTAATAATAAATTCAGTTGATTATACTAAACTTTCATCATTATTAATACTGTTAGGATTATATGTATTACCAGGATTATGTAAAAATTTTTTACTTACTTATTTATCATATAAAGTTGGATATAAGTCTACTATAGTATATAGACTATTAATGGAAATACCTTTGTATTTTGTTCCTATTATTCCTAATTTTGGTGATTATATTGATTCGGTTATATATATAATTGTGCCAGTATTTATATTTAGTGTTATTAGAAGAATGTTTGATAAGACTAATAAAGGAGAAATTATATTATCTAGACCTAAACATACAGGATTAATTATTAAAATTACTAGTGTTGCAATGCTTTTTATTCTTGTTTGTTTAAATACTGGATTTTTTAAATATCAGTTTGTTGTTATAGCAACTGGCTCTATGAGTCCTAATATAAATAAGGGTGATGTAGTTTTATTAAAAAAACTTAGTGATAAAGAAATTAGTAAATTAAAAGTAGGAGATGTTTTAGTATTTAAACAAAATAATAAAATAATTGTTCATAGAATATCTAAAATACTTAAGTCTGGTAATGAAATATTTTTTAAAACTAAGGGTGATAATAATAATGACGAGGATAATTTTTTAACTGAGGTTAATCAGGTTCTTGGAACTACAAATCATAAAATAAGATATTTAGGTTATCCTACAATTATGTTATATGAAATGACAAATAATTGATTGGAGGTGTATTAAGATGCTTTTTAAAGAAAAGTTAAAATTATTAAAAGATAAAATTTATCAAAGTTTTAATAATAAATTTGGAAGTAATGCTTTTAAACTTATCTTTGGTGTTGGTTTTGCTGCTATACTTTCATGCGTTGCATTAATACTACTTATAAAAGCATTTTATAACAAATCATTAGATTATTTAAATTATTCAGAAATTAGTAAAACTGATTATACAGTTAATTTAAAGAAAAATGATTATTATGATGTTGATTCTTTACCATCAGGAATGAATTATGTAGCGTCATTAATAAAAGATATTGATATTAATTTTGATTATTCATTTACTGTTAATAAAAATGTTAATTATAGTTTTGTTTATTATGTAGAAGCTATTACTAGAGTATATGGTGATAAAGATAAGACATCTGTATTATATGAGAAAAAAGAAAATTTAACAGAAAAAAAAGCAATAACTAAAATGGATACTTCTTTTTCAACATTTAAAAAGAAAGTAACAATAGATTATGCTAAATTTAATAATTTTGTAAATTCATTTAAAACATCATATGGATTAACATCAGATAGTGATGTAACAATTATATTACATATTATTGGTACAGCTAATAATTCAGCTTATGAAGATGAAATAGAAATTAATGGAGAAGCTAAAGTAGTTATACCATTAACTGAACAAACTATTTCAGTTGGAATAGATAGTAATAATATAAAAGACCATGGTTCTTTAAGTAGAAAAGCTGATTTTAATGTATTAAATATTTTATATGTAGTTTTTGCGGGCTTAATTATTATAATTGATTTATTAATAATTTATAAATTAATATTAATTGTTGATAAATATTTAAAAAACATTTCTAAGTATCAAAAGAAACTAAATAAAATATTAAGAGAATATGATAGTATAATTGCTAATGTAGAGAATAATTTAGATACTAATAAATATCAATTTGTAAAAGTTTCTTCATTTGAAGAATTATTAGATGTACATGATAATGTTGGTTCACCAATATTATTTAGGGAAGTAGTTCCTGGAAAATGTAGTCATTTTGTAATTATTAGTGACAATGTTTTATATAGATTTGTTTTAAAAGATGAGGATAATGATATATAGGAGGTTTTAGTATGGTTAAAAATAAAAGATCAAAAAAAAGAAGTACTAAACTTGGATCTTTTGTTTTTATTGTTACCTCTTTTTTTGTTTTACTTATTACTTTAGGTTATTCTGCTTCATCATCATCTTTAGCGATAAATGGAAAAGGTATAGTCAGAGCAAGTTCTGATGTACGTATTACTAATGCTGTTGTTTCTAATACTACTAATCTTGGTAGAGTTAATAGTAATTCGGATTATTCTGTTAATACATTTACTTCTGATATACAGTTAAGGGCTATATATTCTAGTGTATCTTTTGATATTACTGTTACTAATTTATCTTCTAGTAATGTTTTGATTACTAATGTTACTAATAAAAGTTTTTCTAATGATAAAATAACTTATAGTTTTGAAAATATGGAAATAAATAAGACTATAATACCGGCTGCTTCTGAATATACTTTTACCGTTAAATTTATATTTTCTAATGATACTCTTAGTAAATTATTATCATCATCGTATGAGGTTTTACAAGAATTTTTCAATGGTGCTAATTCTAATTTAGTATCTTCTTTGGAGTTTACTTTTTATAAAGTTCCACAGTATGTTTTTGAAGTTAATGCTGTTCCTAATGATGCTTTAGTTGTTATTAAAAATGGTGATGAGATACTTGAAACTGGTACAGGTTATGCAAGTAAATTGGTAGATGAAAATACTGAGTTAAGTTGGAGTGTTAGTAAAGATGGATATTATACTCAGTCTGGTACTGAGAAGGTAATTGCTACTACTACAAAAAATATTGAACTGGTTGAAAAGAATGAGTTTAATTTTACTGTTGTTCCAACTCCTGCTGATTCTGTTGTTACTATAAAATCAGGTGATGATGTTTTGGTGACTGGTTCTGGTACACAGACTTGTAGTGTTAAGGATTTAGATTCTGTTAGTTATTCTGTTGAGAGATTTGAGTATTACAGTAAAACGGGTTCTTATACTATGTCTGGAAATGATTATTCTGTTAGTGTAAGTTTGGATGAAATGCCATGGGCTACTGGTACTTTTGTTAATACAAATAGAAAAGAAGAAACTACTAAAGAAGATACTATTTACCATCCTGGATATTACTTAATTGAAATGTGGGGTGGTAAAGGTGGAGAATATTTACGAGCTTCTAGTAAAAGTGCTGGATATAGAGGAGAAGCTGGATATATTTATGCTGTTGTTAAGTTGGATTATAATCAAAAGATATATTTTACGTTAGGTGGTAATTCACGTGATGGTGAGGCAACTGGTACTTCAAGAGGTGGTGCTAATGGCGGTGGATACGGAGGTGCTACTTATGCCGGTGGTGGCGGTGGTTATTCTGCTTTTGCTGTTGATACTACTTCTATAAGTGAGGCTACTATTAACTCTGGCAATGTATTAATGATTGTTGCTGGAGGTGGAGGTGGCGGAGGTTCTTCTCTTGTCTCTGGTAAGCCAGGTGATGGTGGAGATGCCGGTAATATAAATAGTACTAGTACTGTTATCACTATTGGAACTGTTTTCCATGGTGAAGATGGTACATTAAATAATGCTAAGACTGGAAAAAATGGTCTTGGTGGTACATATCTTGAAAGATCAAACTCTGGTGCTGGAGAGGCCGGTACTTTATTATCAGGAGGAGAAGGTTCTGGTAATGGTGGCGGCGGAGGCGGAGGCTACTACGGTGGTGGTGGCGGAGGTGGAGCTGGTACACTTTCATCAAATCAAGCTGGTGGAGGTGGAGGTGGCTCATCTCTAATCTCTAATAAATGCGTCTTTACTGGTTTGTCTTCAACAACAACTTCTAAACTTGTAAGTACTAATCCTAGTTCATCAGGTGGCGCTATTGTTATTACTTATTTAGGTAGTAGTTATTAAGAGAGAATATTCTCTCTTTTTTCTTTATAAGTTGTAATTTTATTTTTGTTTTGTTATAATTTTGATATAAGATACGTGAGGTGAAGTTTAGTGAATAACGATGATAAAAATATAGATAATAGTAAATTAAATGAATTTGGTTATTCTGAAGTAATAGGTACTGTTATAATGATTATTTCAAGTAGCTTCTTTATAGCTGGTATATTAATAGCTTTGTTAAGTTAGGAGAATGAAAATGAAAAAGTATTTATTGCTATTTGTCAGTTTCTTTTTTCTTTTTCCACTTGGTGTTAATGCTTTAGATCTGAAATTATCTTATGAAAATACTTTGTCTGGTGTGTGTAGTGATGGCAAATGTTACGAAAATGGGCAACCTGAAATAATACTAAGTTATGATAATAATGGTAAAATTGATGGCCATTTATTACTGTTTTATGATGGTATGAATAAATATGATTTAAATGGAAAACTTGTTTATACTAAAACTGTTACTGAACTTGATGATGCTGCATGGTTTATAGAAGTTGAAAACGTTGATAGCGAATATAGTTCTAGTGTAAAGGGTGACTCTGATATTGCGATAACTTTTTATGATGAAAATGATGAGGTACGTTTTGAAAAAATTTATGGTGGTTCAGGAATAGAAATTTTGGATTATTATGTACCAACTTTTGACGATGCTGGTAAGCATGATGGATATATGTTTTTTATACATTCTACATCAATTGATTTAGGTTTAAAAAAAGCAGGAGATATAATTGTAAAATTTGATTTAGATGGTAATATTTTATGGCAACATAATAATATTAAAAATGATAGATTTGTTTATAATCAAGATGGTAGTATTAATTTTTATTTTGAAGCAGGTCAAAATGGCGTTTCAAAGAAAACATTATCTGGCGAGATTATAAGCTCTGATAACGTTTATAATATAGTTGATTGTATTTCTAGTTATAACAGTTCTAATTCTGTTGATGGTGTTGTTGCTACTGGTGTAGGATTAAATGGCCATACTTCTTTTTATGCATATATTATTAAATATGATTTAGATGGTAATAAAGTTTTTAATACTAATGGTGGTTATAGTTGCCAGTATAATAAAGTATTTAACAGTAAAAATGAGTTTGGTATTAATGATGGATATATTGCGATAGGATCTTGTGCTAATACAATTTTTCCTGTTGTAAAATATGATTATTCTGGTAAGGAACTATGGCGTTATAAAGCTGATGATGCTAAAAATATTTATTTATTTGACATAACTGAGAATTATAATGAAGATGGTGATTTCAATGGTTATATGGTAATTGGAACTATGGATAATGATTTGGTTATGTTAAAATATACTTATCCTAGTTATATAATTGAAACTGATGATAATACTGATGAAGGTACTATTCTTGTTAAAAAGAATGGATTTCCTGGCGATGTAGTAAAGGTTAAAGTTATGCCAAAGGAAGGTTATGTTTTAAAAAGAATTGTTGTTTTGGATGAGTCTGGTAAAGAAATAGAAGTAAGTGATGATGGTACATTTATAATGCCAGAAGGTAAAGTAACAGTAACAGCAATATATAACAAAATAACTAATCCTGAAACAGTATCAGTTTGTTATGTAGTACTTGGTGTAATATTACTAATTAGTATTGGAACATTGATCGTTAGTAAGAAAAAAGAGGCTTAGTTCCTCTTTTCGTTTTTTAATACTTCGTTTATTACATAAGCTTTTGTTTCTTCAAAAGTGTATCCTAATACTATAGAAAATTCATTGTATAAATATTCTTCTGCTAGTTCAAAGTAGCTTTTATCTTTTTCAGCTACTTTTTTATTGTTTTCTAGTCTTTCTTTATTTCGTAAATAAGTTGTTTTAATGATTCTTATTAAATTTTCATGAGTTGGTGTTGATAATAATCTTTTGTATTCACTTTCAATAAATTTATCATTTGATTCGATGGGTTTAATATTTGGAATTTCTTTTATTATTTTGGTTAATTCTTCTTTTGTTATTACAGATCTTATTTTATTAGATGTTACTGGTACTTCAATTTTTAAAGATAAATCTTTAACTGGTTTTAATAAATAGTAGTCTGTATTGTTGAATCTTTTTTCATTTATTTCGTATACTTTACATACATCTTTTCCATAGACTAGATAGTCATTTGTTTTATACATATTGCCTCCTAATTAATTATATTATAATATTTTTTAAATTTTGATGTAAGTAAAAAATTAAATTGGCACTCATTATTGACAACTGCTAAAAATAGTGTTATAAGTAAAATGTAGGGAGATGATTACATGGAAAAACATGAATTTAAATCTGAATCTAAGAGACTTTTAGATTTAATGATTAATTCAATTTATACTAATAAAGATATATTTTTAAGAGAGTTAATTTCTAATGCATCTGACGCACTTGATAAGTTATATTATCGTTCTTTAACCGATAAAAATGTTAAAGTAAAGAAAGATGATTTATGTATACGTTTAGATATTGATAATGATAAACGTACTCTTACTATTACAGATACTGGTTCTGGTATGACTAGAGAAGAACTTGAAAGTAATTTAGGTACTATTGCGAAGTCTGGTACACTTGCTTTTAAAGAAGGTATGAGTAAAGAGGAGAAAGTTGATGTTATAGGTCAATTTGGTGTTGGTTTCTATTCAGCTTTTATGGTTAGTGATAAGATTACTGTTACATCTAAATCTATTGATAGTGATGAAGCTTATACTTGGGAAAGTGAAGGAGCTGATGGTTATACTATTAAGAAAGCTAAGAAGAGTGATATAGGTACTAAGATAGTATTACATATTAAAGATGATACAGATGAGGAAGATTATTGTAAGTACTTAGATGAATATCAAATTAAAGGATTAGTTAAGAAATATTCTGATTATATAAGTTTTCCTATTAAGATGGAAGTTACTCATCATGAATTGAAAGATGAGGAAAAACTTGAGTATGAAGATAAAAAAGTATTAGAAACATTAAATAGTATGGTTCCAATATGGAAGAAGAGTAAGAGTGAAGTAGAAGATGCTGATTATGAAAACTTCTATATGGATAAGTTTAATGATTATGATAAGCCATTAAAAATTATTACTTCTTCGGTTGAAGGAATGTGTTCATATAAATCATTATTATTTATACCTAGTCATGCTCCATATGATTTTTATACACAAGATTATGAAAAAGGTCTTAGTTTATATGCAAATGGCGTTATGATAATGGAGAAGTGTGCTGATTTATTGCCTGATTATTTTAGTTTTGTTAAAGGCGTTGTTGATAGTGAAGACTTATCATTAAATATATCTAGAGAAGTATTACAAGAAAGTCATAATTTAAAACTAATTGCTAAAAACATTGAAAGTAAAATTCGTAAAGAATTAGAGGATATGTTAAAAAATGATCGTGAAAAGTATATTTCATTCTTTAAGACATTTGGTGTTCAATTAAAGTATGGTGTTTATAATAACTTTGGTGCTGATAAAGATAAGCTAAAAGATTTAATTATGTTTTACTCAGCTAAGGAAGAAAAACTTGTTACATTAAAAGAGTATGTTGATAATATGAAAGAAGGACAAGATAAGGTTTATTATGCAGCAGGAGCTTCAATTAAAAAAATAGACTCTATGCCTAATGTTGAACAAGTTAAAGATCATGATTATGATATTTTATATTTAACTGATTATGTTGATGAGTTCGCTATTACAGCTATACAGGAATATGATGGTAAGAAATTTGCTAATGTAGAAAATGAAGACTTAAACTTAGAAACTGAAGAAGAAAAAGAAGCAACTAAAAAAGTAAATGAAGATAATGATGAACTTTTAAAACATATGAAAGAAGAAATAGGAGAAGTTAGTGAAGTTAAATTTAGTAATAAATTAAAAAAACATCCTGTATGTTTAACTACTAAAGGTGATGTTTCTATTGAAATGCAAAAAGTATTTGATGCAATGCCTAATGATATGGGTATTAAAGCAGAAAAAGTATTGGAAATTAATGAGAAACATAAAATAGCAGAAAAATTAAAGGATTTGTATGAAAAGGATAAAGAAGAATTTGACAAATATACAAAAATACTTTATGCTGAGGCTAAAATGATTGCTGGACTTCCTATTGATAATCCGACAGAAATAAGTACTTTGATTTGTGAGGTTATTTCAAAATAGTAAAGAGAGAAAATTTTTCTCTTTTTTGTTTTACTTTTTAAAAAAAATACTTTATACTTTAATTATAGTAAAGGAGTGTATTATGAAAAGAAAAGTAAAATTATTTATTGTAGCATTAATGCTTATGTTAACATCAGGTTGTGTGAAAATTAATATTTCTATGGATATTAAAAAGGATAAGTCAATGAATTATAGTATTTTATATGCCATGGATGAATCTTATGCTGGTAGTGAGGGTTATGAATTACAAGATGAAAATTCTGTTAAAGAAGAAATTAAGAATAAGAATTGTTCTGTAGAATCTTATAATGAATCTAATATGCTTGGATATAAAGTAACTTGTAAAGTGCCTAATATTGATGAGTTAAGTTCTGAGAAGGAACTTGATGAATCTGATTTAGAATCTATTTTAAGTAATGAAAAGTCTAAAGTGTTTACTATTAAAAAAGGTTTCTTTAAAAATACTTATAGTGCTAAGTTGAAATCTGATTCTTTAGATTCTAGTGAATCTAATTATCGTGAAGAATATTCTGATGATGATTATGATTTTGATTATGATACTGGTACTGATGATGATGATGATTATGATTACGATGATTATGATTACGATTATGATTTTGATGATGATGATGATGATTATGATTACGATTATGATACTGATGATGATTATGATGATGATGATTCAGCAATTGATATATCAGCATTGAGTAGTATGGATATGAAATTCGAACTTAAACTTCCTTATAAGGCTATTAGTAGTAATGCTACTAGTAAAGATGATGATGGAAAACATTTAGTTTGGGATTATATGAAAATGTATCAATCTAGTGATGATAATTCTGATGTAGAATTTAAATTTGCATTATATAATACTACTAATATTATTTTAACTATTGTTATTGGTGTATTAGTAATTGGAGGTATTGTATTCTTTATACTTAAAAAGAATAAAAAAAATAAAATTAATGGTGTTACTAATATGAATACTAATAATGGTATGGTTAATCCAGTAAATGGACCTCAAGATATGTTTGGTAGTAATTTACCAATAAATAATAATAGTGTTACAGTAATGCCAGCTGATATTAATACTGGTAACAATTCATCTGTTAATGATGTAAAAAAAAGTGATGATGTAATATAATTTAATTATTTGGATAAGAGAAAATTTGTTTCTTTTGTCCTTTTTTTTTATGCTTTTTTAAGGTATAATATTTATAGAATAAGGAGGGTGCTTATGCCAGTATTATCAAAAAAAGAATTAAATAAAATGAATAAGTATTTTAGGGCTTTAAATTATTTATCTGTTGCTCAATTATATTTATTAGATAACCCTTTAATTAGAAGAGGATTAGTTATTACCGATATAAAACCTAATGTAGTAGGTCATTGGGGGACTGCTCCTGGACAAAATTTTATTTATATGCATTTGAATAGAATCATTAAAAAGTATGATTTAAAGATGATTTATTTATCTGGACCTGGTCATGGTGGACAAGCAATGATTGCTAATAATTATTTGGAAGGTATTTATACTAAATTTTATCCAGAAATAACTGAGGATGAAGCTGGTTTAAAGAAACTTTGTAAACAATTTAGCTTCCCTGGAGGAGTTTCTTCACATGTTGCTCCTGAGACACCTGGTTCCATTCATGAAGGCGGAGAATTAGGTTATAGTTTAGCACATGCAGCAGGAGCTGTTTTAGATAATCCTGATTTAATAGCAGCTTGTGTTGTTGGTGATGGAGAGGCTGAAACTGGACCTTTAGCAACATCTTGGAATATTAATAAATTTTTAAACTTTAAAAATGATGGGGTTGTTTTACCAATTTTACATCGTAATGGATATAAAATTGCTAATCCTACTGTTTTTGGTAGAATGAGTGAAGAAGAAATGGAAGACTTTTTCTATGGACTTAGTTGGAAACCTTATTTTGTATCTGGAACTGATCCTATGAAGATGCATGAAAAAATGGCTGAGACACTAGAGAAGGTTGTTAAAGATATTAAGAAAATAAAAAAGACTGGTACTGGTAACTATCCATTGATTGTTTTAACTACACCTAAAGGTTGGACTGGTCCTAAAGAGGTTGCTTCAAAGAAAATTGAAGGTAGTTTTAGAGCTCATCAAGTTCCTGTAGCAATAACTAGAAATAATCAAGAAAATATTAAGTTATTAGAAAAATGGTTACGTAGTTATCATCCGGAAGAGTTATTTGATTCTAATGGTAGACTTATTAAAGAACTTAGAGATTTATGTCCTACACCAAGTAAATGTATGGGTAATAGTCCTTACGCTAATGCTGGTTTATTATTAAAAGATATTATTACTCCTAATTGGCAAGATTATGCAGTTGATGTTAAAACTCCAGGTAGTATAGTTTTACAAGATACTATGGAACTTGGTAAATATATAAGAGATATATTTAGTTTAAATAAAGCAAATAAAAATTTTAGAATTTTTGGTCCTGATGAAGCTTTATCTAATAGATTTAATCACATTTTTGAAGTTGAAAATAGAACTTGGAATTTTAAGAAAATTAAACAAGATGATGAGTTTTTATCTAATACTGGTAGAGTAATGGATTCATATTTATCTGAACATTTATGCCAAGGTATGTTAGAGGGTTATTTATTGACTGGAAGATATGGATTTATTCATAGTTATGAGGCCTTTGTTAGAATAGTTGATTCTATGGCTAGTCAACATGCTAAATGGTTAAAGGTTTGTAATCAAATTCCTTGGAGAGCACCAATTGCATCTTTAAATTACTTATTGGTTTCACATGTTTTTCAACAGGATCATAATGGATATACTCATCAAGATCCAGGCTTTTTAAATCATTTGGTAACTAAGAAAGCTGATGTTATTAGAATGTATTTGCCTGCTGATACTAATTGTTTGTTATCTTGTTTTGAACATTGTATTAAAACAAAAAATTATGTAAATGTTATAGTTGCTTCTAAACATCCTAGACCACAATGGTTAACTAAAGAACAAGCTAAAATTCATTGTACTAAAGGATTGGGTGTTTGGGAATTCGCTAGTAATGATAATGGTAATCCAGATGTTATTATGGCTTGTTCTGGTGAAACTCCAACATTAGAAACATTAGCAGCCGTAGATATTTTAAGAAAAACAGTTAAAGGCATAAAAATTAGAGTTGTTAATGTAGTTGATTTAATGAAATTACAATCTCCTGAAACTCATCCACATGGTATGAGTGATCAAGAGTATGACGCTATATTTACAAAAGATAAGCCAATAATATTCAATTTTCATGGATATCCATCATTAATTCATCAATTGACATATAAAAGACATAATCGCAATATGCATGTACATGGATATAAAGAAGAAGGTACAATTACTACTACTTTTGATATTAGAGTACAAAATGAAATTGATAGATTTAATTTAGTTATTTCTGCTTTAAAGGAAATACCTAGATATAAAGATGTTAGTAAAGCATTGGTAGATTGGTGTTTAGATATGTTAAAGAAACATAAAGAATATATTTGTGAATATGGTGAAGATATGCCTTATATACAAAATTGGAAATGGGATATTAAATAAAATCTGTAAAAAGAAAAAAATACAATATTAATTTATTGTATTTTTTGTGGGTTTATTGTAAAATTGTTATAGATAATAGTATGATAATCAGTAAAAAAAATTATTGATTAAGAAAGAGGGAGTGGAGCTAGATGATATTTAGTTCAGCATTAGGAATAGTTGGATTTTGTTATTCAATTGTTATTTTGTGCTTATATTTTTGGAAGAAAAAAGCTAATATAGAAGGACGTTTAACAACAATATTTTTTAAATTTTTAGTTATTTCTATGGTGTTTATAGGAATATTAGAAATTAGTTGTATCTGGTCTATAGTTAGTATTGATCAACATCCTATATTTACAGAAGTTTTATGTCGAGTGCATATTTTAGCGGACATTATTTGGATGACAGTTGTTTTTGTATATATTTATGCAGTTACAATAGATGTTCGTATTATAGGTGATTATGTAAAAACACGTAGAATTTTGGGTATTATTCTAATTATTGCTGATGCTTTATTATATTTTTTATCTTGTTCATTAGAAATTACTTTTCATTCTGCAGTTAATCCTAATTATCTTGTCATTGGTGGACCAGCATTATATCCAGTATATGCACTAGGTGGAATTGGTTCTTTTGCAATACTTTTTATGATGCTTAAGTATCGAAAAACAAAACCTAAGGAATTAAATTATCCTATTACTTTCTTTGGTATTTCATTTGTAATTGTTACTTGTATAGAATTTGTATTCTTTAGTTATAGAATAAACTATATTTATTTCTTATATGCTTATTTACTTATTGCTATGTATTTTACTATTGAAAGTCAGGATACAAAATTATTATCACAAGCTGAAGAAAGTCGACAAGAAGCTGAAAAGGCTAATCAAGCAAAAAGTGACTTTTTAGCAAGTATTTCTCATGAAATTAGAACTCCTATGAATACAATATTAGGTTTTAGTCAAGCTATGTTAGAAGAAAAAACATTGACTGAAGAAATAGTTAAGAGAGATACTAAAGATATCAAAGAGGCTAGTGCTGATTTACTGGAATTAATTAATAATATTTTGGATATTTCTAGAATTGAATCTGGTAAAGAAACTGTTGATGTAAAAGAATATAAAATTGAAGATTTATTATTTGAAGTTAATAGTGTTATCGTTTCTAAAGTAAGTAGAGATGTTTTAGATTTTAAGATTAATGTTGATGGTAATATTCCTACTAAATATAAAGGTGACTCTGATAAGTTATTTAAAATTCTAGTTAATATTTTAGCTAATGCTATTAGTCATACTAAATTTGGTAGTGTTTCTCTTGATGTTGGTGGTGCATACGTTGGTGAAACATTTAAACTTAGTTTGATTATTTCAAATACTGGTCATGAAATGACTGAAAGTGAATTTAATAAGAGTTTTGAAGATTTTTCAGAACAAGGTTCTACAATTGGTACTGATAGTATTAAATTAGGATTGATAGTTGCAAAAAGACTTATAGAAATATTGGGCGGTACAATTGATTTTAGAAATGAAAAAGGAAAAGGTACTAGATATCTTGTAAGTATTGATCAAGATGTAATTGATGATATGAAAATTGGTGCTGTATCAATTGATAATTCTAATATTGTTGAAAAGAAACAATTAGATTTAACTGGTAAAAAGGCTTTAATCGTTGATGATAATGCTGTTAATGTTAAATTAGCTATGCGGTTGTTAGGACAATTTAATTTGGAGTTAAGTAGTGCTTCTAATGGTAGAGATTGTATAGATTTAGTTAAGAGAAATCATTATGATATTATTTTCTTAGATCATATGATGCCTGAGTTGGATGGTATAGCGACTGTTCATCTTTTACGTAATGATGGTTGTGAATTACCAATAATTGCATTGACTGCTAATTCATATTCTGGTTCTAGAGAAAGGTATGTTAATGAAGGATTTACTGATTATTTAGCTAAACCATTTAAATATAAAGATTTACATAAAATACTTGAAAGGTATTTAAATAAATAGGGAGGGAGTAAGGTGTATGAAAAGTATATTTAATTTATCAGAAAATCTTTCTACAAGTATATTATTTACATTTGGATGTTTATTATTTACTGTTTTCCTTTCCTTTATTTATTTTTCAAAAGAGAAACAATGTGATTTAAGAAGTAAAATTTATAGAGTTATTTTGATGCTTGTTGTTGTTGTTTTATCTACAGAATTCTTGTATTTACTTTGTTTAGCATATGTAAATATGGAATTTGTAATTACAATTATTAGATATATACATTGGATGAGTTTTATTCTTTGGGTTGGAACTTATTGTATCTATTGTGTTGTTTATATGCAGAAACTTCAATATGACAATTTTGGTATATTGTTAAAAAATAGTAAAAATAGTAAGGCTATGTTAATACTTACGATGCTTTTATTACTTGTTTATATTGTTACTCCTAAAAGTGCGATTGATGTAAATTTAAATGAATGTATTTCTAGTGTTACCGATTATGCTATATTATTTTGTTTAACTGGTATGTGTATTTATATATTAGTTTGTTGTTTTACTTTATATAGGGAGCATCCTTTAAGAAGAAAGATTGCTATTAGTTTGATTATGTTTGTATTACTTACAATGTTAATATTACAATTAAGATTTAATAATATTTCTGTTTATGTTGTTTGTTGTTCATTACAGGTTTTCTTCTTGTATTTCATTATTGAAAATCCTGATATTCATCTAGCTAGAGAGATAGAAGGATTGAAAGCTAATATTGATAAGTCTAACAAATCTAAAACTGATTTCTTATCTAATATGTCTCATGAGATTAGAACTCCTATGAACGCAATTATAGGTTTTTCAGATTCATTATTAAATAGTCCTAAATTTGATGAAACTTCTGCTCGTAATGATATTCAAAGTATTGCTACTGCTGGTACTAATTTAGTTGATATTATTAATAATATTTTGGATATTTCTAAGATTGAATCTGGTAATGATTCACTAGATAATAAAGAGTGCAGTATTGCTAAGATTGTCAAAGAGCTTGGTAGTATTATTGAAGCAAGAATTGGTAATAATCCTGTTAAATTGTATATTGAGTTAGATGAACAAATACCTTCTAAGGTTTATGGTGATGCTACTAAGATTTATCAAATACTTCTTAATATTACAAATAATGCTGTTAAGTATACTGAAGTTGGTAAAATTAAACTTTCTATTGTTCAAGAAAAGAAAGAAAATGATATGGTTCTTTTACATATTAAGATTTCTGATACTGGTTATGGTATTAAAAAAGAAGATTATGATAAAATATTTGAAAAATTTTCTAGACTTGATAGTGCTGTTTCAAAAGAGATTGAAGGTACTGGATTAGGCCTTGTTATTACTAAGAAGTTTGTGGATTTAATGAATGGTAAGATTTGGTTTACTAGTGAGTTTGAAGTAGGAACTACTTTTTATGTAGATTTACCTTTAAAAGTTATTGATTCAACTCCTATTGGTAGTGTTACTCAAGAATCTTCTGTTCAAAGGGTTAGAAATTTCTTGGATTGTTCTGATTTTACTGCCTTGGTTGTTGATGATAGTAAACTTAATTTAAAAGTTGCTGAAAGATTACTTAAAAAGTATAAATTTAATGTTGATATTGCTCAATCTGGCAAGGATTGTATATATAAGTATAAGTATGGTAATCATTATGATATTATATTCTTAGATCATATGATGCCTGAAATGGATGGAATTGAAACTGTTCGTATTTTGAAAAAACTAGATGATTATGAAACTCCACCTATAATTGCTTTAACTGCTAATACTATGAATGGTATGGAGGAAATATATTTAAAAGAAGGTTTTGATTATTATTTACCTATGCCAATTAATACACAAGAATTAGATAGAGTTATTCATAAATTTTTTGAAAATAAAACTGTTACATTGGTTGATGATAATATTATGTCTCATTCTGAAAGTGCTAGTGTAAGTAGTGATGTTAAAGATGATAAACCTATTGAAAAAGTTTCAAAAGTTGTTGAAGAGATTAAACATATTGATATTAATACAGTTGTACCAAGTGCTGATGTTAAAACAGAAGAACATGATAATAAAGTTGAAGAAAAGTCTGAAGGACCTGTAGCTAAAGAAACTGAGGTTAAGGAAGAAGCTAAGGTTGAAGAAAAGGCTGAAGTACCTGTAGCTAAAGAAACTGAAGTTAAGGAAGAAGCTAAGGTTGATGAAAAAGCTGAAGTAGCTGTAGCTGAAGAGAAGACTGAGGTTAAGGAAGAGGCTAAGGTTGAAGAAAAGACTGAAGTACCTGTAGCTGATGAGAAGACTGAGGTTGAAGTAGCTAAGGTTGAAGAAAAGGCTGAAGTACCTGTAGCTAAAGAAACTGAAGTTAAGGAAGAAGCTAAGGTTGATGAAAAAGCTGAAGTAGCTGTAGCTGAAGAGAAGACTGAGGTTAAGGAAGAGGCTAAGGTTGAAGAAAAGACTGAAGTACCTGTAGCTGATGAGAAGACTGAGGTTGAAGTAGCTACTGATAAGAGTGATGATGCTATGGTTGCATATTTAAAGGAAAATGGTGTTAATATTGATAATTCATTAGAACTTCTTGGTGATATGGAAATGTATAATATGACCATGGGTGATTTTATAGCTGATGTAGAATCTAAATGGGAAAGAATTAATAAATTTAAAATTGATGGAGATATGCCAAATTATGCAATTGAAGTTCATTCATTAAAAAGTGATTGTAAGTACTTAGGGTTTATGGATTTAGCTGATATTAGTTATCAACATGAATTAAAGAGTAAAGAAAATGATATTAATTTTGTTAATGAACATTTTGAAGAATTAGTTAGTCAATATAATAAAGTACTTGAATTTGTTAAAACTTATATAGCTAGATATGAACTTGGGTAAAAATAAACGAATAGGTTAATACTTATTCGTTTTACTATGAAAAAATAAAAGAGCAATTGATTTGCTCTTTATGCATATTTATTTGTTCCTAAATCGAATGGAATTATATTTCTATTTCCATTTATATCTGTTGTATAGATATATATTGTTTTTTCTTTCTCTAATACAACTATTTCTTTTATATTTGTATATTCATCGTTTGTTAATTTTTTTCCAGAATAATCATATACATTTATTGTATAATCTTTTAATGTTACTAAATCATTTTCTGTTGCTTCTATATAATCATATTCAGTATTTAATATTAAACCACCAGATTTATTTATAATTCCATATTTGTTATCTTTTATTACTATACCATAATTTTTATTTTTTGTTATTTTTGGATAAGTATCAAATGTATAATATGTTGCTTTTATTTCTGGATTATATAATAAATATTTGTTATTGTCATATATTGATATAAATGAATCATATTCAATAATAAATTGATCAGCTTCGTTCTTTTTAATGGTACAATTATTTATGCATGTGTATGAATCAATCATTTCTTTTTTTTCATATAAATTGATTTTATTTGATTCGATTGTATATGTATATGTTTTATTACCTTCAATTTCTTTATATATGTTATCTTTATTATTAGGTGAATATTTATAATTTACCCAGGCGACTGTTAGCAATATCGCTATTATTGTAGATATTCCCATTGATGTTATTATGATTTTATCTATTAATTCTAGTTTTGTTTCGCTTTTTCCCATAAAATGTCACACAACCTCACTCTTATATCTTATTTATTCTAGTATAACATAATTTATTAGATATGTCTTTTATTTTTCTTATTTTTTTATATATATTTTATTTATAATTGGAAATAATAATATTAAATTAGCACTTGCTATTGACAAGTGCTAAAAATGGTGATATAACGATAGTTGAAAGGAAGATGATAAGTATGGATTTAATTCCAAGAAAATTTTATTTAGATGATATTTTTGATGATTTCTTAACTACAAAGAAGGAACAAACAATGAAATGTGATATTTATGAAAAAGAAGGAAATTACCATATTGAAATGGATATTCCTGGTTTTTCAAAAGAAGATATTTCTGTTGAGGCAAAAGATGGTTATTTAACTATTTCAGCAGAAAAAAATAATGAAGTTAATGAAGAAAATGAGAAAAAGAACTATATTCGTCGTGAAAGGGTTTATGGTAAATATGAAAGATCATTCTATGTTGGTGATTTAGATCAAGATAAAATTGATGCTGAATTCAATAATGGATGTTTAAAAATTACTGTTCCTAAAAAAGAAGAAGTTGAAAATAAAAGAGTTATTGAAATTAAATAATTATGAAGCACTTTTTATGAAGTGCTTTTCTTTTTCTTGACTATTATTTTGATATTGATATAATAAATTTATGAGGTGAGGGTAATGGCTAAGAAAAAAAGTATGGTTTTTCCTACAATTATTACAGCAACAATAATTATAATTATAATTTATTTGTTTGCAACTGTTAAACAACCTTATGTTGAATGTAGTAAAAAGACAGTTGATGACTTTGGTATTACTATTAAAGAAGAGTTAAAAACTGAATTAGATAGTAATAAGATTAGTAAAATGACATTATCTAAAACGATAATATTACCTGATAAATATTTAAGTGATGACAAATATTTAGAAGCTTTTAAGTTTGCTATAAAAAAGTCATATGAGTATTTAGATGATACTGATGTTAAAGTCACTTCTGGTGATAACTATATTTTAGTTACAATAAATGCTAGTAGTAAAGAAACATTAATTCTTAATAATATTGAATTTTATGAGAATGATGGTTTACAGATTAAAATTAATCCAAATACTAAGAGTAGTGAGGTTGTTACTTTGAGTATAAAGGATAAATATACTGAAGGAGAATTAATGACACATATGAAAAATAACGGTTATACGTGTAAATAGGACTTTTTAAGTTCTGTTTTTTGTGAAAGAAGGAAAAAATGGAGTATAATATTGATGAGATTATTTCTAATTTGGATTTTAAATCTTCAAAGCTTAATAATCTTAGTAATGGATTAGTCCTTACTAATAATGAGATTGATATACTTAATAAATATAATATTGAGTATAAATCTTGTAGTAGTTTAAAAGAAGTATTAATGTTGATAGAGGATAAATTCAACTATGAAGAAGTTGATAATCCTGATGAGTTAGATAGTGTTTCGGCTAGTATTGCAGAAAGAGATTATTATCAAAACTCAAACAAATGATGTTAGAAAATTAGAAGTTGTAAAAAAAAGTATAATGAATGTGAGGTGATTTTTGTGAACTATATGATGGATAAAATAGTTTTACATAAGAACAAGGAAGAAATAATGAAAGTTGCTGATGAATTAATTAAGGTTTTAATGGATGATGAAAAGTTAGATAATAGCGAAAAACTTATGACTATAGAATTAGCTATGGCTAAGCTTAATTATGATCTTTACAATGTTTCAGGAGATAAATAGTTAGGATATTAAAATGATATATTTAGATTATAGTGCTACTACTCCTGTTAATGAAGAGGTTTTAAATACTTTTGATTTAGTCACTAGAAATTATATAGGTAATCCTAATTCTTTACATAAGTTAGGAACAGATGCTAAGAAGTTAATTGATGCGGCTACTAAACAAATTGCTGATATTTTAAATGTTGATAGTTGTGAAGTTATTTATACATCTGGAGCTAGTGAAGCTAATAATTTGGCTATTAAAGGAATTTGCTTTAAACATCATGGAAAACATATTATTACAACAGAACTTGAACATTCTTCAGTTAGTGAAACTGTTAAATATTTAGAAACGCAACTTGGATATGAAGTTAGTTATGTTAAACTTGATTCTAATGGTTTAGTTGATTTAGATGACTTGAAGAGTCTTATTAGAGATGATACTATTCTTGTAACTATTGCGGCTGTTAATAGTGAAGTAGGTATTTGTCAAGATATAAAGGCAATTAGTAAAGTTTTAGAAGATTATCCTAAAGTATATTTTCATAGTGATATGACCCAAGCAATTGGTAAATTAAAAGTTGATTTATCATATGTTGATCTTGCTAGTATTTCAGGACAAAAATTTTATGGAATGAAGGGTATTGGTTGTCTAATTAAGAAGAAAAATATTACATTAGAGCCTTTGATACATGGTGGTAAATCTACAACTGTTTTTAGATCTGGTACGCCAGCTTTAGCTTTAATTGTTTCTTTATCAAAAGCATTAAGATTATGTTATGTTGATTTTGATAAGAAATATAATAAAGTAGTAGAGTTACATGATTATCTTTTAGAAAAACTATCTTTATTAGATGTTGATATTAATAGTAATGATAATTGCGTACCGCATATTGTTAATATTAGTTTAAAAAAGATTAAGTCAGAGACTATGTTACATGCTTTAGAACAAGATGATATTTATATATCAACACAAACAGCATGTTCTACTGGTAATTATTCATTAGCTGTTTATGCTGTTACTAAAGATAAAGAAAAAGCTAGTCATAGTATTAGAATTAGTTTATCTTATTTAACAAAAAAAGAAGAAATAGATGAATTTTTAAAATCATTTGAAAAAAATATTAATAAATTAAAAGAACTTTCTAGATAATACTAAAAAGTTCTTTTTGCTTCTTTACATCTATTTTAAAATTGGTTATAATTGAGATTAGAATAGAGGGTGTTTGCTATGGATGCAAAAGAAATAATCGAAATTGTTGATACTAATGGCAATAAAACAATGGTAGAACTTATCACATATTTAATTTCTGATGATAGACTTAAGCAATATATTGTTTATACTAAGGGAGAAATTAAAGGTGAAGGTAATGACCAAGTCATTTATATTTCAAAATTATTTAAAGATAATGAAGGATTTAAGATTCAAGAAATTTTTGAAGATAGTGAATGGACTGAGGTTCAGCAACTATTGAAAAGAATTGCAAATGCTTAGTATAGGAGTTTTGGTAATATGAATGATATGACAATTATAAAAGCAGAATTATGCGATTTTCTTTCTGCAAGAACTAAAAATTTAGCAAATATTCAAAATATGGAAGATAGAGAAATATATATAAGTATGGTAGTTGATGCTTCTAATCAAATAGAAAAATTAACAAGTTTATTTTCACAATTTGAAAAAGTTGATGAACTACTTGGTTTTAATCGTATAACAGTTTCTAATAATAGCGTTGTTGGTGAGGTTAATGAAAGTATTAACGATGCCGGCACTACTTTTGATGAGACAGTTAGTGAAACTGATAATAATGATTCTGCTGATGTACCTATAGAAGTTCAAAATAGAAGTGAGGAAAATGTTCCTGATGTAGCTGAAAATGTTGTTATACCTTTGAAAAAAGAAGAATCTACTGATAATGTTGAAAAAGCAGATGTTGTTGTTGAAACTGAAGTAGAGAAAAAACCTGAAGCTACTGTAACTCCAGTTAGTGATGTTTCATCTGATAATGTTACTATTCCTACTGATAATGTTTCTGATATTAAAATTCCTTCCGTTGATTTAGTTATTCCAAAGGGAAAGGTTATTGATGATACTAAAGTTAGTACTCTAGAGTCTACTGGTGATAAAAATGATATTGTTGAGACTGCGTCAATTGATTCTAATAATATTGATGTTAAGACTACACCTTTACCTTTTATAAATATTACTACAACACAAAATAATAATCTAAGTAAAGTAGAAGATAATTCAAATAATATGAATAATGATGTAACTATTCCTACTACTAATTCTTTTATTTCTAGTAGTGAAGAGAACTCTTCTAATGATGTTAGACCTCAGACATCTCCTTTGGCTACAAATTTATCTTTTCAGAATGAATCTTTAGAGGGAAATGTTCCTTCAGAAAATAATAATTCTTTTTCAGAGATTTTTAAAAATGCAAATAAAGGAGTAGAAGAAAATGTTCCTAATGAAGTTTCTTCTAGTGTAGTAAATAATTCTCCTGCTACAAATGATAATATTAAAGCAAGTATGAGAATTTTAAAGATGAAATCGGATCGTGTTAAAGCTATTTTAGTTAGTCAAAAACAAATAGCTAAACTTAAAGCTTCTAAGGATTTGCAAAAATCTGCTTTAGATTTTGGTAATTTTGAAAATATAAGTTCATTTAATAATGCTCCAAATGTTAGTGTACAAGCTCAAATAGAGAGTCTTATGGCACAAGCTAGTGCTTTATATAAAGAAGGTAAGATGCAAGAAGCACAAGAATTATATGCAAAGATTAGTGAGTTAAATAAAAATAGTAATTAGAGTTTACTTATGTAATTGTAAAGAGTCGGGCTTTTGCTGGCTTTTTTTTTTTGTATTTGTTATAATCAAGTTATATTGGAGGATTGAATAATATGAGTATTAAATCACGTATTATCTTAGCTAAAGTTATGATTTTTTGTTCATTTATTTTAATTGGTTTTGGTGCTTATTTGAATCTTCAAGATACTAAACCTATTATTGATCCTGTTTCGGGTGTTATTACTCCTGATGACGATAGTGTTATAATTACTACTAACGATGGTATGCCTCCTGATACAACAAATAATGAAAATATTGAATCTAATAATAGTTCTAGTGCTACTGTTGTTGCGAATGGTTCATCATCTTCTGATAATTCAGTATCTAACAATTCACCTGTATCTGATAATACTAATAATACTAATAATACTAATAATACTAATAATGTTTCAAATGGTACTACTAATAATGTAAATTCTAATTCGACATCTGTACCTGAGACAAAGCCTGAAGTTGATCAAAATGTTGATCAGAATGTGGTCTTTAGGAAGAACATTGAAGATACTTATGGTGTAAATGTTTTCTATGGTAATGAAACATCTGGTTATTCTGTTGGTGGTATGAGTACAACAGTTATACCTGATTCTACTGTTTCTTCGGCTCTAACACAACTTAATGCTGCTTTAAAGACTTATCCAACTGGATTTTTTCAAGAATTTTTAAATAAAAATATAAACATAAATGTTTATCTTATAAAAAACTATAGTGCTAATAATGTTACAGGTGTTACGGATACTTCATTTAAGAGGATTAATATTTCTATAGCAATGGATTTTCCTTTTGATGAGAGTTTTCATCATGAGGTTTTACATGCTATAGAGTACTATATTGAAAGATCTGGTGGTAAGTTTACTTCTTGGAATAGTTTTAATCCGGCTGACTTTTCATATGGAAATGAAAATAAGGATTATTCTTATAGTGTTACAGGGATTGCCTCTTCATATTTTGTTAATAATTATGCACAGGTTAGTCAAAGTGAAGACAGAGCTTCTACTTTTGAATATATGACAGCCAGTAAACGATATAGTTGTTTTGATTCACATGGATATCCAATATGGCAGAAATCTGATTATTTATCAAAAATGATAGATACTTATTTTAATACTGTTACTCCTGAAGTTATTGATTACTGGGAGAGATATGTTTACTAGAAGGGAATTATATGAAGAAAATATTTATTAATGATGATAATTTAGAAATTGAAGATTTAGATTATGAAGTTATTAGAGTTAAAGGTCTTGTTGTTAATAGTAAGAATGAAGTTTTAATAGCTTTTAATAATAATACTTATCAGTTTCCAGGAGGACATGTTGAACTTGATGAAGACAAGGAAGAAGCATTAATTAGAGAAATAAAAGAAGAGACTGGTATTGGTATAAGAGATGTATCTGGTCCTTTTATGGAAATTGTTACTTATGCAAAAAGATATTTTGGTTCTGATAAAAATGTTTGTAATAGAATATTTTATTATAGAGTATTAAGTGATGATACTCCTAATTTAGAAGAAACTAATTATGATGAACTTGAAAGACAATCTGAATTTGGGCTTTTTTATGTACATATTGATGATTTGGAACATTTTTTGCATAATTGTTTGGAAAATGGTACAATAGATGTAAGCATTGGAAGAGAAATGCTTTTAGCATTAGAAGAATATAACTATTTATTTGGAGGTGTTTTATAATGAATATTTTAGTTACTGGAGGATTAGGTTATATTGGTAGTCATACTTGTGTTGAGTTACTTGATGCTGGTTATGACATTGTTGTTGTTGACAATTTATATAATTCAGATATTAGTGTAAAAGATAGGATAGAGAAGATTACTGGTAAGACTTTTAAGTTTTATGAGGATGATGTTTGTGATGAAGATGCTCTAGAAAAGATTTTTTCTGAAAATAAGATAGATGCTGTTATTCATTTTGCGGCATATAAAGCAGTTGGTGAATCTGTTAAATTACCATTAAATTATTATGAGAATAACTTAACTTCAACTATTAAACTTTGTAAAGTTATGAAGAAACATAAAGTTAATGCATTTGTATTTTCATCAAGTGCAACTGTTTATGGTTCGCCTAAAACTTTACCTATTAAAGAGGATTTTCCTTTATCTACAACTAATCCATATGGTTCAACTAAGTTGTATAATGAAGGAATTTTAAAAGATGTTAGTATTTCAGATGATAAATTCTCTGTAATAATATTACGTTATTTTAATCCAATTGGTGCACATCATTCAGCTTTAATTGGTGAGGATCCTAAAGGTATTCCTAATAACTTAATGCCTTATATTGTTAAGGTTGCTGCTGGTGAATTAAAGTGCTTAAATGTATTTGGTAATGATTATAATACTCACGATGGTACAGGAGTTAGAGATTATATTCATGTAGTTGACTTAGCTAAAGGTCATTTAAAAGCTATTGAAAAAGCTATGGAAGAACCTGGTGTTAAATATTATAATCTTGGTACTGGTACTGGTTATAGTGTTTTAGATTTAGTTACAACATATGAAAAAGTTAATGATGTAAAAGTTCCTTATAAAATTGTTGGTAGACGTCCTGGTGATATAGATGCATGTTATGCGGATCCAACTAAGGCTTATGAAGAGTTAGGTTGGAAAGCAGAACTTGGTATAGAAGAAATGTGTAGAGATTCATATCTTTATCAAGAAAAATTTAAAAAAGGTTTAAATGATTAGAAGAATAAATGAATAGTATTTATTCTTTTTTCTTGCTATAATATTTGGTGAGGTGAAGTTGATGAAACTTGAAGTTAATAATTTAAAGAAAAGTTATGGTGAAAAGTTAGTTTTAGATGATATAGATTTTTCATTTGAATCTGGTAAAATTTATGGTCTCATTGGTCGTAATGGTGCTGGTAAAACAACATTTTTTAATTCGTTGAACTCCGATATTGATATTGATTCTGGTAATTTTTATATAGAAGATGAATATGGTAGGAATAATCTTTCTACAAATGATATTGGCTATGTTATATCTACTCCTGTTGTTCCAGAGTTTTTAACAGGAAGGGAATTTTTAGAGTTTTTTATGGAAATAAACAAAGATAAAATTGATAAAGATAAGACAGCAGAAGACTATTTTTCATTAGTTCAAATAAGTAGAGAAGATCAGGATAAGTTATTAAAAGATTATTCTCATGGTATGAAAAATAAGATGCAAATACTTATAAATGTTATTACTCATCCTAAAGTTATTTTATTAGATGAGCCGTTGACATCTTTAGATGTTGTTATTCAAGAAGAGATGAAAAAGTTATTTAAATCATTGAAAAATAAACATATTATTATCTTTTCAACACATATTTTAGAAATAGCAATGGATTTATGTGATGAAATCATTATATTGAATAATGGTAAATTAGAACTTATAGAGAAAAGTAATTTAAATACTAAAAAATATAAAGATAAAATTATTAGTAGCTTAAAGGATAAGAAAAATGCTTAATACTTTGAAAATGGCTTTAAAGATAGATTTAACATACGCTATAAATGCTAATATTTATCAATTTAAAAAGTTACCTATATTAAAAAATATAATGGGTGATAATGCTTATAAAAATGATAAAGTTAAGAAATTTGCCAGTACATTTAGTATTTTAATGTCGGCATGTAGAGCTATATTTTTTAGATTACTTTATTTCTTTGTAATATATTATATTAGTAGTTTTATTAATAAAAATGATATTACTAGAACTTTTATATTTATTTATTTTATTTTTACTTTTATTGGTTTGTTTATTAATCCTAAGATTTTAAGTACTAGTACAAAAAAATACTTTTCAATAATAATATTTAATATGGATGCTAAAAAGTTTATGAAGGCTTCATTTATATGGACTTTGTTTTTATCATTTATACTGAACTCTTTAGGTTTTTTAACACTATCTATTTTTTTAAATTATTCTGTTCTTGACGCTTTATGTCTTATTTTATTTAGTACGACAGCTAGAATTGTAGGAGATGCATTTAGTGTTTATTATTATAAGAAGCATGGTATTACATTTACTACTGATTATAGACATACACTTGTTGTTATTGGAGTATTTTTTGCGATAGGAAGTTTGCCGTTCTTTAATATTTTTGTACCAGATATGGTAATTTATTGGACTTTATTTATATTTTTACTTGCTAGTGTATTTTGTTATATATATTTAATGAAAGTTAATGATTTCAAACTTATTTATAAGAAAATAAATACTTTTAAGGCTGCTATTAATAGTGATACGGGTGACTTGTATGCTAGACAAGAAATGATTAGAATTAAGGATAAAGATAAGAATATTGATAGTCGTAAATTAAAGGATAAGAAAGGTTATGATTTATTTAATACAATATTTTTTGAAAGACATAAAGAAATATTAATGAGAAGTGCTAAGAATTTTAGTTTGATTATCTTAATTATAATTATTGGACTTGGTGTTTTATCTTTTTATAATAATGATATTTATAATAATATACATGATTTTTTGCTTAATAGATTAGGTTGGTTTGTACTAATTATGTATCTTATTAATAGAGGTTCTGTTGTTACTCAGGCAATGTTTTATAATTGTGATCACGCTATGCTTAGATATAATTTTTATAGAGAGCCTGATGTTATACTTGGACTATTTAAGAAAAGACTTATGATGTTAATTAATATTAATTTGTTGCCAGCTATAGTTATTGCGATAGGTTCTATAGTTTTACTTGGTATTACTGATGTTGACT
Organism: bacterium; assembly: GCA_963645945.1. Taxonomy (GTDB): domain Bacteria; phylum Bacillota_I; class Bacilli_A; order RF39; family UBA660; genus CAG-877. The sequence continues at coordinate 35,785 of CAVIUA010000008.1, forward strand.
TGGTTATTAATTATATTATGATACCATTGTTTATTATTGTACTTAGTGTGTTTTTTTCAGTACATTATTTAGTTATTTACTATTTGTTACAGCCATATAATAAGGACTTACAGGTAAGAGGTATTTCTTATACATTTGTATCATTTATTACACTTGTTTTGACTTATATTTTATCTAATTTAGTAATGTCTTCATTGTATTTTTCTATCTTAGGAATTGTACTTACAGGAGTTTATATTATAGTCTCTTTAAAGCTTGTTTATAAGTATGCTCCTAATACTTTTAGGATTCATGACTAGGGCTCAAATTTGACTTTTTATGTATAATAGTGTAAAATGAATACATTGATTATTATTCAATGATGAGGTGAATTTCAATGAAAAAAACAAAAATTATTAGTGTTGTCTTACTAATAATATCTGTTTTAATGGTTTCAATGGGAATAAAACTACAAGAAAAAGCTTATGAGATTAATGATGATTTATCATATTCATATAATGAAGTAAATATAAATAATATAACAGCTTCTGAGAATGCATTAGTTAATAATAATGAATCAGATTTCCGTGAAGATAATTCTTCTATTACAGCTATTGAGATGGAAGCTGCGCCAGCATCTGTTATTGTTCCACCTAGAATTGAAGTATTTGATGGTTTAACAATAGAAGAGTTGGCTGCAAAATTAGATAGAAATTTAGGTACAGATATATTAGCTGGACAAGGTTACTTTATTGCTACTAAATGTATTGAACTTGGAATCGATCCTTATGTAGCAACAGCTATAATGTTACATGAAACTGGTTGCGGAAGTAAATGTTCTAACTTAGCTAGAAGTTGCTACAACGTTGGTGGACAAAAGGGTTCACCTGGATGTAATGGTGGTAGTTATAAAAGATTTAATAGTTTAGAAGAGGGAATTACTGGTTTTATTAATAATTTGTATAAAAACTATTATAGTCAAGGGTTAGATACAGTTGAAAAAATAGCACCAAGATACGCTGAAGGAAGTTCTTGGCCTGCAAAAATTAATAGTTTTGTTGAAAAAATAAGAAATAGCTAAAAGGTGTAAATTTGACATTTTTAGCTACATATGGTATAATGTATATTGATTGATGGCACATTATTCTAGTCAATCGCTTTATTAGGAAGACGGGATTAAACAACCGTTATAAGAGCATATCTGTGAAACCTCTGGTGTTTGCTTTATACGCCCAGTTTAGGGTGGATGCTGGAGATGAAAATATTGGGCGCTCGTAATGGCATACGACAAACGACCCAGTGTTTGTGGAGACCTATTATTGTGGTGAGCCTATACGTGTTAACTGATGGACTCATTACGAAATAGGATGAAACCTGTATTGTGGCGAAAGTTATGTACAGTGTAGCTTGTCTTGAGTGATGGTCTTGGGATTAAAGAACTTGCTTATTAGTATTTGGCCAAATATAATAAGTATTGCTTTATGAAATTGCTGTTGCAAAAGAGAACTAATAATAAAGTGTTTATATTGGTGAGGAAATCTCCTAGAGTGCCGTTAGCATAGGATTGCAGTGGATACTAAGTGGTAATCAAGTCGTATGAGCGGTGACGTCATACTCATATCTTTAAAGGGGAACCATAAATCTGGTAACGGATTTATAGACATGAGGGAAATCCTACTTGACCTAAGATTCAAAGTTTACTATGTTAATAGCCATTAGTTTTGTAATTTAAAATAGTATTTTAGAATACTATTTTTTTCATAAATAAATTAGTGAGGTATTATATGAAAAATAAGAAAAAATTAGAAAGAGATGAATTAAAAGAATTAGTCATTGAGACTAAAAGAAAAGAAAAAATTAATAAAAAGAGAACAGAGTATAAATGGATACTTAAAATAGTTTTAACAGCTTTTGTATTGTCATTTGGTTTATCATATGTTTCTCAAGTGACAATACCTAATTTATCGTTGTTTTTTGGTATACTTATTACTTTGTTGTTTATAGGTATAGGTATATTATTTGATATCATTGGTGTTAGTGTTACTAGTAGTGATGAGACAGTTTTTCATTCGATGAATTCTCGTAAAGTACCTGGTGCTGATATTGCTGTTAAATTTAAGAAGAATGCTTCTAAAGTATCTAACTTTTGTTGTGATGTTGTAGGTGATGTTTGTGGAATTATTTCTGGTACAGCTGCCACAGCTATTGCGACAATTTTAGCTAATCAGTTTAATTTGAGTTTATTATTTACAAGTTTATTTGTAGCAGCAATAGTTGCGGCTCTTACTATTGCTGGTAAAGCTTTAGGTAAAGGTTTTGCGATTAATAAAAGTGATATTATTTTATATGAATTTGCCAAGACTGTGTCACATTTTTATAAGGGAAAATAATTTACTTTGACTTATATGTTTATTAAATAGTATAATGGTAAATGCAAGTACACAGTTTTTGTGTATATTTAAATACTTTGTTTGAGGTGAGATAATGATTCAAGTTAATAATGTTAGTTTAAAGTTTGGAAAGAGAACTTTATTTGAAGATGTTAATATTAAATTTACTGATGGTAATTGTTATGGATTAATTGGGGCGAATGGATCTGGTAAATCTACATTTTTAAAATTATTGTCAGGTGAGATAGAAACTACAACAGGAGAGATAGTTATATCTAAAAACGAGAGACTTTCTATTTTAAGACAGGATCATTATCAATATGATAATAATAGAGTTATTGATGTTGTAATCATGGGTAATGATAAACTTTATAAAATTATGGAAGAAAAAAATAAGATGTATGAACAAACTGAGTTCAGTGAAGAAGATGGTATGAAATTAGCCAATTTAGAAGCTGAATTTATGGATTTAGATGGATGGAATGCTGAGTCTGATGCTTGCACGCTTTTAAACAATTTAGGAATAGATGAAAAAAATCATTATGTTTTAATGAGTGAACTTCCTGTTAAAGATCGTGTTAAAATTTTACTTGCTCAAGCTTTATTTGGTAATCCAGATATTTTACTTTTGGATGAACCTACAAACAGTTTGGATTTAGATGCTATTCGCTGGTTAGAAGAGTTTTTAATTAACTTTAATAATACAGTTATTCTTGTATCTCATGATAGACATTTCTTAAATAAAGTATGTACACATATTGCTGATATTGACTATGGTAAGATTAAGCTATATGTTGGTAACTATGATTTCTGGTATGAGTCATCTGAATTGTTACAAAAACAAATGCGTGAATCTAATAAGAAAAAGGAAGAAAAAATTAAAGAGTTACAAGCATTTATTGCGAGATTCTCAGCTAATGCTTCAAAGTCAAAACAAGCAACTTCTAGAAAGAAAATGTTAGATAAAATTCAACTTGATGAAATCATACCTTCTTCTAGAAAGTATCCTTATATAGATTTTAAAATTGAAAAACCGGCTGGTAAAGAAATATTAAAAGTAGAAAATCTTACTAAAGTAGTTGATGGTAAAATGATTTTAAATAAAGTATCATTTACTGTTCTTAAAGGAGATAAAATTACTTTTATTGCGAATAATGACATGGTTAAAACAACTTTATTTAATATTTTAACTGGTAAAGAAAAGTATGATGCTGGTACTATAGAATTTGGTAAGACAATTAATTATGCTTATTTACCGCAAGATAATACAGAGTATTTCAATGTTGATAAGAACATTATGGAATGGATAGGGCAATATTATGATATTAAGGATGAAACAGTTCTTCGTGGATTTTTAGGTAGAATGTTATTTTCTGGTGATGATGTATTTAAAAAGGTATCTGTTTTATCAGGTGGTGAAAAAATGCGTTGTATGTTATCTAAATTAATGTTAGAAGGACCTAACTTCTTAATATTAGATGAACCTACTAACCATTTAGATTTGGAAAGTATTACATCTTTAAATAAAGGATTAATTAATTTCCAAGGTGAAGTGTTATTTACTTCTCGTGATTATGAACTTAATAGTACTGTTACTAATCGTGTTATTGAGATATTAGATGATGGCTCTATTATAGATAGATGTGTTCCATATGAGGAATATATAGAAAGTAAAAGAAAATGATAAGATTTTTGGTCTTATCTTTTTTTTGCTTATTTTTACTTTGCCTCTTCCGCAACGGTTGCCCCAGGAGTCTATTAGTTGCTCATTTCTTTTTATAGTTATTATTTCACAGTTGTTTGGACAACCTGAACAATTGTGGCTTTCGGTTTTAAAAATATTTTCTACTATATCAAATGAGAAATCTATTTCTTTTTCTTTTTTGGATAGTATGGCAACTCCTAAGGCACCTAGTAAATGTCCTGCTGGATCAATTATTATTTCTGTTTGTAGTATTTCTTCAAAGGCTTTTTTTACGCCAATATTTTTTGAAACTCCACCTTGAAAGATTACTGGTCCTTCAATTTTTTTGCCTTTTGCAGCGTTATTTAAGTAGTTTAAGGCTATACTTCTACATAATCCGGCAACGATATCTTTTTTTTCATAACCAAGTTGAGCTTTATGAACTAAATCACTTTCAGCAAATACGGTACATCTAGCGGCAATTAGAGCTGGATTTGTGCTTGTTAAAGCTATTTGTCCAAAGTCTTCAATAGGGATATCTAGTCGTTTGGCTTGACTTGTTAGGAAGGCACCAGTACCAGCTGCACACAACGTATTCATAGCGTAGTCTACAACGATTCCATCTCTTATTAAGATTATTTTGGAGTCTTGGCCACCGATTTCAATAATTGTTTTGATATTGGGATATTTTGAAAGAGTACCAATGGCATGAGCTGTTATTTCATTTTTTATGATACTGGCATTTAGAATTGTACCAATGAGTTTTCTAGCTGAACCTGTTGTGCCAACAGATACTATTTTTATGTCTTTTCCTTTTATCTTTTTATGTAGTTCGTTAATTACTTCTTTCACAGCATTTATTGGATTACCTTTAGTCCAAAGATATGAACTTGCTAGAATGTTGTTGTTTTCATCTATTATTACTCCTTTGGTGGAAATTGATCCAATATCTATTCCTAAATAACTTTTAATCATTTTTTCATTCTCCTTATTTTTATTAGATCTTCAAAAGCTTCTAATCTGGTTTTAATTCCTTCATCTGATGTTTCAACGTCGTAGGAAAAAAAGATAATGGGCATTTCTTTTTCTTGACATATTTTTTGAATTATTGGTATGGCTCCTATTTCTGGAGTACAGCCAAAAGGTTTAGTATGAATAATTCCGTCATATGATTTGTTTATTAATTTAATGGTGCGATAGACGTTATCTAGGCCATCAGCACCTAATGAGTATTTACAGTAATTTTTAGTATTTCTTAGCATGTGGCGTCGCATGAACTTTTTTTGCTATAGTAGGTAACTTAAGTTTGTGTAGCGTTTAATTTCTATATGTATCCTGGCTAATTCTTTTTCAAGAAAATAGCTGGCGAATGGTTCCATTGCGGTATATAATTCACCAATGATACCTACTTTTAAACAATTTTTTGTTTTGGCATAGGAAATTTTTTTGATTAGTTTTTTATGTTTAAAATAGTAGTAATATATTTTTATTATGGAACTTGTAGATGTAAAATCTTTTAACATTATTTTCTTTTCTTTGATGTATGAATCTTTTTCTATTTCAAAACCTATTCGTAGTCTTATTATTTTATCAATTTTATCCATATTCCAGATGAATAAAATGGTATATAAAAGTTGGTGTACGAAGTAGGTAAATTTAAGATTTGGATTTAGTTCTTTAAATTCTTTATATGTTTTTGTTATTTTTAGTTTTCCATTTGAGATTAGGTTATAGAATTTGAAATCGTATCCTAAGTCTTTTAAAATTGTTTCTGTTACTTCTGCATAGTATCTATAACGACATCCACCGCCAGCTGTAAATAAAATGTTAGCTCCGTTTTCCAATGATTCAATAAAGTTTCCTAGATTATATTTAAAGGGTAAGCAAACTGAGTCTGGTGCGTATTTAGCTCCTAAGGTAATTGTTTTTTTAGTGATAGTAGGAGCGGGTTTTATTTTTAATTTTGTAGTTCGGGATAGAAATGTTTTTATTGGTATGTAATAGTCGCCCATATGCGGAAAACTAATTATTTTAGTCATTTTTTTCACCTTCTTCTATCTTTTTTTTGGATTAGAATATCAATAAAACTTTCTAGACGGGTAATAATACCGACTTCACTGTTTAAGTCCTCAAAGATTAAATTAATGATAGGGAGTTCTTTTATTTTTCTAGTAATTAGTTCATTACTTAGAGAGTCAGGACCATATGGGAATGATGAAATTATAATAATTCCATTTACTTTGTTACGATAATAGTTTATGCTGGCAACTACTTCTTTACTGTGTGTCCAGTGAATATCTTTTGAAAGTTTTCTACATTCTTCATCAATTATGTTGTGATCGATTCTATCACTATAGATAACGGAAATGTTATTTTTTGAAAGATATTTTGTAATTGTATTTCCTATTAAGTCGTCATACAAATTGTACGGGTGTCCTGCTAATAAGATTTTTATATTATTTGTTTTTAAGTTTTCTTCTTGAGCTTTTTCTTTTTCTAGTCTTTTTTCTGAACTTATTTTTTCGGCATACTTGTAGGCTTTATAACTTTCGATGTAGGGTATTCCTAGATTTTCACCTAATTTTAAAAGGGCAATTTTTTTGTTTTACCTTGTGTTAAATCGATGTTGTAGTTTAGAATTTTTATATTAAATAAATTATTAACTAAGTCATATAAACAGTTAAAATTTGTACATACTTGTTCATTCTTTTTTATGGAGTAGAGTCTTGGTACTAAGATGTAGTCACATTTGTTTTCTAAATCTATTATGTGACCTAGGTATAATTTTAAAGATAGACAGGCTTCATCATGAGCTTTTTTTATACCATTTTGAAGTATTTTTTTATTGCTTTTTGAACTGGTTATGGTTTTGTAGTTAAGTTTGGAAAAGAATGCTTCCCAAAAATCATAATCGTAGTAGTATAGTAGAGCCCTTGGTATTCCTATTGTTTTTGTAATAATATCACTTCCTTATTTAAGAATATGTATTTTTGTTTTTGGGTATTATTTATTTAAATCGACATTTATTTCATTTTTGTCTCTTTTGTTAGACTCTTTTGTGATTATTTTAATTGTGATATTAATATTTAGTATGGTATAATATTTGGTGTATAGGAGGTCTATGGCTATATGGGTGAAGTTTATAGAAGAGCAATGAAATTTAAGAAAAAACATCCTTCTACAATTGGATGGCGTATAAAGAAGAATGCTAGTATTGTGGAGAAACATTTAAATCCTGATGAAAAAGTTCTTTATGTTTTTGTTGCTCAAAAAAATGATAATCCTTTGGATGTTTTAGGTACGGCGGTTATTGCTCTTACAGACAAAAGAATTTTAATAGGAAGAAAAAGAGTTGTCTTTGGTTACTTTTTAGATTCTGTTACACCTGATTTATTTAATGATTTAAAAGTAAAGGGTGGCTTAATTTGGGGAAAAGTTTACATTGATACTGTAAAGGAATTTATTACGCTTTCTAATATCGGTGTTGAAGCACTTCCAGAAATTGAAACAGAAATAAGTAGTTATATGATGGAAATGAAAAAAGCGTATTATTCGCGAAAAGATGATTAAGAAAGTTAAAGTCTTTATTTTAACTTTTTTTTTTGCTATAATTGTGATGGTGATAGGATATGAAAAAGTTACTACCAATATTGTTTTTACTTGGTGCAGCAGCTTTGATTTTTCAGATTTTTGTCCAGTTTTTTATGAGACACCATGAAATGGATTATTCGATTATTACAAAAGATAATTCTTATTTAATACATGAGAAGTTAAAAGTTGATGGAAAGAAAAATACATATTATTTTAAATTGGTTGATAATAATCAAGATACTTATATTTTTAATTTGGAACATGATTATAATAGACAAGATGAGATAGTTAAAGATGTTAAGTATTTTGAAGATGATAATTTAAGATGTATATTTCCTATTTTTAAGAAGGGTATAACTAATGATATATATTGTAAGTACAAGAATCAACAAGTTAGTTATTCTTATTTAAGACAAACTAATAATAGTTCGCTAGATAAATATATAAAGAAGTTAAAAAAGTCTGGCTATATAGCTAAATCTTGGGCTAGGGATACTTTACCTAAAAAAGATACAGCATATGATATTTATAGAGATAATGTTAAAGAGGATACTATTTTTACAGTATGGGATTATAGAGGATTTTATATTATTAATGATAAGAAAGTAATTAAAAAAGACTTTTTAAATCATGATCAATATGAAAATAATTTATCTTATTTGACTGATAATTATTATGTTTCTATTAATACGGATTTAAACTCTGGTAATATGTATGCCTCATTTTATTTATATGATATTTTGAATGGTGGAAAAGGTAGAGTGGATTTAGATGAACAAATTTCATTTAATATGTATATTAATGGTTCATATGATGGAAAGTTTTATTATACTGATTTGAATACTAAGAAGCAGTATGCTTTAGATCCCGATAAGGAAACTGTAAAAGAAGTAGGTAATGTTAAAGATGGATTTAAGAGTATTGAAGGTAAAAAGTTAGTTACTGTTTCTTCAAAGGAATATTTAAAGTCTAATGATATTTGGACTAATGATGTAGTTAACAATGTCCTTGGTAATATGTACGGTGCAAAAGAGGTAAAGAAAAGTAATGATATGTACTATTTTGTTACAGATACGGGAGACTTTTATAAAACTGATAGGCTTAATTTGAAGAACTCTGTATTGTTATTTCATTTTGATTCTGTTTCAGAGTGGAAGGTAAAAGATGATAATGTTATGGTTGTTTCTGGTGATACAATGTATTACTATGATGATGTGTATGGCTTGTTGCCTATTGTTACTAGTAATGAATTTATTTATAACTATAAAAATATTTGTGATTTTTATGTTAAATAAATTATTTATGTAGGAGAGAAGTGATATATTTTTAGTATATTGCTTCTTTTTTTATCATAAATATATTAAAAATGCAATAATTTTATTGAAATTATCGCTAGTGTTTGATATAATCTTAATTGCAACGGGGCTTTAGCCAAGTGGTAAGGCGTGGGTCTGCAACACCCTGATCACCGGTTCAAATCCGGTAGGCCCCTCCATTTAATTTGAAAAGTCATCTGTGCGAATGTGGTTTAATGGTTAGAATACGACCTTGCCAAGGTTGTGATGGGGGTTCGATTCCCCTCGTTCGCTCCAAATTGATAGGAAACTCGGAAATTAACTTCTGAGAGTAATAAATGCTAACTAGAAATAGTTAGTTTTTGGATATATAATTTTTAGTGTGTGTAGAGTATTTGACTCTATATGCACTTTTTTTC
>CAVIUA010000009.1:0-3648 GCA_963645945.1 bacterium
TTTATAGACTTCCCATTCCAAACGAATATACATCAACTTGAAAAGGATGAGTTCATAGATTGCCTTTACGATTTATTTAATAAAAGTGAAAAAGAAAAGTATGATAACTTTCTTGACATGCTATATGGGAAATTTGGAAAGTCTATAGTAGAAAAATTTCTAAAACCATATAATGAAAAATTATATGCCACTGATTTGAGAAATTTAGATGTAGATGCCATGGGTAGATTCTTTCCTTATGCAGATAAAGAAGCTATCATAAATAATATGAAGAATAGTAAGGTTAATTCATATAATAGTACATTCCTATATCCAAAAAATGGTGCTGGAAGTTTCATAGAAATATTATATAATAACCTAGATAAAAATAAGGTACTTTTAAATACAAAAGTAGAAAGCATTGATTTAAAAGAAAAGCGTGCACAACTATCAAATGGAAAAAGTGTTGAATATGAGTATTTAATTAATACTATGCCATTAAACAAGTTTTTAAAAGCTATAACAGGACACGATGAATTACTTAAAGAATTATCATATAATAAAGTATTAATATTAAATTTGGGTTTTGACAAGGCATCGCCAAGGTGCAAAGAAGAACATTGGATATACATACCGGATAAAAAATGTAATTTTTATAGAGCTGGATTTTACAATAATATTTTAGGCGATGAAAAACTAAGTATGTATATTGAAATTGGCTTTAATAAAGATGATAAAATAACTGATAAGATAATAGAAAAAGAATTAAACGAAACTCTTATCAATTTAAAAAAAGAAAATATAATTGATGACACAATGAAATTAATAGATTATGAACCAATTGTCATGGATCCTGCATATGTACATATAAATACAGAAACAACAAAGAAAATAGATTTACTAAAGAGTGAACAAAAAAAGCAAAATGTATACACAATTGGAAGATATGGTGCATGGATTTATAATAGTATGGAAGATAGTATGATATCAGCAAAAGAATTAGCAGAGGAACTAAAGTAATACAAACATTTAAAGCAAGTATTAATTATACTTGTTTTTCATTTAAATAAAAAAACTTTAAAGTTGTAAATAAATGTCAAATATGTTACTATAAATATGTCGAAGATATAATTATAATAAATTTTTAGTAACGGGTGGGTGTTTTAATTGAAGTATATTATAGGTTATTTTAGAAAATGTGATATGTTGACAATGCTGGGTACAACTATTGCATTTATAGGAATGTGTTGTGCATTTAATGGTCACTTTTCCTTAGCATCACTTTGTTTGATGTTATCTGGAATATGTGACTCATTCGATGGAACTTTAGCAAGAAAATATAAATATGATAAAAGTCAACAAGAATATGGAGTACAACTAGATTCACTATCAGATGTTATTTGTTTTGGAATTTTACCAGCAATCATAACAGTCTTAATATCAACTAGTATAGTAAGTGTAATTATTTGTATATTTTACATGCTATGTGGAGTTATAAGACTAGCATATTTTAATATGTTACATACAACAAAAGTTGCTAAAAAAGGAGAATATATTGGACTTCCAATTACGTCGATTGCAATTACATACCCAATAATTTTAATAATTCTAAGAATTTTAAATCCAGGGTTACTTAGTAAAGTAATGCCAGCAGTCTTATTAATCATGGGATCACTATTTATTGCAAGATTTAAATTAAAGAAACCAAATGCTCCAAAAATAGCAGCTAAAATTCTTAATAAGTACACAACTAATTTAATATTGTTTCCATTATTTATAGTAATTGCCGGTGACATATTTTATAGAATGACTTCAAACAACGTTATTAGTAATTTGGAAAGTTCATTTTACACTATTGTAAGTCATTTTTTACCATTTATATTAATTTACATAATGGTAGCACTTTTATTTATAATAATTAACAGTATAACAAACAACAGTAAAATAACAAAAATATTATTACTAATAGTATCATTAATAATTTTTGTGATTAATGATATTAAATTAAATATTATGGGAATTCCAATCGAATTATCAGATGTTGGCTATTTAAATCCAGATAATATGGGTATGATGGCAACCGCAACAACTACAATCGGTAGTTGGATTTGGCTAACCGTTATCAAAGGTATTATATTTGTTGCCTTAAGTGTAGGAATAATTCTTGCTGACAAGCTTGGTAAATTTTCAGTAAATAGTATTGTTAAAAGAATAGTCACTTTCCTTATTGGTATCATACTAATTACTCTTATTGGAATTTCAATGACAAAAAATTACAATTTCTTTATTGAAAAAATATATAATGCAGATAAAGAAATACTAAGTGAGTATATATCTGTAGATGAATATACAAATGAATATGGTTTTTTCCAAGGTATAATTTTGACATCATTAGTAAAGAAAGATTTAGTTTCACCAGACTATAGTAGTAAATATGTCAGTAAACTACTTTCATCATATGATGATACTACAGTATCTGGAGAATGGGGAAAAGCAAATGTAGTTTTTATATTATCAGAAGCATTTTCTGATTTAGAAAACATAAGCGAAATAACTTTTAATGAACCATTAATGAAAGAAATCAATAACTATAAAAAAGATAATGATAAAATGGTATTTGATTTATTAGTGCCCGCATATGGAGGATCTAGCGTAAATACTGAATTTGAAATTTTAACTGGAGCTTCCTTAACTTTCTGGTCACCAGGATTCATACCATATAATCAATACTATAGTGATAGCATTGGTAAGAATGCCCCAAATATTATAAAAGAATTTAATAATAACGGGTATACAACAATGTATTTAACACCTTGGGGTGAAGATTCATACAATAGTAAAAGAAATTATAAATTATTTGGTGCTGACAAAACAATCTATGGTTTTGATTTGAAAGGCTCAAACAAAGGACAATTTTATTCTGACAAGTCACTTATGAAAGATATTTACAATCAGTTAAAAGATACAAAAGAAGGAGAATATAAATTCATAATGACTGCCTCAGGTCAAAATCATTTTCCATATACTGAAGATAAATATGAAAAGTATGATGTCAGTGTAAAAAATACCGAGTACTCAAAACAATCTACTAATATGCTTAAAAGTTATGCTCAAGGTATTTATGATGCCTCAAAAGAATTAAATAATTTATATAAAATGATTCAAAATCTTGATACTCCTACTATTATTGTTTTCTTTGGAGATCATCTACCATACATCATTGATGATGATGGAGTAGAACCATATATATCTGCAAAGTATTTTAATACAGAAAATAAGTATGTTAATGATATGAGAAAGCACACAACAAAAGCAGTAATTCTTTCAAACTATGATATAGAAGTTGATGACATAAAATATATGAATGCAAATTATTTGGGTGCATACGTATTAAACAAAATGGACTTAAAAGTGTCTAACTACTTTAAATATATAGATGACCTTAGAAAAAAAGTACCAGTATATAATAGAAATGCCGTATATATGAATAATAACACTACATTACGTTCTGACTTGGATTATAATACAAAAAAGGCTTTAGAAGATTATAAGTTTGTTCAGTATGGAAGTTTCTATGAGAATATTAAATAAAAAAAACATAAAAAAGATACTACGAGGCAAATTTGTTAAGTATGTTTTAATAGCCTCAGCAACTACATTAGTTAATGT
>CAVIUA010000010.1:0-36615 GCA_963645945.1 bacterium
GAATCAGGGTTTTAAGTGTCTTTTTAAACTGTCTACTTTTTCTTGACTAGTTCAATTTGCGTTTTCTTTGTTTTATTTTTACTTGTTGTAGAATTCAACGATTAATGCTTCATTGATATCAGCATTAAGTTCATTTCTTTCAGGTAATCTTACAAAAGTAGCTTCTTTCTTGTTTTCATCATAAGTAATGAAATCAACACGTTTTGAGATTTTTGATAATGCTTCTTCAACAACTTTTAAGTTTTTGTCGTCTTCTTTTAAAGAAATAACATCTCCAACTTTAACTCTGTATGAAGGAATATCAACTTTCTTACCATTAACAGTAACATGTCCATGGTTAACAAGTTGTCTAGCTCCACGACGAGTAGAAGCAAAACCTGCACGATAAACTAAGTTATCTAAACGTGATTCAAGTAATCTTAAGAAGTTTGTACCATGAATTCCTTGTAATTTAGCAGCTTCATCAAATGTTTTTCTGAATTGTCTTTCGTTTAATCCATACATGAAACGTACTTTTTGTTTTTCTTTTAATTGTACACCGTAATCAGATAGTTTACCTTTACGATCTTTTCCATGTTGTCCTGGACCATATGGACGCTTAGCTAATTCTTTACCAGTTTCTGTAATAGAGAAACCAACACGACGAGCTTGCTTATAACTAGAACCTGTGTATCTTGCCATAATATATCTCCTTTCATATTTTCGCAACTTATTGAAATGATTTAGTCATACCTTAGGGAGTTTTTCTTTTTTTTCGCATAAACAGCAATAGTTACTAAACACTATATGAAAAACACTTTAAAATATTCTAAATCTGCTGTTTCAAGTAAATTTGCATTTATAATTATAGGTTAAATTTGTTGATATGTCAATGAATTTAGGAACTTTTCCATATGGTTTGTCTATTATTTTAGTAATTTTCTATGCATTTTATAGCTGTAGAGTCAATAAGAGCGTCTTTGTATTTTACATTTGAATCTGTTTTTACATCTTCACTATTTAATGAAAGGTATTCTTTGTTATCTAATATATAATGTATATCATCGGTTATTTTTACCGAAAATATTGTTTTGCTCGCTGTAACATTGATTTTAACATAGCCGACTATTTCACGTTTATCCCAAGGCGATCTGCCAGCATCTTTTACATTAATTAGCTCTGGTACTGTAATAACTTCATTGGTAGAAAAGGTATTAGTTACTGGATCAAGTTTTGTTCCTACTGTATTAATTTCAATATAGTATTCTCCATCAGTTATTTCTGATGATACTGTTCCATTGCAAGTTAAACCATCAGCTGCCCAGAGTGTTTTTCCGGCATTTCCATATGTTTTCGCTATATTTACAAAATTATCTATTCTTACCTCTTCAATTGGTTTTAATACACTATTATCTTCATTGCTTGTTTCTTCTGTTTCTTCAATTTGTTCTGCTTTTTCTGGTTCCTTATTTTTTTTGCTTTCCTTAGTGTTTTTGCCTTGTATAATTGCATATCCAGCAATACTGATTATTATAATTCCGATAATAATTAGTATTATAGCAATTAGTTTTTTCCTTTTACTCATTTCTTTACCTCCATACTTTGAATTTATTGTATTATTTTTTATGATTTATTTCAATTTTAATCAATTAATTATTTTTTTTACTTTACACTTATCTATTATATAATAAAATTAATCAATATGTTTTTCGACAAATCTTTTATAAAAATGTAGATAAAAAGTGTATTCTTGTGTTAAAATATTCTTATACTAGAATAAGAGGTGAGGATATGCAAGGACAATATTTAATTATCGGTTCAGCTGTTGTTATTGCGCTTGTTATTGTTATTATTATTCTTCACTTTATTAAACAATTTGAAATGAAGTATTATCGAGATAAAATTAAAGAACTAGAAAAGCAAAGAAATATAGTTGCGTCAACTCCTGTTCTTTTAGAATTATCTAAAGTAGAGCCAATTATCAAGAATGATAAGATGGAAGAAAAATATAATAAATGGCATGATGAGTTTATTTCTCTTAAAGAAAATAGATTAACATTAATTGATGATATGTTAATAGATTTAGATATTTATGTTGATAAAAGAGATTATAAGTCTTGTAGTTATTCCATGGCTAAAATAGAAATGGAAATCTATAAAGTTAGAGAAGCTGCTGATAATTTATTAGAAGAAATTAAAGATATTACTTTGAGTGAAGAAAAATATAGAGCTATAGTTACAAAATTAAAAACAAAATATAGAGTTCTTAATAAAGAATTTCAAGACCATAAACAATTATATGAACAAATGCAAGAACCTATTACTTTGCAACTAGAAAATATAGAAAGAAGATTTTTGGACTTTGAAAAAGTAATGGAAGATAATGATTATGCAGAAGTTGTTCATGTTGTTAAAGCATTGGATACTATGATAGAACATATTGATATTATAGTTAAAGAAGTTCCAGATGTTTTACTTATGGCTAATCAAATTATTCCTAAGAGATTAAAAGAAGTTAAAGATAATTATGATGAATTAGTTGGTCAAGGATATCCTTTAGATTATTTAAATATTGATTATAACTTAGATGAAATTAAGAAAAATGTAGATGGTATTTTAGATAAAGTAAATGTTTTAAATCTTGAAGGATGTATGTTTGATTTAAAAACTATGTTAGAATATTTAGATTCATTATTTATTGATTTTGAAAAAGAGAGATTGGCTAGAAAAGTATATGAAGAAGTAGAAAGTGACTTTTCTAAGAAAATTGAGAAGACAAATAAATTAGTAAATGATGTGTTTTTACAACTTGATGATATTAAAAACTTATATGATTTAAACGATGAAGATGTTGATATAATTCATAATGTTAATAAGAGTTTAGTTGTAATTAATGATGATTATAAGAAATTAATTGCTAAAGTTACGTCTAATTCTACACCTTATACTATGTTAAATAAAGAGATAGAAGACTTAACTGTACGTTTAAAAAATATGGAAGAAGAGTTGGATAAATCTTTAAAATCACTTGGTAATATGTATGATGATGAAGTTAGAGCTAGAGAGCAATTAAATGAAATTCAAGAATTCTTAAAACAATGTAAATATAGAATGAGAACTTATAAATTGCCAGTTATTACAGATAATTATTTTGTACAATTATCAGAAGCAAATGAGGCAATATATGAAGTTATTAAAGAATTAGAAAAAAAACCTATTGTTATTAAAACTTTAAATACAAGAGTTGATACAGCAAGAGATTTAGTTTTAAAACTATATAATACTACTAATGAAATGATCAGAATGGCACAATGTGCAGAGATTGCTATTGTATATGGTAATAGATATCGTGATTATGAAGAAGTAGATGCTGGACTTAATGATGCAAGAGATAAATTCTTTATGGGAGATTATAAAAAGTCATTAGATATAGCAATTAGAACTATTTCTTTAATAGATAATGATATTTCTAAAAAGTTATTTAATAGTGAAGGTTATTAACAGGAACGTTAGTTCTTGTTTTTTTATGGTCTTTTGTGATAAAATAGCGCTGGTGATGTAAATGGATCGAGTTATATTAATTAAATATGGTGAACTTAGTACTAAAAAGGGAAATAGAAATTTCTTTATTAATACTTTGTATAATAATGTTAGAAATAAGTTATCTAAATATGATGTTAAAATTAGTAAAGATAGAGCTAGAATGTATATTGAATTTAAAGATAGTGAACTTGATGATATAAAGAAATGTATTGATGGTATCTTTGGTATTCATATGTATCATATTGCTTATATTGTTGATACTAATACTGAGGATATTTGTAATAAAACTGTGGAAATTTTAAAAAATATATCTTTTTTTAGTTTTAAAGTGGAAACTAAGAGAAGTTTTAAAGCTTTTCCATTAGATAGTGTGGAATTTAGTAAAAAATTAGGTGGAGTAATTCTTAAAAATATAAATGATATTAAAGTAGATGTTCATAATCCTGAGGTTTTAGTTCAAGTTGAAATTAGGGAAAAACATTCTTATATTTATTTAAATAGTTATTCTGGTGCTGGTGGATATCCAGTTGGTACTCAACCTAAGGGTATGTTAATGTTATCTGGTGGAATTGATTCTCCTGTTGCTGGATATTTAGCAATGAAGAGAGGTATAAAATTAGAAGCTGTTTATTTTGAAGCTATTCCTCATACTAGTTTAGAAGCGAGAAATAAAGTTATTACTCTTACTAAAAAACTTAGTAATTATACTAATTATATTAATTTGCATATTGTTAATTTTACACCTATTCAAGAAGCAATTTATAAAAATTGCAGAGCTGATTATTGTATTACTATTATGCGTAGAATGATGTATCGTATTATGGAAAGAATTGTTAAGAGTCATAATGGTTATGTAATAATTAATGGAGAAAGTGTTGGACAAGTTGCTAGTCAAACATTAACAAGTATGTCTGTTATTAATAGTGTTACTAATGTTCCTGTTATTAGACCTGTTGCTTGTTTGGATAAATTAGAAATAATTGATATTGCTAAAAAAATAGATACATATGAAACTAGTATTTTACCATTTGAAGACTGTTGTACAGTTTTTGTACCAACTCATCCTGTTATTAATCCTAGAATAGATGTTTCTATAAAAGAGGAAAGTAAGTTTGATTATGAAAATATGATTAATGAAGCTGTTGATACTATAACAACAATTAAAGTTTCTGATAAAGTTGAAGAAGAGTTTGAAAAATTGTTATAAATTACCAATGAAAATATGTATTATTTGTAAAAAAAATCGCAACCTATTAGTGTATAGGAGGTGAAATGATGAATAATACAAAGAATTCTTCTATGAAAATGAGAGTTCCAGGTGCTAAAGAAGCTATTGATAAAATGAAATATGAAATAGCTAACGAATTTGGTGTAAAATTAGGTGCTGATGCTACTAGCCGTGCAAATGGTTCAGTTGGTGGTGAAATTACTAGACGTTTAGTCCAAAACGGTTTAAATCAATTTTCTGGAAGCTATAATAAATAAATAAGTTAAATAATTTATAGCTTAAAAGGTAGACTTTACTGGTCTATCTTTTGTTTTGTAATTTTTGATATGGTGTAGTATAATATTAATAGATTTAGAAATGAGGTACTTTTTTATGAAAATTCTATCTATTAATGCAGTTAGTGATTATTTAAAATTTTGTTTATTTGATATAGATAGTGATTCTTTATTAGCAAAAGGGTTATTTGAAAGAATAGGTATGGATGGTAGTATTTGTTCAATTATGTATAATGATGAAAAGTTTGTACAAAAAGTTGATTGTGCTAGTTTTGATGATGTTACAAATATTTTATTAGATAAATTAATTAGTTTAGATATCATTAAGTCTTCATTTGAGATAAGTGCTGTTGGTCATAAAGTAATTTATGGTAAAGATTTATTTGACAATGGTGTTTTGCTTGGTGATAATGTAATAGAAAAATTGGATAAGTTAAAAGATGAATTTCCAACATATGATAATAGTAGTGTTATTGCTATTAAATCTTTTAAAAGAGCTTTGCCAGATACTATGCAAGCAGCATTCTTTGATACTTCTTTTGCTACTGATATGGAAGAGAGTACTTATTTGTATCCAGTTCCTTATTCTTGGTATAGTGAATATGGTTTAAGAAAATATGGATTTCATGCAATAAGTCACAAATATGTTTCTAAAGAAGTAGGGAAAATCATTAGTAGTGATGAGTATAAATTAATAAGTTGTCGTATTAATGATATGACTGGTTCCATATCAGCTATTAAGAATGGTAAATGTGTTGATAATTCGATGGGATTTACACCTTTATCTGGTTTAATAATGAGTACTAAATCTGGTGATGTTGATACTTCTATAATTCCATATATAATGGAACGTGAAGGTAAAAATGCTTCTGAAGTTATAGATGACTTAAATAATAGATCAGGGTTATTTGGAATGAGCGAAGTATCTGATAATATAAATGATATTGTTAGAGAAAGTAATTCTGGTAATCATAAAGCAAGTGTTGCGATAGATAAGTTTATTAGAAGAATAGTTGATTATATTGCACAATATTATGTTTTATTAAATGGTGTTGATATTATTACTTTTACTTCTGATGTTTTAGTTAATAATTTTGATATACTTAAGGAAATTTGTAATAGATTATCTTGCTTAGGAGTAGAAATTGATAGTAATATATCAGAGTTATCTAACTCCGTAGAGAAGATTAGTAGTAAAAAATCTAAAGTATTAGTATATGTTGTTTCAGTTGATGAGGAAATTGTTATTGCTAAAGATACTTATAATTTAATAAATAGATAGGAAATGTGTAATGTATAAGAAAATATTTAAGGAAATAAAAAAATATAATACAATTGTAATTGCTAGGCATATAGGAGTTGATCCTGATGCTATGGCTAGTCAAATAGCTCTTAGAGATTCAATTAAGCTTACTTTTCCAGAGAAGAAGGTAATTGCAGTTGGTACTGGTAGTGCAAAGTTTACTTTTTTAGGAAAGTTAGATAAATTAGATAAGTTTAATAATGCTTTACTTATAGTTACTGATACACCTGACAGAAGACGTGTTGATGGACCTAATGTAGATGAATTTGATTACGCTATTAAAATTGATCATCATCCTTTTATTGAAAAATTTTGTGATTTAGAATTAATTGAAGATACAGCAACATCTGCTTGTGAAGTTATTATGAAATTAATAAAAAACACAGGATTAAAATGTAATAAAGAAATAGCTGAAGTATTATTTATGGGTCTTGTATCCGATTCTAACCGTTTCTTATTTAGTAGTTGTACAGCAGAAACATTTAATTTAGTTTCTGAATATTTAGATGAATATAAATTTGATATTTCTTCGTTGTATCAACATCTTTATTCTAGGCCTTTGAATGAAGTTAGATTAGAAGGATATATATCACTTAATATGACTGTTACAGAAAATAAACTTGGATATATTAAAATATCAGATGAAATTATTAATAAGTTTGGTGTTGATAGTGCTTCTGCTGGTAACTTAGTTAATAATTTTAACTTTATCAATGAAGTTTTAGTTTGGGCTACTATTACTGAGGATTTAAAAAATGATCAGATTAGAGTTTCTATTAGATCTCGTGGTCCAGGAATAAATCATATAGCTGAGAAGTATCATGGTGGTGGACATAAACAAGCTTCTGGTGTTAAATTAAAGACATTTGATGAGGCTATGGAATTAATGAATGACTTAGATAAGTTCTTAGCTGAATATAATAGTAAAGAGGAGACGTTGGAAAATGGTGATTAAAGAGGCAAATTTGGATATTATTGCGACTAGGAGAAGTCAATATCCAGAAGATGGAAAGGCTGAGTTTTTACTAGTTGGCCGTAGTAATGTTGGTAAAAGTAGTTTTATAAATTCAATACTTTCTAGAAAGAATTTAGCACATACTTCTTCCAAACCTGGTAAGACTCAAACTCTTAATTTTTATAAAGTAAATGATAAATTCTATTTAATTGATGTTCCAGGTTATGGATATGCAGCAACTGACAAAAAAACACAAGCTAAATTTGGAATGATGATAGAGGAATATTTAGAGAAAAGAGATACTTTAAAAAGAGTATTTATGTTGATAGACTTTAGAATGAAGCCTACAGAAGATGATTTACTTATGTATAATTTTTTAAAGTATTATAATTTACCAGTTACAGTTATTGCAACTAAGGCTGATAAAGTAGGAGGTAGTAAGAAAGAAAAAAATCTTAAAGTGATACTTGATACTTTAGATTTAGTTGTTGGTGATGACTTGGTAGTATTCTCTAGTGTGACTAGACTTGGTGTAAAGGATGTTTTGAAAAAAATAGAAGACTTAGTAGGTTAAGTAAACTTACTGAGTTTTTTTCATATTTTATTATTGGGTGATATCTTTGCATATTGAAATTAATTTTACTAATATTTTTATTTTCCTTAATATATATAATGTTTATAGCTTGGAAAAAAAAGAGTTGATTAAACAAGTTAAAGATGTAATTATTAAGTATAAGAGTAAACTTAATATGAAAGGGTTTTATAAAGTTAAAGTTCATGTAGGAGAGGATATTGGACTTTTTATAGATATATATAAAATAGATGACATAGAATATTCTAATTTATTAGATTTAAAAATATTGATTTTTTATGATGATACTTTTTATTTTGAAACAGATGATTATTTTGTTATAGAAAATGTTGATAATGTTAGATATTTTAATAATAAATATTATTGTTTAGCAAGTGATGTTTTAGTTGATAGAGTTATTGAATTTGGGAAATTTATTTATGGTGATGATGTGTCTAGAATGTTAAACGGAAGTAATTTAGTATAAAAAAAGAATCTCATGGATTCTTTAAATTACTATTGCTATCATATTATTTGATCCTTTATTTACAACTTTTGTTAAAGTAGTTTGAAGTTTAAAGCGGATGTTATCTGGCATTAGACTTATTTTTGA
Source organism: bacterium (assembly GCA_963645945.1). Classification (GTDB taxonomy): domain Bacteria; phylum Bacillota_I; class Bacilli_A; order RF39; family UBA660; genus CAG-877. The sequence goes on from CAVIUA010000010.1 coordinate 8,468, forward strand.
CTGAATTCCTTCTTGAACTATTGAGTCTAGACTTCTACCAAAGATTTCACTTTTCCATATTTCATTTGGATTATTATCATGATCTTTCATTAGATAATCTATTAGTTCTTTACATTGAACTTCACTGCCTATTATTGGTTCAAAAGTTGACTCAACATCGACTCTTATCATATGAATTGATGGTGCAACGGCTTTTAGTTTAACACCATATCTTGGACCTTGTTTTATTATTTCTGGTTTATCTAACTTCATATCTTCAATAGATGGAGTTGCGACACCGTAACCGGTTTGTTTGACCATTTTTAAAGCATATTTTATCTGGTCATATTCTTTTTTAGCAATGTTATAGTCTTGGAATAATGATAATAAGTCGGCTTTATTTTTAACGTCTATTTTAATGATATCTGTCAATGTTTTATTATAAAGCTCGGCATTGGCAGTTAGATTTACAGTAATTATTCCAGTTGAAGGATCAACATCTGATAAATAACTTTTTTCGATCATAGGATTAGTTAGAAAATGACTTATTATGTTGTCTATATCTCTTAATTTATCTATTTCAACAACACTTTCTTTTATTGATTCGATGTAGCTTTTCTTAACTTCATGTTCAGGGTTTAATATTGCAATCCATTCAGGCATATTTACTTTTACTTCTAAGACTGGAAACTCATATAACGCTTCTTTTAAGATGTTATACATGTCTTTTTCGTTCATAGCTTCTACACTAATTGGTAATACTGGAACATTGTATTCTTCTTTTAACTTGTCAGCTAATTTTTCTGTTTCTGGAAGAGTTGGATGAGTTGTATTTAGTACTATTATGAATGGTTTTCCTATATTTTTTAATTCCTCTATTACTCTTGATTCAGCTTCTACGTAATCATTTCTTTCAAATTCACCGATAGAGCCATCTGTTGTTACAACGATACCAATGGTAGAATGATCTTTTATAACTTTTTCTGTTCCTATTTCAGCAGCTTCTACAAATGGTATTTCTTCTGTATACCATGGAGTTTTTACCATTCTAGGTCCATTTTCATCTGTTGCTCCCTGTGCTTTATCAATCATATATCCAACACAGTCTATTAATCTAATATTGCATGTAAAGTCATCTATTTTTATATTGGCAGCATTATTGGGAACAAACTTTGGCTCAGTCGTCATAATTGTTTTACCGGCAGCACTTTGGGGAATTTCGTCTAAGGCTCTTTTTCTTTCATATTCATCTTCAATATTTGGAACAATTAATGTTTCTACCATACGCTTTATAAAAGTTGATTTACCAGTTCTTACGGCACCAACGACACCTAAGTAGATGTCTCCATTTGTTCTTTTCGCAATATTTTTTATTATTTCTTGTTTATCCATATATATTCTCCTTATACAGTAAAGATTATGATGTTTTTTGTAAAAAAAGAACTTTTAATTTTTATTATTTTACTTTTAAAGATTTTTATGATATGTTTGATATAGTAGAGAGGTGTTTATATGAAGAAAGTTATTTATTTTTTAATGGCCGGAATATTAGCTTGTCAATTTATGATTACTGATGTTTTTGCGATTAGTGCATTGATTGATCTTGATGATGTTGTGGAAAAAGGTAATGAGTATATGTCTGATCTTGTTTCTATGGAAAATGATGCTTCCAATAAACAATTTCTGGTAAATGTTTCAAGTACTGATAAAGTTAATTATAAATATGCTGATGAATATTTGGAATATAGTAATGATAAGGCTCCTACAACAGAGGATGAAGTTGCTAAAATATGGCCTGATATTTCTATTGTTTATATTTTGGTTGCAGGTGCTTATGGAAGTTTAGGATGTACAGATGAACAGATTAGTAATATTTTTTCTTGGTTTGATGAAGTAAGCAAGACATTTAATGCTAATAATTATGATAAATATGGTATTATTTTTGAAAGTGCTGAGTGTTCTACTACTGCTTGTGATTCTGATTATATTGATAGGTATGTTAAACATTTTAAATTTTCTTTTGATAAGAATAGAATGAAAAATGTTATTAATGATTACAGTAACAGAGAGTATTCTGATGATAGTGTGTTAGATGATGAAAATAATAATGCTATACCCGTTCTTTCTTTTGGTACAACATCTGCTGATTATATTACAATAGCTGCTGAAGTGTTAGATATTTCTGATTCTGATGATACTTTAAATTGTAATATTTATAGATCTGAAGAAAAAGACGGTGAATATAAGCTTATTGGTGCTGTTGCTTGTGATGGGTCTAATTATTTATACGATAAAGATGTCGTTAAGGAAAAAAAATATTTTTATAAAGCAAGTGTTGTTGGTAACGATAAATTAAGTGATGCTTATAGCGCTATAGCTGTTACTGCTAAAAGTACACCTAGTGATAATCCTGATACTGGTATATCAATAGCTTATGTACTTGGGGCTTTAATATTAGTTTTAACTTTTGCAACTGCTATAGTTTTTGATAGAGATAAAATAGAAGTAAAATAAAAAAGAGAAGTGTTCTCTTTAAAACATATTGCCAATATCCTTCGGGATATTGTCTTTTTTTATGGCATCAATTATTTTTTGTTCTTTTTCTTTTGAAACTTCTTTTCCAGTCATATTACTTATGTCTTTTATAACTTCTCTTAAAGTGTTTTCATCTTTCATATTATTTCTTTGTAATTTGTCTGCTAAAGATAATATAGTTTCTTTATTTATATTTGTCTTTTTTTCAACTCTTTTGAAAAAACTATCTCCAAACATAAAAAACCTCCTACATAATTATATGTGGAGGTTTGTATTTTGTTCTTATTGTCCTTTATTTCTTTTATTTGCTAGAGCCTGACATTGTTTATTAAATTCTTCTAATGTTATAGCGTTATTTTTTAATCTGTTATGTAAAATAGCTAAAGATTTATCATATACTTCATTATTATTTTCAATGTTTGTGTATTTAAATTCTGAAATATCTTTAGTTAACATATTATTAGAAAAATTATTATTTATGTTAGGTTGAAGAAAAGGCTTTCTCTCTGATGTTACGCCTTCTTGTTTTTGATTTCTATTGAAGTTTGAGTTTTCAAAGTTTTTTCTTGGATCTGGATTAAAATTATTTCCTATTATCATAATTTACCTCTAATTTTCATCGTTTCTATTTTTAAATTGTAAGACAATTGGTGTTCCTGTAAAGTCAAAGTTTTCTCTAATTTTGTTTTCTAAGTATCTTTCATATGAGAAGTGTACTAAACCTTTACTGTTTACTCTAAAAGTAAACTTTGGTGGCTTAGTTCCAGTTTGAGATGTGAAATATATTTTTAAACGTTTTCCTTTATATGATGGTGGTATATTTAATTGATAGGCGTCTAAAATAACTTCATTTATAAGACTTGTCTTGATTTCTTTTTTGATGTTTTCAGCAACTTTTATTACTTCTGGCATTAGTGTATGAATTCTTTTTTTAGTTAATGCTGATAAGTAAACGATAGGTGCATATGTTGCGAATTGGAATTCAGCACGCATTAATTTTTCAAATTCTTGTATTGTGGTATCTTTTACAGTGTCCCATTTATTAACAACAAATATTAATCCTTTACCTTTTTCTATAGCGTATCCAGCAATATGTTTATCGTGTTCTGTTATACCTTCTTCAGCGTTTATTACTACTAAACATATATCACTATTATCAATTGATTTTAAAGATCTTAAAAGACTGTATTTTTCAATGCTTTCAAATACTTTACCTTTTTTTCTCATACCAGCTGTATCTACTAAGATGTATTCTTCATTATGATACTTTAAAACAGAATCTATTGAGTCCCTTGTTGTTCCAGCTATATCGGATACAACGACTCTTTCTTCATTTAAAAGAGCATTCATTAGACTACTTTTACCAACATTTGGTCTACCAATAATTGAAAAACGTAATCTGTTATCTTCTAGATTTTCTTTTTCTTTGAAATCATTTGTAACTGTATCCATTAATTCTACATAGCCAATGTTATGAATACTACTAATTGGTATATAAGTATCAAATCCTAATTCATAAAAGTCATAGATATTATTTTCGGCTTCTTTAACATCCATTTTGTTTATAGCAACAATTACTTTCTTTTGACTTTTTCTTAATATTTCTTTGATAATTAAATCATTACTAGTTAATCCTTCTTTACCATCTACCATGAAAATAACAATATCAGCTTCTTTAATTGCTATTTCAGCTTGCATTTTAATTTCGTCATTAAATTTTTCATTGCTAGTATCTATTCCACCGGTATCTACTAAATAGAATTTCTTTTGATTATATATTGCTTCTTGATAAATACGATCTCTTGTTACTCCTGGAGTATCTTCTATTATAGAAATTTTCTTACCAACAATTTTATTAAATAAAGTTGATTTACCAACATTTGGTCTTCCAACTAAAGCTACTGTAGGCAATGACATGGTATCCCTCCCTAATTCAGCCTTAATTATAGCATATATTTGTAAACTTTCAAAGAAATTTCGCTTTATTTATAGTAACTGATTTGTTTTGTGATATACTTATTGTAGGAAGGTGATTTAATGAAATTAGAAGAGAAAAAAAATAATATAGACTGGTATGACAATCCAACAATTATTACCTGGTTAATTATTTTTATTATTTCAATTATTATATTAAGTAGCCAGTCTTTTTCAATTAATAGTAATATAAATCCTATTAGAATGTTTCAAGATATACTTAATCATAATATTACTTATATGATAGCTTTAGTTTATTTTGTTTCTTTAAAGACTAAACTTGGAAAAAAATACTTTGATTATTCTAATATATTTATGATAATCGTATTCTTTATTACATTTATTACATCTATTTTAACAGTATTTCAGAGTTTTACTTTAGCTACATTGTTATCTTTAGCTATTCATACTTTAATGCTTGTTTATTTCTTTCATATATTTATGAGAGGAACTAGACTTTGGAAGGAATTTAATTTAAGTAAGTCACCATTTAATGAACTTACTAATGAATGGTTCTTTTATGCATTAGTAATAATAGAAGTTATATTATTTACAGTTAATCTTATTTCTACAGCTACATTTAATGGTACTGTTTTAGCAACATTTGATTGTATATATATTATATTGTTTGCTAGATATATTTATTTATATGGTATTTACTTGGATTTTAAAAAAATAAATACTAAGAATACTGGTAACTTTGATAAATATAAAGAAAAGGTTAGTGATATTGCTTCTGATATTGGTGAAAAGATAGAAGATGTTACTGAGCAAGTTACTGAAAAAATAAGTGAAGTTACTTCTTCTCAAAAAGAAGATAATGAAAAAGAAAATAATAAGGTTACTAAGAAAGCTGAAAAGAAAGGAAGTAAATAGTTATGAATATGTTTGATGAAATTAATGATAGTAAAAAAGATCTTCCTAGATTAAAAACTATTGAAAAAGAAGTTGGTAAATATCAGTTTAATGGTTATCAAAAATTCGCTATTGTTACTTATATTCTTTGTTTTACCTTTGGTATAATACTTGGAAATTTATTTCCAGCTTGTAGTTCTACTGCAACTTTATATAGTGATTCGTGTGTTGCGACGGAATTTAACTTTTTCTTAATGATATTATTTTGGTTTATAAGTTTTCTATTTTGTTTATTTTTCTTTGCAATAGGGCATATTATTGCGTTACTTGCTTCTATTAATGAAAAGATGAAGTAAAACTTTGTAAATTTCATTGATATTTCTTGCTTTTTATATTAAAACATGGTAAGTTTTATATGTAAGCATAAGTTATGCTTAATTAACAATTGGGAGGTATAAATTTTATGAAAAAAGTTGAATTAGTAGAAGCTGTTGCTACTGCTACAGGATTAACTAAAGCAGATGCTACTAGAGCAATTGATGCTACTTTTGCTACAATTACAGAAGCATTAGTAAAAGGAGATAAAGTTCCACTAGTTGGATTTGGTACTTTCGCTGTATCTGAAAGAGCTGCTCGTGAAGGACGTAATCCTAGAACTGGTGAAACAGTTAAAATTGCTGCTAGAAAAGCTGTTACTTTCAAAGCTGGAACTGCATTAAAAGACGCAGTAAACTAATTATAGTAGTTTAGAGCCATATGTTTTATTATATATGGTTCTTTTTTTTAGGGTTTTTGATACTTACCTTTTGTTTTTGTCGGAATGTTTTATTGTTAGATAAAAAGTTATTTGATATAATATTTATGAGATGGTGATAATATGCAAGAAGCTGCGTTAAAATTTATTAAAGAAATAAACTCACATGGTTATGAGTCTTATATAGTTGGTGGTTTTGTTAGAGACTATTTACTGGGTATTGAATCACATGATATTGATATAGCAACTAATGCTACACCTAAAGAAATAAAAGAAATATTTGAGGATAGTTGTTTACCTGCTGAAGATTATGGTTCTGTTACTGTTATAAGTAAAGGTATTCGATTTGAAATTACAACATATAGAAAAGATATTAGTTATATTAATAATAGAAGACCAGCTGAGGTTAAATATATAGATAATTTAAAGGATGATTTATTAAGAAGAGACTTTACTATTAACGCTATTTGTATGGATGAATCTGGTGAAATAATAGATTTATTATCTGGAAAAGATGATATAGAGAAAAAAGTTATTAGAACTATAGGGGATGCTAATCATAAGTTTGAAGAAGATTGTCTTAGAATTTTAAGAGCTGTAAGATTTGCTACTATATTGGACTTTGATTTAGATGATGATGTGATTAAAGCAATTTACTCATATAAATTTTTACTTAAGAATTTATCTTATTATAGAAAAAAAGAAGAATTAGATAAGATTTTTACTTGTAGTAATAGTATGAAAGGTATTAAGCTCTTATTAGACTTTGGATTAGATGTGGAGTTAGAACTTCCTAAGTTAAAAGATGTTAATAATACTGATGATTTGATAGCTGTATGGAGTATTTTAAATGTTGTTGATAAATATCCTTTTACTAGTAATGAAAAAGAACTTATTCATAATGTTAATGAAGCTTTGAAATTAAATAATTTAGATCCTATGGCTTTATATAAATATGGTCTTTATGTTAATAGTGTTGCTGGTGGTATAAAAGGACTTGATAAGAAAAAAATTACAGAATCTTATGCTAACTTAGCCATTCATTCTAAGAAGGATTTAAATATTTCTTGTGATATGATACTTAAAGCTTTAAATAAGAAGCCTGGTAGCTATTTAAAAGAGATATATGATGATTTAATTCATGAGGTATTGTATAGAAAAGTTAAAAATGAGAAAAAAGATATATTAAAATATATTGTTGGTAAATATACTGATTAATGTTATTATATATACTTAAAAGAGGTGATATATATTGAAAAGTGCTAAATTGATAGATATTTTTAAGCAGGGACATATTGTTATTCCTCTTTTTATGTTACAACATTATAAAGAATTGAAGTTAGAAATAGGGGAGTTTCTATTTTTAATGTATTTATATAATTTGGGTAATAAGTTTATATTTGATCCTAGTAAGTTTGCTAGTGACTTAAATTTAGAAATTAAAGATATTATGAATTATATAGGTACTCTTTCTGATAAACATTTTATTAGAGTAGAGGTTATGAAAAATGATAAGGGTCTTATGGAAGAAATGGTTTTGATGGATGACTTTTATAGTAAGTTATCTTTTATTACTATGGATGAAGTTAATAATGTTTCTTCTGCTGATAGTTCTAATATTTATGAGGTTATAGAAAAGGAATTTGGTAGAACTCTTAGTCCAATGGAATACGAAATTATTAGAGCTTGGTTAGATAATGATATGAGTGAGGAACTTATTCAAGAAGCCATTAAAGAAGCTACTTATAATGGAGTTTCTAATTTGAGATATATTGATAAAATTTTATATGAATGGTCTAAACTTGGTATAAAGACAGCAAAAGATGTTTTTGATAATAAGAAGAAAAAAACTAAGGCTAAAGAAGATTCTTCTGGTGATGTTGATATGGATATTATGGACTGGGACTGGTTTGACGATGATGAATAGAATTGAAGAATATCTTGATTATTTATTTCCGAATCCTAAGTGTGAAATTAATTATACTAAGGATTATGAGTTGCTTATTGCTGTAGTTTTGAGTGCTCAATCTACTGATAAACGAGTTAATTCTGTAACTTCTATATTATTTTCAAAATATCCTTCTTTAGATGCTTTAAAAAATGCTTCTGTTAAGGATTTGGAGTTAATTATTAGACCAGTAGGGTCTTATCATAAAAAGTCTTTATACGTTTTAAATATTGCTCGAAAATTATGTGATGAATATAATGGTATTGTTCCAAATGATAGAGAAATATTAGAGTCATTTCAAGGTGTTGGTAGAAAGACAGCTAATGTTTTTCTGAGTGAATTTTATAATGAACCAGCTATTGCCGTTGATACTCATGTTGAAAGAGTTTCTAAAAGATTAAGACTTGCTTATGCTAAAGATAATGTTCTTACAATAGAAAAGAAACTGATGAAAAGGTTTCCTGAAGAGTCTTGGTCTAAAAGGCATTTACAAATAGTTTTATTTGGAAGATATTATTGTAAGGCGGTTAAACCTTTGTGTGATGACTGTAAATTAAAAAATATATGTAAAAAAAATACTAGCTTATAATTGCTAGTATTTTTTTATTCTGATGTATCTTTTGTTGCTGTAATCGTTGTTGATAAAATTTTCTTTTTATTTTCATAACTGATAGTACATGTTACTGGCCAAGTTCCTGGTATACTTAATGAATCTGGTGTACATGATTCAATTGTTGCATTTACCATGGAACCATTATTTTTAACTATGAAGTCTCTATTTATATTAAAATCTAGTGAACCTGATGATGGTATTGTTGTTAAGCCTATATATTGTAATTCTAGATTTTCTTCTTCTGCGTCTTCTAATGTATATGTTGATGCTTGACTTTGTATACCTGAATAACTCTTGTATGTTGCTATTACTTTATATGTACCGTATGGTGTAGATGTTGGTGTATATGTAAATGATGTTTTTTCTGTAAAACCAATGAGTGTATTGTTGTAGTATACATTGTATCCAAATGTTCCATAGTCTTCATCATCAATATCAGATGTACTTACTGATTTCCAACTTAATGTTACTTTTTTTGTTATTTTACTATATTTTGCTGTAAAGTTTTCTGGTGCTGATAATTTTTCTTCTACGTATGTTTCTTCTGGTTCATATCCTTTTTTGAAATATTCATAAACTATCGTTCCAGAATAACTGCTGCTTGCTAATTTAGCTGGATTTGAACCTTGTACTACACCAACTTTAACAACACTACTTGGTTGTTCGAAGGCTTCTCTGTTTGATTCCATTGCTCCTGAATTTATTAGGGCATTGAATATTTTATCTTTTTGTATTGTTGCTGGTATATTGTGCAAGCAATACTCTCTGTCAATGTTGTCATATCCATACCAAAGTGCTATGGCTGTTTTTGTTGAGTATCCTACAATCCAGGAATCTCTTATGGCATCACTTGGTAGATTATATTTACTTATTGTTTGTGAGTCATAGTTTGTTGTTCCTGTTTTACGAGCAACATTATTTGGATTACCACCGTTTAGATTAACGTCTTGTAAAACACTTGTAATCATATAGGCTGTTGAATCTGACATTGCTTTTCTTTTAATTACATAATTATCACTGTTATGTTCTTTTGTTTCGTTTGTATTTTTAAATACAATTTTACTTACACTGTATGGTTCATTATAATATCCACCGTTTGAGAAAGCAGAATATGCAGCACTCATTTCTAATGGATTGGTACCAGTAAATGCTCCAATTGCATGTGCTTCATGTATTTTAGATGGTTCTTCCGTTTTATTTTTACTGTTTACACATTTCATTGTATTTGTGTCATATGTGTATCCAGAATCACAAACTTCCGGACTTATTCCTAAATTTGATACAAATTCTAATATTTTTTTGTTTTCTACTTGTTGAAATGCTTTTAAGGCTGGGATATTACGTGATGTTGATAGGGCACGTCTTAATGTTATTGTTCCATAATATCCATTATCCCAGTTATTTATTTTTCTTCCATCTGAATATGTGTATGGTGCATCATCAAAAAGTGTATATGTTGACATGTTATTGTATTCGATTCCTGGTCCATAATCAAATAATGGTTTTGCTGTTGAACCTGGTTGTCGTTTGTTTTCGGTTGCATAGTTCCATTGTCCTTTTGCATTTGCTGTTCGTCCATTTATGTTTCGTCCGTTTCCGATTGCTAGTATCTTGCCTGTTTCTGTATCTAGTACTGCAACTCCTGCTTGGACTTTATCATTTATCCAAGTATAACTTTCTCCATTCATTACACTATTTACGGCATTTTGTTTTGTTCTATCTAAGTTTGTGTAAACTGTTAATGGTGTAGTATATGGATTTATTCCATACTTTTCTTTTATTTCATCAACAACTGTATCTATGTATCCAGTATATTCGCTATTGTATGTGCTTTCTGTTGATGTTGCGATTAATGAAGATACTGGAATACTATTGGCTAATTTTTCTTCTTCTGCTGTAATATATCCATGTCTTTTCATTAAATATAAAACGGTTTTTCTTCTTTCTTCAGCTCTTTCTGGGTGTTCTTCAGGATTGTAGTAATTTGGTGATTTAAACATACCTGCTAGGGTTGCTGCTTCACTTAAGTTTAATTCACTTACTGTTTTTCCGAAATATGTTTGGGCTGCTTCTTGAACTCCATATACATTTCCAGATAAGTAATGGTTGTTTACATAATATTCAATTATTTGTTCTTTGCTACAATTCTTTTCTAGTTTAAATATTGCTAGATAAATATCTTCAAATTTACGAACTATACCGTCAATACCTTCAGTTGCATATGCATTTGTTAAACTATTTTTTACTACTTGCATTGTTAGAGTAGAGGCACCACCTGCATTTGAACTTTTATGTAATAATTTTGCTGCTACCTGTCCAATTGATGCTTTTAAAAATCTTGGAGCATCAAATCCATTATGTTGAAAGAATCTTGAATCTTCTGTTGCAATGATTGCGTCAATTAATACTTCTGGTAAATCTTCATATTTAACTTTTTCACGCATTTCACTTCCAAGTTTTGCATATTCTTGATTATTTATATCTAAGAATGTTGTATTCTCTTGTGTTTCAAGCTTAGATGTAACATATTTAGGATCAGCGTCTATTTTTATATATATTAAGAATGCTGTGAATGCACATAATAATATAATTCCAAGTCCTAAAATAATCATTAAAATTATTTTTGCGATTTTTTTAGTTTTTTTACCAGATTTGCATTTTTCTAGTATTTTAGCAACACCAACGATTATGGCAATACCAACACCAGTTAGTAGTGCAAAGAATGTTCCAAGTGTAAAATAACATAATAGTACAATAATTACAAAAACTATTGCACATACTAATTTTGCTTGTTTTTCTTCTTTAGAAGATACAGTAGTTACACGTTTCTTTATATTTTTTGTATTATTTGTGCTACGTCTTGTAGTACTTGGTTTCTTATTATTAGGTCTTCGTCTTTTTATTTCTTTTTTTTGCATTTTAAATACCTCCAATAATTTGATCAATTACTTTTAAATAATCGACCCTTGGTATATAACCTTCTTTTACTTGATGAGCTTTTTCCTTGAAGAAAGATATTGGTATTGATTCTCTTTTATTACTTTCTATAAACTCGATTAAGTCATTTGCCATTAATAGATATGTTTCATTTAAACTGGTGAAACGGACTATTAAAAAAGCAATTCCTTTATGGTTATATATGTTTCTTAAATGTTGTATTTGATGAGGATGAATGTTTCTTAATGAAAATGAAGTTTTATTTTTTGTTTCTTTAGCTTCAAAATCAATATATTTTCCATCATATATACCATTGTAATCTGTTGTCGATGGTACAGTGAAGAAAGCTTGTGTTATGACTGCTTTATCTCTAGACGGATAATTTACTTTTGTTATTTTTACAGGTGTTGGCTTTTTATATATGTATGCTTTATCTATACTTCTATAATATTCATTCGTTGTATTTAAGTCATTTTCTAAAGCCATTCCTCTATTGCCAAATATCACTTCATGATTATTATTTTTTATAATGCCATTTGGATAGTTCATCACATCACCTATTGTTTATTATACTATAATATGTTGATTATTTCTATAATTTATCTTTAATTTTATGAGTTATTTTGACTTTTGTTGTCGAATTTATGATTACTTATTTTTTTTAGTGTATTATGGTATTGGTGATATGAATGAATAACTTTGAAGTAATAAGATTACTTAATAAAATGATTAATAATACTGAATATGTTAAAATTAATACAAAATTAACTTATGCTTTAAGTAGGTTAGCAATTGACAAAAATAAGCATTAATGACATAATATTACTGTAAGGGATTGGTGATTTAATGTATCAAAATAGAATTACACTTAAGCCACAAGATATTTTGGAGAAGGAATTTAAAATTGATACTCGTGGTTATAGATTAAAAGAAGTTGATCAATTTTTAGATGTAATTATTGGTGATTATGAGCAATTTTATGATATAATAAGCAACTTAGAGAAGGAAAAAACTGATTTGATGGCAGAAATTGTCAATTTAAAGCAGGAACTTCGTAATTCCAAGTTGAGTATGGAAGTTGTTCGTAATAACGAAAGTGCAGAAGTTAGCAATGTCGATGTTATTCGTAGACTATCTCAACTTGAAAAATTGGTTTATGCTAACATGAAAGAAAAAGAAGAAAGGGAAAACAATTAATATATAGACAAACGCTGGAATTCTTGAAGTTCTTGAGGAAAGTCCATGCTCGCACAGTCTGCGATGACTGTAGTGATCGTTCCTAGGGAATAAATAACCTAGGGTAGCTTTTGCTAACGGCGGAGTTTGTATCTAAGTCTTTGATATGATACAAAACCATAAAGTGCCACAGTGACGATTTTTTTGGAAACAAAAAAGTGAAACGCGGTAAACCCAACGAGCGAGAAACCCAAATAATTTGGTAGGGGAGTTCTATGAGGAAAAATGAATCTGATTAGAGACCGGTTAATAGCTGGTAGATAAATGTTTGTCGCTTAGGTAACTAAGAACAGAACATGGCTTATTTATATTATTGTTTATTATGTGAGGTGTTAATGTGAAAGAGTTAGGCGATTATTTGAAGCGAACTCGTATCAGTAATGGTGTTAGTATTGCTGAGGCAGCTGAAGATTTGGATCTTTCGACAGTGCAACTCGAAAATATAGAATCTGGTAATGTTAAAGCTTTTAAAGATGTTTATGCTTTAAAAGAAGATGTGAGACAATATGCTAAGTATTTAGGTCTTAATCCAGAAAAAGTTATTGATGAATTTAATGGCTTTTTATTTGAGCATACTTCTAAAATTTCGTTAGAAGATATAAAAATGGCTCAAAAGAAAATGGAAGAAGAAGAAAAAAAAGCAACTTCTCCATATACAAAGGAGTATAAGAAAAAAGTTAGTTTTTGGCCTTTTGCTGTTGCTATTGTTTCTATTATTGTAATTTTTATTATTTTGTATTTAGTTATTAGTTCTATTAATAAAGCCCCAGAAAGAACAAGTGAATTATTATCTAAGGAAAGAAGGAATATTAGTTATGAATTTGCCTAATAAGCTTACAGTTTTACGTTTGATTTTGTCTGTTGTTGTTATTATTTTGTTAGTTTTTCCATTTTATGCAGTTGGAGTTCAATTCCCAACATTTAATATTTCTGGAATATCTTCGCCAGTTGAATCACAATATTTTATAGCTGGTATAATATTTATTATTGCTAGTATTACCGACTTTTTAGATGGTAAAATTGCTCGTAAATATAATTTAATTACTGATACTGGAAAAATGTTAGATGCTATTGCTGATAAAGTTTTAGTAAACTCTGTTTTAATTATTTTAGCTGCTCATGGTTTTATTAATGAAATTATTCCAGTAATTATTGTTTTAAGGGATATAGTTGTTAATGCTATTAAAATGGAGGCTGCTGGTAAAGGAAAGGTAGTTGCTGCCATTGGTGCTGGTAAAATTAAAACTGCTGCTTTAATGACAGGTGTTGCTTTAACATTCTTTTATAATTGGCCATTTGAGCTTATTAATATAAATGTGAATGAATTACTTTTATATTTTGCTTGTGTTATGTCAATAATATCTGCTGTTCAATATTTTAATATGAATAAGAAAATAATTTTTCCAGAACAAAAAAATATAAACTAATGGAATAATATAGTTAAAAATCCTTTTTAATATAAGGATTTTTTCTTTTTCAAAAAAAATAGCTATTCAAATCGATAAAACAATTGTTCGTAAAAATGCTTGCATTTTATTTTTTATTATTATACAATAGTGTTGTAAGTTATTTAACTAGGAGGAAATATGAAAGCGGTAAGTAAAGAAGTGTCTAAAGATAAAGCTTTAGAACAAGTATTAAATGATATTGAAAAACAATTTGGAAAAGGATCTATTATGAAACTTGGTGATAAGGAACATATGAAAGTTGATGTATGTTCATCTGGTTGTCTTTCTTTGGATATAGCTTTAGGTGTAGGTGGATATCCTAGAGGAAGAATAATTGAAATTTATGGTCCTGAATCATCTGGTAAAACTACTTTTGCTTTACAGGCAATTGCAGAACATCAAAAACTAGGTGGTAGAGCAGCATTTATTGATGCAGAACATGCGCTTGATCCGGTCTATGCTGAACGATTAGGTGTCGATATTGATGAGTTATTATTATCTCAACCTGATACTGGAGAACAAGCACTTGAAATATGTGATGCTTTAGTTAGAAGTGAAGCTGTAAGTATTATTGTAATTGATTCTGTTGCTGCATTAGTACCACAGGCTGAAATTGATGGTGAAATGGGTGACTCACATGTTGGTCTACAAGCAAGGCTTATGTCTCAAGCATTAAGAAAATTATCTGGATCTATTAATAAAACAAATACAACTTGTATTTTTATAAATCAATTACGTGAAAAAGTTGGTGTTATGTTTGGAAATCCTGAAACTACACCTGGTGGTAGAGCATTAAAGTTTTATTCTTCTATTAGACTTGATATACGTCGTAATGAACAATTAAAAATGGGTGATGGTGTTGTTGGTAATAGAACAACAGTTAAAGTTGTTAAAAATAAAGTTGCTCCACCATTTAAGACAGCTGTTGTTGATATTATGTATGGTGAGGGTGTATCTAGAGAGGGAGAAGTTATTGATTTAGCAGTTGAAGCTGGTATTGTTGATAAAACTGGTGCTTGGTATTCTTATTCTGGCGAAAAATTAGGTCAAGGTAAAGAAAATGTTAAACTTTTATTAAAAGAAAATCTTGAATTACGCAATGAGATAGAGCAAAAAGTACGTGAGTATTTCGATATATCTTTAAAAAAAGATGAAGATAGTTCTTCAAAAAAATAGATATATTTTGTGTTTAAAATTGATATATATTAATATATAGCTTGTTGGGAGGTCTTATGAAAAAACTTAAAGATATAATTGATTGTGATTTTGATGTGGAAATTACAGGTATAAATGAAGATTCTCGTGATGTTAAGCCTGGCTATTTATTTGTGGCGACTAAAGGATTTAATGTTGACCATTTTGATTATATTGGTTCTGCTATTGAAAATGGAGCGGTTGCTTTAGTTACTGATAGAGAATATGAAACTAATTTACCGGTTGTTATTGTGGATGATGTTAATAGTACTTATTTAGAATTGTGTAAGAAGTTTTATGATGTTAAGTTGGATGAACTTTCTTTAATTGGTATTACAGGTACTGATGGAAAGACAACTAGTGCTACTATCGTACAAAAGATTTTAAATGATTCAATGAAATGTGCTTGTTTAGGTACTAATGGTCTTTCTATTGATGATAAAGTTTATCATACTAATAATACTACTCCTTGTATATCTGAATTGTATAACTCCTTGTCAATGATTGAAGAAAATGAGTGTAAAGCTCTTGTTATGGAAGTGTCAAGCGAAGCTCTTTTACATGGTAGAGTAAAGGGATTAAAGTACGATATTGTTGCAATTACAAATATTACTGAAGATCATTTAAATGTTCATAAAACACTTGAAAATTATAGAAAATGTAAACTATCTATAGTCAATCAGTTAAAAGATGATGGTATTGTTGTTGTCAATGGCGATGATGAAATCTGTAAATTTTTACATACTAATAATTTGATTAAGTTTGGGTTTAATGATGATAATGACTATATTATTTTTGATTATGAAGAAGATAAAACTGGTTTGAAATTCAAAGTTAGAAACAATGATAATGTTTATAATATAAGTAGTTCTTTATTGGGTAAGTATAATGCTTATAATATTTGTTTAGGTTTTATCATTGGCGTTTGTAAGATGATACCAGTGGATGTTTTAATTAAAACACTTGCAAATATTAATTTTATTGCTGGACGCGGTGAGGTACTTAGATTTGGCCAAGAATATGATATTATTTTAGATTATGCTCATACTTATAATTCAATTAATAATTTATTAAATTCTGTTAAAAATAAATATAAGAGAATTATTACTGTTACTGGTGCTGCTGGTGGTAGAGAAAAGGAAAAACGTTCAAAAATTGGTGATTTGGTATTAAATAAATCTGATATTGTTGTATTCACAATGGATGATCCTAGAAATGAAGATGTTAATTCTATTATTGATGATATGATAAATGGTTCTACTAAAACTAATTATATTCGTGAAGTTGACCGTATTAAAGCAATTTATAAGGCGTTTGATATTGCTGAAGAAGGAGATGTGGTTTTAGTTATTGGCAAAGGTAGAGATGATTATATGGCCATTGCTGAAGGAAAAGTACCATACTGTGATTATGATGTAATCTGTGAGTATTTTAAATAATTTTGTTTATAAAAGTTCATTATTATTTTTGTGAACTTTTTATTTTGTTTGTTTCTTGGTTTTTCTTGACAAGCTTTTAAAATAACTCTACAATAGAATTAGATTGTTATGTATATGGTCTAGATGGAGGAATGTTATGAATAATAATACATTATTCTCCGTTTTACTTGTATCAGTTGGATTGCTAATTGGATTTATTGTAGCGTTTGTTATAAATAATTTAAAAGTAAATAAGGCAACTAAGAAAGCTGAAGCTCTTATTAATCAAGCAAAAAAAGATGTAGAAAAGATTAAAAGAGATGCAGCTATTGAACAAAAAGAAGAAGCTCATAAATTAAAAATGGATTTGGATAAAGAAATTCGTGAAAAGAAAGAAGAGTTAAAAGATTCTGAAAAACGTTTACTTCAGCGTGAAGCTAGTATAGATAAAAGAGATGAAATGTTACAAAAACGTGAAGCTGCGTTAGATGAACGTGATGAAAAACTTTCTGAAAAACAAATTGAAATCCAAAATGAGAAAAGTAAAGTGGAGGAAATAAAGAAAGAACAATTAGAATTGTTAGAAAAAATTTCCGGTTTTAGTAAGGAAAAAGCTAAAGATTTAGTTATGAGTCAAGTGAAAGATAATATGAGTAAAGAAATTGCAGAGTATATAAAAGAGGCTGAAAATGAAGCTAAATTAAATGCAGATAAAACAGCTAGAGAACTTATTGTTGCTTCTATGCAAAAGTATGCTGCTGATATAGCTAATGATCAGACTGTTACTGTTGTTGATTTACCTACTGATGAAATGAAAGGTAGAATAATAGGTCGTGAAGGAAGAAATATTCGAACTATTGAAGCGATAACTGGTGTTGATTTAATTATTGATGATACTCCTGAAGCTGTTGTTATTTCTAGTTTTGATCCATTACGTAGAGAAATTGCTCGTGTTACTTTGGAAAATTTAATTAAAGATGGACGTATTCATCCAACAAGAATTGAAGAATTATATGATAAAGTTTGTAAGGACATGAGACAAAAAATTATTGAATATGGTCAAGAAGCAACATTTGAATTAGGACTTACAAAATTTGATCCTGCATTAATTGAGATAATTGGTAAATTACATTTTAGAACTAGTTATGGTCAAAATGCTTTGCAACATTCTATAGAAGTTGCGCATTTATCTGGTCTTTTAGCTGCTGAATTAGGTGAAAATATTACATTAGCTAAAAGAGCTGGTTTGTTACATGATATTGGTAAAGCTATTGATCATGAAATCGAAGGTAGTCATGTTGAAATTGGAGTTGATTTAGCTAAAAAGTATAATGAAGACCCTGTTGTTATTAACGCTATTGCATCTCATCATGGTGATATAGAAGCTACTAGTGTTATTTCAATTATTGTTGCGATAGCTGATGCTTTATCTGCATCACGTCCGGGAGCTAGAAATGACTCTTTAGAGAATTATATTAAACGTTTATCTCAACTTGAAGAAGTTGGTAATAACATCCCTGGTGTTGAAAAAACATTTGCAGTACAAGCTGGTAGGGAATTACGTGTTGTTGTTAAACCTGAAGAAGTTGATGATTTAGGTGCTCATAAAATTGCTAGAGAAGTTAAGGAACAAATCGAAGCAAATATGAAATATCCTGGTACAATTAAAATCACTGTTGTTCGAGAAACAAGAGCTCAAGAGGAAGCCAAATAGGACTTTCTCTTTTTTTTGTAATAATATAATAGGAGATGATTATTATTGAAATATTATTATAAAAAAAATCGACTTATTTTGTTTTGGCATATTGGTAAATATGTTTATCAAAGTCGTAAAAATAAATTTAAAAGTTATAGAGAGATATCGATTACTTTAAGATATTACTTTGGTTTTACAGATATGTTTTCTGTATCTAGTATTAAAAATATGGAGAATTTTTATGTATCTTTTCCGGTTTATACAGATATTCTTGAAAAACTCGATTGGAAATTTTATGAAAAACTTCTTTTATTTAATGATATTGATCTTAAAATGATTTATTTTAGAGTAGCAATTTTTTCAGAATGTGAGTTTTTGGATTTTGAAAGAGCTATTTCTAATAGATTAATTGAAAGAATATAAAAAAGAGATAACGATTGCTATCTCTTGATATCTAATATTATTGGTAAAATTATAGGTTTTCTTCCTGTTAATTCATTTATGTATGGATATAATTGTTCAGAAATACTTGATTTTAAATTATTATAATTTAATCTTGGTTCAGCTAAACCAGTTTTAATTATTTGTTCGGCTTTATTTTCAATTTTCTTTATTAGTTCTTCATTTTCATTTACTAGTATAAAGCCTCTTGTTGTAATATTTGGTTTGATTAGTAATTCTCTATTCTTCATATCGATATTTGCGATAACTACAAGAATACCATCATTTGCCATTATTTTACGATCTTTTAAAACAGCGCTTCCGACTTCGCCAATTCTATTACCATCGACGTATATATCAGCCCCAGGCATACTTTCTCCTTTTGATATGACATGGTTTTTTAAAATTAGAGAATCACCATTTTTCAATATGAAAGTATTTTCTTTAGGTATTCCACAGTTTATACCAATATCAGCTTGTTTTTTTAACATTCTGTAATCGCCATGGAATGGCATTAAGTATTTTGGTTTTATTAAACGAATCATTAACTTAATTTCTTCCTCATTAGCATGGCCTGATGTATGTAAATCTGTTAAGACATTGTTTGTATATACTTTAACACCTTTTAAGTAAAGTTTGTTTATTGTTTTAGAAATGCTTAAAGCATTACCTGGTATTGCACTTGATGAGAATATAACAACATCATCTGGTCTTAATTTGATTTGTTTATGAGTACCATTGGCTATTCTTGATAAAGCCGCTAAAGGCTCACCTTGACTACCAGTACATAAAATTGTTACTTCTCCAGGTTTTAAATTATTAGCTTCTTCTGGAGTTACTAATAGTTCTTTGTGATCTATATATCCACCATTTATTGAGATATTAATATTATTTTCCATACTTCTACCAAAGATACAGATTTTTCTATTGTGTTTATAACATGTTTCAAAAATATGTTTTACTCGGTATATATTTGAAGCAAATGTTGCGATTATGATTCTACTTGTTTTCCATTTATCAAACATTTCTCCTAATTGTTCATCTACAACTGATTCACTATTAGAAAATCCTTCATTTAAAGCATTTGTTGAGTCACCAATTAATAAGTCAACACCTTTTTCACCGATAGAAGCCATTTTGTATAAGTCAGCCATTGGGCCAATTGGTGTTAAATCAAACTTGTAATCTCCTGTTGTAACAATTGTACCATCCGGTGTTGTTATACTGATTCCATGTGAATCTGGTATAGAGTGTGTTGTTCTGAAAAACTCAACTTCTATTTGCTTAAATTTTAATTTAGTATTTTCGGTATAGACAAATAAATTGTTATATCTGATATTTTTATCTTGTAGTTTTACAGCTATTAATTCTTTGGCATGATTTGGAGCATAAATGGCAGGTATGTTAATACTTTGTAGTAAATATGGAATACTTCCAATATGATCTTCATGACCATGGGTAATTAATAGAGCTTTAATTTTATCTTCGTTTTCTTTTAAGAATGTAAAATCAGGTAAAACATAGTCAATTCCCATAAGTTCGCTTTCTGGGAAACTAACTCCGGCATCAATAATAACAATTGCGTCTTTATGCATTACACAATACATATTTTTTCCGACTTCTCCTAAACCTCCTAAAACAATTATTTTTGTTTCATTGGTTTGTTTTTTATTCATAAAAACTCCTTTCTTTTTTATTTGTAAAGAACTAACTATGAAATTATACTATAATTTTCTATTTTTGTCTAGTTTACAACGTCAAGTGTGTTTTCTTTTTACATTTTTTTTGATATAATTTTTAGTAGGTGATTATAATGGGATTATTTAACAAGATTAAAAATATGTTTAAAAATAATGATGTTTCAGTTGATAAAAAAGATAATTTGGTGAATGAATCTTCTAATGAAGTACATGAAAATATTGTAAAGCAAGAAGTAAAAGAAGAAGTAAAAGTATATGAAAAGGGTTTGACTAAATCGCGTGAAGGTTTTGTTTCAAAGTTAGCGGAACTTACTAAGAGACATAAGAATGTAGATGATGAGTATTTTGATGAGTTAGAAGAAATACTTATAATGGCTGATATTGGTGTTAATACAGTAATGGATTTTATTGATCGTTTAAAGAAACGTGTATATAGTGAAAAAATCGATAGTCCAGAATTACTTAAAGAGATTATTGTTGATGAATTATTTATTATTTATGTTAATGATAGTGTCTTAGTAAATAAGATTAATTATAATGAGTCTGGTCCTACTGTTATATTGTTTGTTGGTGTTAATGGAGTTGGTAAAACTACTAGTATCGCTAAAGTGGGATGGAAGTTAAAAAATGAAGGACATAAAGTATTACTTGTTGGAGCCGATACTTTTAGAGCTGGTGCTGTAACACAACTTAGAGAATGGAGTGACAAAGTTGGAGTTTCATTTTATGGAAAAGATGAAGGTAGTGACCCAGCTAGTGTTGTTTATGATGGTGTACAGAAGGCAATAGATGAGGATTTTGATGTTGTTCTTATTGATACTGCTGGTAGACTTCAAAATAAAGTTAATTTAATGAAAGAATTAGAAAAAATGAATAAAGTAATTTCTAATTTAGTTACAAATGGACCAAGTGAGACTTTACTTGTAATTGACGCTACTACTGGTCAAAATGGTATTAGTCAAGCTAATGCATTTAAAGAAATTACTAATATTACAGGAATAGTACTTACTAAACTTGATGGTACCGCAAAAGGTGGAATAGTTTTAGCTATAAAAGAAACAGTTGGTATTCCAGTTAAGTTTATTGGACTTGGTGAAAGAAAAGAAGACTTACAAGTATTTGATATTGAAAAGTATATTTATGGATTATTCAAGGATTTAATGTAGGTGGCAATATGGAAGAAGTAATTTATTTAAATGAATTGTATGATTTTTATGGTTCTTTATTAACTGATAAACAAAGAGATTATTTTGAAAATTATTATTTTAATAACTTAAGTCTTGGAGAAATGGCAGAAAACTATAGTGTTAGTAGAAATGCTATTCATAAACAATTAAAGATTGTTGAAGAAAAATTAAAA
Organism: bacterium; assembly: GCA_963645945.1. GTDB lineage: Bacteria > Bacillota_I > Bacilli_A > RF39 > UBA660 > CAG-877. The sequence goes on from CAVIUA010000010.1 coordinate 30,556, forward strand.
TATTATGAAGAAAATTTAGAATTGTTGAAAAAATCTAAAAAGGCTTTTGAACTAGTTGAAAAAATTGGGGATGAAAAGCTTCGTAATGATATTTTGGATTTATTTTAATTTAGAAGATTTAATCTTCTTTTTTTCTTGTAAAATTTACAAATTATTTGTATAATTTATATAGGGTAAAAGGAATAAGATGGGAGAGGACTAGTATGTTTGAGCGAATTGTTTATATTAGTGATCATTCTGCTAATGTTAAATTAGTTGATGGATATAATGTAACTATGAATCTAATGAATTTACATATTATTTTTGAAGATAGTATGAAAAAAATACTTGGTGAAGTTGATGATTTGGATGGAAATCTTGTTAGAGTTAGATTTTTAGGTGAAATTGTTAATGGCAAATTATTAGGTGGTGTTATACGTAAACCTTCTTTGGATGCCAAGATTCGAGTTATTGAACAAAATGAAATCCCAATGATTTGTGGTACAGACGCTCAAGGATATTTACGTCTTGGAGTTAGTCCTTTTTACAATGATTATCCGGTTTTCTTAGATGTTAATAATTTCTTCAGTAATCATTTTGCGATTTTTGGTAACTCTGGTTCTGGTAAGAGTTGTGGTATTTCGCGATTATTTCAAAATATGTTTCATGATCAGAGGTTATTTCCTTATAAAGCTAATATAGTTTTATTTGATTCATCAGGTGAGTACTATAATGCATTTAAAGATATCAATAGTATCAATTCTAATTATCATTATCGTTTTTATAGTACTAATGAAGTTGATGGTAAAGGTGAAAAACTTAGAATACCGGTATTTTTACTTAATGAAAGTGATTTGGCTTTGTTATTACAAGCTACAAATCATTCACAATTACCTATAATTGAAAGAATGTTAAAATTAGCTTTAGTTTTTTCACAGACTGATATGGATGCTAATAATTATAAGAATCATTTAATTGCTAAAGCTATTATGACAATTTTATATACTAATGAAACATCTCCTAATAAGAGAAATGAGATATTTTCAATTTTAGCTAGTTGTTCTACACCAGAATTTAATTTGGAAGCAGTTGTACAAGGTGTTGGTTATACTAGAAAGTTTAGGGAATGTTTCTTAATAGATAGTCAAGGACAATTTTCAGAGAGCGTTTTACTTACTGAGTATGTTTCTTCATTTATTAAGAATGAATATGATAATTATGAGCCCCAGAAGGGTGTTTATTATTCACTAGATACATTAGAGAAAGCTCTTAATTTTACTTTGATTAGTGAAGGCTGGTTGCGTAATGAAAATACCTATGGTGATGCAGTTACTATTAAAGTAAGATTGCATGCTTTAATAGTTGGTCAAAACTCTAAGTTCTTTGATTATCCTGACTTTGTTTCTTTAGAAACTTATTTATCTTCTATGTTAATTAATAATGGTAATAAATATCAAATTGTTAATATTAACTTGGATGATGTTGATGATGATTTTGCTAAAGTTATTACAAAGATTTATTCTAGATTAATTTTTGAATTTGCAAAAGGATTAAAAGAAAGAGCAAGTATACCTTTTCATATTGTTGTTGAAGAGGCTCATAGATATATTCAAAATGATACCGATAGGTTCTTAATTGGATATAATATATTTGAAAGAATTGCTAAAGAAGGTAGAAAATATGGTGTTATTTTAGGTCTTATATCACAAAGACCAGTAGAACTTTCTGATACTGTTATTTCACAATGTTCTAACTTCTTAATATTTAAAATGAATCATCCAGTAGATGTTGATTATATTAGAAAAATGGTTCCTAATATTAGTGATGAAATAGTTGAAAAACAAAAAACTTTACAAGCTGGTACTTGTTTAGGCTTTGGTATGGCTTTTAGGATTCCCTTAATTGTTAAAATGGAAATGCCAAATCCTGCGCCTTGGTCTGGTAACTGTGATGTTGTTACGATTTGGAATGGAAATGGTAGTGCAAGTGTTAATACAAGTGCTCCAGTTAATGAAGTAGTTAATGAGGTAAAAGAAGTTGCACCAGTTTCTACTAATCCACAACCTAATCAGTTTGTAAATAATAGTGTACCTGTTAATCCATTTTTAGAGCAAGAACCAGTAAATGAGGTTAAAGAAAGTACTTTAACAATTCCTACTGTTTCTAATCCTACAGGTGTAGAACAACCAAGTAGTAATAATAATCCAGTACAGGAAAATAGTAATTTTAATCAAAATAATATGATGAATTTAAATGCTCCTAGTACTAATATGACTGATAATATGATTAATAATACTAATATGAATATGAATAGTAATAATTCAGTTCCTACTATAGCTGGATATTCACTTGATAATAGTATGGTTCAATCAGCATTACCTGATTTTTCAACACCAAGTCAGCCAAGTAGTAATGGATCTAGTTTTGATCCTAATCAATTTTTAAGTGTACCTAGTACTTTAGATATGGTTTCTAATAATAGTACAGTTAGTCCAACAGTACAACTTGAAAATAATAAGGATGATTATGGTAGTGTAAGAATTGCGCCACCGATGGAAAATAATAATATTAATAATTTAGTTGGTAATTTTGGACTTGAAAATAATTCAAATTCAAATATGAGTGATGGATTTAGTCAGATAGGGCCAGCTGACAATAATGTTAATTTTGGAAATAGTTTAAATGTAAATGATAGTTTCAGTCAAATAGGACCTGCTAATAATAGTAATAATAATAATTTTGTACAAAGTCAAAATATGAATACACTTAATAATAATTCATCAATGGTACCTACTACAGATAAAGGTATTCCATTAATTAGTATTGTTGAATAAGGATATAGTTTGTCTATATCTTTATTTTTTTTGACAAAATCCTGAAAAATTATTTATAATAGTATTGGTGATATTTATGTTTGAAAGTTTAGGAGATAGATTACAAAACGTTTTACATAAGGTAAAAGGTTATGGAAAAATAACAGAAGATAATATTTCTGATATGATGAGGGAGATTAGATTAGCTTTACTTGAAGCTGATGTTAATTATAAAGTTGTTAAAGAGTTTACTAATTCTGTTAAGGAAAAAGCACTTGGTGAAGAAGTTGCTAGTAGTATTAATCCTGGTGACTTATTTGTTAAAATTGTAAAGGATGAATTAGTTGAATTATTAGGTGGTGAAAGTAAGGCTTTAAATCTAAAGGGTAATCCGGCTAGTTTAATGCTTGTTGGTTTACAGGGTTCTGGTAAAACTACGACAATTGCTAAGCTAGCTAATTTTTTACGTAAGAAACATTCTAAGAAACCTTTATTGGTAGCTTGTGATGTTTATAGGCCAGCAGCAATAGATCAATTAAAACAACTTGGTAAACAATTGAATATTGAAGTTTATGAAGAGGGTAAAAAAGATCCAGTTGAAATAGCTAGTAATGCTTTTAAGTACGCTAAAGAAAATGGATTTGATTATGTATTAATTGATACTGCTGGTAGATTACATATAGATGATGAATTAATGGATGAACTTGTTAGAATTAAAGATACAGTTGAGCCAGATGAAATACTTTTGGTAATTGATGCTATGATGGGACAAGATGCTATTAATGTTATTACTGGGTTTAATGAAACTTTACCATTATCTGGAGTAATTCTTACTAAGTTAGATGGTGATACTAAAGGTGGAGTTGCCTTATCTGTTAGACATTTAACTAATGTTCCAATTAAGTTTATTGGTGTTTCTGAAAAATTAGATGGTCTTGATTTCTTTGATCCAGAAAGAGCTGCTGGTAGAATTCTTGGTATGGGTGATATAGTTTCTTTAGTTGAAAAGGCAACAGAAGCTATTGATGAAAAAGAAGCAGAAAAGACTGCGAAGAGAATGCAACAAGGTAAGTTTGATTTAGAAGACTTCTTGTCAACTATGAAGCAAATAAAAAAATTAGGACCATTGGAAAACTTATTAAAATTAATTCCTGGTGCTAAAAAGATGGGAATTAATGATATTAAAATAGATCCAAAGCAAATGGCTCATATTGAAGCAATTGTTTTATCCATGACTCCGAAAGAAAGAAGAAATCCAGATATAATTAAGGCAAGTCGTAAAACAAGAATCGCTTCAGGATCTGGTACTTCTGTACAAGAAGTTAATAGATTACTTCAACAGTTTGATCAAATGAAAAAAATGATGAAACAGATGTCTAATGGAAATATGAAGTTACCATTTTAATCTTTTATAATTGTTTTTTTGGTGTTATTAGTAGCTAAATATTCCTTTTATCATATGATAGATTAGAGGAGGTATTTTATTATGTTTGATCAAAATATGAATATGCCAAATTTCGATTTTGATAGTAATGTTGTTGGTAATAATAATGTTGTTGATAATGATATGAATGTTGATATTAATATGTCAGGTTATCAAAATATGCCACAAGCTATTACTGGAAGCTGTTCTAGTCCAATAAATGAAGCTGTTCAAGAAAAATGTATTCACAGAACAATAGTACATGAAGTTCCACATGTTTGCCCAGTACATACAAGAATTATAAATCATCATGTATATAAACATACTTATAAGCCAGCTTATTCTTGTTCAGAAGAAAATACTGTAAGCAATGTACAAGTTGGATCTTGTTGTCAATTTAGACAATAGAGAGGTATTTCTCTCTTTTTTTATGTTATAATTTTTTTGGTGGTTTCTATGGATAACGAATTTAGAAAATTAATTCAACTGATATGTTCAGAAAATAATATTTCTTGTACTGTTTTATCACTTGGGTTTTTACTTGTACTAGAAAAAGATAGGATGGTTAAAACTATCTCTGGTTATAAATTTGATAATAATAATCATTCTTTAGGGAAGATATTTGATGATAAATATGCAACATATGAATTGTTAAGACATTATAATGTACCAGTATGTGAACATAGTATATTTTATTGTAAGAATAATACTAATACTTATGCTGGAAAATATAATAATTTAAAATATTTAAAAGAAAAATTTGATGAGTATAATGGTAATGTTGTTATAAAGAAAAATACTGGTACATGTGGAAATGAAGTAAATCATTTTAATGACTTTGATGAGTTGGAAAAGTTTTACAATAGTCATTTTTTTAATGATGCTTCTTTTAGTATATGTCCTTTTTATAATATTAGTAATGAATATCGAGTTATTGTTTTAAATAATAAAGTTAAAGTTATGTATAAGAAAATATTACCCGAAGTACTTGGTGATGGTCATTCTACTATTAGAGAATTATTATTAAAATTTAATTATGATTTCTTTAAAAATATTAGTGATGAATCTTTAGATGTTATTTTAAAGAAGGATGAGAAGTTTTATTATGATTGGAAATTTAATTTGTCATTTGGTTCGGTAGCCTCTTTTGATATAAGTTTGGATGATGAAAAAAATATACTTGATATAGTTTTTAAAATTACTAATAATATTGATATTGGTTTTTGCAGTATTGACATTATAAAGACTATTGAAAATGAATATTTGGTTATGGAAATTAATTCTGGAGTAATGATGAAATATTTAATGTCTGAGAGTGTTTCTGGATATAATATTGCGAAGGATATTTATACTGAGGCAATATTAAGTATGTTTGATGTAAAATAGTAAGTAAAATGTTTTGTCAATAAAAGTGTCTAATTATGTCGCTTTCCTTGATTAATTCAGGTCTTTTGGTTATGCTAATAATAGGGAGTGTGATACACATGATTTATCCATCTATTGATAAACTACTTAATATAGTTGACTCTAAATACGAGCTTGTTCATATAGCAGCAAGAAGAAGTAAACAAATTTCTAAAGACGGATATTTACAAATGCCTGAAAAAAAATATAAAAGTGCAAAAAATATAGGAAGAGCTCTTGAAGAGGTTTCTGAGGGATTGATTGAAGTTAAGAAAAGGAGTGAGTAGCTTCTTTCTTTTCTTTTTTGTTTATAAGTAATTTGCTTTTTACTTTTCAAATTTTTATAATTACACCATTGACAAACAAACGTTTGTACTGTAATATAATAAGACAAGAGATGGAGGTGTATCATATGTATAAAGCTTATAAGTTTAGACTGTA
>CAVIUA010000011.1:0-45790 GCA_963645945.1 bacterium
CAGTTCGTGGTTCTGTTATGAACCCTAATGACCATCCACATGGTGGTGGTGAAGGACGTGCTCCAGTAGGACGTAAAGCACCAATGACTCCATGGGGTAAACCTGCACTTGGATTAAAGACACGTAAGAAAAAACAATCTGACAAGTTCATAGTACGTCGTCGCAATAGTAAATAGGAAAGGATGATTAAAAAATGGCAAGAAGTTTAAAAAAAGGACCTTATGTATTCGATAGATTATTAAAAAAGGTTCAAGAATTAAATAAGTCTGGAAAAAAAGAAGTCATTAAAACTTGGTCACGCCGTTCCACTATTTTTCCTGATTTTATAGGACACACATTTGCAGTACACAATGGTAAAGAATTTATACCAGTTTATGTTACTGAAGATATGGTTGGACACAAATTAGGTGAATTTGCATTAACACGTAAATTTGGTGGACATGGTTCAGACAAAAAGAAATAAAAAAATGACTAGGAGGGTAAATATATGGAAGCAAAAGCAATTGCTAAGGGACTTAGAGTATCACCAATTAGAGCTCGTTTAGTAGCTGACATGATTCGTGGTAAAAGTGTACAAGAAGCTTTAGTTATATTAAATAATGTTAATAATAAGTCCGCAAAGCTTACAAAAAAAGTATTAGACTCTGCTGTTGCTAACGCTGTTAATAATAATGGCGCAGATGCTGCAACACTTTATGTTAAAGAAGCAAGAGTAGATGCTGGTCCTGTTATGAAACGTCATTTCTTCGATTCACGTTCTCATATTGGACATAGAAATCATAGAACTAGTCACATTATCATAGCTGTGGCTACAAGAAACTAATAAGGAGGTTACAAAATGGGACAAAAGGTAAATCCTAATGGACTAAGACTTGGCATTAACAAGGATTGGGAAGCTAAATGGTACGCTGGTAAAAAAGATTTTTCTAAGTTTTTAGCTAAAGATGTTAAGATTCGTGAATATATAGCAAAGAATCTTAAAAATGCTGGTGTAGCTAAAGTTGAAATCGAAAGAAATGCTAAGAGATGCGAAGTTGTAATTCATTCTTCTAAGCCTGGATACATCATTGGTAAAGGCGGAGAAGAAATGAACAAATTAAAGAAACAACTATCTACAATTGCTGATGAAAATGTTCAAATCACAATTGTAGATATTAAAAAAGCAGATTTAAATGCTCAATTAGTTGCTGATTCAATCGCTGATCAAATTACTAATAGAGTATCATTCCGTATGGCTCAAAAACGTGCTATCAAAAATGCAATGAAAGCAGGAGCTAAAGGAATCAAAACAAGTGTATCTGGTCGTTTAGGCGGAGCTGATATGGCACGTAGCGAAGGATATACAGAAGGAACTATTCCTCTACATACATTAAGAGCTGATGTTGATTATGCTACATCTGAAGCAGACACAACATTCGGAAAAATCGGTGTAAAGGTATGGATCTATAAGGGAGAAATCCTAAATAAAAAGGCTAAAGGAGGTAATTAATATGTTAATACCGTCAAGAACAAAATATCGTCGTGTACATAGATTACCTTACGAAGGTAGATCTCGTGGAAACAGAGAATTACACTTTGGAGATTATGGTCTACAAGCAAAAGAAGGCGCTTGGATTACTGCTAATCAAATCGAAGCTGCTCGTATTGCTATGACACGTTATATGAAACGTGGAGGAAAAGTATGGATCAATATTTTCCCACACATGCCATTAACTAAAAAGCCTATTGGTACAAGACAAGGTAAAGGTAAAGGTAACGTTGAAGGTTGGGTTGCTGTAGTTAAAGAAGGAAAAATCATGTTTGAAATTTCTGGAGTAACTGAAGAAGTAGCTCGTGAAGCATTACGTCTTGCCTCTCACAAATTACCAGTAGCAACAAAATTCGTAATGAAAGAAAGCAAGGGTGAATAAGAATGAAGGTTAAAGAAGTTAGAGAACTATCAACTGAAGAAATCAATAAAAGATTAGTTGAAGCAAAAGAAGAATTATTCAATTTACGTTTCCAACAAGCAACAGGTAATCTAGAAAAACCTTCTAGAATTAGAGAATTAAGACACACCGTTGCAAGATATAAAACAGTTCTAAGAGAACGTGAGATTAGCGAATAGGAGGGTATTATGGAAAAGAAAGTTAGAAAAGAATTAGTTGGTAAAGTAGTTAGCGCAACTAATGATAAAACAATTAGTGTTTTAGTTGAAACTTATAAAAACCATCCATTATATCACAAGAGAGTTAAAAGCTCTAAGAAGTATTGTGTACATGATGAAAAAAATATAGCTAAAGTTGGAGATACTGTAAGAATAGTAGAAACTAGACCATTATCAAAAACTAAGCATTTCTATTTAAAAGAAATCGTAAAAGAAGCAGTTATTATTTAACGCTGAAGATGAGAAGGAGGAATAATCTATGTTACAACAAGAAAGCCGTATGAAGGTTGCTGACAACTCAGGAGCTCGTGAATTACTAGTAATCCGTGTTCTAGGTGGAAGTAAAGTTAAAACAGGTAACATTGGTGATGTAGTAGTTGGAACAGTAAAAAATGCCATTCCAAATTCACCAATTCCAAAAGGAAAAGTTGTAAAAGCAGTTATCGTTCGTAGTCGTCAAGGCGTTCGTCGTGAAGATGGAAGTTACATTAAGTTCGATGACAATGCTTGCGTTATCATTCGTGATGACAAGAGTCCAGTAGGTACTCGTATTTTTGGACCAGTAGCAAGAGAACTTCGTGATAAAGATTACATGAAAATTGTATCTTTAGCAAAAGAAGTACTATAAGAGGAGGATAAATATGAACTTTAAAGTAGGAGATGAAGTTGTAGTTATCGCTGGTTCTGACAAAGGTAAAAAAGGAAAAATAATTAAAACATTAAGAGCTGAAAATAAAGTTATTGTTGAAGGTGTTCACGTTGTTAAAAAACATCAAAAACCTACAGGACAAGAATCTGGTGGAATCTTAGAAGTAGAAGCACCAATCAATGCATCAAATGTTATGATAATTGATCCTAAGACTAAGAAAAGAACTAGAATAGGACATACAACTGATACAAAAACAGGTAAGAAAATAAGAATAGCAAAAAAATCAAACGAGAAGCTTGATTAATTGGAAGGAGGGTAACTATGAACCGCCTAAAAGAGAAATACTTAAATGAAGTTGTTCCAAGTTTAATGAATAAGTATAATTATAAGTCAAAAATGGAAGTTCCAAAGTTAGAAAAAATTGTTATTAATATCGGAGTGGGAGATGCAACATCTAATTCAAAATTACTAGATGCTGCTGTAGCTGATTTAACAAAATTATCAGGACAAAAACCAGTAGTTACAAAAGCTAAAAAGTCAATTGCTGGATTTAAAGTAAGAGAAGGTCAACCAATTGGATGTAAAGTTACTTTAAGAGGAGAAAATATGTATAACTTTATGGATAAGTTAATATCAATTTCACTTCCTAGAGTAAGAGATTTCCGTGGAGTTAGTCCAAAAGCATTTGATGGTAGAGGAAACTATACAATGGGAATCAAAGAACAATTAATCTTTTCAGAAATAGATTATGATGATGTTGTAAAAGTTCGTGGTATGGATATCATATTCGTAACTACAGCTAACACTAACGAAGAATCATTTGACTTATTAAATGGACTTGGAATTCCTTTTAAAAAGTAATGGGAGGAATATTATGGCAAAGAAAAGTATGATTATAAAAGCTAATAGACCACAAAAATATAAAGTGCGTGAATATACAAGATGTAGCCGTTGCGGTCGTCCACACGCAGTTATGAGCAAGTTCGGAATATGCCGTATTTGCTTCCGTGAATTAGCTTACAAAGGACAAATACCAGGAATTAAAAAATCAAGTTGGTAATTGGAAAGGAGGAGTCAAAATGGCAGTAGTAACAGATACAATTGCAGATATGTTAACACGTATTCGTAATGCTAACCAAATGCGTTATGAAGAAGTAAAAGTTCCTAATTCTAAAATAAAAGCTGAAATAGCAAGAATTTTAAAAGAAGAAGGATTTATAAAAGATTATAAAATAGTTAAAGATGATGCTCAAGGAACTATTGTTTTAACATTAAAATATACAAACAAAAAGGAAAGAGTTATCACTGGGCTAAAAAGAATTTCCAAGCCAGGACTTCGTGTTTATGCAAAGAATGATGAAGTACCTAAAGTATTAAATGGTTTAGGAATAGCAATTATTTCTACATCAAAAGGAATTATGACAGATAAAGAAGCTCGTAAAGAAAATATAGGTGGGGAAGTTCTAGCTTATATTTGGTAATAGAATAAAATATAAGGAGGTGTCAATATGAGCCGTATTGGAAATCGTATAATTACAGTTCCAGAGGGAGTTACTGTTGAAAATATCGATAATGTTGTCACTGTAAAAGGACCTAAGGGTACTCTAACACAACCAATGTTAAAAGATATTACAATGAAACAAGAAGGTAACACAATCACTCTAGAACGTTTAAATGAAAGTGCTAAAGCAATGCACGGTACTATGAACGCTCTTGTTAACAATATGATTATTGGTGTAACAGATGGATATTCTAAATCACTAGAAATAATCGGTGTTGGATATCGTTTCAATGTACAAGGAAGTAAATTAGTAATTAGCGCTGGATATTCTCATCCGGTTGAAATGCAAGTTCCAACTGGATTAACAGTAGAAGCTAACGGAAATACAGAAATAACTATTAAAGGAATTGACAAAGTATTAGTTGGTGAATTCGCTGCAAATGTTCGTAAAGTAAGACAACCTGAACCATATAAAGGAAAAGGTATTCGTTATAAAGATGAACATATCCGTCGTAAAGAAGGAAAGAAAGCTGCTTAATAGGTAGGAAGGAGAAAATAAAATGATAAAAAAAGAATCTCGTAATAGTATGCGTGTTAGTCGTCATGAAAGAATTCGTAAGACACTTATTGGAACAAGCGCAGTACCTAGATTATGTGTATTCCGTTCTAACAAGGACATTTATGCACAAATAATTGATGATACAACTAGAACTACTCTTGTATCTGCTTCCTCATTAGATAAAGATTTAAAAATTGAAAACGGAAGTAATGTTGAAGCAGCAAAAATTGTTGGAAAAGCAATAGCTGAAAAAGCAAAGAAAGCAAAAATTACAAAAGTAGTATTCGATAGAGGTGGATACCTTTATCATGGACGTGTACAAGCTTTGGCTGAAGCAGCACGTGAAAATGGATTAGAATTCTAATAGGAGGGTATTATGCAAAAGAAAACTCGTGAAACAAAAGACAAACTTTTAGAAGAATTAGTAATTGATGTTAAAAGCGTTGTTAAAGTTAACAAAGGTGGACGTCAAAGAAGATATTCTGCTATCGTAGTTGTCGGAGATCGCAAGGGTAAAGTTGGCTTAGGTATAGGAAAAGCTAACGAAGTACCAGATGCAATCAAAAAAGCAATTCAAGATGCTAATAAAAATTTAATTACAATACCTCTAATTGATGGAAGAACAGTTGCTCATGAAGCAATCGGTACTGCTGGTGCTGCTAGAGTTATCATTAAACCTGCTGCTGCTGGTACTGGTATCATCGCAGGTGGATCAGTTCGTGCTATTTTAGAATTAGCAGGAATTCGTGATGTTGTTTCTAAATCACTAGGGGCAAGAACAAAATTAAACATGGCTACAGCTGCTCTTAATGCTTTAAAGTCAATTAAGACTCCAGAGCAAGTTGCAGAATTACGTGGCAAAACAGTAGAGGAGATATTAGGATAATGAAATTACATGAATTAGAAAAAAATATCGGTGCTACTCATGCTAAAAAACGTGTTGGACGTGGATCAGGATCTGGTCTTGGAAAAACATCTGGAAGAGGCCAAAAGGGACAAAAGGCACGTTCAGGTGGTAGTATCAATCCAGTATTTGAGGGTGGACAATTACCATTATATAGAAGACTTCCAAAAAGAGGTTTTACAAATGATAAATTTAGAACAAGATATGCTGTTATCAATTTAGATGAATTAAATAGATTTGAAGAAGGTACAGTAGTTACACCAGCCTTATTAAAAGAAACTGGAATAATAAAAAAACAATTAGCAGGAATTAAAGTTTTAGGAACTGGAAAACTAGAGAAAAAACTTACAATTCAAGCTAACAAATTCTCAGCTAGTGCTTTAGAAAAGATTAAAGAATCAGGTAGCAAAGCTGAGGTGATCTAATATGTTTAAATCTATGAAACAATTGTTTACACCAACCAACAAAGATTTAAGACATAGAATTTATTTTACACTTGGTGCTTTATTAATATTTATACTAGGAATATCAATAAGAGTTCCGGGAACACAGGATCTTACAAGTAATTTAGGATTCTTAGAGTTAATTAATACCATGGGTGGAGGAGCTTTAAAGAATTTCTCAATATTTGCCCTAGGTGTAATGCCATACATTACGGCATCAATCATAATGCAATTATTACAAATGGATGTTATTCCTTACTTTTCTGAATTAAGTAAGCAAGGACCAACAGGTAGACAAAAGTTAAATCAAATAACAAGATATATGGGTATTATCTTTGCCTTTATTGAAGGATATGCATTTGCATTTGCATTCATTGGCAAAACTGGTACTCCAATGGAATATTTATATATATCAATTGTTTTAACAGCTGGAACATCTTTCCTATTATGGTTAGGTGATCAAATTACTCAAAAAGGTATTGGAAATGGTATGAGTTTGATTATCATGGCTGGTATCATCGCAACACTTCCACAAATGTTTATTGATGCTTTCAAGAGCTTGATAGTATTTGAAGGAACTGCGCAAGTAATTACTTTAGGAATAATCAAATTTTTAATATTTGTAATAATCTATTTTGCAATAGTCATTGGTGTAATATTCATTCAAGAGTCTGAAAGAAGAATACCAATACAATATGCAAATAAATCAACAAATGCATTTGGTAGTGCTGCACAAAGCTTTATGCCAATTAGAATTAATTCTGCAGGAGTAATACCTGTAATATTTGCATCAAGTTTACTATCAATTCCAAGCATTATTGCTCAAGTAGTTAAAAATGAAGGATTTGCAGTATTCGTACAAAAATATTTAACATATACAACACCGGTAGGTTTCTTAATATATATTATATTCATTTTCTTCTTTGCATATTTCTACACATTTGTACAATTAAAACCAGAAGAATTTGCTAAGAATTTGCAAGAAAACGGTGGATATATACCAGGAATTAGACCTGGAGAAGAAACAAAGAAGCACATAAGTAAAGTGTTATCAAGATTAACTGTATTAGGAGCTTCATTTCTAGTAGTTATTGCTGGATTACCAATTTTATTCTCAAAATTTACTAGTCTACCAACATCAGTATCTATTGGTGGTACAGGACTATTAATCGTAGTAGGAGTAGCGTTGGAAACATATAAGCAATTAGAAGGAAGTCTTTTAAGTAGAAGTTATAAAAGAGGATATAGTAGAAGGTAGTATAATGAAAAATATTATGTTTATAGCCCCACCAGCTGCTGGTAAAGGGACACAAGCCGAACTAGTTGTAGCGAAGTATCATATACCTCACATTTCAACTGGAGATATTTTGAGAGAAATATCAAAAGAAGATAGTGAATTAGGTCATTATGTATTTGAAACACTAGCTTCTGGAAAATTAGTTAAAGATGAAATTACTTATCAATTAATAGAAGATAGATTAGCTAAAGATGACTGCAAAAATGGTTTCATCATAGATGGCTTTCCAAGAAATATTGAACAAGCCATTGAATATGACAAAATTTTAGCTAAACTAGATTATACTGTAGGTAATGTCATTTATATCAATATTAATGAAAAAACATTAGAAAAAAGAATTACAGGAAGAAGAATATGTGAAGACTGTAAAACAATTTTCAATATTAATGATCCTGAAAGTGCTCCACAAGTAGAGTCAACTTGTGACAATTGTGGTGGAAAGTTATATCAAAGAAATGACGATAATTTAGAAGCTTTCCAAACTAGATATAAAATGTATTTAGAAAAAACTGAGCCAATAATTGAGCACTATAGAAAACAAAATGTTTTACATGAAGTTAACGGTGAGGATACAATCGAAAATGTATTCAACACTATAGATAAAATTATTAGTGAAAAATAATGGAGATGATTTAGTGATTACAATTAAAAGTAAACGTGAAATTGAACTATTAAAAGAAGCTGGTAACATAGTCTATAGAACACATCAATATATAAAACCATATATAAAAGAAGGAATTAAAACAAAAGAATTAGATCGCTTGGCTGAGGCTTTTATTAGAAGCCAAGGTGCAACACCTTCTTTTAAAGGATATGAAGGGTTTCCAACAGCCTTATGTATAAGTGTTAATTCTGAAGTAGTTCATGGTTTTCCAAGTGACTATGTTCTAAAAGATGGAGATATTGTTACTCTAGATATTGGAGCATGTTATAAAGGATATCATGGAGATTCAGGATGGACTTATAAAGTTGGAAAAGTATCAAAAGAAATAGATTACTTATTAGAACATACAGAAAAGTCTTTATTCATTGGTTTAGCACAAGTTAAACCAGGAAATAGAATTGGTGACATTGGTCATGCCATAGAAACATATGCCAAAGAACACAAATTAGGTGTTGTAAGAGAATTATGTGGACATGGTGTAGGAACATCAGTTCATGAAGACCCTGAAGTTCCAAATTATGGAACACCTAATACCGGACCAAGATTAAAAGAAGGAATGGTAATAGCTGTAGAGCCAATGCTAACGCTAGGAAGCCCTAGAATCTTTGTTCATGATAACGATTGGACAATAGATACACAAGACGGAAGTCCATCAGCCCACTTTGAACATACAGTAGTTGTTACTGCCGATGGATATGAAATATTGACAGGAGAGTGAAAAGATGGCTAAGGAAGATACAATTGAAATTGAAGGTAAAGTTCTTGAAATTATCCCGGGAGGGAAATTCAAAGTTCAACTAGAAAATGGACACATTGTGGAAGCCCACGTTTCTGGTAAAATACGAATGAACTATATTCGTATCTTAGCAGGAGATACCGTAATGATAGAACTATCGCCTTATGATTTAACACGTGGGCGTATTACCTATCGTAAATAATAGGAGGGATAATAATGAAAGTAAAAGCATCAGTTAAACCAATTTGCGAAAAATGTAAAGTTGTAAAACGCAAAGGTAAAATAAGAATAATTTGTGAAAATCCAAAGCACAAACAAGTTCAAGGATAATAATAGGAGGTGTATTAAATGGCACGTATTAAAGGCGTAGATATTCCAAATGATAAACATATCTGTATATCTTTAACTTACATATATGGTATTGGAAGAAATCTAGCAAAACAAATTCTAAAAGAAGTAAATATTGATCCAGCAACTAAGACAAGAGATTTATCTCAAGAAGACTTAATAAAAATCCGTGATGAAATTAATAAACATCTAACAGAAGGTGACTTACGTCGTGAAGTTAGTATGAATATTAAAACAAAGATGGAGATTAATTCTTATCAAGGAAGCCGTCATAAAAAAGGATTGCCTGTAAGAGGACAAAGAACTAATCGTAACGCTCGTACTCGTAAGGGTAAGGGAAAAACTGTTGCAAATAAGAAGAAAGTTTAGTTAAAAGATAAATATTAAAAAAGGAGGTAAGACTTATGGCTTATAAAACTAGAAAGAAAAAAGTAAAAAAGAATGTTCCAGAAGGAATAGCACATATACATTCAACATTCAATAATACAATTACTACACTAACTGATAAGGATGGTAACGTAATTAGTTGGGCATCATCTGGTGCTATTGGTTTTAAAGGAAGTAAAAAATCAACTCCATTCGCTGCTGGAATGGCTGCAGAAGCTGCAGGAAAAGCTGCATATGATATGGGAATGCGTAAAGTTGAAGTTCGCGTTAAAGGATTAGGACCAGGACGTGAAACAGCAATTCGTTCATTACAAACTGCTGGATTAGAAGTAACAGCAATTGCTGATGTTACACCAATTCCACATAATGGATGCCGTCCACCAAAACGTCCACGTGGATAGTATAATATAAAGGCAAAAAAAGGAGGTTAGTTTCATGTTACAATTTGAAAAACCAATTTATAAAATAACAGATTCTATAGAAAGTAATTTTTACGGAAGATTCGAACTTGAACCATTAGAAAGAGGTTTTGGTACAACAATTGGTAATGCTTTAAGAAGAGTAATGCTATCATCATTACCAGGTAGTGCAATTAGTAGTATCAGAATAGAAGGTGTTCTTCATGAATTCCAAACAATTGATGGAGTATATGAAGATGTAACTACTATTATCTTAAACTTAAAAGGTGTAGTATTTAAAAACTATTCTAATGAGCCAAAGACAGTTCGTATCAATGCTACAAAAGAAGGAGAAGTAACTGCTGGCGATATAGAACATGACCCAGATATTGAAGTAATCAATAAAGATAAAGTAATAGCACATTTATCAAAAGGTGCTTCACTAAATATGGAAATGACTGTTACTAATGGTCGTGGATATGTAAAAAGTGAAGAAAACAAAAAGATACATGATATTAAAAAAGCAGGTACTATAGCTATTGATTCATTATATTCTCCTATTGAAAGAGTTTCTTATGAAGTAGGAAACGCTCGTGTTGGACAAGATGAAAGTTATGACAAGTTAATCTTAGATGTATGGACAAACGGATCAATTAAACCAGAAGAAGCAATCGCTTTAGCTTCTCGTATCTTAATTGAGCATTTCACTATCTTAACAGACCTTTCAACTATTGCTGATGTAACTGGCATGATGATTGAAAAGACTGAAGATCCAAAAGTAAAAGCTCTAGAGACTTCAATTGAAGATTTAGATTTCTCTGTAAGAGCATATAACTGTTTAAAGAGAGCTGGAATACATACTCTACAAGACCTTGTTAACAAAAGTGAATCTGATATGATGAAAATACGTAATTTAGGTAAAAAATCTTTAAAAGAAGTATTAGATAAAATTAGAGATATGGGTCTAATATTACGTGATGATGATTAAAATTTAAGGAGGATTTAACTATGGCATATAGAAAATTAGGAAGAGATAACAAACATAGAAGAAGTATGCTAGCAACTATGACTAAGCAAGTAGTTGAAAACGAAAGTATCACTACTACTGAAACTAGAGCCAAAGAAGTTCGTAAATTTGTTGATAAAATGATTACTTACGGAAAAAAAGGCGACTTAGTTTCTCGTCGTAAAGCTTTAGCGTTCTTACATAATGATAAAGCTGTTGTTGATAAAATATTTAACGATTTAGCTAAACGTTATGAAAACCGTAATGGTGGATATACACAAATCTTAAAATTAACTGAAAGACGTGGAGATGACGCCCTAATGGTTATTTTAAAATTAGTAGATGAAGCTAAGCCAGTAGAAGAAAAAAAGGAAAAGAAAGCTACTAAAAAAGCAGCTAAAGAAGATAAGTAATAAAAGGACACTATTTGTATAGTGTTTTTTTTATTCATTTTTTCTAACTTTATTTTTTGATACATATAATGTATAATGAAGTATAGGAGGGAATAGATGAAAGCATTAATAACAGGAGCATCCTCAGGAATAGGGTTAGATATGGCTAGGTATCTAGCAAAACAAAAATATGAATTAATTCTAGTTGGTAGAGATCGTGAAAAGTTAGAAAAGGTACAAGAGTCATTACCAACAAAAGTAACTATTATTGTTGCCGATCTAGCAAATGAACAAAAAGTAAAAGAACTATATGTTCTAACATCTAAAGAAAATATTGATATTTTAATTAATAATGCTGGTTTTGGTGACTTTGGATATTTCACAGAAACTGACTTAGGTAAAGAGCTAGATATGATTAATACTAATATCAAAGCTGTACACATCTTAACAAAATCATTTTTAAAAGATATGGAAAAGAAAAACTCTGGTTATATATTAAATGTTGCTTCTTCAGCTGCGTTTCAACCAGGACCTCTTATGGCTACATATTATGCAACTAAGTCATATGTTTATCAATTAACTGAAGCTTTATACTATGAACAAAAAAAGAAAAAGAGTAATGTACATTTATCAGTACTATGTCCAGGCCCTGTCGCAACTAATTTCAATAATGTTGCGGGAGTTCGTTTCTCTGTAAAACCATTGACAAGTTCATATGTTGCAGAGTATGCCATAGACAAAATGTTCAAAAAGAAAATGCTAATAATTCCAGGCTTTAAAATGAAGTGTGCTAGATTCTTTGAACGATTTGCCTCTGATAAATTACTATTAAAAATAACTTATAGAATTCAACATAAGAAAAATAAACAGTAAAATATAAAAATATGACTCGTAACTAAATAATAGTAACGAGTTTTTCTTTAAAAGTATTTAAGTTCAAAAATTATTTTGACCTTTATTCCATCATATTATATAATAAAAAGGCAAAGCTGGTGATATTATGCATGACAATGTAATCGAAATAAATAATCTAACATTACCATACTGTTATAATAACTTTAGTATTAGTTTTCCTAAAAATAAAGTATCAATTGTATCAGGTCCAAATAATTGTGGAAAAACAACATTAATTAGAATTTTAGACGGTCAAATAAAGACAAAAAATCAAGTTTTTTTTGGTACAGTAGGTCTAGAACGCCATCAAGTAACAGACATTGGCTATCAAATTAAAACAATTATAAGAGATGAATTGTATTTTACAAAAGATACTGTAATGGATGAAATATATTTTACTTTAACTAATTGTGAATCCAAAGAAAAAAAATCTATTTACAAAGAACTGATAAAAGAATATAAATTAACAAAATATCAAAATTCAAACCCTAATACTTTAAGTCATTATCTAAAATTAAAATTATCATTATTAATATCTCTTATCTATGAACCTAAAGTATTACTACTAGATGATATATTATTAGGATTAAGTTCAACTGAAAAAAAAGAAATAATATCACTTATTAATGACTATCGAAAAAATAAAGACATATCAGTAATCATGACGGTTTCTAATTTAGAAGATGCTTTATCTGGTGATTATTTATATATAATTAAAGAAAGTAAGATTATTCTAGAAGGAGAGCCTTCAAATATTTTACAAAATGATAATATAATTAATAAACTTGGTCTGGAATTACCATTTATGATAGATTTATCAGTAAAATTACGCGATTATGATTTAATAAAAGACATTGAAACTGATATGGATAGGCTGGTGAATATATTATGGAAATAAAATATGAAGTTGATCAAGATATTTTCTTTACCATAAGCGATGATATCACCGGTGTTTCAACAACAAATAATAAAGAAATAATAAGTATTTTAAAATTAGATAATATAGATAAATTAAATATCATCATTGATGGAAAAAAACTAACAATAGATGAAAAATGGAATTTTGCTAAAAAGGTACAAGTAATTACCAAGTTAACAAACATAAATTTCATAAAAAGTGTAGAAGATTATATGGATTACATCATTAAGAAGAATCTTATTCAAATGAAAAATCCTGATAAGAAAAAAGAATCATCTTTAAAAATTGTTGGCTTAAGTCCGGAATACTTAGAAAGAGAATATTATAGTTTATCATCATCAGAAAAATTTCAAGTATCTCTAGCGATATCACTTTTATCAAATCCAAGTATTTTAATACTTGATAATCCATTTGCATATCTTGATTTTCATCAAGAAAAAGAACTTATTAAACTACTTCAAAGATTAAAAGAACAATATAAAAAAATAATAATCATTGTTGATGATAACTGTAATAAATTATATAAATATACTAATAAAATGATATTTTTAAAGAATAATCATACAGTTTTAGAAGGAGATACAGTTGAGTCATATACTAGAGTAGACTTCTTAAAAAGACATGGCTTTTCAATACCAGACCTAGTAGAAATGACATATAAAGCAAAAAAGACAAAAGGTGTAAAAATTATATATCACAAAGATATAAGAGATTTAATAAAAGATATATATAAACATGTTTAGGAGGAAGTTATGAGGTTTTTATTAAAGTTTTCATATGATGGAAGCAATTATGCAGGTTTTCAAAATCAACCGGGTCTAAATACTATTCAATTTCAATTAGAAGAAGCTTTAAAAAAAGTAAACAACAATACTAAAACAACCATTTGTGCAACTGGTAGAACCGATAAAGGCGTACATGCTTTATGCCAATATGCTCATACAGACATTTCTGTAAATATTACAGAAGAAAAATTAAAAAGAGCTTTAAATAGTAATTTACCAGATGATATCCATATAATTAGTACTAAACATGTATCAGATGATTTTCATGCTAGATATAATGTTAAAGGAAAAGAATACAAATATTATATTAATCTTGGTGAATATAATCCAATAGAAAGAAACTATATTTTTCAATATAATCATGAATTAAATGTTGATAGTATGAAAGAAGCCATAAAATATTTCGTTGGTACACATGATTATAGAGCATTTGTAACAGAAAATAAAGATAAAGAAAACTGTATCAGAACAATTGATAAAGCAACCATTGAAAAGAAAGATGATAAATTAATTATCACTTTTCATGGAAATGGTTTCTTAAGATATCAAGTAAGAAACATGGTTGGTATTCTAATAAGAGTAGGTGAAAATAAAATATCCCCAGTTTCTGTGGAAAAAATATTAGTTAGCAAAGATAGAACGAAATCTGGAAAAACAGCTAAAGCTGTAGGACTTTATTTAACTAGCGTTGAATACTAAAGCAAGGTCTACCTTGTGTTTTTTGACAAAATGTGTTATAATAAGAGCCATTCAATGGAAAAGGGAATGGTTTGATTATGGTAGAAGAGAATGAAAAGGGAAAAAAGTACTATAAAAAGAAAATAGAAAGATGTAAAAAACTAGGCGCAGAAAAATTTAAAAAAGCAGTCTTTATACTAGAAAAACTAAAATTTAAAGTTTTAAAAAAATATTTTCCAAATTACTTAAATAAATATGAATCTAAATGTGATAGAATGTGTAAAAAAGATCTAAAAAAAGCTCGTACTGAAGAAGAGAGAGAACTTATAATAGCACATTATAGAGAACAAAAATTATTAAACAGAAAAGAAATGAATACTGAAAAAAATAGAAACTATCATATGGATAATATAAAACTAACACAGACTGTAAAATATCTTGAATGGAACAAAGATGTTCATAGAACTAATCTGATTATGGACCTAGTTACACTTCCAGCTTTTATAGGGTTAGCAGTAGCTGGTGTAGGAATAGCAATACCTTTAATTGCTGGAAACTTGATATCTTCGTTTATCAATTTTCAATGTATTAATCTTCAAAACTATAATATATACCGTTTCAAAGCTCATGAAGCAGTTTTAAAGAAAAGAGAACAAAGAAAAGTTAGTCAAAGACAAGAAGAATTTTCTCAAGCGTATGAAGTAATAAACACCACCGTAAAAGAAAGTTCAAAAGATACACCAAGTATACCGAGTATAGAAGAAGTAATTAACAATATTAAAAATAAAGAACAATTAGCTCAGTTCAGAAATATGATATTACAAGAACAAGGAAAACGTGCTAGTACTGTTCAAAACACTAAAGTAGGAGGAGTGAAATAACAATGGTTATAAATTTAAACGCTACAACAGCATTTGTAGTTCAAGCTGCACCAGTAGGAGTAACTACTACAATATTACTAGATAAGAATAAAACAAAAGCACAAAAAACCGAAACATTTTTAGGCATGGGAATAGCAACAAGTGTAAGTGCTATGATTCAAAGTTGTACAAGACAAGCAAGTGCTGAAGCTTATGTAGAAAGTTTAACAGATGAACAATTAGCTTATGTTAGTGAATTAATGGACGCAAAAGAAAATGAATTAACACAAGCTGAATTTGGACTTGAAATACCAGAAACTAACGTAAAAACTAGTACACCTAGTAACCAGACTGAAAACGTTCTAATAAAAACAAAATAAGACGTTAAAAAACTAAAAAAGTATTGATTTTTAATACTTTTTTTAGTATAATCATAATCGGTACATTCGAATATCCCCACATAAATTAAGTCCTGGGAAAACTTAATTTAAGTAAAAGGAGAAAAAATATGACAAGTTATATGCAAAAAAAAGAAACTGTAGAACGTAAATGGTATGTAATCGATGCTGAAGGAAAATCTTTAGGTAGAGTTGCTTCTTTAGCAGCAACATACTTACGTGGAAAACATAAGCCAACTTATACTCCACATATTGACTGTGGTGACAACATTATAATTATCAATGCAGATAAAGTTAATTTAACTGGTAATAAGTTAGAAAACAAAATGTATTATAATCACTCAATGTATGTTGGTGGTTTAAGAGAAAGAACTGCTAAAGTTATGAGAGAACAATACCCAGTAGAAATGATGGAAAGAGCTGTTAAAGGAATGCTTCCTCATAATAGACTAGGTAGAGCTATGGCTAAGAAGTTATTCGTATATGCAGGAAATGAGCACAAACAAATGGCACAAAAACCAGAAGTGCTAGAAGTTAAGTAGGAGGGTTTAAGTTATGGCAAAAGAAAAGAAAAATATCTATACTGGAACTGGACATAGAAAAACAAGTGTAGCTCGTGTTACATTAACTCCAGGAACAGGAAAAATTACAATCAATGGTCAAGATGTACATGACTATTTACCTTTCGAAGTATTAGTAATGGATTTATGTCAACCATTAGACATCACTAATACTAGAGAAATGTTCGATGTAGATGCAAAAGTAAAAGGTGGAGGATTCCAAGGACAAACAGGAGCTATCCGTTTAGGAATTACAAGAGCTTTATTAGATTATGATAAAACTACTCCAGCTGATTCTGAAAATAGCTATAGAAAAGTTCTAAAAGCAGCAGGATTCATTACAAGAGATTCTCGTAAGAAAGAACGTAAGAAACCAGGATTAAAGAAAGCACGTCGTGCTCCACAATTCTCAAAACGTTAATTACAAACAGTTTCATTTCAAAGACTTTGTACGCAAAGTCTTTTTTTGTGTCCGATAATAAAAGTTTGCATATAATACAGTAGAGGAGGTAAAAATGCTAAATTTAGAATATCTACAACAATCGTTGATAATCGCTATCGCTTTAAGTACCATAACATGTGCTTTTATTCAAAAAACAAAATGTTGTTTCAATAGTAGCAAGCACTTAGCATTGTATTCATTATTTGTTAATATATTTGTTGGTATAGTATTTTGTATGACTTTTACTAATATTGATTTTCCTAATAGTTTATGGATCGGAATGTTTTCCTTCCTTGGTGCTGACACTATATATAAAACACTTGAAGGTAAAGTGTCATCATATTCAGATATAACCAATAAAAAAGGTGTATATATATCAAAAGATAACTTAATAAATAAGGAGGAGGGAATATAAATGGAAAAACCTCTATATCCTTGCAAAAACATGAGAATAACGCAAGGATATAACGAAGGAACGCATTTGGATAGCTTTGCAATAGATGATGCAGGTAAAGATACAAGTATAAGTAAAATACGTGCTCCTTATACAGGTGTAATTAAGAAAATATATAAAGATGATGCCAATGAAGTTTGGTTAGAAAGTATAGATAAAGTAGAATACCCTGATGGAACAAAAGACTATTTAACAATGATGTTTGCACATTCAAATGATGTAAGTAATTTATTTGTAGGAAAAAAAATAGCTCAAAATGAAGAATTCTATAGCGAAGGAACAAAAGGAAATGCAACTGGTAACCATTGTCACTTTGAATGTGGTCAAGGAAAATTCACAGGTACTGGTTGGCACAAAAATTCATCTGGATATTATTCTATAAATAATGGTAAAAAACCCGAAGAATGTCTCTGGTTAGATAAAGAAGTAAATGTAATAAATAACTACAAGTACAATTTCAAAAGTATTAAAGAAGAAAAACCAATCGAACCCGTTATAAAAGATGAAAAAGAAGAAATAATAGAAGAACCAATATTCATTTGCCCAAAAAGTGATTTATATGGTGTCTATCTGAAAACAGGTCAAAGATTATATCTAAAATAAAAAATGAAGTGCAAGCTTCATTTTTCTATCCTAAAGAAACATCTAAAATCATCATTAATGAAAAACCTATTAAAGTGAATAACGCCATTAAATCATTCCTAGTATTAGACTGACTTTCTGGAATCAATTCGGAAACTACAACATATATCATTGCGCCTGCTGCAAAAGACAATAAAACCGGTAGCAACACTTGTATTCTCAAAACTAAAAACGCTCCAATTACAGCAGAAATAGGTTCAACAATACCAGTTGCTTGTCCAAATAAAAATGCCCTGGCTCTTTTCATCCCATCTCTCCTTAAAGGTAAACTAACAGCACTACCTTCCGGAAAATTTTGAAGACCTATACCAATTGCTAAAGTAATAGCGGATGCTAAAGTTGCTTCCTCAACACCATAAGCCAAAGATCCAAATGCCACACCAATAACAAGACCCTCTGGAATATTATGCAAAGTAATTGAAAATGTCAACATTAAACAACGTTTAACTTTACCAACATAATTATTGTTACTTTTAGAAGAAAAATGAGTAAATATTTTATCACCAATAAATAATAGTAATCCACCAGACATAAACCCTGTAAAAGCAACAAACCAAGGTATCATTTTTAAATCTTTGGCCATTTCAATAGATGGATTAAGTAAAGACCAAAAAGCAGCTGAAATCATTACACCAGCTGAAAATCCTAACAATGCATCCATTATTCCTTTCCTAACTTCTTTAAAGAAAAACACTATAGAAGCACCAAGAGTTGTAATACTCCAAGTAAATAAAGATGCTATTAGTGCCTGCAATACAGGAGACAATTCACTAAAAAAATCAAACATCATATCTCACCAGTGTAATATATGCAAAAAATAAAAATTCGCATAAGCAAAAAACATACATTAAATATAAATTTCCTAAAAACATTTGTTATTGTAAAAGTATTGTGATAGTATATAAAGAAAAAAAGGGAAGTGTAAAAATGACCGAGTACCAACGCTTAGAAACAAAAATAGAAAAATATCTAACAAGAGTAGATGTCAAAAAAACAACAAATATAGTAAGCGTATATGACGTATACAAAGCCCTTGAAGATAAATTTAAAGAACTAAGAGAAATACAACTAAGTACCAAGTTAATAGAAAAAATAAATAAAGACAACACAAGTATTAAAATATCAGGAAAACTATTTAAAGATAAAGAAATTGTTTATACAAAAATTTTAGATAATATTCTCGCAACAACGAAAAAAAGCACTTCTAAGATAACATTTTTTTATGGAAAAGGAAAACATCCAGAAAAGTTTACTATTCTAAAAGACTTTAATGATAATGATATATATTTCTCAGAAGATACAACTCCAGATAAAAATTTTATTTCAAAATATTATGATGATATAACTTATATATTTGATACACTAGAAATATTTGCCAAATTAACTAAAAGTGATATAGGTTTAGGAACAGAAAATTGTAATTTAAAACCAATGATATTTACTGATGGTTTTCTAACATTAACAATATCATTTGATACACTAGGAAAAGTAACTACAAATATCTCTATAAATAAAACAGAAGATGAAAAACAAATATATAGAAGAAACTGGTATACTAGAAAAAGTTTATCAGAAATTGTTTCAGAAAATAATGAAAAAATTTTAAAAAAAATACCAATAAATATAAATAGTATTGATCCTAAATATCAGGACATAATATATGAGTATACAAAATATAATTAAAATAGTTTAAGTTTCATTTAAAGTTTATCGTGTAATATATAATTAAATATTATATAAAGAGGAGATTAAAATGAATAAAAGAAAAATAAAAAATATTATATTTGCTGTAGTAACCGTATTATGTTTAGCCTCAATGTACTTAACAATGAACTATATAAAAAATAATACAGAAAATAGTGTAGAAACAAAAATGAACAATAATCAATCAGCACCAAGTATGCACGGAAATAACGCTTCTACAAATGAAAGACCAGAAATGCCAGACGGAAACACAACAAATACTGAAGGACAAACCCTACCAGAAAAACCAAGTGATGAAAAGAATGAACCTAATATCAATGATAGTGATAATAATGATTCAACTAACACAACTTCACCAATGCAAACAAATGAAAATGCACAAGGTAACAATAATGAAAACGACATGAATGAAAATCCTCCAAGTATGCCAAATGAAGTCAAAAGTACCATAATTTCAACAATATATTATTTTATCTTTGGTATAGAAAGTATTGTTTTAGCGAGTACAATAATTTACTTAATGATGTCAAATTTCAATAAAAAGAAAATAAAAGAAACATTTGTAAATAAAGATAAAATAATAATAGCTGTTTTATCAGTAATAATATTAGGAACCATACTTACAGTTACTGATACATTGGTAACAACAAAATACTTCTTAAATAATAGTGAAAAAATAAATGGACAAAAAAGTTCAACAAATCAAACTGTTAACTATTCAGCAAAAACAGAAATAACTAAGGATGAAACAATATCATCTGGAACATATGAGTCAACAACAAAAGATGAAAATGCTATTTCTGTATCAGGAAATATAACATCTACACTTTCAAATATTACAGTAAAAAAAACTGGTGATTCTGACGGTGGAGATAATACTAGTTTCTATGGAACAAATTCAGCAATAATTGCAA
The DNA here is from genome assembly GCA_963645945.1 of bacterium. Taxonomy (GTDB): domain Bacteria; phylum Bacillota_I; class Bacilli_A; order RF39; family UBA660; genus CAG-877. The sequence continues at coordinate 20,681 of CAVIUA010000011.1, forward strand.
AGGACGGTGCTAACTTAACTGTAAAAGACGCAACTATTGAAACTGATGCCATTGGAGCTAACGGTGTATTCAGTTATGGTGGAAGTGCAACAACAAACAATTCCTCTAATGATGGAACAACAGTCAAAATATCTGATTCTAAAATTACAACAAAAAAAGATAATTCAGGTGGAATTATGACTACCGGTGGCGGTATAATGAATGCCAATAATCTAACAATAAATACCGCTGGAACATCATCAGCTGCTATTAGAACAGATAGAGGAGGTGGAACAGTAACTGTAAATAAAGGAACTTATACAACAACAGGACCAGGTTCACCAGCAATTTATTCAACAGCTAATGTTACCGTAACAGATGCTAAACTAATTTCAAAGGCATCAGAAGGAATAGTAATAGAAGGAAAAAACTCTGTAACCATTAACAATTGTGAATTAGTTGATACAAACAATAAGTTAAATGGACAGTCAACAACATATAAAAACATCTTCCTATATCAGTCAATGTCAGGAGATGCCGCAACAGGTCAAGCAGAATTTACTGCAAAAGATTCTAAAATAACTACTAATAAAGGTGATTCATTTTATGTAACAAATACAACTGCCATTATAAATCTAGAAAATAATACTATTAAAAATACTGATTCTACAGGCAACTTTTTAAGAGTACAAAAAGACTCCTGGGGTACATCAGGTTCAAATGGTGGAAATGTTACTTTAAATATAACTAAACAAAAAGTAAAAGGAAATATTGTAATAGATTCAATTTCAACTCTAACTATGAATATGAAATCTTCATCTAGTTTAGAAGGCGCTATTAACACAGATAATACTGCCAAGTCTATTACCTTAAAGTTAGATAAATCATCAAAAATCAAATTAACAGCTGATTCATATGTAACAAGCTTAGATGATGAAGATGAAGATTATTCTAACATCGATTTTAACGGATATAAATTATATGTAAATGGAAAAGCTATAAATTAGGCCAATAGGTCTAATTTTTTTTCACAAAAAAACATGATTTTAACTAACCATGCTTATTTTAAATGACCGTTTTCATCACGTTCTTCAAATAATTTACAAATGTCTATTTCTAAAACTTTTGATATTCTATAAAGTACAGCTAAACTGAATGATTGTTGTACCTTAGCTGACTCAATATTACTTATCAAACTATGACTCAAGTCACATAATTCAGCTAGCTTTTCCTGTGTGATTTTACCGTATTTACTAAACTTACTATTATTATGTAATCTATAATACTTGATGTTCTTACTAACTAATTCATATATGTAACGATCATCAGCTGTGCTAAACTCCATTTAATATCACCACCTATATATATTTTGTCATTTATGATAGAAATTATTTATATATTTATAGTAGATAAAAGTTCTACAATTAGTGGCAATTTTTAAAAAGGTGTGTTATAATCCAAACAAGGAGTCTATTTTGTCTTGAGTTGATTAAATATATTCCAAACTATATAAATAAAAAGGAGTGAATTATGGATAAAAAGAAAAAACTAGTCATTGCCGGAGCGGCATTAGTTGCGATTATCCTAATAGTTGTAGCGCTATTAATAGGTAATAAGAAGCCAATGACCTATAATGTGTTTTTTGAAACTGATGGCGGTTCATCAGTAGAATCACAAATAGTCGAAGAAGGAAAACAAGTTAAAAAACCAGACGATCCAACAAAAACAGGTTATATGTTTATTGAATGGACATACGAAGGAAAGACATATGATTTTAGTCTTGGAGTAACATCAGATCTAACTTTGAAAGGTTCTTGGGCTAAGATAGAAGAGGATGTAGAAACATTTATTGTTAAGTTCGAAACTGACGAAGGTACTACAATTCCAAATCAAATTATAAAAAAAGGTGAAAAAGTCATTAAACCGGATGATCCAGTAAAACAAGGATATACATTTGAAGGCTGGACATTAAATGATGTTGCTTATAATTTTGAAACTGTTGTGGAAAAAAATATAGTACTTAAAGCTAAATGGAAAAAGAATGAAACACCAAATAATACTACAACAACTCCAGCTAATAATAACAACAATAATAGTAGTAATAATGGTAATAACAATAACAATAATAATTCCACAAATCCACCAACACCAGCTGCAAAAAAATATACAGTAACATTTAATTCAAATGGTGGTACAGCAGTTAGTTCTCAAACTGTAAAAGAAGGCGGCAAAGCAACTAAACCAGCTAATCCAACAAGAAATGGATACACATTTGCAGGTTGGACACTAAATGGTAATGCTTATGATTTTAATTCTAAAGTTAACAGCAATATAACATTGGTAGCTAAATGGAATGAAAATGTCAAAGCAAAATATACAGTAACATTTAATTCAAATAATGGTACAGCAGTTAGTTCTCAAACAGTAACAGAAGGAAGTAAGGTAAATAAACCAGCTAATCCAACAAGAAATGGATATACATTTGCAGGTTGGACATTAAATGGAAATACCTATGACTTTAATAGTGCCGTAACAGGTAACATTACACTTGTTGCTAACTGGGTACAAAAAACATATACAGTAAAAGTATCAATAGTTGATGACTATTCACCAGCCAGAGTACTAACAGTTTATGAAAACGGTGTGCAAATAACAGTAAGTGAAATCAAATATAGCGACGGAGCTCATCTATGTTCTGGAGCTAATCCAAATGTAAACAAAAATGCAATAGCAGGAGAAACAAGCTTCATCGTTGTTTTAACCGATGGAACTCAAGTAAAAGCGTCTGTAGCTTAAGGAGGTACAATGAAAAAAGTTATAAATGTAGTAGTTGCTATTTTTACTTTAATAATTATAACTCAACCAGAAAACATTTTTGCTAAACAAGTACAAATAGACGATATTCCAAACAATACATATGTTATAGGAACACATATGTTTACAGAAGATATGCTTTTAACAACAAGCCATATCATGTTAGGGGCTAGTACAATTAAAAGTGAAAAACTAGAAGACATGATTATTTATTACAAAACACCAAGAGGTGTATGGATAAATGGATTAACAGGTGACAAAGTAACATTATCTTCTGAATTAACGATTGACTATAAAAATACTAAAAAAATAGAAGATGATATTTTATATGGTGATGTGAATCAAGATGGCGTAATTAATATGGAAGACGTAGTAAAAATTTCAAAATTTATTACTGGTCAAATTGAATTAACCGATGATCAAAAGAAATTGGCCGATATAGATCAAGATGGTGTAATTGATACTGCTGATACACAAATATTAGCAGAGTATATTGTTGATGGATGCAAAACAGACCCAACTGGTTATAATGTTAGTTTGCCATACATAGGGCATCAAAAATATAAAATAGAAACAGATTTAACTGGCGGAAAATATACAGGAACCATTCCAAATGCATATTACAATACAGATGGTAACGATATATCTCTAGGAGAACCTGAAAAAGAAGGATATGTATTTATAGGATGGACAGGAAGTAATGGAGATACTCCGGAATTGAATGTAATAATATCAACAAGTACTGCTAAAGATTTGACATATACAGCCAATTGGGTATTAATAGGAGACATAAACCAAGATGGCACACTTAATGGTCAAGATATTATGATGATAAGAAAGTATATATCTGGAAAAGAAACATTGTCAGATATTCAAAAGAAAATAGCAGATGCAGACGCAGACGGCGTAATTGATAGTGCAGATGTTCAAGTTTTAACTGCATATCAAGCCGGTGGATATAATATTGAATTGCCATACACAGGACATACAAAGTATAAAATAGAAATGAACCTTGATGGAGGAGACTATTCTGGAAAAATAAGAAATGCATACTATGACATCGGTGATATAACACTTGACAAGCCAACTAGAGAAGGCTATGTATTTATAGGATGGACAGGAAGTAATGGAGATACACCAGAATTAGATGTAAAAATTCCAAAAGGTACTGCAAAAGATTTGACATATACAGCCAATTGGGTATTAATAGGAGACATAAACCAAGATGGCACACTTAATGGTCAAGATATTATGATGATAAGAAAGTATATATCTGGAAAAGAAACATTGTCAGATATTCAAAAGAAAATAGCAGATGCAGACGCAGACGGCGTAATTGATAGTGCAGATGTTCAAGTTTTAACTGCATATCAAGCCGGTGGATATAATATTGAATTGCCATACACAGGACATACAAAGTATAAAATAGAAATGAACCTTGATGGAGGAGACTATTCTGGAAAAATAAGAAATGCATACTATGACATCGGTGATATAACACTTGACAAGCCAACTAGAGAAGGCTATGTATTTATAGGATGGACAGGAAGTAATGGAGATACACCAGAATTAGATGTAAAAATTCCAAAAGGTACAGCCAAAGATCTATCATATACAGCTAACTGGCAAAAAAGTTCAAATTAATCAACAAAACTAGCAAATAAATTTTGCTAGTTTTTATATGAAGTAAAAAACATATACTTAAATAGGTGAAAGTATGTTAAAAAACAAACTCAGAACTATTGTTATAATAACTCTTATTCTTCTTATATTATCGGCACAAGTTATTTCTGCTAAAACTCTATCTCTATCAGGAATAACTATAACTGTTGATGCCGGGCATGGTGGAAGAGACCCAGGAACAACATACGGAAAAATATATGAAAAGGATATTAATCTTGAAATTGCCAAAAAGCTAGAAAAAGAACTAGCAAGTAATGGTGCGACTGTATACATGACAAGAACTGCAGATATAGATCTCTCATCAATATATGATTCCAAAAAGAAACGAGGAGACCTTTATCGTCGCCTTCTTATTATAAAAAAGAACAATAGTGACTTATATATTTCAATTCATATCAACTGGTACAATAATCCATCTTATAAAGGCGCAGAAGTACTATATAATCCAATAAATGAAAATAATAAAGTTCTAGCCGACTGTATTATGAAAGAATTCCAAAATGAACTAAATAGTACAAGAACTGTTAAAAAAACAGAGTTATATATGTATAGAAATACAACCATACCAGGAGTATTAGTTGAAACAGGATATTTATCAAATTATTCAGAAAGGACACAATTACTTAATCCAGATTATCAAGAAAAACTAAGCAAAACTATAACAGCAGGTATTAAATCTTACTTAAAAGAAATAAGTGCTTTCAAACTTCTATAATCAATAAACATCAAACTACAAAAAACACCCTAATAAAGCTAATTATCTATTGTAAAAAACTTGAATTCAAGCTATAATTAGCATAGAGTATAAAGAATAAGCGGGTGATTTCTAGTGATAGTAAGATTAATCAAAAAAACTAAAATATACAACTTTACACTACCAACTAAAGTAGCCGGAAACTATTGGATAACAGATAATGATTATTTAGGAAACACCAGAAATCTAATCAATGTTGAAGAATTTGAAGGCCATTGGAAGATAAAAAGTGACTTTGAAACTAAAATTATGTTAGGTGAAAACGAAATAGAATCAGCTATATTAAATGAATATAGTCTTTTCTTCTTGAAAATAAATACTGATAATGAATACGTTATACTATATTGCTCACCATCAATTGAACCAAATATCAACCGCCTTCATTTAAGAGGAGATTGTGAGATAATCATTGGTAATGATCCACAGTCAACAATTTGTTATAATTATCCTTTAGTTTCAAGACAACAAGCTAGACTAATATACAATAAAGGTGGCTGGGTAGTACAAGACCTAAATAGTAAATATGGTACTTATGCTAATGATGTCGCTGTAACATCAAAACCATTAGAATATGGAGATATTGTTTTCATAATGGGCCTAAAAATGATAGTCTTAAAAGACTCACTTATCATTAATAGAATAAGTAATTTAGTAAACTATGATCAAAGAGTCTTAGAACCAGATCACCCTTGGGTACAAAATCAAACAGAAGTAGATAATCCAGATGAGGAAAATATAGAATTTTTTAAAGAAGATGATTATTTCTATCGTGCTCCAAGATTTAAAACAAAAATTGAACCTGTAAATATAAGCATAGATACACCACCAGGAAAAACAGAAGAAGATAAAACACCATTAATTTATACCGTCGGTCCTATGCTTTCAATGTCAATGATGTCTGCAGCATCAGGAATAACAGCTATTCAAGGACTTGTTGATGGATCACAGGATTTTAAAAGTGCAGCACCATCATTAATAACAACAGGTGTTATGCTTTCAACAATGATTTTATGGCCAAGTCTAACGAAAAGATATCAAAAAAAGCAAAATATAAAAAAAGAAGAAACACGTCAGGAAATGTACACTGAATATATTGCGTCAAAAAGAACCAAAATACAAGAAGAAATGAAAAATCAACGTCAAATATTAGTTGATAATTATCTTCCAATTCAAGAAACAAAAGAAATTATATATAATAAGAAAAGAAATCTTTGGGAAAGAGAAATTGACCAAGCAGACTTCCTTGATTTAAGATTAGGTATTGGTTCAACTGAATTAGCCGGAACAATAAACTTTCCACAAGAACATTTTTCAATAGACTCTGATAATCTTCTTCAAGAAGTATACAAACTAGGTGCTGAAACAAGAGTATTAGAAAATGTTCCAATATCACTTTCATTTGTAGAAAAAAACATTTCAGCTATCATTGGTACGGCTGAAAACAAGCAACAATTCATAGAAGGCCTAATTCTTCAAATGATTACTTATCATAGCTATGAAGATTTAAAAATTGTTTTATTAACAAATGAAAAAAATGCTAGTAAATGGGAATACTTAAAAGTTTGTCCTCATAGTTGGAGTAATGACAAAACTACTAGATATTTTGCTACAAATCTTGATGAAGCAAAAGAAATATCCCTAGCTTTAGAACAAGAATTACAAGCTAGAAAATATAAAGATACTGACACTCATGAATTAAATAATGTTGATTACAAAAAATTTAAGCCATACTACATAATAATTACAGATGACTACAAATTAGTTCGTGATGTGGAACTTGTAAAAGATGTTTCTGCCTTAGAATTAAATATTGGATTTAGTTTGCTAGTTATAAGTCCAAGATTAGTTAACTTACCAAATGAATGTAAAACTTTCATAAGTATTGGCGATAAAAAATCAGGAGTATTTGAAAACGAGTTAGTATCAAATAAACAAAAAGAATTTGTTGCAGATGTAGATCCTACTTTAAATATTTATGAATGTTGTAAAATTCTAGCCAATATTCCAATAGATATTGCTAAGGAAAATCAAGTTCTTCCAATGAGTCTAACATTCCTAGAAATGTACAATGTTGGAATGATTGAACAATTAAATATACTAAATCGTTGGAAATCAAATGACCCGACAAAAACTCTTCAAACACCAGTTGGTGTAGATAAAACTGGAGAATTATTTAAATTAGATTTACATGAAAAAGCTCATGGACCACATGGATTAATTGCTGGTATGACTGGTTCTGGTAAATCAGAATTTATAATTACATATATCTTATCAATGGCTATTAACTATCATCCTTATGAAGTATCATTCGTACTTATCGATTACAAAGGTGGAGGTTTAGCTGGAGTATTCCAAAATAAAGAAACTGGTATGAAATTGCCACATTTAGCTGGTACTATAACAAACTTAGATACCGTTGAAATGAATCGTTCCTTAGCTTCAATTCAAAGTGAACTTCGTAAAAGACAAAGAATGTTCAATGAAGCAAGAGATAAATTAGATGAAAGTACAATTGATATTTATAAATATCAAGCCTTATATAGAAAAGGTTTAGTGGATAGACCTATATCACATCTATTCATCATTTCTGATGAGTTTGCCGAATTAAAAGATCAAAGACCAGAATTCATGGACCAATTAATATCAACAGCACGTATTGGTCGTTCTTTAGGTGTCCATCTTATTCTAGCAACTCAAAAACCTGCCGGAGTAGTTAATGATCAAATCTGGTCAAACTCAAAATTCCGTGTTTGTTTAAAAGTACAAGATAAATCAGACAGTATGGATATGATTAAATGTCCAGATGCAGCTTCATTAAAAAATGCCGGACGTTTCTTCTTGCAAGTCGGTTATAATGAATTATTTGCTCAAGGACAAGCTGCTTGGGCAGGAGCACAATATTATCCAGCCGAAAAGAGAAAGAAGAAAATAGATCAAAGTATTAATTTCATTGATAATACCGGAAACAGTATAAAGAGTTTAGACAATAAACAAAATGAAGTCCAAGTAGAGTCAAAAGGTGAAGAAATAACAAATATTATTAAATATATAGTTGAAGAAGCTAAAACAAAATCTGTTAGTATTCCACAACTATGGCTAGATAGAATTCCAAATTTTATCTATGTTGAAGATTTAAAAGCTAAATACAACTACCAAACAAAAAAGAATAGTATCAATCCAATTATTGGTGAATATGATGATCCAGATAACCAAAGACAAAACGTTTTAACACTACCTTTATCATCAGCTGGAAACTCTATAATTTATGGTTCTACTGGTTCAGGTAAAGAGTTAATGTTATCAACAATTATTTATTCTACTATAACTACACATGATTCTTCAGAAGTAAACTTCTATCTTTTAGACTTCGGTGCAGAAACACTAACAATGTTTAAAAATGCACCACATGTTGGCGAAGTATTACTATCTGGAGAAAGTGAAAAAATAGCTAATTTATTTAAACTAGTTGCTCAAATAATGGAGGAAAGAAAGAAAATATTTGTAGACTACAATGGATCATTTGACTTTTACATAAATCATGGTGGAAAACAAATGCCATTAATTGTTGTTGCGATAAATAATGTTGAAGGTTTTCTTGAATTATATCCAGATTATGAAGATGCACTAGGGCAAATAACAAGAGAATGTTTAAAATATGGAATTGTCTTCATTCTAACAACAAATGGACCAAATACTATAAGATATCGTTTACGTCAAAATTTTGCACAAAACATTGTTTTACAATTTAATGATCCTTCTGATTATGCTAGTATTCTTTCCGGAGTACGAAAAAAGGAACCATCAAAAAGCTTTGGTAGAGGTTTAGTAGACATAGATGGCATCTTTGAATTTCAAACTGCCTACTCATTCAAAGAAGAAAAGATGACTGATTACATCAGAGTTATTTGTAATAAGCTAAATAAAATATGTGAATATAAAGCCAAAAAAATACCTGTATTACCAGCAACGGTTACACAAGAATACTTATTACCAGCATTACGTGGTTTATTATCAATTCCAGTTGGTGTACAAAAAGAAAGTCTAGAAATAGCAAGTATCAGTCTAAAAAATGCTATTTATACAATTACTGGAGAAGACATTACATCTTTACAATCATTCTTAACAGGACTATCTGGAATGCTATTAAAAATACCAAGTAGTAAATGTATTATGTTAGATGCACTAAATATATTATCTGATAATCCACCAAAGGATGTTACATACGATAAAGGAAATTGTACAACTGGAATAGAAGAAGTAACAACAGCAATATACACAAAACAAGTAGAAAATACAGAAGATCCTATAATTTGTATAATAACCGGTATAAGTACACTTTTATCGAAAATTGATGCTGTTAAAAAAGGTGAATTTACAAATAACTTAAATGAGGCTACTAAATTAGGAACAATAAAATTCATCATTGTAGAAACAATAGATAATATTAAATCACTTAATTATGAAGCTTGGTTCAAAGCAAATGTTGACTTATCTGAAGGAATCTGGATTGGAAATGGAATCAGTAATCAATTTACTCTAAAAGTAACTACAAATTCTCGTTTACTAAGAGTAGAACTAGAACCAAACTTTGGATATGTAGTAACAAAAGGAAAAGCAGCTGTTACTAAGTTTCTTTCAGATGAGTAGGAGGTAATTATGAATAAAAATAAAATTCTAATATGTTTATATATTCCTCTAATAGAAAAAAAATATGATTTATATATTCCAATTAATAAAAAAGTTGGTACAATAAAAAAATTAATAGAAGAAGGTCTATTAGAAATAACAGAAAATGATTATGTTATTAGTCCAGAAACTAATTTTTATAGTAAAGACACAGGACAAGTATATGATGTTAATCAAACAGTAAAAGATACTGATTTAAAAAATGGCTCAAGAATAATTCTAGTATAGGAGGTACATATGACAGAATATGAACAATATGTCGATGCTGTTAATAAAATTTATAGCTACTTAGAAATGATGAAAACAGTATGGACTGATCAAGACAATATTAGTTATCTAGACAATCTAGAAACCTACAAACAAGTTGTAATAAATAATGCTAATATATTTGATCCAAACAAAAATACATCAAGTGAAATGGAGGAGTTAGGTAATGGCTAATGAATCTATTAGTATAGACCAAATAGCTTTAGAATTAAATAAAAATGCTGAAACTATTAGGACACTAGTACAAGATAAAGATGCTCCTCAATTATTAGAATTTGTAGATGTTGTAGTAGATTATGCTAAATTTATAGAGAACACTATTGAATTAGAAAAAGCTGCAGATAAGGCCCTTCAAGGATTAATTGATCTAAAAAAATAAGAACTTTCAAATAAGAAAGTTCTTTTCTTTAACCAATATCTTATTAATCATATAAATTTAAATCAACACATTTATGCCTCTTTTATATACCTATTTAAATTAACTTTAGGAAAATAGTATTTCAAAATATTAGCATAATCACAACCATTTTTAGCTATCTCATTAGCACCAAAGATACTAAGTCCATAAAAATAACCAAAACCTAAACAAATAAATCTTATATAGTCTTTATTAACAATAATATTTATTGCTCTAGACCTAATATTTAACATTTTAACGATATCATTACCAATGAATATAGCTTCATCTATTTGTAATTTATCAACAAATCCGTTTTCATCAAGAGATAATGCTTTAATAGTACTATCACCAGTAATTTTAGTCTTAAGTAATTTACTCAAATCACTATAATTATAATCTTTTATATTAACATAGTAAGGAGAAGCCATATCCCAATTACTAGAAACTTCTGAGAGATATCCATATTTATTAGAACTTAAAGTTCTTCCATTATTGCAATAATGTGTAAAAGGCAATATATAATAATTGTTATAAGTTAAGAATAAACAGTCAGTATCTTTAACTGCTACTTCAAACATCTTTAAAATATCATCAAAGTCATTAAACCAAGATAATTTATAATATGATAAAGGTCTATAATTAACAAATTCATTAAAGGATAATATTATTCTTTTTTCACTCATCTCTTTAAAAGCATAAGTTCTATATAAAATCGCTAAAGCCTTTAATGTCTCAATCTCAATACCTTTATAATATCTACTAGCTAAACATCCAAGTAAATATTCTCTCAAAGATATTTCAATTGTAGCCTCATTTTCTAATTTTATAGTTACCATGTATTGTTCATTAGAATAATATAAATCTTCTTTTAATACTTCTATTTCAACATCATTTTTGCTAATATCCAATGCTTTAACAACAATACCATCTATAACTAAATAAACTTTATTTCCATTATAATCAATTCCATTATTTTTAACAAAGTTTCTAGTCCTTCTAGTTATCTCTTTATCTGAAGAATTAAAAGCAATCTCTTTTGAAAACTCATAATTCATAGTTAAATATAAGTATAAAATATCTTCCATTCCATTATTTCTAATTTCATATTTATAAAACATAATTATCACCTAGAAATAGTATGGAATTTATAAACTGAAATATACAAAAAAAACTTAAAATTCAAAATATTTAAGTTCTTTATCTAATTCACAGTCAAGTCCCGTAATATAACTTTTATTAACAAATACTTTTTCTAATTCTATATCTTTTCCATTTATATAATCAAAACTAGCACATATCATCACTTTTGCCAACTTAAGAGATCTTAAATACAAATCTAAAAAGCTCTCTTCGCTAGTTAAACTATATTCACATGGATTATGCCATAATTTATGATTTTCATTTAAAAAATTATGTCTATCATTTAATGGATAATGATAACTAATAGCTTCAAATCTAAAAACACGTCTACTAGTAAAAGTATCAGCTAATTTATAGAAGAATTTTTTAATACCATATCTATCTTGCCTAAATATAAATATAGAATTTCTCATTTGTTTTAATGATTTATAATATATTTTATCCATATTATCTACATCGAATGTTTCCATAAATGTATATTTAATTGTATCATTAAGTTCACTTGGAAATTTACTTGTATCAAAACTAAACTTACTTATATTAAATTTATAAGGATTAATTGATTCTCTTCTTTTAATCATATCATTATCTAAAAAAGTTTCCATAAATGCATGTACATTGTTATATTTATATGTACTTTTATCATTTTTATTAAAATATCCAGTTTTATAGTAAATATAAGGATGTACAGTAGAGTCCAATACATAGTGACAAATCGTTCCTACTAAAAATGAATTAACATCTATATTTTCTGCATAATCATTTTCTTTGATGTAATTGATTAAATTAACAAAAAATTCTTGTGTCTTATTAGTATGAAAGTATTTTTGAAAATTTCTTATTTTTTTACCTGGTAATATACTAAATAAATTATAAAATATTAATGAATCAGTACTTTGACCAAACATCCTTAAACGATTAACGTCAAGCTTATTTTTAATTTCTTTCGGTAATATATCGTTTAAATCTTGTGCAAAGTAAGCATGTATAGCTGTTGCTGGCATAAATGAACCCTCCCAATCATATAAAATATAATATGAACATTCCCTAAACTTGTAACAATTATATCATAGTTTTTAAATTTTTCATATTTTTACCATACTTAACTCTTAATGTTATGATATAATTTATAATAGGTGAGATTATGATAGACAAACAATTTAAAACATTAGATGAACAAATTGAAATATTCAAACATAAAGGATTAATAATTAAAGATGAAAAATATGCAAAAGAAGTCTTATTGCGTGAAAATTATTTCTTTATTAATGGATACCGACATCTATTTTATAAGTCATCAACAGAAAAAATATTTATTCCTGGAACAACATTTGAGGAATTATATAGCTTATTCTTGTTTGACCGTTCATTTAGAAATGTCTTATTTAAATACCTACTTGTAATTGAAAATAATTTAAAGTCAATTACTTCATATCAATTATCTAAAAAGTATGGATACAAGGAAAAAGATTACTTAAGGGCAAAGAATTTTACCCAGATTCCAGATCGTCAAAGACAAGTAAATGACCTTATAAAAAAAATGAAAAGACAAATAAGAATAAATGGTTCACAACACACTGCAACATCTCATTATGTTTCTAATTATGGTTATATACCTCTTTGGATTTTAGTAAAAGTACTATCATTTGGAGTAGTTAGTGAAATGATAACAATACTAAAACCAGAAGACCAAAGAGATATAAGTAACATATATGGAATATCAACAAGTGACTTTACTACATATTTACCAATTCTTGCTAATTATAGAAATCTTTGTGCTCATGAAGATATTTTATATGAAAATAGAACTCAAAAAGGAATAAATGATACTATATATCATAAGTTATTAAATATTCCAAAAGAAGATAATGAATATATATCTGGAAAACATGACTTATTCGCTTTAATAATTATCATGAAACAGATGCTTTCAACTGAAGAGTTTAAGAATATGTCTTTTGAATTAGAACATATTGTTCAAACACTAAATTATAATTTAACTAGTATAAAATTAGATAAAGTATTAAAGACTATGGGCTTTCCAACAAATTGGGAGGAATTAGCTAAGATAGAGAGGCCGATGTTTAATGAAGAAGAAAAATAATAATAATAATAATATTAAATTTTTACCTATAATTGTTTTTTCATTCGTGATTGGAGGATTAGTAACTATATCATTTTTAAGATGGACTCCAATTTTAGATCAAATACTTGGTAATAGAAATACTGTAATAACAAAAAATGGAACACAAGTATATGAAAAATCATCTCTTGCTGCATCTGTTGAAAAAGTATATGATGCTGTAGTAGTTGTAGAAGGATATCAAAGTAATCAACTAGCATCAACTGGTACAGGTTTTGTTTATAAAACAGATGATAAATATGGATATTTATTAACAAATCAACATGTTATAGATAATCAAGAAACAGTAAAAGTTATGCTTACATCAGGTGAGAAAGTAGAAACAAAAGTTCTTGGTAGTGATGAATACTTAGATTTAGCTGTACTAAGAATACCTAAAGAATATGTAACTCTAGTCGCAACAATAGGTAAAAGCGAAGACATGAGTTTAGGAGATACAGTATTTACCGTTGGTTCACCCTTGGGCTCAGATTATTATGGAAGTGTTACATCCGGAATATTGTCAGGTAAAGATAGAATGGTTTCAGTAAATGTATCTAATACAGCAAGTAATGACTGGGTCATGCGCGTATTACAAATTGATGCATCAATTAATCCAGGTAATTCTGGTGGACCATTATTAAATGTAAATGGTGAAGTAATAGGTATATGTTCCATGAAATTAGTAGATGATGATATAGAAGGAATGGGCTTTGCTATACCAATAGAATACGCTATGAATCATGCTGAATCATTAGAAAAAAATAAAAAAATAGAATGGCCAGTATTAGGTATAAGCATGGTAAATGTAACTGATACCGCAACATTAAGACAATACAACATATCTGTTGATAAAGATATAACATATGGAACTGTTGTATTAGAAACAACAAAAGATTCAGGCGCTGAAAAAGCCGGTCTTAAAAAAGGTGACATTATCATAAAAGTAAATGATACAAAAATAAAAGATCATGCTTACTTAAGATATGAATTATATCAACACCAAGCTGGCGACACAATAAATGTAACTTATATAAGAGCTGGTAAAGAACATACTACAAAAGTTACATTAAAAAATAGTTAATTTAAAATTAAACATACCAATATTTTCTAGGTATGTTTTAATTTTAAAAAAGATACTTCAAATATTATAAAATGAGTGCTATAATAATTCACGAGGGAATAAGTATGGTTGTATTTAAAAAGGACAATTTACCAATTGACAACTGCTGTAAAAATAAATACAGTCTATTTGTGTCTATAAAATAAAGGGACTTCTATCCCTTTTTATTGTGTTAATGGGAGGTTTAAAATGGAAGCGAATGCAAAAAATTTACGTTTAATAGTTATGGACAATTTTGAAGAATTTGGCAGAAAGGTAGATGGACATTTAAAATTAATGCGTCATATAGAGAATGAAAATGCTACATTTATAGTACCTGTAAAGATGACAAGATTTTCATCAGGTGAAGGCAAAGCAGAAATAATGGATACTATTAGAGCTCAAGATGTATATATATTAACAGATGTAATGAATTATGATTGTACTTATAAAATGCATGGATTTGTTAATCATAAAAGTCCAGATGATCATTATCAAGAATTAAAAAGAGTAATTTCAGCAATGGATGGAGCAGAAGATAGTTTAAAAGTAATTATGCCTTTTTTATACGAAGGACGTCAGCATAAGAGAAAAGGTAGAGAATCAAAAGACTGTTCTGAAATGTTACATGAGTTAGAATTTTCAGGAGTAGATTCATTTATAACTTTTGATGCACATGATCCAAGTATTAGAAATGCTCTACATACTTGTTCATTTGATACAATTTATCCTACATATTCAATTTTGAAAGAATTTATAGAAAATGAGCCAATTGATTTTGAAAAATTATTAGTAGTCAGCCCTGATACGGGTGCAGTAGATAGAGCTGTTTATTATGCTGAAATGTTAGGAACAGATGTAGGTATATATCATAAAAGAAGAGATATGTCCAAAGTTGTTGACGGAAAAAATCCAATAGTAGCACATGAATACTTAGGAGCTCCAGTAGAAGGAAAAAATGTTATTGTTGTAGATGATATGATAGCCTCTGGTCAATCAATATTAGAAGTTGCTGAACAACTAAAGAAAAGAGGAGCGGAAAATATATATTTAATTGCATCTTTTGCCTTGTTTAGTGATGGAGAAAAAAGTGTACAAGCATTTGATGAGGCCTATGACAAAGGAATATTTACAAGATGTTATACAAGTAATTTATGTTATATGCCAAAAGAAGTAGAAAAAAAAGACTGGCTAAGAGTTGGAGACTGTTCAAAATATGTTGCTAAATTAATTGATACTTTAAACAAACATGAATCAATTAGTCCATTGTTAGACAGTAAAGAAAAAATTCTAACTAAAGTAAGAGAGGCAAAAGCAAAAAATAATTAATTTGTGATATAATTATAATAGGAGGAATGATATATGAGTAGAACAGTAGGAACTGTAGTAAGAGGAATAAGAACACCTATAATTAAAGAAGGTGATGACTTAAAACAAATAGTTATTGATTCAGTATTAAATGCTAGTAAGCAAGAAAATTTTGAGTTCAATGATCGTGATATTATTGCTATAACAGAAGCAGTATTAGGTATTAGCACTGGAAATTATGCTACAATTGATGATATTGCTAATGATGTAAAAAGTAAATTTAAAGGTAGTCATATTGGAATAGTTTTTCCTATATTAAGTAGAAACCGTTTTGCAGTATGCTTAAAAGCTTTTGCTAGGGCTATGGATAAGATAACTATGGTATTAAGTTATCCATCAGATGAAGTTGGAAACGATATTCTAGATAAAAAACGTTTAGAAGAATTTGGAATAAATCCATATTCTGATGTAATTAGTGAAGAGGACTACACTGAAAAATTTGGTGATTTCAAACATATCTTTACTGGCGTAAACATGGTTGACTTTTATCGCGAAGTTGCTAAGGGTGAAAACTGTGAAATAGAATTTGTCTTTAGTAATAAACCAGAGGAAATTGTTAATTATACAAAAGAAGTTTTAGCATGTGATATTCATACGAGATTTGAAACTAAGAAAAAGCTAGAAAAGGCTGGTTGTCAAACTGTTCTTGGAATGGATGATATTTTAACTACTAGTGTTGATGGATCAGGATATAATAGTAAATATGGTCTTCTAGGTTCTAATAGAGCAACCGAAAACAAAGTAAAATTATTCCCAGAAGCTGGCGAAAAATTAGTTTATGATATTCAAGATGAGTTAAAAAAGATTACTGGTAAAACAATAGAAGTAATGATATATGGCGATGGAGCATTCAAAGATCCTGTTGGAAAAATATGGGAGTTAGCTGATCCGGTAGTTAGTCCATTTTATACAAAAGGCCTAGAAGGTAGTCCTAATGAATTAAAATTAAAGTATTTATCTGATAATAAATATAGTAATTTAAAAGGTGAAGAACTACAAGCAGCTATAAGAAAAGAAATTGAAGAAAAAGATAAGAATTTAAAAGGAAAAATAGAAACACAAGGAACTACTCCAAGAAGATATACTGATCTTATTGGCTCACTTTGTGATTTAACCTCAGGCTCTGGAGATAAAGGAACACCTGTAGTATTTATCCAAGGATATTTTACAAATTATGCAGATTAAAAAAGAGACTTCAATAGAAAGTCTCTTTCGTTTCTTAATATTTATACAAACAAAAAACACAATCCTGACAAATTGTGCTTTTCGAGTTTTAAAAATGGAAAACCAAGTAGACCTCAAGAAAAACTTTACAGCTTCAAATATAATCAAAGACTATATAAGAAACACGGTAAATAACTCAAAATCAAAATTCTTAACAAAAGTCAGTATCAAGAATTGGCATCCTATCAACAAGCAAGTACTCTCTTGCTACACGTGTAATCTTAGACCGTGATAGGATAACATCAGAACAACTAATGTCTCTCCAAGTAAGTCCAACTTAATGGTTACTTACATAAGACCCAGCAATTACATTTAAATGACGAATCAAACAAATATAACAGCCTGTCAAACTAATTATCATATCTAAGATAATTCTATATTACCATAAGCAAAAACAAAATGCAACAATTTTTTTAAAAAAAATTAAATTTTTTTTATTTGATAAAAAATATAGAAAAAAGTAAACGGTGATGATACATTGAACAGACACAATTATCATGTTATAATAAAAGTGTAAACAAGGGCTAAAAAAAACGACTAGTCTAACTAGTCTAATCTCATATTAATGAGTACTTAGGGTAAAACCTTTATTTTAACTCTCTATGTCATCTTAAATGGTATTAAAACATCAGAGAAAATTTTACAACTTTATTAAAAAATAATTTTTTTTAAAAATTTATATAGTAAAAACACCAAAAGATTACAAATTAATTTGGTTTTTTTATATCTTTTATAGTATACTATAGTAAATTTTGAAAAAGGGTGTTAGTATGCTACTATTTAGTACAAAAAACAATTCAAAAGAATTTGCCGAGTTGCAAGAATATAAGCATAATATTAATAAATTATTAAGTCTAGACAAATATATTTCAAAAAAGGATTATATTAATTTTTATGATACAACAAAAGCACTTAATGAAAAAATGAATCTTATGGAAAAAGAGTCAGTTTTAGAATCTTGGTGTAAAAAGAATAAAACAAGTTATAAAGAACTTAAATCACTAATGAACTATTATGAAAATACCGAACAAATTGTATCAGCAAAGAATCAAGAATATATAGAAAGACATCTAATATCAGAAAAAGAATATTTAGATAATATATTAAAAAAAGATGATCCCAGTATTAATTTAGATAAAGAACAAAGAATTGCTGTTTTATCTGATGAAGATTACACCTTAATAATAGCGGGAGCCGGAGCTGGAAAGACAACTACCATAGAAGCAAAAGTAAAATACTTAATAGATAAGCAAAAAATAGACCCAAATAAAATATTAATAGTTTCATTTACTAAAAAAGCCACAAAAGAGTTACAAGATAGATGTAAAAAATTAAATCTACCAGTAAACATTTCAACATTTCATTCTATTGCCAACACAATAATTAATAAAGAACAAGAAATAAAATACTCTATTGCGACACCAGACTTTATGTTTACTTCTATTAAAAAATTTTTACTTAATAATGCTAATGATGAAATATTTGTCAAAAAAGTACTTTTGTTTTTTGCCAGTTATTTAGAAGTACCAATATCAGAAGAAAATATCAATTTACTATTTAATAAACTAAATAAAGATGATTGTACAACACTACGTTCAGATATAGCCGATTCGTTACGAGAATTAAGTAAGAAACAGACCAAAAGTAAATATACAATACAAAATGAAAAAGTAAGAAGCATAGAAGAATGTAAAATAGCCAATTATTTATTTATAAATGGTATAGATTATCAATATGAACCAGTATATAAATATGGATTCAATGATACAATAAAACCATATTGTCCGGATTTTTTAATTAGACAATACAATAAAGAAATATATATAGAACATTTCGGAATTTCCGAAGATGGAATTAATAATAGATATACAGAAGAAGAACTTCTTCAATACAAGAAACATATAAATGATAAAATAAGACTTCACAAACAACATGGTACCAAGCTAATATATACGTTTTCTAAATATAAAGACGGAAAAAGTATCATAACACATTTAAAAGAAGAACTAATAAAAGCTGGTATTTCCTTAGAACCAAAGAACGGTAAAGAAATATATAATGCAATATTAAAAAATGCTGAAGACAAGTATTTTAATAAGTTTATTCAACTAATATGTATATTTATATCTCGTTTTAAAACTAATAATTTTTCTTCATCTAAATTTGAAGAATGGAAAATATCTTTAACTGATGAAAGAACAAAATTATTTGTAACAATTTGTCAACAATGTTATCTAGCTTATATGACAGCTTTAAAAAATACTAATAGTATTGATTTTGAGGATATGATAAACAATGCTACTAATGTATTAAATAAAATGATTGATGCAGGTATTAAACTACCATATGATTATATACTTATAGATGAATATCAAGATATTTCTCTTCAAAGATTTGACTTATGCGAAAAGTTATCAAAATGTTCTGATGCCAAGATAATAGCAGTAGGAGACGACTGGCAATCTATTTTTAAATTTTCTGGTGCTAAAATAGAATTATTTACTAAATTTGAAAAAATTATGAATTATGCAAATGTATTAAAAATAACAAATACTTACAGGAATTCCCAACAATTGATAGATGTAGCCGGAAACTTTGTCATGTCAAATAATGAACAAATCCAGAAGAAACTAAAGTCAAATAAATCATTAGAAAATCCTATTGTATTAATGTCGTTTGATGATTCCAATGAAAAAAATGAATACAATGAAGGACCAAGAAAACGCATGATGAATACTATCGAAAAGTCCCTTGATTTAATAGTAAAAGAAAAAGGAGAGAGACAAAAGGTTCTACTTATAGGAAGATATGGTTTTGAAGGATATCTCTTAGATCAATATACTGATAATTTTATGTATAATAATGGGACATTAAAGTCTAAAAAATATCCATTACTTCAAATAAACTATTTAACAGCGCATTCATCAAAAGGATTAGGATATGATAATGTCATAATTATAAATGCTAAAGATGCAATATTAGGATTTCCATCCAAAATAGTTGATGACCCGGTAATGAAATTGGTTATTAAAGATAATGAAGAGTATGAATTTGCCGAAGAAAGAAGATTATTTTATGTAGCTTTAACAAGAACTAAAAATAAAGTATATATAATTACTCCTAAATATAAGCCATCAAAATTTGTTTTAGAATTAAAGGAACAATCAAAAAATGTAATTATTACTGGTGAAGAGTTAGAACCTAAAAAAGAGATAAATAATGTATTAAAATGTCCATACTGTGGCTACCCGTTACAACGTCGCACTAATCATAATTATAAAATAAGAAGTAGAATTTGGATCTGTTCAAATGATCCTGAAGTATGCGGTTTTGTAACAAATGACTTGTCTGCTGGAAAACTTTCTATTTCAAAATGCCCTAAATGTACTGATGGATATTTAATAGTTAAAACAATAAAACATAAAAATGGTACTGAAAGTAAAATGCTAGGTTGTACAAACTATAAAGCAGATGGAACAGGATGTTCTACTTATATGATGAGTTATAATTATACTCAAGATAAAGAAGAAGTAAACTTAAGATTTTATGATGAGAAAACTAATCTAAATGAAGTGACATTATGTAATCATCAATATAAAGAATTGGTAAATGTGTTAATAGAAGTAATAAAAACATATCAAAATATGAAAGTGTCTCTTGGACCTAGAATGTTATTTTCAATATTATCAGGTGAAATGACAAAAGCAATTCAAACGTTCAAAATGTATAAAAATAAAAATTTTGGCTATTTACAGCCTAACGATAAAAGAAAATTTTATATGTTATTAAGAGCTATGAAAGAAGAAAAAATAATTCAAATAAATGAAGAAAATTATGGAAAAATAACAATGTTAAAAGAACAATTGAATGATAATGATTATAAAATTATATATGCTAGTATGAAACTGGATTAAAAAGATTTAATTAGAATGTTGGTTTTATTGAGAGAAAGTAAAGGTGAGAACATGAAGGAACTTATAAATAATGGTATTAAAGGATTTCAACTTGCGATAATATTGTTTGTAATAACCTTTATAGTTGTAGGAACAATATGTGCATGTAATGCCTATGGAGACACTTGGACTGTACAAAATGGTAAATATAAGGAGGTTTACAATAATAGAGAAGAATGTATTAAAACAAATCTTATGACTGGAACAACAAAAAAATGTGATGATAGTAAACAAGTAATTTATAAGAATGAAGATGAATAAATAAGAAAATTAATTGTTGATTAGTTATAAAAATTTAATGTTTTATAGGAACAAGGTATATGAAAATGATTGATGAAATAAAAAATTATAGATAATAATATGTTTTTGAACAATATACAAGAATTGTAAATAAATATAAAAATTACGAAAAGATAACAAAGGTTAAGATGCTAGTTGAAATATACAAAGTTTATGACAATCCAGATAATATTATTGATATTTGTACAACTAGAAAATTAAAATATTTAAAAATGGTATTAGATAACAAATATACTATGGATGATTTACTAGAAAATCCAGGAAAATATGAAATAAAATATTCTCATTTGTAGTAAGCTAATTATTGTATGTTAATGTGAATTTGTTAAAAAACAAAAATGTAACAGTAGTTGTAAATATACATAAATTATCATAGGTGATAAATATGTATAATAGAGCTACTAAAAAAGTTGTTATTGATGCTGGTCATGGTGGTGCTGATCCAGGAGCAGTATCTGGCAATTTAAAAGAAAAAGATTTGAATTTACAAGCTGCTCAGTATATGTATGATAGATTGAAAGAATTGGGTATACCAGCAACTTTAGTTAGAGATGCAGATGAAACATTAGATAGAAAAGAAAGAATAAATAGAATATTAAATGCCTACGGTAATAGTTCTGATGTAATATTAATATCTAATCACATAAATGCAGCTGGTGCGACATTTCTAGGTTGTGATTAAAACGGTTCTTTTCTAAGATTATTATTTATATAAATAATAATGAGTTCAGTTTATATCTGAACTTTTTCGTTGTATTTCAAAGTAAATTCACTTTTTTTATGGTACAATAACAATAGAAAATTTATAAATAGGAGGTAATAATTTATGAAAGAATTAGAAGAGAAAATTGTAAAATTTGCAGAAGAGAGAGACTGGTTACAATTTAATACACCAGAAAATCTAGCAAAATCTATTTCCATTGAAGCAGGTGAGTTGCTTGAATGTTTTCAATGGAATAATAATTATGACAAAAATGAATTAAAAAATGAAATAGCAGATGTTATGAATTATTGTATCTTATTGTGCCATCAAATTGAAGTGGATCCCAAAGAAATAATTTTAGAAAAAATGGATATAAGTGCCAAGAAGTATCCAGTAGAAAAATCTAAGGGAAAGAGTACAAAGTACAACAAACTTTAATATAAAATTACGTTTTATATATGAATGATAAAGTAAGTACAATATCTTAAAAAAGTTATTATGAAAAATAATATGTATAATTATGGGAGTTGATTCAAATGTTAGTATATGAAGGAATAAAATCAGGGTTTATTGATGATGTGGATTTAGGTATAATCGCTGATAAGATTAGAAATAAATATATTGAAGTTGTAAAAAAAAGACCTAGCACGCCAGAATTTAATTCATGGAAGAATTCTATGCAATACATGAGAGGTGTTTTAAGCGATAATGAAATACCAAGTAATGCTGGTATAGCGATTGAATATAATATACCTCCAACGGGTTGTAGAATAGATTTTATGATGTCAGGTTACAATCAAAATAAATCTAATGTTGTTATTGTAGAATTAAAGCAATGGGATAAAGCAATTGAGGTAGACAAAATGGATGGTGTTTATAAAGTTAAAACATATATTGCTGGTGGAATGAGAGATGTTAATCACCCATCATATCAAGCAATGACATATGCTAATTTAATAAAGGATTATAATGAAAATGTACAATTGAAAAAAATTAATGTAGTTCCCTGTGCATATTTGCATAACTATTATTTTGAAGATGATGATACACTATTATCCAACGCATATAAAGAATATATTGATAAAGCACCTTTATTTGGACATAATGATGTTATCAATTTAAGAAATTTTATAAAAAGATATATTGAATCGGGCGATAATGGTAATATTCTTTATGAAATTGATCATGGAAGAATCAGACCTTCTAAAATGTTACAAGATTCATTAAGAAATATGCTAAAAGGTAATAAAGAATTTTATATGATTGATAACCAAAAAATTGTATATGAGTATGCTTTAAGAAATGCCATTGATACTGTATCTGAAAATGATAAAAATGTAATGATAGTAAGAGGAGGACCAG
Organism: bacterium; assembly: GCA_963645945.1. Taxonomy (GTDB): domain Bacteria; phylum Bacillota_I; class Bacilli_A; order RF39; family UBA660; genus CAG-877. The sequence goes on from CAVIUA010000011.1 coordinate 44,538, forward strand.
GTACTGGAAAATCGGTTCTTGCAATTAATTTATTGGTTGAATTAAATAATAGAAACATGACATGTTTTTACGTAACCAAAAATGCAGCTCCAAGAAATGTATATTCTTCGAAATTAAGAGGTGCTTTTACTCAAACTTATATTAATCATTTATTTCAGAGCTCAGGAAGTTTTGTAAACGAAGAAAGAAATAAATTGGACTGTTTGGTTGTAGATGAAGCACATAGATTAAACGCAAAATCTGGGATGTTTCAAAATAAAGGTGAAAATCAAATTAAAGAAATTATAAATGCCGCCAAATTTACAATATTTTTTATTGATGAAAATCAAAAAGTAACATTAAAAGATATTGGAAGTGAAGATTTAATAAGAAAATTTGCTAATGAACAAGGAGCTGGAATTTATACTTTTGATTTGGATAGCCAATTTAGATGCAATGGATCAGATGGGTATATTGCTTGGTTAGATAGGGTGCTAGATATCAAAGACACAGCAAATTTTGATATAGATGGTTTTGATTATGACTTTAGAGTTTTAGATAATCCAAATGAAGTAAGAAAATTGGTAGAAGAAAAAAATAACGAAAATAAATCTAGAATTGTTGCTGGCTATTGTTGGGATTGGATAAGTGATGGAAAAAACAATAGTGATATACATGATATAAAAATACCAGAGTATAATTTTGAAATGAGTTGGAATTTAGGCAACTCTTCTACATGGGCAATTGATCCAAAGTCGGTTAACGAGGCTGGATGTATTCATACCTGTCAAGGGTTAGAATTTGATTATATTGGTGTAATTATAGGCGAAGATCTAAGATATGAAGCAGGTCATGTTGTTACTGATTATAGTAAAAGAGCAAAAACTGACACTTCATTAAATGGTATTAAAAAGTTGGCAAAAGAGCAAGGGGAGAAAATGGCAAATAAAATTGCCGATTCTATTATAAAAAACACATATAGAACATTAATGACTAGAGGAATGAAAGGATGTTATGTTTATTGTGTTGATAAAAATTTACAAGATTATTTAAAGAAAAACATAGGAAATAAATAATTCAAAGAAAATAATTAAATTATCTGAAGTATTAAGGAAAAGGCGAATACGAAAAGATTAAAAAAATATAAAACAAAAGGTACTCTCATAAACTTAAATGAGGTGGCTTATGTTTAATATAATAGAAACTTTCAAAGATGATACTCCTAATTTTAATGAACTGGTAATTAAATTTATTAAAAGTAAGGTAAATAGTGA
>CAVIUA010000012.1:0-2811 GCA_963645945.1 bacterium
TAAAAAATAGTAGAAAACATAATATAATAAATATTGTAAATAAGATAGTAAAAGAGCATGATATCATTGTAAGTGAAAAATTAAACGTTAAAGAAATGAGTAGTAATCATAATTTAGCTAAAAATATACTAGATGCCAGTTTTAATAAAATATGTCAAATGCTGAAATGGAAAAGTAATTTACTTGGAAAATATTATTATCAAGTAAATACATACTTTCCAAGCAGTAAAAAATGTAATCATTGTGATGAAATAACACAAGAAACAAATAATTTAGGAGTAAGAAACTGGATATGTTTAAATTGTGGATGTGAAAATGATAGAGATATAAATGCAAGTATAAATATTATGTTTGAAGGATTAAGAATACATTGTCAAAATAGTTAAAGAAATATAAATAAAACAATTAGTACGGCAGCGACTGTCGGAATTTAAGCCTATGGAGAATAGAGGTTACTCTATCTGTGAAGTAGGAAATTTGATCGGTGACGACCAAACAAAAACGACAAATTGAAATTTGTCTTTTGTTCCTATAATGTATGTAAGCGGGTGAGATACATGAAGATATTAAAGTATAAAAAAATAAGTTCTGGTAAATATCAAATTACTTTGGATGATAATAGAGAACTAAAATTATATGAAGATGTAATTTTAAAGTATGAGTTATTGTTGAAAAAAGATATTTCAGCTGATATGCTTCCAGAAATAGAGGCCTATAATAATGAGTGTGATGTTTATTATGTTGCTTTAAAGGCACTTAAGTCTAGATTTAAGAGTGCTTGGGAATTAAGAAAAATGTTACTTTCTAAGGAATATCCAAATTCTTCTGTTGATATAGCTATAGAAAAGCTAGAAAAGCAAGGGTATTTAAATGATCGTAGTTTTACAAAGGCATATATTAATAATCAAATTATTACTTCTTCTAAGGGACCTAATAAGATAATTAAAGATTTATCTGGAAAAGGAATTGATATGAGTATTATTTCAGATGAGATAGGTGTTTTTGAAGAGGATATACAAATTGAAAAAATTAATAAGATTATTAGGACAGCTATAAAGAGTAATAGAAATAAGGGTGGAAATGTCTTAAAAAATAAAATTGTAAATGATTTAATTACTTCTGGATATTCTTATGAAGTTATTTCTAAAGTAATTGATAGTTATAATTTTAATGATACTTCTGATATTGCGAAGAGAGAGTATGAGAAGTTGTATAAAAGATTAAGTAGAAAGTATTCTGGTAAAGAATTGGAATATAAAATTAAAGAAAAATTGTATCAAAAAGGACTTAGTTATGAAAAAGATTATTAAGAAAAATTCTACGCTGATTTTACTTGGAATTTTAGTGTTTACTTTTACTTTAGCTTTAGCTAATTGTGTAAAAATTGATACTGATTTTTTATGGCATGTAAAAGCTGGAGAATATATGATGAATCATGGTATTTTAAATACCGATGTATTTTCTTGGTATATGTATGGTAAAAGTTGGATGTCGCATGAATGGTTGTTTGAAATTATTATTTACAATTTGAGTAATTTTTTAGGAAAGAGCTTTTATGTAATATTTAGTTTTATTTGTATTGGACTTTTAGAATTGATTTTGTTTCTTTACAATAAAAATAATTATCTAAAGAATATTCTGTTTAGTTTACTATGGATTACGTTTGGCTTTATTTTAATTTTTTATGTACAGATTAGACCTCATTTAGTTAGTTATATATTTTTAGCTTTAACTACTTGGTTTTTATATGATTTGTATAAAAATGAGAAGTCTAGAAAGATATATTTTTTACCAGTACTATCTGTTCTTTGGTCTAACATTCATGGTGGATCTAGTAATTTAGGATATGTATTTTGTATTATCTTTTTGATTACGGGTTTATTTTCATTTAAGTTTTCAAAAATAGAAGCTAATAGAATTAGTAAGAAACAGATAATTAAGTATTTATCTATGGCTCTTTTATCAATGATTTCTGTATGTATAAATATTCATGGTTTTAAGATGTTTTTATATCCATATCAAAATATGATGGATAGTTTAATGATTTCTAGTATATCTGAATGGAAACCAACTACACTTGATAATATAAGTAATTACCCTTATTTTGTTTTAGCAATCTTAATATTATTTGTTTTTATCTTTAGTAAGAAAAAAATAGAATTAATGGATTTTGTTTTGTTTGGAATATCACTTTTTTTAGGTCTTAAGAGTATTAGATTTTGGCCATATACATATATAATTATGAGTTTTATAATTTTTAATTATATTGGTAAAAGAAAGATGGATTCTGGTACTAATTTATGTATTGGGTTTATTTCGTTTTTATTATTGGCTTTTTCTATAGGTAATTATTTTAGGAATTATGAAGATAATGTATATTTTTTAGATGATAAAGTAATTAATATTTTAAAAGAGGAGAAACCAGATAGATTATATAATATGTATAATTATGGAGGTATTCTTATTTATAATGATATTTTAGTTTTTGTGGATGGCAGAGCTGACTTATATTCTAAATATAATTATAAGGATTATTTAAAAATTTCTAAATTAAATGGTGATTATCCAAAATTAATTAAAAAATATAATTTTGATTATTTCTTAGTTTCAACTAATTATCCAATAAATACATATTTAAAATATTCTGATAAGTATGAACTTATTTATGAGAATAAAGATAAGTTTTTTGCTTTGTATAAAGAAAAAAGTGCTTAATTTGAAGTGATAAAATAAATGTAGACAGTCTAAAAAAGACACAGTCTACATTTTTTGTTATCATAAATAAAAAAGGAGGATTTTTTATGAGTAAGA
>CAVIUA010000013.1:0-17755 GCA_963645945.1 bacterium
ATGTTAATAGTATAAATCATTACTTATTAAAAAATAAAAACTGTCCGTAGATAAGGTATGTAATTGAAGAAGATTAAAAATATATGAAGTAAGAGTAATCTTACCTTGTATTTTGGAAAAATGTGTAAATCAGGGTGCTGAAATGTCGGAAAAATGTGTAAAATAGCACTTGAAATATATGGAATTTTGTGATATTTATATAAAATTTAATGGTAAAATTTATACTTTTCCTTATTTTATGACTTTTTTATTAAATAGATTTTTGAAAAGTACTTGAAATATTTTTATAAATTTACTATACTATGTTTATATTTTTTTAAATGTTATTAGTAGTAGTAATAATTCTTTCATATTTTAGAGAGCTTATGTTGTTGGGTGAAAATAAGTATATGAAATTTTGTGAACTTGACTAATTTGTAATATGTTGGGTAAGACCATTATATCTATTAAGCAGCATAGTTTACTATGAAGTAAGGTGGTACCGCGAGTTAATTCGTCCTTATGTTTTAGGACGAATTTTATTTTGGAGGAATATTTATGATAGAAATAATTTTATTTATAGCTTGTTTTATAGTTGTTTTTATTTGTTACCAGGTGTTCTTTATTATACCTATGAAGAAGTATATAAAGAATAATAAAAATGGTAAGAAAAAGAAAAATAAAGAAAAAAAGGAACTTGCTGAGATAAGGTTTTTGGTAACTAAGTATAAACTTGATTTAGATAAGGTTAATTATAATAAACTTTTATTGTTAGTTTCATTAGTTTCATCTTTTGATATTACTTTAATAGTTACTATTATTACTTTATTTGATAGTTATCTGGTATCTTTTTTACTGGCAGCTGTATTAGTTTTACCTATTGTTATGATAAGTTACTGGTTAGTATATAAATTTTATGAGAAGAAAGGAATGATTAAGAATGTATAATTTTAAAGAGATAGAAAAAAAATGGCAAAAATATTGGGAAGAAAATGAGTGTTTTAAAGCACAAGATGATTTTAGTAAGAAGAAATTTTATGCTTTAGTAGAGTTCCCATATCCATCTGGTGTTGGTATGCATTTAGGTCATATCAAAGCTTATTCCGGTTTGGAAGTTGTTGCGAGAAAGAAAAGAATGGAAGGATATAATGTTTTATTCCCTATTGGATATGATGCATTTGGTCTTCCTACTGAAAATTCAGCAATAAAACAAAATATTCATCCTAGAGTTTTGACTGATAGAAATATTGAAGTATTTGCTGGACAATTAAAGAAAGTTGGTTTTTCATTTGACTGGTCTAGAGTTGTAGATACTACAGATGAAAAATATTATAAATGGACTCAATGGATATTTTTAAAGATGTTTGAAAAGGGTCTTGCTTTTAGAGATAAGACACTTGTTAATTATTGTCCAAGCTGTAGAGTAGTTTTATCTAATGAAGATTCACAAGGTGGTAAATGTGATATTTGTCATTCACAAGTTATTCAAAAAGACAAAGATGTTTGGTATTTAAGAATTACTGAGTATGCAGATAAATTACTTGAAGGTTTAAAGGAAGTTGATTATTTACCAAATATTAAGTTACAACAAGAAAATTGGATAGGTAAATCTACTGGTGCTTATGTTAATTTTAAAGTTAAAGGAATAGATGAAGTATTGAAAGTTTATACTACTCGTCCTGATACTTTATATGGAGCTACTTTTATGGTTGTTGCTCCTGAACATAATATTATTGATGATAATAAAGATCTTGTTAAAAATATGGATGAGATTATTGCCTATAGAGAAGAAGCTAAGAAGAAGACTGAATTTGAAAGAGTTCAACTTGCTAAAGACAAGACTGGTGTTAGAATAGATGGATTAGTTGCGATAAATCCAGTTAATGATAAAGAAATTCCTATTTATATATCTGATTATGTAATGATGGGATATGGTACTGGTGCTATTATGGCTGTTCCTGCACATGATACAAGAGACTATGAATTTGCTACTAAATTTGGTATTGATATTGTACCAGTAATTGATGGTGGAGATGTTTCAAAAGAAGCTTATACTGGAGATGGACTTCATATTAATTCTGATATCTTAGATGGCTTAAATAAAAAAGATGCTATTGAAAAGATAATTGAATATTTAAAAGAAAAAAGTTTAGGAGAAGCTGCTGTTCAATATAAGATGAAAGACTGGGCTTTCAATAGACAAAGATACTGGGGTGAACCAATACCTATAATTCATTGTGACCATTGTGGTGATGTTGCAGTTCCATATGATGAATTACCTTTAAAATTACCTGAAGTTACTAATTTTGAAGTTGGTACTGATGGTGAAAGTCCATTGGCCAAGATAGAAAGTTTTGTTAATTGTAAATGTCCTAAATGTGGAAAAGATGCTAAGAGAGAAACTGATACTATGCCTCAATGGGCTGGATCTAGTTGGTATTTCTTAAGATATATTGATCCTTCTAATGATAAGGAATTTGCTTCTCGTGAAAAACTTAATTATTGGATGCCAGTAGACTGGTACAATGGTGGTATGGAACATGTTACTAGACACGTTATTTATTCTAGATTCTGGTATCATTTCTTATATGACTTAGGATTAGTTCCTACTAGTGAGCCATATAAAAAGAGAACTGCTCAAGGTTTGATTTTGGGACCTGATGGAGAAAAGATGAGTAAGTCTCGTGGTAATACAATTGATCCTAATACTATAGTTGATGAGTATGGAGCAGATGCTTTAAGAACTTATGTATTATTCATGGGTGAATATGGATTAGAAGCTCCTTGGAATGATCAAGGTGTTAAAGGAATTTGTCGTTTCTTAGACAGAGTATATAGATTAATTGATAGAGTTGATAGTAAGGTTGATTCTTATAGTACTAAATTTGAAAGTGTTATTAATAAGACTATAAAGAAAGTAACTGAAGATATAGATAGTATGAAATATAATACAGCTATATCAGAATTAATGAAGTTAGTTAATGAATATTATACAGTTGATAGTATTACTAAGGCTGATTATACTGTGTTATTAACTTTACTTTATCCTTTTGCTCCTCATGTTACTGAAGAGTTAAATGAAAAACTTGATAATAAGGCAATTTGTTTATCTTCTTGGCCTACATATGATGTTAGTAAGACAGTAGATGCTACTAAAGAAATTGCTGTTCAAGTTAATGGTAAGGTTCGTGATACTATAACTATTAATATTGATGATGATGAAGATGTAATAAAAGAAAAAGCAATGGCTGCTTCTAATGTTTTAAAACATATTGAAGGTAAAGAAATAGTTAAAGTTATAGTTATTAAGGGTAAAATTGTTAATATTGTTGTTAAATAGAGAAGTTTTATTTCTCTATTTTTCTATTTTTATGTTATAATAAGCGCTAATTAGGAGGCGATGTTACACATGGGCGATGAAGGAAGAGAAATGGTTTCATATTATTTAGGTGAAATTGGTGTTGAACCTGAATTTATTATTCGTGAATCTTTTTTAGGCTATAAATGGCGTAAGGAAAGAGGAAAACTTTATGGTGTTGATCAGGACTTACCGACTAAATTAATTAGAATATATTATGAACTTAGTCAGGATGACATTATTTTTGATAAATTAAAAAAAGCTTTTGTTAAAAGATATATTAAAAATGAGAGTAGACTAGAAAATGTACATTCAGAAGATGAAGTAAAAGGATTAGAAAAAATGTATGAATATGTACATTCTGATGAAATAGAAGAGATGTTTAATGTTTATACATTACTTGATTTACATAGAGCTTTATTCTCTTGTGCACCTTTTCCTGAATATGCAGGTGTTATTAGAAATCATCCTGTATATTTACCAGGTGCTGGTACAGATTTGTGTGACTGGCGCTATATCAGAAGAGAATTAAATTCAATAGATGAAGATATTTTTTATTTACGTAGTATTGCTCCGGAGATAAAGGCTTTACGTGATACTACACAAATGCTTGCTTATTTAGATTGTTGTGTTGAAGTAAATTGTAGATTAATAAAAGTTCATCCTTTTAGAGATGGTAATGGTAGAACAGTTAGAGCTTTTACTAATAAATTGTTGGAAGATGTAGGATTACCGCCTATATATATTCGTGAAAAAGAAAGAAGTGAATATCATAAAGCAATGAATTTAGCTAATAATGAAGGTGACTTTACGGATATTAAGAACTTTTATAGATATAAAGTGTGTGATTCTATTGTTGAACTTGATATTAACGAAAGAGTTAGTAGTCGTAATAGAACGGCACATCGAGTTTATATTAAACAAAAGCCTGAAGATAAGTAAATTTTTAGACAAAATTATCATATTTGGAATTATATAATTTTCTTGGTGATATGATGAAAGTTAAAATTTTTGATTTAGAAGATGAAAAAGATTTAGAAAAAGATATCAATGATTTTATTTCTGAAATGACTGGTGAAGTTATTGACATTAAGTATCAAGTTAGTATTGGTGTTTTTAGTGAAGAACAAATATTTTGTTTTTCGGCTATGATAGTTTATACAGAGTGAGATTTTTATAATCTTTTTTTTGTTTAGATTATTTACTTTTACTATTAAATAAGATATCATTTATTATGATAGGGTAGTGAGAGTAATGGAGAAAACTTTTTTTAGGTTTTTTAGTTATTTGCTGTTTGCAGAACTTGTTTTTCATTTGGCTTATTTTAAAAGTCTTACTTTTATTTTGGTTTTCTTTTTATTATTTTTCAGCATTATATTCGCTACTTTTTTAACTTTTTTTTGTAGTCTGTTTAAAAATAAAAAAATTAATATATTTATTTTTAGAACTTTATTTATATTAATTGCTTTTGTTTTTGCTGCTGAACTTATTTATTGTCAGTTATATGATTCTATCTTTAATTTTAATGGTATTGTATTTGCTGGTGCTTTAAAGGATGGATATGATAAAGTTTTAAAAACTATTTTTCAGAATTTTTTGTATATAATATTGTTTTTTGCTCCGGTTGTTTTAAATGTTATAAAACCTGTAAAGGATTTTAGTATTCAAAAAAATGGTGTTGCTCTTTTATCTATTTTATTAATTCTTAGTATTGGTTATAATGGGTTTGCTATTAAGTTTTTAGATAGAGATAAACAATATAGTTATTATAATTTGATATTTAAAGTTAATGTTCCCTATTTAAATTTAAATTCATTTGGTTTAAATACTTCTTTATTTTTAAGTATTATTAGAAATGTTATTGATTTTGTTCCTTCTAATGATGTTGAGGAAAATATTTATGCAAATAAACGTACTGTATTTGAAAAAAAGATGCCTATTTCATATAATGAGATGGATATTGATTTTGATAGTTTATATAATAATGAAAATAATTATAATATTAAAAGTTTACATCAATATTTTATGACTCAAACTCCTACAGTTACTAATGAATTTACGGGTATGTTTAAAGGAAAGAATGTTATATATATTCTTGCAGAATCTTTTGATGAGATTGCTATTGATAAGGATTTAACTCCTACATTGTATAAGTTAAAGAATGAAGGAATTAGCTTTAATAATTATTTTTCTCCTAAATATCCAGCTAGTACTGCTGATGGTGAATATATGTTTGAATGGGGAATATTACCAATACTTAGTGATGTTTATAGTTTAATTGATATGGTTTATAATGTTAATCCTTATCTTTTACCTAGACAACTAAAAAATCTTGGTTATTCAACTTATGCTTATCATGATTATTTTGGTTATTATAATCATAGGAAACAGTATTTTTCAACTCTTAATTTTAATATGACTAGATATTGTCAAGATGGAATTAAAATGACTTGTGATAGATTCCATGGAAGTGATATTGATATGATGGAACAGACTATAGGTGACTATATAAATCAAGATAAATTTTTTGCATATTATATTACTTTATCCGGTCATGGTAGTTATGATAGTTCTAATTTTGTTGCGAATAAACATTTAAGTAAATTATCTGGATATAATTATCCTTCTTCATTAAAGTATTATATTGCTGCTAATATAGATTTTGATTTAGCTATGGAAAAATTAATATCACAATTAGAGGCTGCTGATAAACTTGATGATACTTTAATAGTTATTTCTTCTGATCATTCACCTTATTATTTAACTGATTATCAAATGAATATTAGATCTTCTGTGGATAGAAGTAATAATTTTGATAGAAATAGAGGATGTTTATTAATATATAATTCAAAATTAGATAAAAAATATTCTATAGATAAGTATGCAATGAATATAGATGTTTTACCTACTGTTTTAAATATGTTAGGAATTCAATATGATTCTAGACTTATCATTGGTAAAGATATTATGGCAAGTAATAATGAAGGATTAGTTGTATTTCCAGATAGAAGTTGGATTAATAATAATGGTTCTTATAATGTATCTACTGGTGTTTTTACTCCTTTTGTTGACAATGTAGATGATAAATATGTGTCAAAAATAAATGCTGATGTAAATGAAAAGTTTCAGGTTTCATCTAGTATGCAGTATAATAATTATTATAAGTATGTATTTGGAGAGTAAATATGAAGAGTAATTATAATAAAGATCGTAAAATAGCACTATTTTTAATGTTTTTATCAGGATTACTACTTTTTTCGGTAACTATATATAGTGATGCTTTATCTAAGATAGAAAATTATAATTATAGTACTAAAGAAGAGTATGAGAATGTTAAAGCTGGTTTAAGTCTTTTAGATAAACTTCCTACACAGTTTAATATTGTTAATAAATACTTTTCAGACTTTTCTAATTTAGGTATTATGGATAAGGAAAAGATAGTTTTAGCTTATGCTATTAAGAATAATATTGGATTAGTTAATTGTGATACTAATAATGGTATTTGTATATCTAAAAAGGTTTTAGAAAATACTGATTTTTCTAATGTATTTAATGACAATGTCAAATTATATGATGAGAATATTTCTATTTATGTAGATGGTTATGGTATGTATACAGCTAAATATATGAATGGTAAAGATTATTATCAAGTTCCTATTGATACTTTAGCATCTGATAATAAGTTATATTCTTCTTTTTATAAGTATCGTTTAAAAGATGATATATATACTTTTTATCTTTTTCAGGGATATTATAAAGCTAATTGTGTTACAGGTGATAAGTTGGGATTATACGATTTTATGACTGGTAAAGAAGTTTATGAAGGTATTTGTAATGACAATGGATATTTTTTAGAAGAACCAGATTTTGATAAAGTTGATTTACAATTATATAAATATGAATTAAAGAAAAATGATAAAGGAGAATTTTATTTGTATGGATATAATCCTGTTAATAAATATAATTAAATTAATGTTGGGCGGGTGAATATGAAAAGTAAATTTATGAAGAAAAAAATTTTTATTTCGAGTGCGTCTTTTATAACAGTTTGTATTATTTTTAGTAAGATATTAGATATTTTATATGTTATTCCATTACATTCAATACTTAATAATGAATCTGGTGCTTTATATGGATATGTGTATACTATTTATTTATTATTTGCATCTCTTGCTACTTTTAGTATACCGTTAGTAATAAGTAATATAGTTTTTGAGTATCAGAAACATGGATTTTATAGTGCTAAAAGAAGAGTTTTATTTTTAGGTAGAAAATTGGCTTTAGTTTTTGGAGTAATTATATCTTTATTACTAGTTATTTTTGCTCCTATTATTTCATCTTCTATTTTAGGAAATGTTAATTGTAATATAAGTGTTTATGATATTACATTTGTTATTAGAATTTTAGCTATTTGTTTTTTGATTTCGCCAGTGTTAAGTATTTATCAGGGTTATTTTGAGGGACATAGACTTTCTAATTATTCATCATTATCTAAGGCTATAGAAAAAATAGTAATGATATTTTGTATTTTAATTTTTAGTTATTTAGGGTTTAATACTTTTAAGATGACGTTAAGTAATAGTCTTGCCTTGATAATTTTTGGGATTTTTCTTGGTACTTTGATTTCTTTAGGATATTTAGTTTTTAAGAAGTATAAGAGTAGGCAAATATTTGAAGAAAAGGTACGTAGTGTTAATGAACCTTTGATTAGTAACAAGAGTATTGTAAAAAAAATAATAGTTTATTCAATACCTTTTATACTTATTGATGTTTCAAAGGGTTTATATAATTATGTTGATATTAATACCGTGCTTTCTGGACTTTATAATTATGCTGATTTTAGTGTTGATGATGCTTTGGAAATATCAGGAATTTTTTCTATTTGGGCATTTAAGTTTAATATGTTGATTTTTTCTATTTCTGCTGGTGTTATTATTAGTTTAGTACCTAGTTTGAGACAAAATATTGATAAAAAAGATAAGAATTGTAGTAAAAAAATTAATCAAGCTTTTGAAGTGCTATTATTTTTAATTGTTCCAGTTACTTGTATTATTAGTTTCTTGGCTAAACCTATTTGGCTATTGTTTTATGGACCTAGTAATTATGGACCTAGTATTTTAACTTATTATGTTTTTGCAGGTTTATTCTTAGGAGTTTTATTTATTACTATTTCTATTATTCAGATATATAAGGATTATAGAACTATATTTATAAGTTTATTATCGGGCTTGTTGTTAAAAGTATTATTAAATAATAATTTGATAGTTGCATTTTATAAAATGGGAGTTCCTGCATATTATGGTATTATTACTGCCAGTATACTTGGGTATTTATTATCTTTTGTGATAGCTATATTTATGCTTAGTAAAAAATTTAAAATTAATTATGAGGATTTGTCAAAGCATTTTATTGACATTTTACTTGTATCTATGTTGATGATTTTTGTTTTATTTATATTAAGAATGATAATTCCTATATATTCAGATGTTAGAATAATGAATTTATTTATAATAGTTTTATATTGTTTATTAGGATTTACAATTTACTTAGCTTTTATGAGGAAAATTGGTATTACTAAGCATATTTTTGGTAATAAAGGTATTAAAATTAGTAAAAAATAAGAGTAATTTAACGGTGTTAAGTTACTCTTATTGTTTTATATGTACATAATTTTTAATTTGTTTTCTTATTTATTTTTGTTATTATAAAATACATAATTGGATTAGTTATATAGTTATATTGTCCAAGATATTTTACTTCTTTAGCATTATAGTTGTCTTTTAAAATGTTAGAATTTGTTTGTTCTAGTGAAGTAATATTTTCATCTTTACAGTATTTTATATCTTTGTAATAAGTATTGTATTTTAAGTATGTATCTTTAATTGTGTTACTGTCATAAGTATGAGTTATCCATGCATTTTTATCATATTGTATTATTAAATGAGCACTCATAGTTACTTCATTTCCATGTTTTTGTTTATATCCTTGGAACTTTTCTATTTCTTTGATAATTTCTTCTTTTTGTTTTGTTAGATCTACTAGTTTACTTTTAGAACTTTTAGTTAAACTATCAATTGGTAGTATAGATATTTGATCATTTACTTTTTTTAGATTTCTTTCTAAAGTCTTAATTGTTTTATTTAAATTTACTTTACCTAAGATGATACTTGCTTTTGTATTTTTACTACCATTAAATATTTCATATAAAGTTTCAAAGTAGTCTTCATTATACTTTGTTGTTTTTTCTTTTGATTTCATCAGTTGATATAAATCTTTAATATTTGTTTTATTACCAAGTACTGTTTCTGTATTTAATTTTATAGCTTTAGCAAGATAGTCTTTAGTTGATTCTTTGAAATTATTTTCTATTTCTTCAATGTCTTTATCTAAATCTAAAACATTACTTGACAAAGGTATCATTATTTTTAGGTGTTTACTTTCATCTTCTTTTTTAAAACCAGCGTCTTTTAAATTACTTTTGATTTCATTTAAGTCCTCTTCAGAAATATCTTCATCTATGTATGGAGACATTTTTATAAAGATGGCCTTTTTAGTTTTTGCAAAATTAGTAAGAGCACGAGTTAGTGTTTTTACTAGATGTTTTTTCTTATAATCTATTGTAAAGCCGGCAGGTATGTAAAGTCCAGAATAATTAAATGGTAGACTTTTTTGAAATACCATGGTAGCGGCAACTATTTCATTATTTTCATTGACTAATCCTAGATAATATGGTGTTAGACGTTTTTTAACTTTAGCAAACTCACCATAGGAATGTGACTGTAAGAAATGTGGTTTTTCTTTTTGGCTTATTACATAGTTGTCATATACTTCCTTATCTAGATTTTTTAGCTTTAGCATGATGTAACCTCACTTTCTTATATATTAAGTATAGCATAAAGTGCTTTTTTTCTACAAAAAATAAGAAAATTTTTTCTTTTTTACATTATATATAGTCCATCATCTTTTTTTAAGTAATTCTTTTTGTTTTTGTTTTCTAAGGCTTTGACACGTTCTTTAAGTTTTTCAATTTCATACTTTAAATTATTAATTTCCTCTTCATAATTATTGTTTGGTATAGGTAATGGCATTGGCATATAAGGAAAAGGCATATTATTCATATTATCAACCTGGCTTTCGTTTTATTATATGCATATTGTATGGTTTTGTGTTAAAATATTTAATGGTGATATATATGCGACTTAGAAATGTTAAAAATAAAGAAGAAATATTAAATTCTTCTAAGTATCTAATAAAAAATAGTGAAGAATATATTGGTAATTGGAAGAGTATTTTTAATAATGATAATCCAATTTATATAGAAATTGGTATGGGCAAGGGAAAATTTATTATAGAAAATGCTTTGAAGTATCCAAATATTAATTTTATAGGTATAGAAAAATATGATAGTGTTGTTGCGAAGAGTTTGCCTAAAATACCAGAGGGACTTTCTAATTTATATGTAGTTAGAATGGATGCTCTTAATATTGATAAAATTTTTTCTCGTGAAATAGATAGAATTTATCTTAATTTTTCTGATCCATGGCCTAAAGTTCGACATAGTATGCGAAGACTTTCTAGTAGAATTTTTTTGGAGAAATATGATAGTATTTTTAAGAAGGATAAAGAAATATTTATGAGGACAGATAATAAAGATTTATATATTTATTCTTTGATGAGTTTTAGCGAATATGGATATATATTAAAAAACATTAGTTTTGATTTGCATAGTACAACGTCTGAAAAATTGATTACTACTGAATATGAAGATAAATTTGCAAGTATAGGTATGCCTATATATGCAGTTGAAGCTGTTAAAACTGATGTCCAAAATAGTAAATAATTATAAAATATTTTTACATTTACAAAAAATTTGGTATAATGTAGTAAGAGTAGGTGAATTATGAAGAAGATAATTGTTTTACTCTCTGTTATTTTGTTAATGATAACTGGTTGTAGTATGAAGGAACTTAGTTCTAATGACTTTGAAAAAAATATGGATATTTTACTTAGTGAAAAGACAAAGTCTAGTAATGTTCATTTTGATGGTTATAAGTATTATGTTCCGGATGGTTTAAAGTTTGTTAATAAGGAAGAATATAACGCTATTCTTAGGGATAGATTTGATAATGAGTATTACATGTATGTTGATGTTATTAGTTATTATCATAAAGTAGAGAATACGTATAAAATTAAGCAGGATGCTTATTATTCTAAAATAATTAATTATGGTAAAAAAACCGGATATTTAGAAATTACTGAAGATAATGGTAAGTATTTTGTTGAATTTGTATTTAATTACGCTAAAATTGAATCTTTAACTGATAAAGATAATTTAGTTAAAGTTATTGATAATATGTGTTATATTTTACGTTCAATTAAATTTAATGATAAAATATTAGAGAGCATAGTTGGTGATAATGTTTTAAGCTATGCAGAAGAAGTTTTTACATTGTTTGATACTACATCATCACAAGAAGATTTTTTGGAAGTTGTTAGTAGATATGATCCTGAATATAAAAAGGCTATAGACCAAGAAGAATTAGAACTTGATGAAGAATAAATTAAAGAGGTGAGCTCGCATGGGTATATTTGAAAAACTTAAGAATGCTCTATTTGAAGAGGAGTATGTTGAAGTTGTAGAAAAACCTAAAACAAAAAAAGTTTCTAAAAAGAAACCTGTTTCTAAGGAAGTTGTTAAGGAAAAACATGATGAGGATTACGAAGAAGAAAAACCTGTAGCAAAGAAAGTAGTATTACCGGAGAAAAAAGAACCTGTAATACCTGAAAATATTGATTTAGATGAAGATTTTGATGATGAAGAGGAAGATATACAGGAAAAACCTCGTAGTACTTTTAAAATGATTGATGATGATGACTTGGTTGATGAGCCTGCTTATCCGACTAGTGAGCCAAAAATAGTTAAAGTTATTGAAAAAGAAGAGAAAGCTCCAATTTATTCATCTAGTAGAGATGAGAAGTTATATCCTTCGAAGCCAGTTAAAACTGGACCAATGCCTTATGGTATAGAGGAGACTCCTGAGTCTACTGTTCATGAATATAATATTTATGAGAAGAAAGAAGAAAAGTCTTATTTCAAACCTTCACCAATTATTTCACCAATATATGGTATTTTAGATAAGAATTATCGTAAAGAAGATGTAGTTCCAAAAAGAGAAGTTAGATTTACTAGTAGTTTAGCTAAAGAAAGAGTTAGTGTTGATGATGTAAGAGCTAAAGCTTTTGGTAATAATGAAGAAGTAATTGACTTATCTAAAAAGGATGATATTGAACCTTCATTTGAAGTTGAAAATGATACTAATCTTTTAGTTGATTTAAGTTCTGATGATGATAAGCCAGCTGTGAAAGATGTTACCATGGGTGATGCATTGGAATATTTTCAAGATTTAGGATTAGAATATAATGTAGACTATATGGATGCAGGTAAAAAGAATACTACTCCTAAGCGTGAAAAAGAAGTTTATGCAGATGATATTACAGCTGATAATTTTGAAGTTAATGATGTAAAAGAAGAACCTGTGATCAAAAAAGAAAAAACAAGTGATCCAGTTGATACTGATGATAATTTGTTTGACTTAATTGATTCTATGTACCAAGATCAAGAGTAATTAAGGAGAAATGAATATGGATTTATTAAACTTTGTTTTGCCTGTATTATTATATATTGTTTGTATAATACTAGTAATAGTATTAATTGTACTAGGAATTAAACTTATTTTTACATTAGATAAAGTTAATAAAGTTGTTGATGATGTTTCCGATAAGGTTAATTCTTTAAATGGAATCTTTAGTTTTATCGATAGAACTACTAATAGTTTTGCGTTAATTACGGATACAGTAATTAATTCTGTTACAAGTTTTATCTTTAAAATATTTAAAGGACGTAAGAAAAAGAAAGAAGATTTAGAGGAGGAAGATATTGATGAGTAAAAAACATACTGGAAAATTTTTATTAGGTGCAGCACTTGGTGCTGGGTTAGGACTATTATTTGCTCCTAAGAAAGGTAGTGAAACTAGAGCTGACTTAAAAGTACAATTTGATAAGTTAATGAATCAAATCAAAGACATTGATACTGAAGAAGTAAAAAAAGAATTTGATAAGAAAGTTAAAGAAATCAAAAAGGAATTATCTGATTTGGATAAAGAAAAGGCTTTAGATATTGCGAAAGAAAAATCTTTAGTTTTAAAAGATAAAGTAGAAGAATTAGTTGATTTAGCTGTTAAAAAGGGTACTCCTGTATTACAAGATGCAGCTGAAGAATTAAGAGAAAAAGCTATAGATGTAACTAAAGATGTATTGAAAAAACTTGAACAAGGTAGTAAAAAGTAAGCATTTTGCTTATTTTTTTCTTGTATCTTTCTAATTTTGTGTTATAATCAATTTATAATTTTTGTTGATTAACAGATCAGTAGAAATAGATATTTATTTTATAGAGAGCTAATGTTTAGTACTTTTTAGGAGTACTAGTTTGGTGGAAATTAGTAAGAATACTATTTTGAATTACACTGTTAGGAGAAAAATCGTTCATCGCGTTAAGATTTTAGAGGTGTATATTATTATACATAAAATAAGGTGGTACCATGAAGAAATTTCATCCTTTGGCGGATGGAATTTTTTTTATTGAAAGGAGTGATTTTTTGCACACTGAGTATGAGATTAGAATATTAAATATTGATAAAGAAGAGATGGTTGCGAAACTAAATAAATTAAATGCAACTTTTGAATGGGATGAATTACAAAGAAGATATGTTTATGACTTTATTCCAAAGGTAGATAATAAATGGATAAGACTTAGAACTAATGGTAAGAAAACTACTTTAACTATTAAAAATTTAGTTTCATCAGAAATAGATGGTACTCAAGAGTTAGAAATTGAAGTTGATTCTTTTGAAAGAACTAATTTAATTTTAAAAGAATTAGGATATGAAGCAAAAGGTTATCAAGAAAATAGAAGAATACAATATTTACTTAATGGAGTAGAAATAGACATTGATAGTTGGCCTTTAATTCCTACATATTTAGAAATTGAAGGATCTAGTGAAGAAGCAGTTTATAACGCTGTTAGTGCATTAGGATTTGAACTTGATGATACTACTACAAGAGATGTTGAAGGAATATATTTAGATTATGGACATAATTTAGATGAAATATATGATTTAAAATTAGAGGAGGAAAGAAAATGACAAATTGGGAAGAATTAGAATGGAGAGGTTTAGTAAAAGACGTTGCTGGAGATGATATTGAAGATGTGATTAATAATGGAGAAGTAACTTTTTATTGGGGTACTGATCCTACAGCTGATAGTTTACATTTAGGTCATTATAGCTCTTTAGTTACAGCTAAGAGATTAATGCTTATGGGCCATCATCCAATTCTTTTATGTGGTGGCGCAACTGGTAGAATAGGAGATCCTAGACCTACTGCAGAAAGAGAAATTATGCCAATAGAAGTTTTAGAAAAAAATATTCAATGTATTCATAAACAAATTGATAAAGTTTTTGATGGTAAGGCAAAACTTGTTAATAACTATGACTGGTTTAAAGGTTATGAATACTTAGATTTCTTAAGAGATGTTGGTAAATATATTAATGTTAACTATATGTTAAATAAAGATATCATTCAAAGAAGATTAGATACAGGTATTACTTATGCTGAATTTAGTTATATGTTAATTCAAGGTTATGACTTCTTAAATATGTATGAAAAAATGAATTGTGTAATGCAAGTAGAAGGTTCTGATCAATGGGGAAATATAACTACAGGTATTGATTTAATACGTAAAAAGTTAGGAAAAGAAGCTTATGGATTTACAATGCCATTAATTCTTGATTCAACTGGTAAAAAATTTGGTAAGAGTGAAGGTAATGCTTTATGGCTAGATGAAAATAAAACATCTTCATATGAATTATATCAATACTTAATAAATACTGATGACTCTAAGGTTTATGAATACTTAAAAGTATTTACATTCTTAACACCTGAGGAAATTGATTCTGTAATGGAAGAACATAAAGCTTCTCCTGAGAAGAGAATCGCTCAAAAGAAATTGGCTCAATGTATTATTACAGATTTACATGGTGAAGAAAGTTACAATAACGCAGTTAAAATAAGCGAGTCTTTATTCAATGGAGATATTAAATCATTTACTGCTAAGGATGTAGAAGTTGCATTTAAAGGATTAGATGTATTTACAGTTAAAGAAGATTTAAATATTGTTGATTTACTTGTTACTTCTGGCTCTTGTTCTAGTAAGAGAGAAGCAAGAGAATTTGTTGGTAATGGATCAATTACTTTAAATGGTGAAAAAGTATGTGATTTAGATTTTGTACTTACAAAGGATTTATGTATCGATAATAAATATATTGTTATTAGACGTGGTAAGAAAAAATACTTTATTGGAATTTATGAGTAAATATTTACAGAAAAGGAAATATAATTTAGTATATTTTCTTTTTCTTTGTGGAAAAAACTTTTTCTTTTTGTTATTATTATATTGGGAGGCTGATGTATGGATAAGAGAATTTTAAAAATTTTGAAAATTGTATTTATGGTATGTTTAGTTATTTTAATTTTGGAATTATTTTATCTGACATATATTAGTTTCTTTAAAGAGAAAAAATCTATTTATTTTGATGCGATTAATGCGATGGATAGTACTGTTTCTGATGGATATGTAGTTGTTGGAAGTAACAATAATAATGATATGCATTATGAAAAGGCTAAAATTGCGAAGTATAATTCTAAGAAAGAGAAGGTTTTTGAGGTTTTATATAATAAAGGTTTTAATAGTGCTTTTTTTGATGTTGCGGTAGATGATACTGATTTTATTGCGGTTGGTAGTTATGAGGCTGATGATAGTGAACATGAAAAAGGTATAAGAGAAGCAATTATTGTTAAATATGATAAGACTGGTAAGGTTTTATTTGATAAGAGTTTTAAAGCATTAGATGATTCAAAGTTTGTTAGTGTTTATGTTTTGGATGATGGATACTTGGTTGCTGGTCAAAGTATTTATGAAAAGATGACACTTGGTCTTTCTAATTCCGGTGGTGCCTATTTAATTAAATATGATAAAGTAGGTAATCTTGTTTGGAAGAGTAATTATGGTGACAATAAGGCAGCAATTTTTAATGATGTAATTAGTGTTGATAATTCTATTTATGTTGTTGGTAGGGATGCTTCTCGTGTTGGTTTAATTAATGAATATGATATGAATGGTAATTTTATTAAGTCTTCTGGATATGAATATACTGATAGTTTAGGGTTAACAAGTTTAGTAGCAGTAGATGATGGTATTGTTGCGACTGGTGCGAAAAAGTATGTTGATGATAAAAATAATTCTATTGTAGATGCTTTATTAATTAAATATGATTTTGAATGTAATTATTTAGATGAAGTTACTTATGATAATAATGGTGTTGAAAGATTTAATCGTGTTATTAAAGATAGTAATGGTAATCTTGTTGTTGTTGGAAATGAAGTTCTTTCTTATACAACTACTGAAGAAGCTAACAATAATAATTTGTTATATAATGGTTTAATTGGTAAATATAAGAGTGATTTATCTAATATAAAATTAGAAATTTATGGTGCTCAAAGAGATGATCATTTTACAGATATTAAAGTTGTTGATAATAATTATTGTGTTGTTGGATACTCTTCATATGAAGATGGCAGTTATTTAAGTAAGTTCATTGTATATAGTGATGCTTTAAAAGTATTGGAGGTTCAAGGATGAAAATTACACTGGTGAGACATGGACAGACAGATTTTAATTATGATGGGATAATGCAAGGACTTTCTAATAATTATTTAAATGATACTGGTAGAAGACAATGTAGAAAATTAAGAGATGAGTTAATGAATCAACATTTTGATATTTGTTATATGTCTCCTTTAATAAGAACTGTTGAAACGGCTATTATTCTTATAGGTGAAAGAGTTGAGACTGTTCCTGATAAACGAATTATTGAAAGAAATCTTGGTGAGCTAGAAGGTAAACCTAGAGATTTATATGATTCTAAAAAGTTTTGGGATTATAATTTAAACTATGATGAGTTTGGAGTTGAAAAGATTCAAGATATATTTTCTAGGTGTAGAGACTTTTTAACTTATGTAATTAATAAAAATCCAGGTAAGGATATTTTAATTGTATCTCATGGGGCTCCGGTAAGAGCAATGCATCATATTCTTAAGAAAAATGATTTAAATGGTAATTTGTTGAATTTTAAAATTGATAATTGTTTTTGTGAGACAATAGAGGTTAATGAAGAAGATTTTATAGAAAAATAAAAACGCAAAAATTTGAAGTGATAAAATAAATGTAGACAGTCTAAAAAAGACTCAGTCTACATTTTTTGTTATCATAAATAAAAAAGGAGGATTTTTTATGAGTAAGA
>CAVIUA010000014.1:0-9264 GCA_963645945.1 bacterium
ATAATTTACTGTTTAATCAAAATAAAAACTGGCTTTTATTCCAGTTTTAAGTATTAGGACTTTTTGTTATTACTGTTACTTGATATGGTACCTTGATAGGCATTGCCTGGCCTTTATAGTTAAATGTTGCTGCTACATTAAGCTCTGTTTCTTCACCTGGTGATAATACTTTCCCAATGATATTATTATGTTTTACTTCAACTGGATAAATACTTTGTGTAGCCGTAGCATTGTTTACGTAATCAGGGTACTCGACTAAATTAATTATTTCAGCATCTATGGTTCCTTGATTTTTAATTGTTATTCTATAACTTATTTCATCACTTGGAGCATATAGTTGAAATTCAAAGTTAACTGTTTGACCAGAATTTGTAATACTAGCCGTTGATGATGGAACTTTTGTTCCGCCTTGGACAGGAGTTCTAGGATTTATAGTAACAAAAGATGTGTCATGAACAGCTTTAGAATTATCTTTTTCTTCTAGTTGCATAGAAAGCATAGCAAAACCTATTGCCATAAATACAATGGTAATACATAATGTTACAATTATCCAATTACGAGTAGTTACAACATTTTTCATGAACATTTTCCTCTTTTCATCTTTTCTATATTACCATTATAACAGAATTTATAGTCTTCTGTTAAGTCTATAAAGCTAATATATGAAAAAATTATGTTTTTCATATATTAAATTTTACTAGATAGATAAATAGTTATTTTTTTGATTTGCTTGTCCTTTTTTATCATTTAATCCATTTAAGGTGTAAATTTCGGATTTAAAGTAAGGGTTATTTCCATACCAGCTGTTATTGGTGTTTTTTCTGGAATTGATTGTGATGTTACATAGCCAACTCCGTCTAATACTACTTTAACATTTAGTTCTTGAAGTAGGCTTTTAGCAACTTTTGATGAAAGGCCAACAACATTGGGAATTGTTAAGTTATTATCGTTTGTTATTAAATAAATTGTATCTGCTGAAGTTATTGTACTATTTTTTTCTGGATATTGTTTTGTTATTTTAGTACCATTGCCAATAACTGTATATTTTAAACCTAGTGAATCTAATTCTGTTTTTGCATCAGCAAGTTTTTTGTTTACATAATTATCTAGTTTAAATTCTTTTATTTTTACAGATGAATTGTTATTTTCTTCTGTACCATAGTATTTTGATAAATTTGCTACGATTTCTTTTACAGCATTTGATAATGGTTTTTGACTTCCATTACTTGGTCTTTTCACAGCAGCATAAATTATATATTCTGGATCACTTTTTGGATATATGCCGGCAAATGATGATATTACATCATATTTACTACTATAGTAACCAGAGCCATCTTCTTTAGCAATTTGAGATGTTCCTGTTTTTCCTATTAATTCTCCTGAATCTATTCTAAATCCTGAGCCAGTATTCCCAATGCCATTTACACAGTCATCCATTAATTGAATCATCTTTTTAACGTTTAGGCTTGAAGCTACTCTTTCACCAGTATTTTTTTTGTTTTCTAAGATTACTTCGCCAGTATCTGGATTAACAATTTTTGAGACAATATATGGTTTTAATAATACGCCATCGTTAGTTAAAGAGGTCATAGCTTGTACCATTTGTGCTGGTGTTGTTGTAATTCCTTGACCAAATCCAGCATTATATATTTCTGTTTCATATTTAAAATCTATTTTTCCAGTACTTTCGTTAGGAAGATTTATACCTGTTTTTTTGCCAAAGCCTAATTTTTTGAAGTATTGACGTAACATCATGCTATCCATATGACGATTAATTAGATTTATTATACCGGTATTACTACTCATAGCATATCCTTTATCAAATGTTATAACACCCCAACCTTCACGGTTCCAGTCACCAATTTCTGTACCATCTGATGTTACATAAGTACCAGACTTATATGTTTCAGAGCCATCATAAACTCCATTTTCCATAGCTGCCATATAGGTAAATGTTTTCATAGTACTACCAGGTTCATAAGGAGATGCTAAAAACATATCTAGATAATTCGTGATATTTCTTGTATTTGGATCAAATGAAGGAGATGTTGATGTTCCAAGTACCGCTCCTGTTTTAGCATCAAGTATAGTTATATGAAACCATTCAAAATCATAATCTACATCCGCATTTGTTAATGCTTGTTCAATAAAGAATTGAACATTACTTTCAATTGTTAAATAAATGTCTTTTCCTTGAGTTGCTTCTTTTTTAATAACTGGAGTATTGGCAATTTGATATCCTTTTAAATCTTTTTGATATTTAATATATCCATCTTCTCCTTTTAAGACACTATCGTAAGACTTTTCAATACCCATTTCACCAAGCATATTTTCTTTATCAGTTTCTTCATCTGTTGTTGTTTTTGCATAGCCAATGGTGTATGATGCAAATGTACCTTTTGGATAATATCTTTTAAAGCTTTCTATAAAATCAAGACCAGGTAAATTTAAGTCTTCTATTTGTTTTTTTACTAATTCAGTTAAATTTTTCCCTTTACTCCCAAACTCTGTTTGATAGACATTTTCTTTACTTAAATATTTTAGTATTTCATCTTTTTCCATATTTAATATTGGTGCTAAAGCTTCAGCTGTTTTTTCTTTATCTATGACGTGTTGTGGGTTATTTTTATTTGTTGTTCTGTCTGGATCTAAGTACGCTATTAGTTTATATGCTGATACGTTTTGAGCTAGGATTTCACCATCATTTGAATAGATATTTCCTCTTTTAGCACTTAGTGTTTGAGTACGTGTTGTTCTTTTACTAGCTAGTTCTTTTAGGTCAATGCCATCTATCTTTTTAGATAAAGCAAGTTGAGTAACTCTTCCAATCATTAAAGCAAACAAAAGAAGAGAAAAAATTATGATGGCTTTTGAGTACCGTACATTATTTCCCTTCTTTTTGTTTTTCATTTAATCACTTCCTATTTTTCATCAGTTACTGTCTTAATGTTATCATTATTATAACTCAAACCTTGTTCTTCTGCAACTTCTTGAATTTTAGTAAGTGAAGCTAATTCATCTATTGTCATTGCCAAACCTTCATTTGTTTTTTCTTGTTTTTCAATATCATTTTTCTTTTTTTCAACTTCAAAGTTTATTTTCGACAGAGTTGCTTTTGAAAAAACTATTGATACCGGTGAAAGTACTAATAAAGTCACCGCTAACGTATATAAGAGTTTTTCAAATTTTGAAATTTTAATTCTTTTTTTAACTTTTTTCACCGTATCACCTTTCTTATTTTATTCTTTCTATAACGCGAAGTTTGGCACTTCTTGCTCTGGAATTATTTTTTAGTTCTTCTTCTGTTGGAACTATAGCTTTATTTACAACAAGTTTGAAGTCTGGTAAATATTCATCTGGTATATTAGGCATTCCTTGTACTTTTGGATCTATTGCGCATTTTTCTTTGAAAAAGTTTTTTACTATTCTATCTTCTAAGGAATGAAATGTTATAACTGCTACCCTTCCATGAACATTTAGAATTGATAGGGCTTGTTCTAAGGCAGGCTCTATAACATCAAGTTCATGGTTTACTTCAATTCTAATTGCTTGAAATATTTGACGAGCTGGATGCTTATCTTTTCTAAACTTCATAGGAACAGCATTTTTAATTATTTCTACTAATTCTAATGTTGTTTCTATTGGTTTATTTTCTCTGTACTCAACAATTTTTTTTGCTATGTTTCTAGAAAATTTATCTTCACCATATTTGTAGAAAATATTAGCTAGTTCTTCTTTTGTATAATTATTAACGATCTCATAAGCTGAGATGGGATTATCTTTATCCATGCGCATGTCAAGTCTAGCATCTTCATGATAAGAAAATCCACGCGTTTTGTCATCTAATTGAGGTGATGATACTCCTAAATCGAATAGGACTCCATCAACCTTATAAATGTTTTGTTTTGCTAATTCTTCTTTTAAATTAACAAAATTGCTTTTGATGATAGTGAAGTTAGTACCGATTGATGATAATCTTTCGGTACTATGCCGAATTGCTTCACTATCCTGGTCAAAGGCGAATAAGTACCCTCTTTTTATTCTTGCTAAGATGTTACTACTGTGTCCCCCATAGCCTAGTGTGCAGTCAACAATAATACTAGAATCGTTTAAGTTAAGGGAAGAAATTGATTCTTCTAGTAATACGCTTATATGTTTTTCCATTACAAATTCACACTCTCAAATAAATTTTCAGCTATGTCTGACATGCTGTCTTTAGCAGAAGTGAAGAAATCGTTCCAAGACTCTTCTGACCATATTTCTAACCTATCTCCTGTACCAATGACTACACATTCTTTTGTTATATTGGCATAGGAAATTAGTGGGGAGGTAATATTAATACGGCCCTGTTTATCAAATTCTGCTTCACTAGCTCCTGATAAAAAGAAACGAATAAAAGCTCTCGTGTCTTTTTTGGTAAATGGGAGTGTTTCTAGTTTATTGACAATTTTTTCCCAAGATTCTAATGAATAGACAAAAAGGCAATTTTCAATACCTCTAGTTATAATAAAATTGGTGCCTAAATCATCACGAAACTTAGAAGGAATTATTAATCTTCCTTTATCATCAATAGAATGATGATATTCTCCTATAAACATAGAAATCCCCCACTTTTCCCCATAATTTGCCAGTGATTAATTATATATTACCCAAGTTATAGAAAAATGTAAATGACTAAGATTGAAGTTTTTTAGCACTTTACAAAAAATTGACAAAGAAAAAGAAGATTTTTTCATCTTCTTCTTGACCTTTGTTTTTTTAATTGTTTTGATTTGTTTTTTGCTTGTTAACTATTAGTGTACCAATGGAAATTAGTAGTATTATACCAAGTACAATATAACAAGCAGATACAGTTTCAGGATTAGTTATTTTATTATATATTGCTGTAACGGTTACTTTACCTTCTGGCATTATAAATGTACCATCATCATTTACTTCTATTTCTTTACCTGAGTCATCCATTACAACAATTCTTTTTAAAACATAACCTTCTTTTGGAGTGACACTTACACTTACAATTTCACCTGGTATAGCACTTGCTGTATTAACAGTAATTTTTCCTTCTGTTGTTTTATCCTTAACCACTTCATAAACATGATATACGAAATTTAATTGAGCTATTCCATCTGCTCCTCTTGATATTAGAATTATTCCATTTTCATTTCCATTTTCATCATAGCTATCTAAGGAATAATTAACAAAATATGTTTCATCTTCATTATAAACGGAATCCATTATTAAATTACCTTGTAAATCATATTTTAAAATGGCACTTCCAAATGTATCGGTATCTAAAGCACTTGCTATATAACCGTCATATGTACCATTTGGAAGATGACTACTTTTTATAGTAAATTGTTCATAGCCTTGAACAGTCTTTTTGAATACTTCTTTGCCAGATAAATCGTACTTGGCAAAATATTCATTTTCATAATCTGTTCCTATAACAATGATACCATCTACTTCGCCAGTAGCTGTATAACTAAAATTCATTTTATTAACAACATAATCTGTTTCTATTTCAAAAAGATTCTCATCGTCATTATATCTATATATTATTGAGTCTTCTTCATCATATTCAAATATTGAATTGTATTTTCCATTTTTTATATATATCAAACCAGACCAAGGTTCACCATCATATTCATATGTGTATAAATCGTTATGAAAGTTAGTTATGTTTTTTTCAAACACAAGATTTCCTTTTAAGTCATACTTTATTAAAACATCACCATAGCCGGTTGGAGTATCAGTTGATTCTGTCGAAAGCGATATATAGTATCCATCATGTTTACCGGAGTCATCGTAGCTTTTAAAAGCTCTATCAATCCATTCGTAACCAGAACCACCATATTGTTTTTCAAATATAACTTCACCGGTTTTAGTATCTATAGCAGTAATTAAAAGATCATTTTCTCCTTTTACTTCGTACTTAGAATTTCCATTCCATACTTCTGTTACGTCAATGCCTGTTGTTGCATCTCCATTTTTTATGTAGTATACTTCATTTTCGCCTAAATCGTGTTTTATTAATTCTAAATTACCATTAGAAAAGAATAATTAGCCATCAGGTTGGCCTTGATTGTTATAACTGGGATAAATAGATTCAATTTTTCCTAAAATTTCTGTATTATTTGTTGATGATAATTTTATATCAATTGCTCCAACCTGTAATGGAAGTATACAAAATGACATAATAATTAATATTGACAATATTTTATTAAATTGCTTCATAATAAACACCTCTATTTTAAGGTAATTGTAACAAAAAAATCAAAAAATGTCATTAATTTTATTTAATTATTTTTTTTAAAAATCATAGCAAAGACTTTAGTATTATTCACTAAAGTCTTTGTTTCTTGTTATTTTCTAATTGTTTTATTTATGATTTCATCTTTTATTAAATTTATAAATTCTTCTTTAGATACTGTTGTTGTGTCTTTTTGACCAAACAATCTATAACTTATTGTTTCATTTTCTTTTTCTTGGTCTCCTAATATTAATGTGAAAGGAACTTTTTCTGTTTGAGCTTCTCTTAAACGATATCCTAGTTTTTCATTACGTTCATCTAATTCTGCTCTGATATTATTTTCTTTTAACATTTCAGTTACTTCTTTGGCATATTCTCCTTGGAATTCTGGATTTACGGGAATTACTTTTACTTGAACTGGAGATAGCCAAGTTGGAAGTTGACCTTTTGTTTCTTCTAGAATGTAGGCCATAAATCTATCTAGTGAACCTAGGATTGCTCTATGAAGAACAACTGGTGTTTTCTTTTCGCCATCTTTATCTACATATTTTAAATCAAATTTAGCTGGCAAGCAGAAATCTAATTGGCAAGTTGATAAAGTATATTCATTTCCAACAGCTGGTGTAACATTAACATCTAGCTTTGGTCCGTAGAATGCTGCTTCACCAATTTCTTCAGTATATTCAATTCCTAAATCATTTAAAACTTCTCTTAATTCATTTTCAGCTTTATTCCACATTGCGTCATCTTGATGATATTTTTCTTTATCTTCTGGATCTCTTAATGATAGAACACAACGATAATTTTTGATATCAAAATCTTTATATACGTCAAATATTAAATCAACAACGTTTTTAAATTCGTCTTTTATTTGTTCTGGTGTTACAAATAGATGGGCATCATTTTGACAGAAGTGTCTTCCTCTTTCGATTCCTTTTAGAGCACCTGATGCTTCATATCTAAAGTCATGAGCAACTTCACCTATTCTTATTGGTAAATCTTTATATGAATGAAGTTTGTTAGAATAAATCATCATATGATGTGGGCAGTTCATTGGACGTAGAACAAATTCTTCGTCATCAACTTTCATCATAGGGAACATATTTTCTTTATAATGTTCCCAGTGTCCTGATGTTTTGTATAATTCAACACTACCAACACATGGAGTTAAAACATGTTGATATCCTAATTTTCTTTCTTTAGCTTTTATGTAGTTTTCTAGTTCTTCCCAAATGATATATCCATTAGGCAAAAACATTGGTAATCCTCTACCTACTAAATCATCTGTCATGAATATTTCTAATTCTTTACCTATTTTTCTATGGTCTCTATTTTTACAATCTTCTAAATATTCTAAGTGCTTGTTTAAGTCTTCTTCATTTTCAAAACAAATACCATAGATACGTTGAAGCATTTTATTTTTAGCATCACCTTTCCAGTAAGCTCCTGATACTTTTAGTAATTTAAAATATTTTAATTCTTTTACAGTATCTAAATGTGGTCCACGGCAAAGGTCAGTAAAATCCCCTTGGCTGTAGCAAGAAATAGTAACTTCATTTTCATCCATACGGGAAATTAAATCAATTTTATATGGATCATCTTTGAATTTTTCTAAAGCTTCTTCTTTTGATAATTCATGACGTACTATTCTTTTTCCATCTTTAGCAATTTTTTTCATTTCTTTTTCAATAGCTGGTAAATCTTCTTCTGTTAATGTTTTGTCACCTAAATCTATATCATAATAGAAACCTTCTTCAATTACTGGACCTACCCAAAATAGTGCTTTTGGATATAAATGTTTAATAGCTTGTGCTAGTAAATGAGCACATGAATGATTCATTACACTTAATTTTTCATTTTCTTTTATATTTATCATATTTATTCCTCCTCTTTTTCATTGACTAAAAAATAAAACTCCTATATCAAAATAGATATAGGAGTGAATTACACGGTACCATCCTTGTGTTTTACTTTATTTTAATAACGGCTTGGCCGGAATTACTTTTAATAATTCTACTCGAAAGGTAGTAACAAATTAAGATTTTATTCACTTACACCAAACATGAATTCTCTTTAAAAATTACTTAATTTATCGTGTCCTTTGTCAATGTAATTAAGTTATGTATTAGTTATAACACCTTTTTTTATCTTTTGCAAGACATTTATCTACTATACCAACGATATGGGACATCTATTACATTATATAGTCCTGCAAATCCTTGTGTATATCTTAATCTGATATATTGATAGAATCTACCCAGGTCGGAGCAATTTGTATCATTAGGATCAAACATCGTACAATCTATTAAGGCAATGTGTAGATGCACACCGGTTGAATTTCCGGTTGTACCCATTTGTCCTAATGCGTCATTTATAGTTACTTCTTTTCCTACATATATATTAGGAGCATAAGAAGAAAGGTGAACATACTGGGAGGTATAATTTACACCATCAATTACATGATGTACGGTTACAATTAATGCTCCGGCACTATCTGTATAAATTCCTGATATAGTTCCATTAGCGATAGGAAAAATTGTTTCATAAACACCTCTTGTACTAGTAATATCAAAAGCAACATGATTATAACTTGGTCGTTGAGTAATGATACCATTTTCAACAGGAAGGTACCAGTTTACTTTATTTTTCAAAGCTAATGAATTGTTCATTGTTTGGAGTTGGGCTTCTTCTACTTTTGTATTTGTTGTTATGTCATTATCTTTCGCAACAGCGGTGTATGTATTGCCATCAGCTAAGGCTTTTTTATAAGCTACTTCTACTGATGCTATATCTTTGGTATTAATATATTCATAAGCTAGCGAAAAGTCATTTTCTCCTAAGTCTATATTTTTAGCCAAAACTAAAAACATCGATATTCCGATTAATATCAAGGAAATCTTAACAATTCTCTTTTGTTTTTCTAATGACTTCATACACTCACTCCAAAGCAGTGCCTATTATACTTGAAAAGTGCTTATTTGTCAAGCAAAATCAGACTCTATGGGTATCGTATA
>CAVIUA010000015.1:0-26417 GCA_963645945.1 bacterium
ATTTAGTTAATATTAGTTAACAACTATAATAGACAGTTTATCTTAAAAAGAAGAAAAGACATTAGAAAAAACTAATATCTTTTACTGTTTAAATGATAACAGTTGTATCCTCCATTGATACTTATTGTTTTATATCCTAGTGAATTTAGTTTTTTTGAAATACTTTTACTTGTATATCCTGCTTGACAATATAAATAATAAGTATCATTTTTGTTTAAATATTTTGATGGATTCAGTATTAAGTAGTTATAAGGAATGTTTATTGCATTATTTATGTGACTTAAATCATATATGTATTCACTTCTTATATCAATTATATTTAAGGTGTTTCTAGAATTATTTACAATAGTTAGAAAATCATTCATATCAATTGTCATCTTTTCACCTCTATTGTATTAGATGAAAAAAAAGAATCTGCGGTAATTACAGATTCCTATTTATTATTTAATTATATATGGATTTTTCTCAGTTCCATTTCCTGAACTAATCATGATTCTACTACTTAGTTTGATTACTGGTCTAACTTTGTTGTACGCATTACATTTTGCTGCACTAACACTTCCTTGTTCATCTATAATGAAAGCTGTTGAAGTGCTATTCGCAACTGCTGTTGCTGTCCACCAACGGTATTCAACAGTTAGATAGTTATAATTTTGACAAGATGGACTTTGAGGACTAGTACAGTTTGGATCTATACTAGCATTAATATAGTCTGATACTGTTAATAAGCCTAATTTTTGTCCAGCAACTGTACTTTTACATTCAAGTTCATTAGTATTTGTTGTGCTATCTAAAGTTCTTTTTCCAATACAAACTTCATAGTTTGATAGCTTTGTCTTGTCTGTTTCACTTAAGAATACTATGTCTTCTTTCGTTGTATCATATAATTCTTCAAGATATTCTTTTATTCTACTTGTTGAATAATTATTTATACCAATGTTATATTTTGCTTCACTATTATATCTATCATCCCAAGCAGCTGAATAACCAATGTATTTTTCTTTAATTAGATAAGTATTGTTATTACTGTCGATTTTAACTATACGCCAAAGTTCTTCATTTATTTGAACATAGTTGTTAACTGTTTCTCCACGGAATACATAGCCATTATTCATATTATATAAACCATAACCTGAAGTAACTACTTTAGAGTCTTCTTTAACTGCTGCTGCTATTGTTTTATCTTTATAAGCATCACCACAATCTAATGATGGTGTATATACATATTCATCATCTGCTTTAGAAACGCTTACTTTTCCAGTACAAGTAACTCCTTTTTTGGTATACTCACTTAAGTCTTTCATTTTTCCAGCTTGAGCTAAAGTTGAAGCTTCTATTTCAACTATCTGTGTTTCTTTTTTTGGTAGACTTTCTGGATTATCTGCAAAATATGATTTAGCTGCATTAGTCATGATTGTTTCAATTTTTTCATAAGAATAATTTCCCTTAGTAAATGCTGTAGCAATACTTAAAACTACGAATAAAAGAACAATTCCTCCAACAACTATTAGAGCTAACTTTATAATAAATTTTTTAAAATCATCCTGTCCTTTACCTTTTGAACTTTTACTTTCTTCTTTATCTTCGTCATCATCTTCTTCGTTGTCATCTTCATCAACTGTTTCTTCTTCAATTTCCTCTTCAAATTCATCAGCTTTTATTTTAGCATTTTTTTTACTTTGATTAAAATTCATATTTTTAAATTCCTTTCATTATATCAGTTATCAAAAAAGTCATCAAAGAAATCATCATCATTATCATCATCTTGTAATACTAAATTATTGTTAGGCACTGTCATAGATATTGGTGTTGGCTCTTTAACAACACTGTTTTCTGTTTTATTCGTTGCTATATCTACTACTGGACTTTTTTGTTCAATTGATACTCGATTATTTACTGCTTGTTTTTCATTATTCTTTTTTTCTTCTTCTTCAAGTTCAGCAATTTTAGCATCTATTTTCTTAACTAACTCATCAACATCAAAACTAAAATTATCATCAACTTTCTTTGTTTCAGTTTTTACTGGTTTTGATACTTCAATTTCTTGTTCTTTAAAGATAGGAATAGGCTTTTCTACTGTTGATTTTTTCTCTTCAACTCGTGTAGTAATTGGACTTGAAACTGCTGGTCCAAATGGATTTTTTCTTGGTGCAAAGTCAAAACTATCAGCTTTACTTTTTTCACTATTATCTGGTTTCGAATCCATTTCTGCTGCATTCATCATATCCAATAATTTCTTTTTCTTTTGATTTTTTACAAATTCTTTTATATCAAATGTATGAACTTCTCTTTTAGCTCTTGTTGGATACTTAGCTAATGGATATTTTTTACCCCAGTCTATTTTAAAGTTTGGAGTTAATTTTGTTTTAAAAGGTTGTTTTCTCATACGAAGAACTATAACTTCAAACATTTTCATTCTTTGTAGGTCAGATACTGTTACTAAAGGGGTTGAAGCAGTTTTTTCATCTTTTTTGGATTTTACTTCACCACACATTTTAGATATTTCTTCAAGGGCTTTTAATTCTGTTGTTATTAAGTATGCTATATTTCCACAGTTACCACGAATTGTTTCAGCATCTTCTTTTCCATATACAGAATCTAATTGAGCAAAGTTTTGAATAATCATTGTGAATCTTATTCTTCTTGAACGAGCTGCAGTAATCATTGTTGTTACATCTTTTAATGGTGGCATATTTGCAAACTCATCTAGTATGAAGTTTGTTCTTACTGGTAATTTTCCACCATGTTTTTGAGCTGTTGCTATTAAGGTTTCATATATTTGTTTTAATAAAATAGTAACTAATGAATGGTAAGTTTTCTTTTCATCTTGAATAACAATAAATACAGCGGTAGGTCTTTCACCAATGCTTTCTAGGTCGACACTACTATATGATAACATTTCACTTAAATTGTCACGTGATGCAAATAATTTTACTTTTTGTTTGAATACAGACAAGATACTACCTTTAGTTTCAGTTGGTGCCATTATAGTACTTGAAGCATTGATAGCGGCTGCACTAGCTGGATCTTTTGCATTAAAGTATTCTTTAATATAAGTTGAGCCTCCAAATTTTTCTTCTCCTACTGTTGTTGCTAAAGAGATACTGTTAATATTAATTTCATCTTCTTTGGCATCTTCAAATAATCCTAAAGCAATTCCTGAAAAATAATCGGCTGATGTTTTTTCCCAGAATGGATCAGCATTTTTATTACTATCATCGTATAAAATGTTTAATGCTAAGTCATCTAATAACTCAATAGCTTTGTCATGATTACCAGACTTCCACATTTTATATGGTAAAGTCATTGGGTTCCATGCACTACCCATTTGAGGATCACGGAAGTTAAGTAATACAATTTGATATCCTAAATCTCTAAGCATCATGCTATTTTTTTCGTATATTTCACCTTTTGGATCGGTAATAATCATTGATTCTCGAGCCTTTGCCAAACTGTGTACTTGTGGATGAACAAATCCTTCAGTTTTACCAGAACCAGTGGCACCGATAATTAATGAGTGATATTCACCATTATCTACCCACATTTCATTTTCTTTTACAATTAAAGGAATTCCCGCAACTTTGGCCCTTTTTTGTTTTACTTCAACACGCTCTAATTCTTCTTTAATTTCTTTATCTTTTGCCCAACGAGAATAACCTTTATCTTTCTTTTCTGTTGTTAGACCTATACCTTTTTCTCTTTCAAAAAAGTATGAACTAACACTTACAAATAGAGCAAAAAGTGCTAGTAAAAAGAATGTTAAAGTTGTAACTATATATTTAGGTCCAAAAGCTGGTAAAGGATTAAAGCCTGATAATGTTCCTTCTGCTGCAAAAGTTGCAAGATTAACTATTACTATTGCTACTATATATAGTAAAAATAGAGAAAACACTCCAAATATTAATAAATCGTGAGAATCTGCTCTAAACTTAAATTTCATGTTACTACTTCCTTTCTGCCTATATTATAACATCAACTGATTAATACGTCATTAAATATTTTACTGATTGCTAACTATAATACTAAATTTATCATTATTAAATTTATACAACATATCAATAGTTCCTTCGGTACTGTACTGGCTACATGATAACACTATTTCATATTTATTATCATCATTAACATCAATTATAGAATTTATATAAGGCTTACATCCATTAAAATTTTTATTTTTTTCAATTGATTTATAAATTGGATATATTATATCATTTTTTTCCATAAATACTACACTAAATATATATTCTGGGTCTGATTCTATAGGAAATATATTTCCTACTACGTATATTTTTTCATTTACTCCATCATTATCTAAATCAACACTAATTTGAGTATTACTTGTTAATTCTTGATTATTGATAGTAATATTGTTTTCTGATAATGCTTCATTTACCTTTGTATAATCAGATATTGTTTCTT
This sequence comes from bacterium, assembly GCA_963645945.1. Lineage (GTDB taxonomy): Bacteria > Bacillota_I > Bacilli_A > RF39 > UBA660 > CAG-877. The sequence goes on from CAVIUA010000015.1 coordinate 4,417, forward strand.
GAGTAAAATTTTTTATTTTCATTTCATAATTTGCTGAATATGCAATTATACTTCCTGAATAAGAAATTGGATTTCTTTTATTATCATATATATACCATTTATCATCAAAAACAAGGTAATAATTTCCTAGTTTTTCATTATCTGCAAAAACTGTAAACTCATTCCAGTTAAGGTCTTCTTTGTCATTGGTATTGGCGATATTATACCATTTTTTTTCATCTAGTTGCCAAATTGTATTATCACCTATTATTAATGTTGTTTTTAGTTTTGAATATTTTAATTCATCTTTTCCATATAACAAAAAGAAGACTGTAAAATAAACTATTATTATGACTAAAATTATAATATATCTTTTTTTCATTAATAATCTCCTATCCAACTGTAAAGTAGTTAAATTGACTTGTATTTTTCCAGTCATATTGTGACCAAAGGTCTGTTGAAGGACTACCTGGATCCATCATTACAATACTTCCATTAGATATTCCATCTATTGCTACCCAGTGTTGTCCGGTGTTACCTTTTACTTCTGCAACTACATAATTATTTTTATTGCTAAGTAATTCTTGTAGTTTTTTTAGTTTTTGTTCTTTTGTCATTCCAGTTACTGATACTGCACCTTGATATTTAAAAGTTGGTACAATTTTTGTTACTGACGACCAGATTAGTGAACCGTTACTTGTAAATCCACCATTACTATTTAAAGCTTGTACAAATGTACCAGGATTAAAGTCTCCTGTAATAGTTGTTGGCTGTTCTGATTTTGCTACTAACATAGATATTGATGTTACTAAACATCCAATATTTCTAATTGTTTTTCCAGAAGAACCTATTTGAACACTTGTCCATTCACCTTCATATTGTTTCCAGTTTGCATATGGACCAGATGATAGTATAGAACATGTTGTACTACCATTGATATTACAAGTGTTTTTTTCTATTTTTTTTGCTGCTGCATAGTGTGATATTAAAATTTGTTTATAATCCAGTCCAGCATCTGCATCTTTTTTCCATTTATTCTGATTGACATATGTATATGCAGAATTAATTAAGTAACCATTGGCATCAACTAATACTTCACCCATTACTGAACTTACAATAGATCGTAGATTGGAGTCTTCGGATAGTTTATCTTTAATTTTAACAGATTTAGTATTAGCACCTGAATATATTGTTGCCCCTGTACTATCAGCATTACCTGCTGACATAGTTGTTGAACATCCTTTATCTGGATTACAATAAACTTGATCTTCAGTACAGTTTCTAAGTTGTAAAATCATTTGTCCATTTTCTTCTACATATTTTACGCCATATGCGCCATTCATAACTTTTGGTCTAACTAATGAATATGTTCTTGCTGCTACGGCTTGAGATTTAGAGTAATCTTCATCCCAACCAGAACCAGTTTCACCATAGACGACACCTAAAATATAGTTTTCAAAATCAACTAATTCTTCACCTTCAACAGGTTTTCCATAACCTTGGTCATTGCAATTCATTAAACGTACTTTAAGATTAGAAATATCCATTTCTTTTGCAATAGTACCTTCACCAGTGTTAAATCCTTTAATTTTATATGTACAAGTTCCTTGAGAAGCACAAGTTGAACTGCTATTAAATTTTTCAACAATACTCTCATAGTTTTTAACATAATCTAATACTTCCTCAGCTAATTTTTTTCTCTTACTTTCACTATAATCTGGAAAATATTCAACAAATATATCATTAATAAGATTATTTTTAAATGTCTCTTCATCATATGTATTTTCATTAAACATACTTTCTGCAATTTCTTCTATTTTGCCTTTAGACATATCATCATAAGTTATGGAATTATCATAATAATTAATAATATGATAAACTGCTACTACTCTAACTGCTTTTACAGATTTACCTTCTGCTTGCATTTCTAGTTTTACATCATTTATTCGTTCATAAAATTCCTTAGCTTCTTTACTTGAAGCAGTATATTTACTACCATCTGTTTGTTCACCTGCGGCATCACTGGCACCAAACGCATCATCCATATCATTTGTCGTTGAACCAGTAAGCAATACTACTAAAAGAAGTAAAAAAAATAATAAGCAAAAGGCAGGAAGTATAAAGATTACAACTTTTTTTAAGAATGCTTTACCTACTACTGAAATTTCACCTTCAGATTCATTTTCGTTAGTATTATCTTTTTTCTTTTTATTACCAAAATTTTTTGAACTTAGTGATGAATCAGATTTTTCTTGGCCTTTATTTGCATTATCTATAGCATTATTGGTATTTTTTTCGCCAATATTACCATTTGCTAATCTTGCTGCTGCTCCTGCCTTATCTCCCATTCCAGATTCATTTACTTTATTAAGTTTTTTTTGTAGTTTTTTTCCATTAGGCATTTTATTAACAGTATCAGTTAACCCTTTACCCAACATTTCACTACTCTTGCCACCAGTTAATTTATCGGCGGCTTTGACGGCTGCTCCAGCCGCAACTGCATAAGGATTTTTACTAGCAATAGCTATGTCAGCTGCATTTTTTACATTTTGTGCATTATTTTTATCGGCACGTTCCTTTTCACTATTTGTACTTGTGTTTCCATTTCTGTTTGCTTTATAAGATGACATGCTATCACCACCTAACTACTCTATTATAGTCCTCCTCCAGAGCCGAAAGAGTCTAATTCTTCTTTTGTAACTGTAACATTTATTCTCATACGTCTGTTTCCACAAACAAATAATGCTTCACCTTGAGAATAACGTTTTATGCTTTCTTTTTCACTATCGTTTAAATCAATTAACAACGACAAATCTTCAACCGCTTGTTTTTTTAGACCCATGACTAAATAATATGACGCATTATCAAATATTGCTTTTCCTTGTGTAATAACTGCTGGATCTGAAAAATCACTTGGTTGTTGAGTAATAATTATTGTACCTGTATTATACTTACGTGCACGACGTTGTACTTGAGCAAGGAAATCTGCTCCTAAGGTGTTTTTATCACCTAATAATACGTGTGCTTCATCAACCATTAGTACAGTATTAACATTATAATCTAAGCATAAGCCCCAGGCATATTTTAAAACATTAAAGAATAAAGCATTTTTTACTGTTGTATCACTATTCATTAACTCTTTAATATTAAATACCATGAAGTCACTATCTTTACTTATTGTTGTATGGCCATCAAAATAGAATTTCAATTCTTTTGTTATAGGTCTAACTTTTAATTCAAGACGTTCCATTATTTCACGTTCTTGTGTTTGTTCTGTCATTGACATTAATTTTCCTTTTATAGTAGCATACACATCACTAAATGTTGGATAATCAGCACTAGTATAATGTGAAAAATCTGTATTAAAGTCAATTCCAAAACGTTTATATGTATCTTGAACAACTTCACTAAACATTGTTAAAACATCTTCTTGAATTGATGGATCATAATATTTCATAAATGCTTTTAAGAATTGTAATGTTCTTGTTAAAACTGTATAACCAAGACCTTGTTTTATTTCTTCTTCATCAGCATCTATTACTACTTCCAATGGATTTATTAAACCAAATTCTCCACCTTTACCAATGTCTACTGTGTCACCACCATAGGCTTGAGTTATTTCTCTAAATTCATCTTCTGGATCTATTATAACTATTTGACAACCATTACGAATATGGCTTCTTAGTAACAGTTTTGCTGCTGTTGATTTACCTGATCCTGATGTACCTAACATAATCATGTTAGCATTATTTCTATTATTTTCTTTTCTTATTTTATATAAGAATTGATTAAATAGGATTACTCCTCCAGAAAAATCTATTCCTAGTAAAGTTGATAATCCAGGATCTTTAATACTATCAAAGATAAATGGATACATAGCCGCTATTGTTACTGAAGGTATTGGTGTACCAATGCGTTGTTCTATATCTTGTGATGGGAATATTGGTAAAATTGATTTTAAAACTTTTTCTTGTTCAAAACGTAATGAAATAGCACGTAATTCCATAGCGTCTAAGTAGTTTTTAACATTAACTTTTTTTAGTTCTAATCCTTCTTTCGTTGGAGAAGTAATCATGATGTGCATTTGAAAGTCAAATATACGTGCTTGACTTGCTGCTAACATTGAGACAAAGTATTCCAAACTTTCAGCATCTTGACGATATCTTTCACGAACTGTTAAGTCATGTTCATTTTTATATTTTTCTTTTAAATCAGCAACTTGTTTATTTAACATCTTTGCCATTTGTTGAAATGGTACTGGAAGGTGTTTAACTACAACTTTTATTCCAGGCATATTAGTTAAAGCTGATAAATAACCTGGCTGAATATATTTAGGATATGATACAACAGTTAAAATTGTTGCATAATTATCACTAATAACAAAATCACTAGGATTAAAATGTAGTCCTTTGGGTGCCAATTGACTCTTTATTCCGATACTCATTATGACATCACCGTCCCAAACTCAGTATTTTCTCCTCCATTTAAGAAGTTTTCTAAGATAATTTTTAAATCGCCATTATTAACTTGAGAAGCATTTAATCCACAACTTGCAAGTCCATTAATCATTGTCCTAACACGTTTTTGTAGTATATCAACATTTTTATCTTTAAATAATAAGTAATATTCTGTATCAACAATATTATTATTAATGAATGAATTTCCTTTATTAATGTCTTGCATTATTAACTTTCTAATTGCAGGATTTGGTGCTTCATTATATAAAAGTTGAAGTTGTGCCATATAAACTGAAATGTCAACTGGACGGTCGGCAACTACTAACCAGAATTCAAAATCAATCATATTATAAAAATTTTTTAAACTGATAAGAACATTATCTTGTGAATTTTGATCAAGAATAAATATATTTCTTGGTGTAACTTTTACACCTGTTACTTTCTGATTATTTGAAGTTATAATAAATCCATTTTGAATTCCTTTTACTGGTAACCAGTCTTCTGTATAACCAGATGTTACTTTTTTAGCCATTCTTTATAGCACCAACCTTTCCATCTATAAGTTTGTCTTGAGGTTATATAATCATATAACTCAATAATAACATTTAAAACATTGTGATAATATGGTATTGGCATAACTAGCAAACCACAAATGATTCCTGGCGCCAAAGAAAGTATTGTTCCTACTGTTGTTGTTATAGGGATAAAAGCAAGTATTGCTACTGTTGTTATGACACCGGAAATTAAAATTATCAAATCACTTCTTCTAAACATACCTAATATTAATTGTCCATTTTTTGTATTAGCAGGTATTAAATATTCATTCACTATATCACACTCCTAATTATTCGTTTATTTTTAAGGTCCTGGAGGAGGTCCGCCTGGTCCACCAGGTCCGCCAGGTCCTGGTCCTGGATTCCTATCATATGGACGGTCAGGGGCTACATCTGGACTTGGTATTGATGAATTAGCATTTGATTGGCCTCTTTGTCCAAGTCTGTATCCAGATTCTTCAGGTCCAACTATTCCTAAACCTCTGCTTGCTATATTTGCTTCATTTCGTGCTGCATTTCTTTCATTATCACTTAAGGTTTGATCATTCATTCTGTTATACGCATTACTGTATACATCTTCATCAACAGGAGCTCCTGATGGTGGTGTACCATGTTGACCAGTTGGTGTTGGTGTTGGATATGAATCTGTTCTTGCATGGAATTCTGATCCTCCCCTTACAGTATTACCACGTCCTGTTGCTCTTTCATGTGTTGACCAATTTGCTGAATATCTAGATTGATTATTTTTTACTCCATTTAGTACTTTTTGTGCTGATGCCACATCTGCTCCTCGTTTAAATCCTAAGAATGATTTTTCTTTTGAATACCAAGGATAATTTGGTGCATTAGTCTCTTCATCTTGATTATCTATATCCAATCCTCTTTTATAATATTCATCTCTCATCATATTGCTAGCTTTGTCTTTAATTGATTTGACTTGTTTATCTCGATATGTTTTTAATAAGCCTTCACCTGGATCTTTTCCACCATTTTGTACCGTTCTAGAAGCTTCTCTCATACTATCTAAAACATTAGATCTGTCTCCACCGCCACGTAGTGTACCAATACCGGCAGCAGCAATTGTTGCTCCTATACCTCCTGCAGAGCCTTTCATTCCAAGAGAGTTTTCAATAAATCTTGGTGCTTGTCTTGCAAAGATAAAGACGCCAATGACAATGAATACAAATGAAAGCACTCCAACAAAACCTGATCCTGTATTGATAACAATACCATTTGCTATCATGTCATGTACTAAATATATTACAAAATACATAATTGCTAATCTTATGAATAATTCTAAATAAGTACTAGTTAAGCTTCTTACCCAACTATTGAACGCATCTTCACCTTTTTGCTCTTTTCCAGAGATACTCATATGACTAATTATTGGTATTGGAGCAATTAGACGGAGTATTGCTAGTTTTAATGCTCTTATTGCTACATCTATTGTGTATAATATCATAATTACTGAAATGATTAAGGCAACAATTCCACCTAATGGACTGTATGAATATCTGTAAAAATCTTTTTTACCTAAAAATACGCCTACTAAATTAATTCCTCTTTCTAATATTGAGGAATCAGAGTCTGTATTACATGTATCATTAACTAATGACAATAATTCTGAAGGTGATGCTTTATTATAATAGTCGAATTGTTCTGTCTCGAAATGACAGAACCAGTAATCAGAATTTACTTCTGGATCTTGTCCGTCTTCCACATCATAACCATCATCAGGCTCTGGTATTACATTTATTCTAAAAAATCCACGAAGTATCTGTCCGGCAAATTCATCTGCCGAATCTGCCAATGTTTTTCCTTGTTCATCAGCAGTATCTACTCCTTCTGCTGTTCCTAGCACTAATTTACCTATAGTATTATTTGATAAAATACGTTCTTGTAAGGAATATAGTGCGCCAAAAAGAATACCATTATTATTTACTTGCTTTTGCCATTTATTACTTGGATTTGTAATACTTATTGGTGTAATTAATGCAAGTATAACTAATGATGTAATTATTCTGGAAATTATTTTTCCCGCTCCCACTTTTTTATCCATTACTCTTGCTGGATCCATTATTCCTTCAAGAATTGTGACAGCTAATTTAAAAAGCATAAAAACGCCAATTACTAATTGACATCTATAATAAAAATCTCTTATTAAGGAATTTGAAAATAATTCTGCAGTTGATACATTAAAGAATACTTGGTAAACACCTTCCAACAAGAGATAAAAAAGCTTATCAAGTGTCGCAAATATTAATCTTATTGTGTCGGCCGTAAAACTCGGAGTCATGTAATCTGTCATTATATCATTCCTTTCCAGTTAAAAATACATATATCACTTGAAGTTAATCCAAATATATCTAGAATAACTTTAATTAAATTTGGTAAAACGAATAATAATGCAGCTAGAATTAATCTTATAATTAAATTACTTTGTGCTTTTTTCATACTTTCATCATCTGATGTTAATATTGCTTTTACAAAGTCTAAACTACTAAATATTAATACCATTAATGGTCCTAGTAATCTTAAATAATCTAATATTTTTACAATAAACCAAGCTACTGAATCTGGATCATCATCAGGATCACCAAGCAAACCTTCACATTTAAGATCGGGATCATATTGAACATTATTGCTTTTCTTTGCAGCAATTAAAGTATGATTATCAATGCTTGTAATAATTTGTTCATTTTTAATAGGACTATTAACTTCTTTTGCTGAAACATTAAAAGAACTAAAACTTATTAGTCCAATAAATATAAGGAAAAGAATATTTATTCTTTTTTTCATAAGATCACTCCATATACATTATAACATAATAAGTATACCAAAAGAAAAAAAAAATAGCAATTTATTTGCTATTTATTTGCTATATATACACTGTTCCAGCAAGTTGCCCAGCTTTCAGTAGAACCATCAGTAATACCAATACTAACAATTCCCATAATTAATGATACTAATTGTGGTACAAGGAATACTACAACAGCATAAATTACTCTTTTTATTAATCTTGACTGAGCGGCTTTTACTTCTTTTTCGTCGGAAGCTATAACAGCTTTACCTAAATCGAATACTCCAAATAATAGTAATCCTATTGGTATTAAAATACATATATATTTTAAAATACCATTCTTGACAATTCTAATTACTGGTTCTAAACCTTCGCAAGCTCCGCCTTCAACTCCTACTTTTTTAGCCATATAAATAATACCTCTCTTTCACTACAAATATAATATCTTATATACATTTATTTGTCAATTTTTATTTTCTAAATAAGCCAAATACTTTACCTGAATTACCAGTATTATTTGTTTGACTTATTAATCCTGTTCTAACTAAGAAATCATTTATAGCACCGTTTCTTTGTCTTTCATCTAATGGTGGCATATTATAAGAAACTCGTATATTTGATTCCATTTCAAAATCAGATATATCTTTACTTGATAATAGACTCTTATTTAGAATTACTTTTTTATTTTTTACTCTATTGAAAGCACTAGGCTCTCTTCTTATTAATTTGTTTAGTTTTATAATACTAGGTTCAATTAAATAGAACACTTCATGACATACCTCATCATGTGGGTATGCATTTAAATCTATTAATATAACTGGAGCCTGACTGTTACTAGCAATAAGATCTTTTAGTTCATCTTTACTTACGGTAAGCATGTTTTTTTGATTAAAAAGCATGAAATCACGTTTGTCTACTTCAATTGCTAGTACCGATGTGTTAAGTGCAGCTTCCAACTCTTTTTTTAGCATATAGATTAATGTTGTAGAACCGGCATTATCTGTTATACTTCTAAATCCTATTATTACAGAACTTTTATTTTCTGCAGTAGTCGTTACTGTTGCTGCTACCTGTAAAGATTGTCCAGCCATTTGTTGAATGTGTTCAACATCTTTAAAAGTATTAGATTTTTGAAGTAAATATTTTACACCATCTATATTGGTTGTAAAATTATATAAACCATATGTTATAATCCTAGATAAAAAAGTAGCAGTACATAATTTAGAATTTTCTGGTATATATAATACTACTTTTTCAGGATCTAATTGTTGTGCTAAAACTTGATAATTATCGGGATTATCATACCCTTTAATAGAAGTTACATCAAGAATCATTTTATTAAAGAAAAAGTTTTTAAACATTTCTACTATTTCTCTTGCTTCATAACTACCAGTAACTGTTTTAATAATGTCAATATCTAATGCTGACAGTGATTGTTGTTGTTCATTTGCTATTATAACGTTCATCTATATCATCACCCTATTCAAATTAACTTGATGGTACAAATGTTTTTGTTGTACCTGATACTTGGAAAATTTTTAGATTTGGCATTATTTTATTAATTATTGGAATATCTACAACTATTGCTGTTGATACTTTATAATAAACTTTTTTTGGTAGGTCGCTTACGTCACTAGAAATTACGGGTGTTTCTTCTTTTGCTGTTGCATCAAAAGCTTTAATACAATATCCAGCTTGGTCGTGACATTGATATCCATCAATTCTAATATTACTTGCGTTATAACCAACAGAATTCATATATTCTTTGATAATCTTGTTACAGGCATTTCCATTATCCATAGGACCTGGCTCACAAGCACCTTCATATTGCTCTATTGTAGTGATTATTTTATTTTTTACATGATACGCCTTTGTATAATTGACATTAAATGCTAAATATCCTGATACTAATACCAAGAAAACAACAATAATTACCATATTCATAAGTCCACCAAATGCATCACGCATAACTAATCACCTCTTTTTATTTATCTTCTTTCAACTATTACCATGCCACCAGAAATGTTATCCCATTGTTTATTTAATGAGTTTTGAATTTTTGGCCACATAACCCAGAAGAAACCAATAACAGCTGCTATAGCAATTAATGTAATTACTGTTAAGTTTAATTCTCCAGTTGCTGCTTTCATTTACGCATCGCTCCTTTCTATTATTACAATTTTATTATAACAAATTGTATTATTTTTATCAATATATTTCTACATATTAAACATCATCATCATTGATATTAGAATTATTAACATAACTCCAATACCAGTTACTACTAACATAACCATGGTTTGACTTTCCATGTGTCCAAGACGTTCTTTATACTTAGTTTCACGAGCTTTATTTTGAAGATTTGATACTGTTCTTGAAAACATCATTAATCTTTCTTGTTTCTTTTCTTGTGAACCTAAACCTAATCTATATAACAAACGCATCATACGCATAGAATCACGTACAGGATATGTATTAGCAAAATCCATATATGGATCAATTGTTGCATCACCTGAGTTTATTTTATTAATTAATTCTCTTAATCCTGGCTTAAATATTTCAGGAGCATCATCTATAGATTTACCTAATGCTACTGGTACAGTATAATGTTGGATCAAGATTTCTAAACTCTTTAAGTAATATGGTAACATTATATCTATTTCGTGTAGATGTGATTTATAAAAACTCTTAAGTTGTAAATAAGGTATTTTAAACATTACTACTCCAACTACAATAGAAAAAACTAAGTTTAAAAAGAATTGTGAATTAAATAATGAGTCTGATGAGCCAGCTGTTGCGGTTATTGCTAATATTACTAGAAAGGCAACAATAGCGTATGTACATCTTTTCATATATAACTGGTCTACATCTACTTCTTCTCCATATTTAGCAAAAACTAAGAATGTATAGTCGTCTTCTCTAAAGGCTTGTAAATATTTTTCATTATCAATCATAAATTTCTTTTTATCAATGGTACCATTGTAAATGAAGATTCCTATTATGATTGCTCCTACTATTAACGCTTCCATTATTCAGCACCTACATTCTCATTATAGTATTTTTCTCCTTTTAAAAGGAAATAAGTATTTATAATTAATACTCCATGAAGTAGAAATTTTATATACCATCTTTCTAAAAGAATGATATATGTTTCTCTACCGAGTAAGTATTGAACAAGCATTACCATTAGGTATAACATTATACCAAATTGTAAAAATGATTTATGGAATGAAGCTCTTTCGATACGGTCTCTATATACACTTTCTACTAACATGTCTATATCTAGTTGCATGTTGTCTAATGAATCAGCTGAGTTTCTTGCACCCTCTTTTGTTATTTGTAAGAATAACTGGTGCATGTTTTTTACGATGTAGTATGGATAAGTTCTACTCATATATGCAAGTGACTCATCAATACTACCGTTTTTATAAGCTAATTCAATCATGTAATCAACATCTTTTTTTACAGGATCTTCTAGGATACCAGAGTTTCTTACTCCTTCTAGAGATTTAACAAAACTTTGTGTTGTTGCAAATTCCATAATTACATTTGAGGTATATACTTGGATTTGTTCAAATATGAATTCACTATATACTCTTTTACATCTTAAATATGATAGATATGGTACAAACATTGTAACTATTATCATGTAAACTATACAAATAACTAAATTGTAAAAGTATAGATATGTTACTGCTCCAGCAAATACTGACATACCTACAACTTGTATAGCATATTGTCTAGGTGTATATTCTTGACCTAATTCTTTTGTTTTTTCTCTTACTATTTTAAATGAGTAAGGTGCAAATCTATCATACATTTGCTGAACTTGGACAGTAATAAATTTTCCAACATTTTGGCCTTTATAATTTCTATAAGCAATAATAGCAAAGGCAATAACTATTAAAATTAATAATTCTTCTATATACATATTTATTACTCCCTTTTTATTTTATTATTGTTGAACACCAGGATTACTATCTAATGTTGGTAATGGTTCTGGTATAACTGGTGCTACACTTGGTATTACTTGTGTATTTGCATTTGGTATTACAACAGTCTCTGGTTGCAATGGAACATTTACTTGAGTTTCATTTGCTGTTGGTGTTAATGGTATAACTGGCTCTGGAACGCTAGGTTGTTGTGTTTCTTGAGTTACTACTGGTTGCTCCGGTATTGGTTGAGCCATTACAGTTTCTAAGTTTGGTAATACTACTTCAGGCTGTAAAGGTACATTTGTTGTTACTTCAGGTGTTGGTAACACTACTGATGCTGTAGGTATTACTTGACTTGTATTAGGTTGTTCTACTCCTGCAACTTGTGTTTGTGTAGCTTGACTTCCTGGTTGTACTTGCATAGGTGTTTGTACTACTTCTTGACTTACAGGTGTTTCTGTTGGCAATATTTGTTCTGTTGCTGGTGTAGAAACTGGCTCTGGGACTGGCATTATTGGCACAGTTGCTGGAGCTGGCTCAGAAATTGGCATTACATTTCCTGCTGTTGTTTCATTATTAACAACAGGATTTTGTTCTGATGTTGCTACTGCATTTTCTGTAGGAGCTTTAGTTTCTGCAAATTTTGTTTCTACACTAGTATTTTCAACTGATGCTGTAGTCATATCTTCTTCATTGTCATTGAAAGGTAAATCATCTACCATATGACTTGTAACTGAAGTAATATCAATATTTTGATTTTCTAGATATTCAATTAAATGTTTACTAGGTTTTCTAAGCATTGGTTCTTTTCCAAATACTTTTTGATATATAGTTCTACTTTTTGGTTGATTATTTTCATCAACATAGAATTCTGTTACTTCGTCTACTTCACGATGGAATTTTCCTTTTTCTTTACTATAATATGCTCTTATATGAACACCTAATTGAATATATCTATAAATTGTTGATAGGAACTGATTAACATCTAAGTCAGTTTCCATCAAACTATATAAACGATATGGAATAGCTGACGCTTTATCAGCATGAATTGTAGATAAGATATTGTGTCCTGATGATATAGAGTTACGTACGGCAGTAACTGCTTCTGCACTACGTACTTCTGATAGTAGAATCCATTTTGGATTCTGACGCATACATGTAACTAATACATCTGTATAGCTAGCAACGTTATTTGTTTTCATTGAAACAATATCACGTTGTGGGAATATCTTATCTAAGTGCAATTCCAATGTATCTTCAATAGTAATAATTTTTTCATTTGTTTTTGTGTGACTGGCAAGGTATTTTACAAACTCTGTTTTACCTGAGCCAGTTTCACCAGAGACGATTATGTTACAATGTCCTTCTACACATTTAATTAAAATATCATGGATATCTTGTGTGAAATAATCGTCTTTAAGTAGTTTTTCTTTTTCTAGACGAATTTTCGCTGGTGTTTTACGTATAACCATGGCAATACCATTTGTTGCGATTGAAGAGTGTACAAAGTTAAGACGTAATTCACTTGATTCAGCATCTAGAAATGGCTTAGCATTATTGAATGTTGTTCCCATGACGTTGGAACATTGGAATGCTAGCTTTTCTACGAACTCTGGTGTTGCTCCGCTAACTTCAACTCGAATAGAGCCTTGTGTTAGAGAACGAATCCATATCTGACCATTATTATCATAGGATATATCAGTAATGTCATCATCATCTAATAGGGATTTTAAAGGCCCAAAATCAAGTTTATCAAAAATATTTTCGTTCATCTAACCATCCTCTTTCTTTTTCTTTATTCTTAACTTTCAGTCCATACTGTAACTTTATTGATCCAATCCTTTAAGTCTTCACTTGATATTGTTATATCACCTGGTTTGTCTGATAAGCTTTCATTTGTTGGAACTGGAATTAAAGTTGTATCATAATTTCTTAAATATTCTGCTTTTTTTAATATAATATACATTTCTTCAGGTACAGCAAATATAATCATTGCTGGTGTTCTTTGCTCATCTAAGTTAGCAAATACAGCTTGTCCTGATGCATCTTTAACAGATAATACTTTAACATTTTCAACAAGTTTACCAAGCATAATCTTATCTGCGTCTGCTGTTACTTCTTCATCTGTAATTCTATTTACAGCTTTTAGATAAATATCAATATAATTTTCTGGATATATTGAATTACCATATGTCGATTCTGTAGTAACTGGCATATTGTATAATACATATCCTTTTGGATATTTTAAAATTATACTAGCAGGCAATTGTGCTTCTTCTATAACAGCTGTTGAGTAGAATAAGCTTCCTTCTGGAATAATACTGTCTGGACGTGAATACTTATCAATTATTTGTGATTTTTGAGTAAATACATTTCCTTTTAGCATTGAAGGCGGAACTGGTATTGTTCCAACCATTTCTTCTGTTATTTGTGTTCCACCTTTAATAGTTTCTTTGGCATAAGGAACATTTATTGGATTAACAGCACTTTTAACACGCATGTTATATCCAACATATAATACTAAAACTGCAAGTACTACACCAACTACAGTTACAGTGTTTTTATTTTGTAAGAATTTTTTTATTCCATTTGTTGTATTCCCCATTTTTATTCTCCTTCCCTTGTGTATGAGTTATCACTTCTGTTCAATACAATAGGCTTACCAATTTCATTATTAATATCAGCATACGCATTTTCAAGATATATATTATTTGATATTGTAGACTCAACAATGGCATCATAGCTTGTTGTCATTTCTAGATTTTCACTATTGAAACTTAGAACAGTTGATGAATCTACCTTTACACTTACCTTTGGAGGAACTTCATTTATATCGTAAAATGCTATACGATAACTTCTTGTATTATCAACACTATCTGCAAAACGCCTTAGAAAGTTTTCTACAAATTTATCTTTGTCTAATCTAATGGCACCATTATCACGATAGTATTTTATATCAATTGCATCTTCAATAGCAGCTTCAGTTGTTTCTTTTACTAAGTAATAATCTAATTCACTTCCTGTTGAATAATTGGAAATCATATTAATTAATAGAAATCCAATTAAAGCAAGAATAATTATACCTACTGTTAACATTCCTTTATTCATATACTAACCTCCTATCAATAGTTATCACATTGTGAACTGTTTGCTTTCTGATTGTTGCAGCCAAGTGTTCCAAGTGTACTATTTTTTAATACACTACCATTTCCTCTAAATAAGTTACTTCTATATACTGATACACCATTTTTCACTTCATATGAGCCTTTATAATCTAAATAATTTTTATTTGATGCTGTATTATCTCTTATTGCCTTCAAATCTGTTGGACTTAATATAAAGCTATATTCGGCCTCTTCTGCATATACACTATCCTTATTACTTTGAATATTTTCAATTAATTTTGTAGGATCTATTATATAATTTATATTTTTTAAATTTTGTGCATTTTCTGTCCAGTTAAATCCTGGGGTTCTTCCTGTTGCCGTGGCGTCTGTTGTTGCTGTTCCATCTGTTGATGGGAATAAATCAGCGTTATCTACTGTACGAATTCGATATTGTTGTGATGGATTGCATTCATCACCTTCACAAACAGGATCTTCATTACATGGAATTTTACTTTCGTCTGGGTCCGGCTTATCTGTTTCATTATATAGTGCATAGAAACAACTTACATCAATGTTCCAATTAAAATATCCAAACTTTCTAGTAGTAGCTTTTATATTCCATTCATCTACAGAATTTTTCAAGTCATCATCTGTCATTTTTTTATAACATTCACTTATATCTTTTTTGCTTTGATTATCATCTTTTCCCATGGATTTACTCATTCCATAGTACCACCAATGTACATTTACATCTTCAGAATCTAAACTTGTACAATAATAATCCTTTTTTTGATGCCATATTGATTTAGAATCTTTTTTATTATCTTGACTAACGTCTCCTGTTTTATTGTTAATCCATGACCCTGGAACACTCCATTCTGTCATATACTTATTTTTCTTTAATCCATTTTGCAAGTAACAATTATCACTACTTAATATTATATTTTCTTGTGTATTTTCATCAACAGTTAGAGTTACATTTCCATTGTTATTTTTTATTGTATTTTTTAGTTCTTTTTCAATATTAGTTTTCTTTGTTTTATTATTAACTTTTATAGTAAATGTAGCAGTGTCAGTTGAACAAGTTGTTTCTTTTGAACATTCAGTTATAAATTTGTTATATATTTCCAGATCTTTATCATAATCGCCTTTAACATCGCTAGGATTTAAGTTATTTTCGCCAGCACATCCAATATATGAACATTCATCACCACATTTTGCTGCACCATTCATTTTTGCATCTGATTCATGATTTTTATAATGTGTCCAGGTCTTAAATCCCTTGTTTGTTGGCGAATAGTATCTGAATTCATTTGGCTTACGTTTTCCTGCTGCTGGATCTGATATACCATTAAATACTGTTGCATCATGATATATTGTTTGTAAAGCTTTTTCGGCGTTATAAAAATAATATCTAGCATATTTTGTCCAATGTCCTCCTGTTCCTTTTTTCCATGTGATGCTACCATTTTCATATTCATATTTTCCGTAACATTCTACATCTGTTGCTTTTGATATTTTTGCTGATAATACTTCTGCAAATTTTTCAATTGTACCATATTCCTGCTTTATTTTATGGTAATCTGTCATGTTTAATATAGCATTGCACGATGAACTTAACTTTGTTGCTTCTACTTTATCAGTATAATTTAATAATTTGTTTGTGTTTTTTGAATATACCTTGTTGTAACACTTATTTATGCATTTTTGAGTATATTTTCCATTATCGCACGTACTTATACAACTATCAAACTCTTCATTTGGTCCAGCATCTGTTGATTCTGTTAGACCAGATGTACTTATACAATTAGGGGTTGGCTCGCAGTACTCATAATCATCCTTGTTCGGCGGAGTTACATCACCAGGATTTGATGTACATGTTACTTCGCTTGTTACCTTTACTTTATATTCAAAGCACATACCAGCTATTGTTGCAACTGGAGGTCCATATTCAACCTTTATTTTTTCGGTACAAGTTTTAGTACAAACATATGTTTTTAGGCTTGTTGTATATTTCTTTTCAGTTGATTTTGTTGCTTCATACACGTGTTTATTTACATATTCGTATTTTCCAGAATTAGTACCTAAATTTAATATGTCACATTTTAGCCCTTTTTCACCAGTTAAATTTATTTCGTTACTATTTTCATCAAGTTTAAATGTTTCTTCTGCATTTTCTTTGATAGTACTCTCTGTTGTACTTTCATTTGTCTTGTTTTTGGATAGATAATAGTTAGCTGCAATTTTAATTTTTTTTGTAACTTCTTCCTCAGATAAACTATATGAAACTTCTTCTTTGTAACAAGTTGAATTAAAAGATTTTTTTGAATTTGCATCAAAGTTTCTTAGTATTTCAGCATCGTCACTTGAATAGCCAAGGTTTGTCCAATTACCATCCCTATAGTCTTTACAGATAGTGTCATAAAATTCGTTTTTCAATGTACTTATTTCTGCTTTTTCATTAGTTGAAAAATAATAGTTTCGATAGTATATATTTCCTGCTACTTCATCCTTTTTTAATTTTTCACCAGCATTGGCTTTGATTTTACTTTTTATGTCGTCTAAATCATCTCGTTTATAGCATTCGTTATCCCCGGTATATATTAAATTAATATAAATTGTATGTTCCATTGATGAATTATAATATATTCCAATTTTTTCATTACTATTTATAGTATAATTTTTTTCTTCACCATCTATGTATACTAAAATATCAAACATTCCCGTTCCGGATGATACAGTTATTGTTCCTGCAGTATCATCTTCTACGGTTTCACCAAAATAAATTTCTTCTTCACATTTATTTTTTTCCTGTTCTGCATCTACATTTTTTATATTAATACATATAAGAAAGGTTAAGCATATAAATAAGAATCCCTTTATTATTCTTTTATAATTCTTCTTTATCATCTTCATCGCCAACTTTCATTATTTTCTTAATTGCTTTATAATTGTCATTTTCTTCTACTTTGTAATTTTTTATTTTTTCATTATCTCGTACTAATCTAGCATCTATTTTATACATGTATTCAGTTGTTGGACCATAGAATCTTGTACATGTTGCTAAAGTTATTATTTTATCATTTTCATCCACATCAACATCAAAATCAAAATAACTATCTTTTAACGATTTATTAATATATTCTTTTAATTCTTCTTGTTTCATATTTTCTGTTTCGGTTTTTTGATCTGTGTGTTTTACAAATGATGTAGAAAATATTTTGAACAAGTAATCTTTTCCATCAATGGAATATTGTATATACTTATTTTTTTCTGCAAAGTCTAAATATAGGAAGGAAGGAAGTTGTTCAAATCTTGTATGACTTTTATCTGTTATCAATGGATTTGAAGAAACATTTCTTATATTATGACCTAAAATATATGTGTAATTTGTTAATTCATCAACATTATCTAAAACCCAGGTAAAATCTTCTGTTATCTTTGATACATCTACTGAACTTGATGCATATATTACTGGATAATCAATATTTGTTCCTTGTACACGTATCCATCCTACGGCATTTGTTTCTTCATGAGTTTTATTGTAATTATTTATTTTATTTGTTCTTTCTTTTATTTCATAGAATGGTTTAATTCCCGATACCAGACTTGTCATACCATATATTAACAACCCTACTATTGCAATCACCAAAATAGTTGTTCCTATATTTACCCATATTAATTTTTTTCTTTTTATTTTATTTTTTTTCATTTTATCCCTACTTCGCAATTTTATATGGACTATCTAAAGTTCCTTTTCCTGAAACTATTTTACAGTTTTTGTTTAAGTATCCAACAACTCTAACTTCAGCTCCATTATCACTTGGTACACTGTCATAGTAAATTACTCCTATTGTTGAAATCATGTAAACAATGTCTTCTTTTTGTGATGAATTAATTAACCAGTATCCTGTCAATTGTTCCTCATTTTGTGCGGCATATAAATCATACATATCTGGTGCATGAAATTTTACTTTATATTTCTTTGTTGTAGTTTCTTTTTTGTATTTTGCTATTGTTTTATATATTGGAACTTTTATTTCATTTTTTACAAAATATTCTTCATCTATTACGTCAGAGGTTTTTTGATTTATTTTATATCCTATATTTCCTTTTTGATTAGGATTATAAACTTTCTTTGTTATTGAATTATCATATTTTATTTTTCTATTTCCTTCAATTGAAATATTTTCAGTTGATATAACCTTTATAGTTCCTGTTTCTTCTGTTTCTACTATTCTCCATAACATATTTGAATACTTAACATACTCACCTGAATATCTTGTATTTAATTTTTCATCTGCTTTACCAGTTTTCATATCATCTATTTGATAAGGATCAGTTTCTGTACCAGTTCCTGCAGTAATTAATGTTGAACCTTTAATAGTTATTACTGGTCTAACACCAAAGTTATAGTCTTTTGAAAAATTCTTATATTTCAAGATAGAGTCATTAAAGTAACTTCTTGTTGTCCAGCTTTCTTTATCAGATTTAGTATTAGCTAGCCAAACTATTGTTTCTGGATATAAATAACTTCTATCCGTATTAACATCTATACTGTTATTTACATCTTCAATTGATAAAATGTAAACATCTTTTTCTTTTGTATATGATGAACATTTCTTAGTAGTTGTATCTGTTACTTTATCATTACAATATTTTGTTTTTACAATATATTCTTTTGAACTATCAGCTAAATGATCATAATAATATTCTAGCCATTTGTCTAATCCTGAATAGTTAACATTTGAAACATCTTCAGCTGCTACTATTTTTACATTACCATTTTCTACACTTACAATTCTAAATAAGTTTCCAGAAAATCTAATATAGTTATTTTCTACTGTTCCTGTATATACTCCGGTATTATTTGTATCTTTTTTTATGGTATGTTCTAATTTTTGTACTACTTTTACAGTTCTTACTTTTTCTGTTTTATTTTTAAAACTGTCTAGTGCTGTATAAGTGACTTGATATGTACCTACTTTTGATGTGTCAACTTTACTAGAATCTATAGTAACATCTTTAACGTCCATTTTTCCATCGGTATTATCCATTACTTTTTTAACACCAGGTTCTTCATATTTTTCATCTTTATTTATAGTTATTTCATCTTTACCATTTAAAGTGATTGTAGGTCCTTTATGATCTGTTGCTGATTTTAAGGCTCCACATTCTAGATAAACATAATATTTATACCCTGAATCTGTATGTTTTACTTTTACCCAACTTTCGGTTATTGAACAAGGTTTTTTACTGAATGGAACATAAAAATCCTTATCAATATAACTTTCTCGTGATAAGGTTTGTAATGTTACAGTACTTATTCTAGTTCCTGTTGGTAATTTATCTAAATTTATTTCATAATATCTTTTAGCAGCTTTTAATATTTCGTTTTCATTTTGTTTGAATGTTATGTAAGGAGATAAAACAAAATACCAAATAAATAATCCAGCAATAACAATAGTGATTGTCAATCTTATTAATCTAAATAATCTTTTTTTGTCTTTCATATTATTCTCCTTACTTAAGCTTATATGTATACTTATTATTACGTACTGTAATTACTAATTCTAATTTTTTTGATTTTGCTATTTTATCAGGTATTGTTATATATACATATTTTCCATAATATTCATAAGTATTTAATGCATTACTAATTTTGTACCCTTTTTTTGTTTTACTATTATCTATATAATTAATTTTACCATATCTAATTAAAAAGTCAATCATATCTTTGCCTGCAAAGTCATTAGAAGAAAAGTCTAATTTAAGGATTGAATTACCAGCTTTTGCTGTTTTAGTTTTAGTTGTTACTTCACATTTTGAACTACTACAACTTCTAGCATTATATTCTACTGTTTCTGATATTTCTAGATTATCAAAAATTACTTCTTTTTCTTCATCATTTGTTTTTATTGTTAAAACATCACCTAGTTTAACTGCTTTATGTGCTTTTATTTCTGATAAGTCATTTATTTTTAGTTTTATTTTTCTTAAGTGTGTTTCATTGCCATTTAATTCTTGGTAATATAATACAAATCTATTTATTTTGTTTTCACTAGATACTTTATATATCAGCAATAAATTTGTTTCTTTATCTTTTTCTAATGTTAATTCTGATACTGTTTTACCTAAATCACTAAATTCTGTCTCATAAAGTTTATTTGTTGGTGAATAGTTTGACGATTTATTCATTACATGGAAACGATTTAGATTTACTGTTCTTTTGGTATAGTTATTTTTTATATTTAAATCTAGTACTACAAAACCGTAATTAGATGATATTTTACTTCCTTTATAATCTTTATCACTATAATAACTATTATTTATTGTTATTGTATAACCATTGGTATTTATAATATCTCCTTGTTTATATGATTTATTAACAACAAATATATAGTTATAGCTCTTGTGTGCTAAAACTATTACTAGGACTGTACATACTGCTTGGACTAATAATTTATGTTCTTGTACAAAATAGCCAAGATTTCTTTTTAATCTTTTGAATGTTCTTTTAAAACTTTCTTTATCTATATTAATATTTATTTCTATTTCTTCACGGTCATCTTCTGATAGTTCTAGATATTCTTTATCAGCTTTAAAGTCAAATTTGTTTAAATCGACACCAAATATTCTTATTCCTAATAAGATAAAGTTTATATACTGAGGTATAGTTAATATGAAAATAACGTCTCTTATGGCTCTTACTGTCGTTGTTTCTGAACTTCCGGTATAGCTATTGAAATATCCAGCTGTAAATATAAATGTAAGTAAAAGAGCTGAAAATTCTATTATTGGCAATAAGTACATTTTCCATGGCTTGTTTTTTCTTTTTAATAATACAACTAGAGCTACACTTATTCCTATTAGTATAATAAGTGTTAAACTTGGGAAAAAGCCTGTATATCTAGATATTGGTTCGTTATAAGAATCATAACTAAATAAATCCATAAATTCATTTATAAATGAGTTTAATGTAATTGTTTTGTAATAAATAAATGCACATAATAGTAACATGAGTATATGTATTTTTCTAAAGTTCTTAATTAGAAAAGCATATGGTTTTCTTATAATCACAGTTATCAACTCCTATTATCTTATTCTTTTTAAGTATACAATACTTTGTTGTAAAGGTCAAAAAAAATTCACGGAATTGTGAACTGAAT
>CAVIUA010000016.1:0-16560 GCA_963645945.1 bacterium
ATCTGAAAAAGAAAAAAGTTGGCAAAAATGCGAACTTTAGTCTAAAAATTTACGACAATTTCTTTTTTCTTTAAAAAAATCATCGAATATTTATTCAACAATTGTTTCTAATTTTTCTGTTAAAGAATTATATATTTCTATTTTTCTTACTCTCTCATCATTTAAAAGACCATGTTCTTCTAATTGTCTTTTAACTTCCTTCGCAACGCCAACAGATCCATCTATTAAAGTAACACCTGGCATTTCTTCCAATATTTCCTTTTTTATAAATGGATAATGTGTACAACCTAAGACAATAGAATCAATATTTTTATCTTTATAATCTTTAAAATCATTTTTTAATATTTCTTTTATCTTTTCTTTATCTTTATCCTCTATTGCTTTTGCAAGACCAGGACAAGCTAATAAATATATATTTTGATCATATCTTTTATTATCTCTAATTAATTCATATGTTCTTTCCGATTCAATAGTAGCAGGAGTTGCCATTACTAAAGTATTTTTATATCTATTATCACACGCTACTTTAATAGCAGGAACTGTTCCTACAAAAATAATATTTTTAAAAGTCTCCCTTAGCCTTTTCATACATCTAGTAGTTGCTGTATTACACGCAATAACAATCAGTTTGCATCCTTCATCTATAAGCTTTTCTACTACATTACTAACTATTTTAAATAATTCTTCATCAGTCTTTTCACCATATGGATTATTTAAACTATCTCCATAATAATAAAAGTCTTCATATAAAAGCATTTCTTTTAACTTATCAAGTATACTTAAACCACCAATACCTGAATCAAATACTCCTACTTTCTTTATCACAAATATCACTGCTTTCTACTCTTTTATAATTTTATTACTAGACTTAATATGATTACCAATAATATCTGATACTTCTAATATTGTAACAAAAGCACTTTCATCCATTTCTTCAACTATATGTCTAAGTTCAAATATTTCAGCTCTTGTTATAACACAATATAATACTTCTTTTTCACCAGATATTAATCCTTTTCCTTTAATAGTAGTTGTAGTTCTACCTAACCTATTATATATTTCACTAGATAAATGATTACCTTTACTAGTAACAATCAAAGCAGC
This sequence comes from bacterium, assembly GCA_963645945.1. Classification (GTDB taxonomy): domain Bacteria; phylum Bacillota_I; class Bacilli_A; order RF39; family UBA660; genus CAG-877. Next base: position 1,105 of record CAVIUA010000016.1, read on the forward strand.
TTTAGCTTGTTCCATACCTTCAGATACAAAGTCAATTACTTTAAATGTAATAAAATAAGTAAGTAGTGAATACATTGCTCTATCAAAACCAAAAATAACTCCCGCAACAGTATAAATAAACAAATTAAATAACAACACAACTTGTCCAACAGATAGACTAGTATTCTTACTAATAACTATTGAAACAGATTCAGTTCCATCTACACATCCACCAAAGTGTATAACTAATCCAACACCAACTCCTAGTATTAAACCACCATATACCGTTGCGAGTAACATAACTTCAGTAAAAGGTTCTATTCCTTTAAAAACTTCCAAAAATATAGAAAATAATACCATTGAATAAACTGTTCTAGCTAAAAATCTTTTTCCTAAATTCTTATATCCAACATAAACAAACGGAATATTTAAAACTAAAACTAATAAACTCATTGGTAACTTACTAAGTTTAGAAATAATAATAGATACACCAGTAACTCCACCATCTAATATAGTATTAGGTATTAAAAATGCCTCTAACGCCAAAGCTGCTAAAAAAGAACCTAAAGTAAGCATCACAAATGAAAATAATATTTTAAAATAATTATTATTCTTGATTTTCTTCATTATCATCACATCCTCTACTAATTAAATTATATTAAATATATAATTATATTTCAAGAAAAAAGAACTCAAATTATTTATGAGTTCTCTTTGTAATTATAAATGATACACCTTTTTTTTCATTATTAATACTTATATCATAATTCATTATATTAAGTGTCTTTTTAACAATAGATAAGCCAAGCCCGAACTGACCCTTGATACCTTTCCGGAACGGAGTAAAAATTCCTTCTAGGTAATCATTACTAATATTATCTCCGTCATTATATAAAATTAACTTGTTCTGCTTAGCTGTAATTTTTATAGTCGTAGTAGCATATCTTATAAAATTCCCTAATAAATTATCAAGTATTGTTTCCCAGTTTTCAACAGTACCTACAAACTGACTTTTCTTATCATATTCAACTATAAAGTTCAATTCCTTTCTATGGAACTTAAACTTTTCAACTTCAGTCTTAATAATTTTCTCCATATCAACTGGTACTAACTCAATATTTTTAGAATCTTTAAGATAATCAAGTTTATTTAAGTAAAGAAGTGAGTGTACTTTTTGTTCTAATTTTGATGTCTGTTCTTTAATAACGCTAAGTGCTGTAGCTTCATCTTCAACGTTATCTTCAACAGCTTCTATATATGATTTTATAACGGTGAGAGGTGTCTTAAAATCATGTGATATATTTTGATACATCTGATTACGATATTCTTCTTGATTTATTAAAGAAAGTCGCATATCTTCTATTGCTAAACCTAATGATTTGATTTCATCATCCACTTCAAAATCTAATTTATGATTATAATCCTGGTTATCAATATTATCAACTTTATTCTTTAGCTTTTCTATTTTTCTAACTATAATAGTAGACCAAGCTATAAGAATAAGTCCTATTAATAAACATGTACCAAGTACTATAGGAAATATTGAACCTAATATTTCTGTCTTTGTTTTATTGATATAACTGTCGTTTGTAATCGCAATTTTTTTAACTCTTTCATTTTCGATAGCATAGTAATAATAGTATTTATGCTTATATTCTATCTTACCATATTCATTAGTAATTTTCTTCATCAATGAACTAACATTATCTATACCAAGTTCATCTTGTAAATTCTCAGTAGTTAAAACATTATCACCTACAACATAAACATAGGCAATCTTGGTGTCTAATAATTTATAATCTACGTTGGCATTAACTAATTGTAATGGTTCTCTAAGATAATTATATATATTGTTTTCCGCAACAGGAATTAACATTTTAGGTAGTACTAAACCAAGTATTATAAATAATATAACAAATATAAAACCTACAAGCCAGACTAATTGTTTGCTTAATTTATTAATATGTTTCATGATAGTCTGTAACCATACCCATAGATAGAATTAACATTAAGTTTAGGTAATTTTTTTCTAATTCTTCTAACTAAGTCATCAACTACTCTATCAGAACCAAAGTAATCTTTACCCCAAACTTCATCTAATATTTCTTCTCTAGTAAAACACTTATCTTTATTTTTTATAAATAGTACTAACAAATCAAATTCTAATGTAGTAAGCTTTATCTCTTTATCATTTTGTAATACTATTCTCCTAGTTAAATCTATAGTATAAATATCATATGTAAGTATATTATTATTGTTGTTATCATCCTTATAAACTCTTTTTATAATTTTATTAACTCTAAGAACAAGTTCTTTACTAGAGTAAGGTTTAGTAATATAATCATCACTTCCAAGTTCAAGTCCAAGTATTTTATCTAAGTCCTGATCTCTAGCTGATGTAAATATAACTGGAACATCTTCATCTTTTTTTCTGATAGCTTTAATTATATCATACCCGTTAATATCATCTGCAAGCATAATGTCTAAAATCCATATATGAACGACATTCCCAATATAGTTAATGGCATCATTTCCTTTAGTAAAGGATACAACATTATACCCAGCCTTTTCTAAATACGTTTTTATTAAACTTGCTAAATCAACTTCATCTTCTACCAAACAGACAGTATACATCTATAATCACCACCATATGTAAGTAGTATAGCACTTTTATCTAAATAATTCTATATTTCTATAAGCATCCCTCCTTATATATATAAAGTAAAGTAGTAAAACGCTAATTAATAATTATATTCTTTTCTTATACTTATTCCTCCTTTCTACATCTTAATCATACTACTTAATTGTTGTCGAATTATAGTTAATTTATGGGAAATTATGTGAAAAAAATAACTATTCAAAAATAGTTATTCTAAATTCAATATAATTTTTTCTATTTCTTCCCAAGATTCAACTCTATCAATTACATCTAAATATCTTTTCTTATCATCAAATAACAATGTATTAATATTTAACTTTTTACATTCTAAATAATTATTAAAGTCATCATCTATCATAAGATCTATTTTTTCAATTGTACATACCTTTGCTTTATCAGCTTTGTAACAAGATCCATAATATTCATCATATCTAATACCATTACTTGAAAGCCAAGCCTTAGTAGCTTCTGTCATCCTATCAAAACCAGATATATAACTATCACTTCTCGCCGTAATAATAATTATTTCATTATCAAGAAATATTTTTTCAAACACTTCTCTAAATCCAGGTTTCAAAGTACTTTTATTAATTATTTCTAACATATTTTTAACATAAAAATCATTCAAATATTTATTGTTAAACTCATCAATTGAAATATTTTTATTATTCATATAAATATTAGCTAATTCATAAAACTTTTCTTCAGTATTACAAATTGTATTATCAATATCTATTCCTATTCTCAAAAAATTATACCTCCAACTTTTCTAACTCTAAAATAGCTTCTTCTAAATTAGAAACACCAATAATTTTTATATCATAATGATTTTTCTTTTTGTATTTAATCGCTTCTTTATAATTTTCTCCTGCTGGTACTAAGAAAACATCTGCTTTTTTAGATACAGCACCAGCTAATTTATATTTAACTCCACCAATAGAGCCAACAGTACCATCACTTTCTATTGTACCAGTACCAGCAATTTTTAATGACTTAGTCAAATCACCTTTAGTTAACTGATCATATATTGAAAGAGCTGTAATAAGTCCAGCAGAAGGACCTTGTTCCGTACGTTTAAACTTAAGCGTTACCTTTGGATCAGTCTTATAACTACTAACTTCTTGAACATAAATTCCTAATATAAGTCTATCTTCTTCTTTATATATTTTACACTTAATTACCTTTTCCTTATTTTTTCTAATAACCTTAACTTTAACAATATCATTTTCTTTATACTTATCTACACATTCAATAACATCACTATTATTTTTAATTTTAACACCATCTATTTCAATTATTTGATCTCCTACTTTAAAATCATTATAATTCTTCATAACTGAAATAATATAGACTTTAGTATCTATTTCTTCATAACTTTTATTAGCTAATTTATATGCCCATTTAATAGCGTTAGAATTAGAACTAATTAAATCAAGTTGACTTCTAAAATTAATATCATCAATACTCTCTTCATCATCATACTTATAGTCATTTGCGCTTTCTCTTTCCCAACCTGGAATAACATAACTAAGTAAATAAGGCCCTAATCTTCCATCTAACTCCGAAACAAAACAAATATTAAAACTTCCTTTACTCTCATATCCAGAGGTTACACTAACTCTTTTAGAAACATTACTTATATCTCCACCAACAATAACATAATAATTAACTGGCCAAAAGAATAAAATAGTAAAAACAGTCATAAAAATAATAAACTTATACTCTTCAACTATTAATTCCTTAATCCAAGTAAAAATCTTTTTAAACATCTTATCACCTTACCTAATTATAACAAAGAAATGGAGAAATATGAAAAAAAATCGTCAAAACATAACAATTATTATATTATTACTAATACTATTAATTCTTTATACTATTAATTCACCCTTAATAATAAAAAGTATCATATCATATACAAAATTATTTATAACAAAATTATTTCCTACTAATTTTATCTTTTTTATGATGTCAACTATCCTAATAGAACAAGGATTAATTGAATTACTAAGTAAAAAATTCAGACTAAATGGCAGTATCTTTTATGTTACAATTATGAGTATTTTATCAGGTATCCCATCAGGCACTAAGTATACAAAAGATCTATTAGATAAAAATATTATTTCTCAAAAAACAGCTAATTACTTAATCACATATACACATTTTCCTAATCCAATGTTTGTTTTAAATACCGTAACAACACTAATTAATTATAAAATAGCTCTAAAAGTTCTATTAGTATTAATACTAAGTAATTTAATAATTGCTTATATTACTAAACCAAGAGAAAAAGAAAAATTTCATCTTCCAGAAACAACTTCTAAAGACTTTGCCTCATCCCTTTCTAAAGCAATAACAGACTCTCTAAAAGTAATATCTATAATATATGGAACATCAGTATTTTTTTATTTAATAACTGTAATTATTAATGAATACTTAACTCTAAATACTTTTAATTATGTAATATTATCTGGTGTCTTTGACCTAACAAAAGGACTATTCTCTACAATATTAATATCTAATGAATTATTAAGAACTCTTATAATTATTATATTCTTTACTCTTGGTAGCTTATCTATTCATATCCAAATAAAAAGTATTATTTCTAATACTTCTATTAAATATATAAATTTTCTTTATGGAAGAATAATTCAAACAATGATTTCCATTCCTTTATTTTTATTATTATATCTTATCTAAAAAAGTTTATAGGACATACTATATCAATACCATATTTAGTTGAAAAATCAGGATGATAAAACCTAATATCAATAGTTAAAATATCATCATCTGTATTTATATTTATATCACTCATTCTTAAATCTAAAACTTTACAATTTTCGTTATTTTTACCAGACCCTAGATCAGGAAGTTCATATTCAGTTAAATCGCCCTCCGGTCCATAAGAAATTGAAAAGTAGTCATTTTTTCCAGAAATACAAGACCCAGATCCTTCAACACCATAATCATTAGCTAAAATCCTTTTTACTATTAATTGTGATTTAGTACCATCTCTAAAAGAAAATTCAAGAGTATAAGTTTCAGGTGTAACTGTATTTGTAGAAGCATCTTTTTTAAATTCTTTATAATCAATAATTACATCTATTAATCCTCTCATAATTAAATCATCTTGAATTTCTTTAGTTATTAAGTTTTTATAAGTCATAATTTGATTCTTTTCAGATTCTATATTTTGCCTATTCTTATATGATTCAACCGATCCATACAAAGAAACAACTATAATTGCTACAAGAACAAAAGAAATAAGTATTTCAATAGTAGATATACCCTTATTATTAAGTTTCATATACTTAACACCTACTTCCTTTTAATATTTCAATAGTAGAATAATTCCAATATTCATTTCTATCTACCGTATTAGAAAATTCAACAATCAATCTGTAACAAGCATCATTTAATGAAGACACTTTAGAATAAGTAGGCAAATATGCTACATAATCTTGAAAACCAGAACTAAATATATTAGAAGAATTAGCATCAACTACTCCTTTAAAATTATTTTTATCACTAGCATCATCTCTATTACCAAGTTTATAATCTGTAATATACATATGCTTTACACCAAAACTCTTTACCAAACCATTACAAATCTTTATTGCTGTAGCGTCAGAATTTACAATATCGTTAGAACAATCAAATTCATGATATAAATTGTTAGTAATATCATTTTGAATATTTGTAAAGTCAACACTATCACTTTGAATTATTCTTTTAAACCAAAATGCTGCATATTTACTGTCTATATCATCATATGCTTCTCTTTTTTCATATTCAGCCATAATTGGATAAAAATTAGCATAGATAACAGAAAAAATTGCTGCTACAAAAACAGCTACAACTAAAGTTTCAACAAGAACGAAACCTTTACAATTAATTTTTAACATTTTATAACTTCACTCCTTGCTATTCTCATAAATCTATTATATAATAAACTATAGAAAAATACCATACAGAAAGTAAAAAGGGGCTGAAAAAATGGTAGAAAAGGAAGAAAAAAAGGTGTCAAAAGGCACTGAAACCAACATGGTTGCGTTTGATTTTGAACGTACTCCAATAACTCAAGTTGCCGATTACATCATTATTACTGCGTCTAAAAACAATACATCAGATATCCATTTTGACCCTAGGGAAGATGGAATGATGGTTAGATTCCGTATCGATGGTGATTTACAAGATTATACATATATACCAAAAGCTTTTGAAAGAAACTTAACTACTCGTTTAAAAATTCTAGCAAACATGAACATTACTGAATCAAGATTACCTCAAGATGGTGCTATTAAAGGTGAATTTGCTGGTAAATACTTAGATATGCGTGTATCTTGTCTTCCATTAAACGAAGGTGAAAAGATCGTTATTCGTATCTTAGACTATACAAGAAGTTTACAAGGAATTGACAGTTTAGGATTTAATCCAACAAATCTAGCTAAACTAAAACGTATGATGGGCGTTCCAAATGGAATTATTCTAGTTACCGGAGCTACAGGTTCAGGTAAATCTACAACAGTTTACTCTATATTACAAGGTCTAAACAAACCAGAAATAAACATAATTACTGTTGAAGACCCTATCGAAATGAACATCGAAGGAATGAACCAAGTACAAGTTAATGCTGAAATTGGTATGACATTCGCTGCCGCACTACGTTCTATCTTACGTCAAGATCCGAATGTTATACTAATCGGAGAAATTCGTGACTCAGAAACAGCTCAAATAGCAGTTCGTGCTTCTATTACAGGTCACCTAGTTCTATCTACCATCCATACCAACAACTCTTTATCAACTATTGAACGTTTACTAGATATGGATGTTGAACGATACTTATTATCAACTGCCTTAACCGGTATTATTTCTCAAAGACTTGCTAAACAATTATGCACAAAATGTAGAGTTGAAAGAGAAACAACAAAATACGAGAAAAAAGTATTCAAAAGATACATGAATCGTGATATCGATAAAATATATGATGCTAACCCAGAAGGTTGTGAACATTGTCGTAAAGGTTACAAAGGACGTATTGCTATTCAAGAAGTTCTAGAATTAGATGATGAAATTAGAAATGCCTTAACAAACGACAAAATGAAAAAAGAAGAATTAAGCGAAATGGTATATACAAATAAAACAATTACCATGCTACAAGATGCTTTAGGTAAATGTGTTGCTGGACTAACAAGCTTTGAAGAAGTATACCGTGTTATCGAAATAGAAAGTGAACCTGGTGAAGAAACAGAAGGATATCTTACAAAAACAATTAGTGAAGAAAAGCAAGATGAAGTACCTACAACTAATGAAATAGCTGTAACACCTGCTAGTGTAACACCAATTATATCAGCACAAAAAGTACAAACTACAGTAGGAATAGTTCCAGCTAAGCCAATTGTTCAAACAACACCTACTGCACTGGTAACACAACCAACAACAGTTGTAACTACTCCAGCGGTACCAGTAACACCTCCGGTAACAACACCAGTGACTGTTCCAACTCCAACTCCAACTCCAACACCAACACCAACTCCAACACCAACAGTAAATACAGTAACCGTACAAACACCAATGCCAGTTGTAAACTTAAATAATAAAACTGATGTAAAACCAGTTATAAATATACCAAGCACAACAGTACAACAAAATGTTCAAGCACAAACAAAAACAACTACAGTAACTCCTGTTCCTATACAACCAGCAGTACAACAAACACCAACACCAAACCAAACAATACAAATTCCAAAAGTTGAAACAAAAAACGCTTAGAAAAGCGTTTTTTTTATAAAAAAATGAATTAAAATCACTTTAATTCATTTCTTCAATTAACTTAAGTATTTCTTCATTAATATTTTCAACACTTCTAAGTTTACCATCTTTAACACATTCAATTTTATCCCAGTTATATAATTCAACCAATTCCAAATACGCTCTTTCAGCACCCTTTAAATGTTCTGGAGACTTTTCATTTTCATCTAAATTTACTCTATTTTTCTTTAACTCACATGAATATTCATAAGGAACATGTAAAAATATTGTCTTATCAGGTTTAGGTAATTGTAATAACCAGTATTCTAACTTATCTATCCATTGATACATATTAAATCTTTCATCTTTATCTTTTATCTTACTACCTTGATGTGCCAAATTAGAAGTAGTATATCTATCAAGTAAAACATAATAACCTTCATCAAGTAATTTTAATGCTTTATCAATATTATATTTTCTATCAGCAGCATAGTATAAACAAGATACTTTAGGATCCACATTAGGAGCTCCTTCTTTAAAATATCCTTCACATATCTCCGGTTTACCTAAATAAGCTCCACCAACTATTTTACCTGTAGGAGTATCATACATTGGAAAACTAAAATATGCACATTTCTTACCTAAAGATTTTAATTTTTCTACCAATAATTTTGACTGTGTTTCTTTTCCCGAACAGTCAGTTCCTTCTATAACAATAATCTTACCTGTCATAATAATCACTCCATATCTTTAGTAGTACCTTTAACATCTACTTTAAATGATAATGATAAATTATCAGTACTTTCTTGATATTTATCACTTAACCAAATTCTCAAAGTGAACTTTTTATTTGTCTTAGATTTTAAAACATCTTTATATAAAACCTTATTTCCATCTAACTTAGAATCTTCAAGTTCCATCAAACTCAATACATTATCTGAATAATTAGAAACAGGTTTATTATCTTTATCAGTTAAATAAAATTTAATATATTCTCCGTCAATATCATTAACAATAGGTTCAAGTAAAATTTCATAGTTAATACTTTTATCAAAGTCATTTGAAACACTAAACTCATAATACAAATCTTCATCTGTGATTTTCATCCCTTCAGTATCACTCATTGGTTTAGCATTAATAATATTAATTGTATTATTATTACTCTCTGTAAAATTAAAAGACAAATAGCCCATTGTCAAAGTATTAATCCTCTCATCTGAATTTTTAACCTCAACAGCGTAACTGGTACCAAATATAAAAACTATTAATATTAAAATACCAAGTACAGACGTAATAATTTCTCTAATATAACTTTGTTTTACTTTCTCCATAACTTCACCCTTCTTTTTCAGTATATCAAATTTTTTTTACAGTATCAAGTTGAACAAAAGAAAATGATGACAATTAAACACTAATATCATCATTCTTATCAAAAGGTACTAATAAACATTTGCGACTTGCTAAATAATCACACATATGTACAAAGTTTTGATACTTTGTCTTTGGCTTTTCTAATACTTCTACTCCATTATAATCCGTAGTCCAAGAGCCCATATGTGTCTTAACAGCATCACATAAAAACTCAATTTCCTCTATTTCAAGTCCAAGTTCTTCTTCATTATCCATTATATAGTCAGCTATTAAAATAGGATGATCAAATCTTGTATACTTTTCATGATTAAGACCAGACTTTAAACCATCATGTAAAATTAAAGACATTATCATTAAATCTTTCTCATCCTGTGTATACTTATCTCCTATACAAGGATCATTTAATAATTCATAGGCAATTCTAACCGCAGCCTTAGTATGACGTAAAAGTCCACCTTCTCCTAAAGCATACTCTGGATGATATTTACCAGTTGAAGAAGCTGGCACTTCAAAAAAGTAATCTGGCAACAATTCTATCATTTTTTGACAAGAAATTTTTATTTTCTCACTTTTAATATATTCAAGTTCTTTAGAAAACTTTAAACTTTTATTCATACTACTTCACCTCTAATAAATTCCACAATTATCTCATTACTTATATAAAAATTCAATTCTGGAATATATACATTATCTTTATCTTCTATAATAAATCCATCATTAATAAGTCTAGAATAATTATAACATTCATCTATATTTTTGCCAATCTCATTATAAAATTTATTTTTATTTATTCCTTTACTCATCCTAAGTCCTAACATTATTTCATATTCCATATTGTCTTCTTTACTAACGGTTTCTATTGAAGAAATATAATCTCCCATAAAATACTTATTAAAAGACCTCGTATTAGTAATCCTCTCATCCAAAATATAAGAACTAGCTCCTAAACCAAACCCGTAGTAATGTAAATTCTTCCAATATACAGTATTATGTTTAGATTCATAATCTTCCTTACAAAAATTACTAATTTCATAATGATTAAAGTCATTATCTTTTAAATACTTACAAATAAACTTATACATTTCTAAATCTAAGTCTTCTGAAATATTCTTAGTTTTTAAAACACTAAGTAAAGTATTCTTCTCAATTATTAATGAATAAGTAGAAATATGTTTAATATCTAAATCAATAATAAAATCTAAATCTTCTTTTAATTCTTCAATAGTCTCATCTTTAAGAGCATATATTAAATCTATATTAATATTATGAATACCTATATTTTTAGCATATTTAACTATATCTATAACATGATTTTTATCAAAATCTCTATTTAAAAATTTTAAATGTTTTTTATTAGTAGACTCTAATCCAAAACTAAGTCTATTAATTCCATTTTTCTTAAATAAATCCAATTTTTCAAATGTAGTACTTTCAAAATTAGCTTCTATTGTAAATTCTTCTAATGACTCTTTATCAAAAATATTTGTTATTTCAAACAATCTTATAAGTTGCTTAATATTTAATGATGAAGGAGTACCACCACCAATATATAATGTCTTTATTTTTTCTCCTAAATATCTTTTCCTAATTTCTTTTTCCAAAGAGCCTAAATATTTATCAACTAATTTTTCATTATAAAGTACTTTACAAAAGTCACAGTAAGAACAAATCTTTTCACAAAATGGAATGTGTATATATACTGCATCAGTCATTACTTATGACTACTCCCTTTAACATCACTATCTTTTTTCATACCTGACTTTTTCATAATTCCCGCAACAGATCCTAATGATATACCTTGACTAGTTGCGATAGTTCTATAAGCAACATCATCATTAACAACAAGTCTAACAACAGTACTTTTCTTTTCATCAGAAATAATACCATTAGTCTGTCTATAAAGTTCACTTACTCTTTCTATATCAGCTTTAAATTCATCAAAAGAAATACCTTGAGTCCATCTGTTTAATTGTTTATTATCTTTAGTTTGTTCATTGATTTTATCTTGTAATCTCAAAAGTTCTTCTTCAGTAATATCTGGTAATAACAATAAAATATCATTACCTCTTTCTCTAATTGTTTTTAAACATCTTTTAATAGTTGACTTAGGAATTTCAGTAACTTCTCCTAAATCAGTAGATGAACATCCTGCATTTACAAATAATTTTGAAACTTCATATGCAAACTGCATCTTTAATCTTAATTTTTCTTCACCAAGCATCTCTTACACCTCATCCATACTTAAAACACTCATAAATGCTTCCTGCGGCAATTCTACACTACCTATCTGTTTCATTCTCTTCTTACCTTCTTTTTGCTTTTCAAGTAATTTTTTCTTACGTGTAACATCTCCACCATAACACTTAGCTAAAACATCCTTTCTAAGTGCTTTAACAGTACTTCTCGCAATAACATGATTACCAATTGCTGCCTGAATTGGAATTTCAAATAACTGTCTAGGTATAGATTCTTTTAACTTTAAAACAACACTTCTACCACGTTGATAAGCAAAATCTTTATGAACTATAACACTTAAAGCATCAACTGCCTCGCCATTTAATAAAATATCCATTTTAACTAAATCACTTTTTTTATAACCAATGACTTCATAATCAAATGAAGCATACCCTTTAGTATAAGATTTTAATTTATCAAAAAAATCATAAACAATTTCAGATAATGGTAATTCATAATGTATATTAACACGACTAGTATCAATATATTCCATATTTATATAAATACCTCTTTTATCCTGACATAACTTCATAATAGGACCGATGTACTCTTTAGGAGTAAATATACTAGTCTTAATAAAAGGTTCCAACACTTCCTTTATCTTACCTTTATCAGGTAATTTATTAGGAGCATCAACTAATATCTTTTCATCATTATTTAAAATAGCTTCATATACAACTGAAGGAGCTGTTGTTATTAAGTCTATATTAAATTCCCTAGTAACACGTTCTTTAATTATTTCTAAATGTAAAAGTCCTAAAAAACCACATCTAAAACCAAATCCTAAGGCTGAAGAAGTCTCTGGTTCAAAAACAAGTGATGCATCATTTAATTTTAATTTTTCTAAAGCTTCTCTTAAGTCTTCAAATTTAGAAGTATCAATAGGATAAACTCCACAGAAAACCATTGATTTCATAGGTTTATATCCAGGCAATTTACTATCTGCTGAATTCTTTTCTAAAGTAATAGTATCTCCTACTTTAACATCGCCAATATTCTTTATACTAGCACAAATAAATCCAACTTCTCCTGTAACTAATTCATTCTTCTTAATCTCTTTAGGTGTATTAATATGAATAGAAGTTACTTCATAACTAGCACCAGTTTCCATCATTCTAATGATATCTCCTACTTTTAATATACCATTAACTATTCTAACTGAAACAACAACACCCTTATAAGCATCAAAAATACTATCAAAAATAAGTCCTTGTAATTTATTATCATTACTTCCCTTAGGAGCTGGAACTCTATCTATTACAGCTTCTACTAGTTCTTTAATACCAGTACCATTTTTAGCACTAGTTAAAATTATTTCATCTTTTTCAAAACCAATCATTTCTAATTCTTCAATAACTTTATCAACATCAGCTGAAGGTAAATCTATCTTATTAATAACCGGTATAATAGTCAAATTATTTTCAAGAGCCAAATACAAATTAGCAAGAGTTTGAGCTTCTATTCCTTGTGCCGCATCAACTACCAGTATTGCCCCATCACTTGCTGCCAAACTACGTGAAACTTCATATGAAAAATCAACATGACCAGGTGTATCTATTAAATGTAAATAATATTCTTCATTATTATATTTATAAGTAAGTTGAACAGCATTTAATTTAATTGTAATTCCTCTTTCTCTTTCAATATCCATAGAGTCAAGCATCTGTTCTTTTAACTCACGTTTTTGTATTGCTCCAGTAATTTCAAGTATTCTATCTGCCAAAGTACTTTTACCATGATCAATATGTGCAATAATACAAAAATTCCTAATATTTTCTTGTTTCATATACATCTTCCTCGCTAAATTATTATATCATGTCTACTATTAATTAGTAAATTACAAGTTTAATAATAAATCGACTATCGAAAATAAAATGATGACTAAAACAAAAAGAAAAAAGTACCTAAAAGTACTTATTTAATTTAAAAATTTGATCTAAAACCGCGTTTTCAAACGCTTGTCAACTATATTATTTCTTGCTATATTTAATTTGGAACATTTAATTGTTAGGTGATTTGCCTTACTTCTCATGGAAGGAGACTTGCTAACCATTGTCAAGTCTTTTTTTATTGTTATTTTTTTCTAAAAGAAGGTAGATTTCCCCTTACCCCAAATTATACTTAATTATATATTTCTTTTACTCTTGCATAATATATTCTCAAAAACTTATTTAATCCTGCAATTTTAGCTAATGTTTTATTTTTACCTTCTGCTTCTTTTCTTAACATAAATAGATATACTGCATTATCTGTTTTTGGTCTACAAGACTTAATACTCTTAGTTATTTCATAGCCAACTTTTCTTAAATATTTATTTCCTCGTTTACTTATATGTCTATTACTTGAATTAAAATTTCCTGATTGATATGCTGGTGCATCTATACCGCAAAATGCTATCAAACAATTAGCATTTTTAAATCTTCTTATGTCACCAATCTCTGCAATAAGTCTTGCTCTGGTTTTAAGTCCAACACCTTTCATTTCATTAACAATATCAAACTCTTCTAATTGCATTGCAAGTTCATCCATTTTTGATATAATATCATTAGTTACTTTTATAGAATTTCTTAAAAGTAGTATACAGCTATCAATAGATAGTTGTAATGATTCATTATATGGACATGAAGTTATTATTGTTGGAGCTTTTGCATAAAGGTTATCTCCAATAATTTTACCAACTTTATGTCTATATTTTTTTGCTATATTATCTATTTCATTAACAAATTCTTCTTTAGTTTTTTCTAATACTAAATTTGGATATGAATATTTTTCATAGATATCCAATAATAATTCATATCTATTTTCTTCATCAACAATACTTTTAATTCCAGGAAAAGTCTTATCAATTATATTTGTTAATTGAATTTTTAAACTTGTTTTAATTTTTATATATTGAGTATACTGCCTTGAAAGAAATTGTAACTGTTCTCTAATTTCATCTGATGGTTCAAATTTTCTTAATTTAAACCATTTATCACTGCAATAACTAGCTAATTTTAAAGAATCCTTTCTGTCATTTTTAACTTTTCTAAGATCCATATCACAATACTTTTTTATAACTAAAGCATTTTCTACACAAACAAAATAATCTTTTTCAATTAATGAATTTAATATTGGTAAATGATAATGCCCTGTGGCTTCCATTAGAAATTTTATTTCTTCTTTCTTTATATTTTTTATTTTTGATAATAAAATATCAAATTCTTCTTGATCATGATTAATTTCAAATGGTTCTTCAATAACTTCGCCTTCTGTTGTAATTATTGAAATTGTACTTTTTCCTTTTGAAACATCAATTCCTACTGCATACATCAATTCTCCTCCTTCTATTAATAACTGGTTCTATTACCACCCTATTCTTAATACAACAAATCTTTTAGAGTTAAGAGGATTATAAAATGTTAATAAAAAAATTTTAGTAAGTGAACAGGATTTAAGGACAAAAAAAGAGCCTTCTAGCTCTT
>CAVIUA010000017.1:0-21556 GCA_963645945.1 bacterium
TATGTAAAAAAGACTTTATAAAGTTACTTTTCATAATTCATCGCCAAACCTTTACTTTTTTTATTACACCTTCATTGTAGCAATAATTCATAATTATTTCAACACTATACTTCACCAATGTAATCTATGAGTCTTAAGAATAAATCAACATATTCTTTAGAAAGACCTCTCTTTTTAAGCTTTCTAATTTCAATTCTTTTCTTCTTTAAAGGAATAGCACCAAACATTATAGCAGCAATATCCTCTTTTAAATAAGTATTAATCTTTAAATCTATTAAAACACTCTTAACGTCATCATTAATTAATCTTACTGCATCTATTTCAATATCTTTACCTTTACAATTTATTGTTAATTGACCTATACTTGGACAATCTTTAATTTCAACTACAAAGTCTGTTCCATCAACATAACTAGATAAATTAACTTTTTCATTATTAAAATATGCCACTACACTATCAGCTTGCTTAGTATTTCTAAAAACCATTTTATAATTTCTTTTTTCAGGTACTATACCCGATTTACCTTCTACAGACCTAATAATCACTGTATAATTATTTTTTAAATAATTATAATCTATAGAAGTCTTTAAAAAATATCCTTCTTTATATAATGCTGTAACACCATCATCTTCATATAATGTATATGTATTACTTATACCAGGGAATATTTGTATCTCTAAATCAGTAGGAATACCAGTATTATTATAATCACTTCTATTAGATAAAGGTATTATAGAACCAGCATGAGCAAATACAGGATAATCATCTTCTTTAAAAAATGAAATATATTTTTTATTACCAGGAAACTTTTTACCAGTAATGAAATCATACCAAATACCATCTGGTATAAAGAATCTATGAAGAGTTCTATTCATAACAGGATCTAATTTTTCAAGTATTGGACAAACTAACAATTGAGATCCAAAGTAATATTGATTTCTATATAAATCATCATCAAATACCCACATATAATTATAATAAAATGGTTGAATCAAAGGTATACCAGACTTAGTATAATTATAAGCTTCGGTATATAAATAAGGTATTAATCTATGTCTTAATCTTAAATAATCAGCCGCAATAGACTCTGTTTGAGCATCCCATAACCAAGGCTCTTTCTTATAGTAAGGTCCTCTAGCGCCATGAAATCTAAGTATTGGACCAAAGGTACTTAACTGTAAATACCTAACATAAAGGTCTCCTTCCTCAATACCTCCATGATTACCTCCAACATCATGACTCCACCAGCTAACTCCTATATTAGAAGCACTTAAATACATAAATGGCAATTTCTTTAAATTCTCCCAACTAATTTCACTAGAGCCACCATATAATATTCCATATCTATGAGCACCATAAATACCATTTCTAGATAATAACATACCTCTTTTACTTACATTTCTTTTAGAATCTAAATATAAATAATGACTAAAAGCCCATAGATTACTAATGTTTTTCTTATCACCATAGTAATCATTCCAAAAGAAATCTACACCATAAGCTTCCAACGGATGTAAGAACATTTTAAATATAACATCTAGTAACTTAGGATTTAAAGGATCAAATTTAATAATACTATTATCATTAATACCTAAATATTCACTTGCTTGTTTATAATAAGTTTCATGTTGATAAATACCTTCAGCTGGATTTATACATAAACCAACTCTAATACCACGAGAATGAAACTGTTCTATCATTTTTTTAGGATCAGAAAACAATTCATTATTAAATGAAAAACCAGATTTTAATCCTTGAACATTACCAATATTTCTATAATGCCAATCATTATCAAAGACCATAACAGATAAAGGAATTCTTTTCTTTTCAAAATTACGTATTAAATCTCTAACAGAGCCATCATCATATGTAATATTTCTACTCCACCAGTTACCTAAAGCATATCTAGGTATAAGCGAAGGATAACCTGTCATTTTAAAATAATCAGATAAAGCATGTCTGAAATCTTTATCATACATAAAAACATATATATCAACATGATCTTTTGGAGGATCTGCTAAAGTACCATCTTCCATTATTATTTTATTATTAGAATCATCAATAGAAGCAAATCCATCTAAAGAATATAAACCATTTGTATAAGGAGTATCAACATCAACACTAACTAAATTTCCTTTTAAGTTTCTAGCTTCAGGATGTCCCACATACCAATCTTTATTTCTATCTCGATCACGACTTATTAAAGTTATTTTTAAATTGCGCATCGGATCAACTTTATTACCAATGAAATTTTTTTCTTTCATATACGTCAACGTAAAACACTTAGTAGTAATCTCTAAAATATTATTATCTTGTCTAACACTTGGATTAACTGTACCAATGTCTCTTCTTAATACTAATTGTGTTGGTCTATCAACAAATTGCCCAGATGGAGAATATTCAAGTCTTACCAATCTATCACTAAGCACAGAAATACGGTAAAACTTTCCCTTAAAAGAAGTCTTATCGTTACATTTAACTCTTGTATAATCAACTTCAAATTGTTTTCCGATTGGATACATACCAACACCTCTTATTATTCTAGTAACATAATATCATAAATTAATAAATAATCCAAGAAGAAAAGGAAATAATAAAGGTTTTTAACACCTTACAAGTCAATTTTAATCATCTAAAAACTCCGCATAATACTCTTCAAAGGAAATATTGTTCTCATAAATGTATTTAGCAATTTTTTTACCAACATATCTATAATGCCAAGGTTCACTTCTAAAACCAGTAATATATGCATTAGCCTTAGTAAATCTTAAAATAAATCCATATTTATATGCATTATCTTGCATCCATTCATATTCTTTAGACTCAGCAAAGACATTACTACTAGCGCTCCCTATATCAAAAGCAAGACCAGTTTGATGTTCAGAAAAACCTGGTAAAGCAACATATTTACTAACATATCCTTCACCATATAATTCTTTATACGTATTACAAATTTCTTCCTGATCTTGATAAGATCTATAACTAGAATTAATCACTAATTCTAAACCTTCTTTTTTAGCAGCATCATACATATTTTTAAAAGCAACAACTGCTTCCCTATTACCTTCCTGCACTTCATCATTACAATACTTCTTATCAAATTCAACTAAATCATCAGGAACAAAATCTTCATCTAACTTATAATGTTTATTAACAAGCATATCTCTTGAAAATTTTTCTACACTAACTGGATCTACATAGTCATCTGCATCCATACTTAAATTAACAAACAATACTGTAGTTTCTTCATCCTCACCAGTTTCACTAGAATACTTAACATAACGATCATAATATTTTAACTTAGCATAACTAAGACTATAAAATTCTTCTAAATACTTTATTTTATCTCTTTTTGCAAACTCACTAACATCACTATCATTACCATGTGCAAGAATTAAAGAAATATTACTATTACTATAACCTTTATCAATTAAAGTATTAATATTCTGAATTATATTTTTTTGATTCTGATACTTTATCTTTGAATAACTATCTAAATTGGCATCTTTATAATTTTTACTCTTAAATGCAGCATTCAAAGTATCTGAATATTCATAAGATTTTATAATATCTTTTTTTCCAAGTAATAAAATATTTTTACTAGCAACTCTATCATAACCAAGTTTAGTAATTTCCTTTATTTGATAAGAATAAAATAAAAAGACACCAAGAAGAACTAAAATTATAATAAATATAATTTTCAAAATAACAATAAAAGGTTTTTTTAGTTTTAGTTTTCTTTTTTTTGCCAAGTATATCATCCTCCACAATTACAATAATTATAACACAAAAAATCTCATAAATATGATAAAATATTTAATATGGTGATGTATATGGAAAACCCTTTTAAATATAGTAATAATAATAAAAGATATCATACTCTTGATTATTATTATAAAAGTAAATTTAATCAAAAAGTATTTAAAGTAAGTTTAGATGCTGGATTTAGTTGTCCAAATATTGATGGAACAGTCGGCTATTCTGGTTGTATCTATTGTTCTAAACTTGGTTCTGGGGAATTTGCTGGTAATAAAAACGAACCAATTGAAGAGCAATTCATAAAGATTAGAGACATGATGTTATTAAAATGGCCTAATGCTAAATACATTGGCTATTTTCAAGCACATACTAATACTTATGCTCCTGTTGAAAAATTAAAGGAACTACATAATAAAATATTAAGTCAAGAAAATGTCATTGGCTTAAGTATCGCAACAAGACCAGACGCTATAACTGATGAATGTTTAGAATATTTAGATGAACTTAATAAAAAAACATTTTTAACAGTAGAACTAGGTCTTCAAACAACAAATGAAAAAACATCTAAATTAATAAATAGATGTCATACTTTAAAATGTTTTGAAGAAATGGTAAAAAAATTACGTAAAAAAAATATAAATGTAGTTGTTCATATTATCAATGGACTTCCTTATGAAACTAAAGAAGATATGTTAAACACTGTAAAATATTTAAATAATCTAGATATACAAGGTCTAAAAATACACATGTTAAGTATATTAAAAGATACTGCTTTAGAAAAAATGTATGAAAAAGATAAATTTAAAATGTTAACCAAGGAAGAATATATTGATATTGTAATAAATCAATTAGAATTATTAAGACCAGAAATAGTTATTCACAGAATTACTGGAGATCCCAAAATAGACGATTTAGTAGAACCATCCTGGTTAACAAAAAAATTTTGTGTATTAAATGATATTGATAAAGAATTAGTTAGAAGAAATACCTATCAAGGTAAATGTGTAAAATAAAGTAAAATAAAATACGAAAAAATTACTTTTTTCTTTATAAATAAAGACATTACTTAAAAAAAAAGATAAAATAATAATAGGTGTATTATATGAAAGATTTAAGTAAAGCACAAAGAAAAAAGAAGAATATGTTCCTAATCATAGTATTAACAATTGTAACACTAATATTTTTAGGATCTTTTTTTGCATATATACAATACACTCATCAACAGAATGACAAAATACATCTAAAAAAAATACAATTAGAGTACAAAAATCTTTTTAAAGATAGTAGACCTAATGATAATATTACAATAGCTGTAGTTCAGTCCATGAAAAATGAAACGCAAAAAATAAAATTATATAAAAATGAAACTCAAAAATTAAGAAAAGATTTAACAGAATTAGAAAATTATTTAATATTAAAAGAAGAAACAAAAACTTATTACAATGGAACAATAATGAATTCTACTGTCACAACAAAAGATATAAATAAGTTAAAAAATAAAAACAAAAAATTAAATAGTAAATATCAAAAGTATATAGAAAATTATATTATTGATTTAGAAAATCAAAAATTAAATATTGATACAGAAAAAGAAAAAATAAACGCTATATATACAGATGATACTAAGACAGTTCTAAAAGATAACATAACTATAAATGATATTGAAGCTATTAGACTAAGTTTAAATACACTTCCACAAGAGGATATTAAAAATGAAGGAAATACATCTTTAGATAATGCACTAAACATTATAAGTGAAAGAGAAGCACAAGCTATAGAAGCTGAAAAGAAAAAACAAGAAGAAATTAAAAATGCCTGGGTAATTTTAAATGTTCCATATATTAGTCAAAACTACAACAATGTAGAAAATGGTTGTGAAGCAGCATCATTATTAATGGCTTTACAATATAAAGGATATTTAAAAAATATGACTCTATATCAATATGCTACTGATATGCCAAAGAGTGCTAACAATAATGCTCAAGAAGGATTTACTCATGATATATTTACTAAAGTACCAAATAATGTACCACATTGGATAGCTCCAGAACCTTTAGCAAAGTTTGGAAGAACATCATCTGGAAATCAAAATATAGTCAATACTACAGGTGCTTCACTAGAAGATCTAGATCGTGAATTAGATAAAGGAAATCCAGTAATAATTTATTTAACGGCTATGTTTAAAAAACCAGGAACTTGGATAGAAGGAGCACCATTAAATTTACACGTTCAACTATTAATAGGTTATAACAAAATAACAAAAGAACACTTAATTGTTGATCCTTGGACTTATACAACAGGTAGAACTAAATGGATAATGCCACAACAAACAGTTGAAAGTATATACAACGCTTTAGGAAAACAAAGTGTCGTAATAAGATAATGAATATTTACTTTATTATAATTAATATATTAGGATTCTTTCTAATATTTATTGATAAAATTAAAGCTTGTAAAAACAAATGGCGAATAAGAGAAAAAACTTTACTTCTTCTAGCAACAATGGGTGCTGGTCCAGGTGAAATAATTTCAATGCTAATTTTTCACCATAAAACGAAAAAGAATAAGTTTATTATACTTATCCCAGTAATTATAATATTTCAAACAATTATCTACATAATTTATAAAATATAAATTAAGACGAGTAAAATTAATTATCACTCGTCTTTTTGTCAGTTTTTACATAAGCTTTTGCCGAAGAAGTCTTCTCACTAGTCATTGGTTCAAAATTCATTTCTAACAAATTTCCATTAAATCTATTAATTAATTTATCATCACCTGTTGCTAAAACATCTGCAGCAAAAGCTGTAGTAGCAATTCTAGCTTCATCTCTTCTAGATCCAGGTCTCTTAATCTCATTAAGAGAAGTTGTTAAATCACGATAAATTTGCGAATATGAATACATATCTTTAGAAACTATTTCATCATATTTAGGACAATACATAGTATCATATAAACAACCTTCAACAATTTCACCTGTAGCAACATCATAAATAAATCCCTTAGATTCTACTAAAATTCTTCTTTCATCACCAAAAGATGTTCTAGATAATTGTGTAGTTGCATGAATAATATTAGCATCATCTAAAGCAAAAGCTAATATAATTCCTTTAGAAACCAAATCATTAATATTAGAAGAATCATGTATCTTAAATATTAAGTCCCCTGGTATCCCACGATAATAAACTTTAGCTAATTTGTCCCATAAATCAGTTTCATCAAAAGTATAAAACATATGATTTTCTTCGCCAAATTCTCTCAACATTTGATATTTATGTTCAAAGATTTTCAACTTTAACTTCTTTAATTCATCAATAATAGACATAAAGTCATCCCTCCAAATTGCTACATATTATAATAAATGAATAACTATAAATTTGCAAGAAAAAAAGAAGCAAAACTTCTTATTTTCCAGAACGATCAATCATTTCATTTATTGTAGTTCCAACTGTCGCTAGATTTTGTAATTCACTAGGAACAATAATCTTGGTAGCATTACCATTAGCAACCTTTACCATTGCCTCATAACTTTTATACTTTAATACAGCATCATCCATACCAGCATCTTTTAAAAGTTTTAATCCTTCAGCAGTAGCTTGTTGAATTTTTATAATAGCAGCAGCTTCACCTTCAGCCTCTCTAATATGAGATTCTCTTTTCGCATCAGCTCTTAAAATTGCACTTTCTTTTTCACCTTCAGCAATCAATATAGCGGATTTTTTCTCACCTTCTGCTCTTAAAATTGCTTCACGGCGTTCACGTTCAGCACGCATTTGTTTTTCCATAGCTTCTTGAATATCTCTAGGTGGTAAAATGTTTTTTACCTCAACACGATTGACTTTGATTCCCCAAGGATCAGTAGCCTCATCTAAAATAGAACGCATTTTAGAATTGATAACATCACGAGAAGTTAATGTTTCATCTAATTCTAATTCACCAATGATATTACGTAATGTAGTAGCAGTTAAATTTTCTATTGCATTAACTGGATTTTCAACACCATAACAATATAATTTTGAATCTGTTATCTGTAAATAAACAACAGTATCAATTTGCATAGTAACATTATCTTTTGTAATAACAGGTTGTGGAGCAAAATCTCTTACATTTTCCTTTAAACTAACAACATTCGCAACTCTCTCAAACACAGGAATAACATAATGAAGACCTGTTTGCATAGTTCTATGATACGCACCAAGTCTTTCAACTACCATTGCTTTAGACTGTGGAATAATTTTAATTCCTTTAGCTAAAACAATCAAAATAATAATTAATAACACTAAACTAAATTCCATTTATTCTTCCTCCTTCTCAACGATAAGTTTTACACCATCTACTTTTTTTACAATAACCTTTTCTGAAACATTACAAACCTTATCACAAACAGCAGTCCAAGTAGAACCTAAAACCTTAACTTGACCAGTATTATCAGGTGTAATCTTTTTTATTACTTCTGCGTGCTTACCAATAACACGGTCATAGTTTGTAGCAACTATTCCAGTTTTTCTAAACTTCTTAACTAACGGTTTTGTAATTAACAAAGCAATGATACTAATTATGATAAACACAATTACTTGAAGTAAAAACGTATCACTAAATAGTGCCATTATCATTGCGAAAAATGAACCTATCGCAAACCAAATAGAAACCAAGTTTACTGTAGATATTTCAACAAAGATTAATAGTAAACAAAATATAAACCAAAATAAAGCCATAAAACTCACCTCTTTAAATATTATTATATGAGATGAAACGACAAAATTCAACAAAATCTAACAAAAAAACTTGTTAATATAATTAATTTATACTATAATTGAATTTAAAGATAGGGAGTAGCGTAATATATGGGAAAACTAACAAATAAAGAAACACGCATAATTTCTATTGCTTTAACTTCTTGGGGCTTAATATTAACAGGTTCTGGATATGCAATGAATGTAATGACAAAACCAAAACCAATCATAAAAAACGATTTAGAAATAGTACACAAAAGAGTTACTGAAGTAAAATCAAATGAAATTAAGCTAAAAGATATAGAACTAGAAATTAATAAAACATTAAGTGTAGATGTTAAAGATTACTTAGAAAATGTAGATGAAATTGATGCTGATACACTAAAAGAATTAAAGTTAGATACATCAATGATAAAAACTACGGAATCTGGAACTTATACATATACAATAACTTATAAAAAGAAAAAATATAATGGGACAATAGTTATAAAAGAAAAAAAATTACCTGAAGTAGATTTAACAATTAATAATTTATCATTAACAATCGGATCACCATTATCAACAGATAAACAAGTATATGTTAAAGAAACATTAACAGATGAAATGAAAGAAAATATTATCATTGATCTTACTCAAGTTGATACTCAAAAAGCAGGTAAAAATAAATATACCGTTACATACAATGGAATTTTATATACCGGCACTATTGAAGTTTATGAACCACAGCAAAGAGAAACATCACCAAGTGTAAAAACACCATCAAACGGTACAGAAGACAATGATAAAGAAACAACAAAAAAAGATGAAACAAAAGATACAGAAGAAACAGTAATAAGTCAGTAAAAAAATCATATCAAACAAGATATGATTTTTTTAATCTAGCCCAACAATTTTATCGTCAACAATATCGATTTTTTCATAATTTGGAACAATAGGTAAACCAGGCATTGTCATAATATTCCCTAACAAGGCCGTAATAAATTCTGCTCCATTGTACAAACAAATATCTCTAACAAACACTTTGAAATCAGTAGGTGCGCCAAGCTTTTTTGCATCATCTGAGAAAGAATATTGTGTCTTAGCTACACAAATTGGAAGATTAGACTTTCCTAAAGAATTAATTTCATCAATTTTTTTCATAGCTTTATCACTATATTCAACTGAAGAAGCTCTATAAATCTCCGTACAAATTTTCTCAATTTTTTCGCATACAGATAAATCGTTTTCATATAGAAACTTAAAGTTTTTTTCAAAAGAACAAGCATCAATTACTTGTTTAGCTAAATCAATTGCACCAGCACCACCATCAGTATATGCAGTACTAATGGAAAATCCAACTCCAAGTTTGACACAATAATCTTTAACAAATTTAACCTCAGCATCAGTATCAGTTACAAATTTATTTAAACACACCACAACCGGAACACCATATTTTCTTAGATTTTCAACATGCCTTTCTAAATTAGAAATACCTGATTTTAATGCATTTAAATTTTCTTTAGTAATATCATCTTTAGAAACACCAGCATTATATTTTAAAGCCTTAATAGTTGCTACTAAAACAATACAATCTGGACTAATAGAAGCTTTACGACATTTAATATCCAAAAACTTTTCAGCACCAAGATCAGCACCAAAGCCAGCTTCTGTTATCATATAGTCTCCAAGAGATAATCCTAACTTAGTAGCAACAACACTATTACATCCATGTGCTATATTTGCAAAAGGACCAGCATGAATAATTGTAGGTGTATGTTCTAAAGTCTGAACAAGATTTGGTAAAAAAGCATCTTTTAATATAACAGTTAAAGCCCCTTCAATATTTAAATCCTTTGCGTATAATGCCTCATTCTTACTATTATAACCAATGATTATATTACCAAGTCTTCTTTTTAAATCATCTAATGAAGTTGCTAAACAAAATAAAGCCATTATTTCACTAGCAGCAGTTATTGAAAAACTATCATCTCTATTTTCTAAAGTAATTTTTCTTAATGCTCTATCATTAACATCCAAACATCTTTTAAAAACAACTCTATCAATATCAAGTTTATTTCCATGATAAATATGATTATCTATAGCTGCACACAATAAATCATTTGCGGCAGTAATCGCATGAAAATCACCTGTAAAATGTAAATTAATATCTTCCATTGGTACAACTTGACTATATCCACCACCAGTTGCGCCACCTTTAATACCAAAAACGGGTCCCATAGAAGGTTCTCTAAGAACAATAACAGGATTCTTTTTTAATTTATTTAAAGCATCACCAAGTCCAATACTAACTGTAGTCTTACCTTCACCATATGGAGTAGGATTAATAGCAGTAACTAAAACCAACTTTGCTTTAACCTTATAAGAAGAATATTTAATCTTTGCTTTATCAGTTCCATAAAGTAATAAATCTTTTTCTTTTAAACCTATCTTTTTCGCAATATCTACTATATTTTCTTTAACACTACTTTGTGCTATTTCTATATCTGTCATTAAATCACCTCATACTAATTATAACATGAGAAACATTAAAACTTGCTAATTAAAAGGTCAAACCTCTAACAAAATTAAAAATTAAATAATAAAAAAACAAAAAAGTATCAGTAAAAAAAATTAAAAAAGTTAAAAGCTCTATTTGTCATAATAAAAATTCTTTGATACTATCATAACCGTTAAGAAAAAAAGGAGGAATGATATGAAAAAAATAATATTTTTCTTAGCAGGAGCAATATCTATAATATTACCATTCACAGTAAAAGCAGAAAGTGCCCAGTTTTATGAAGGAGAGTATATCAATAATATTTGGATGAATCGTGTTGATAAAGGAACTACATACTATCAAAAAGCCCGTACATATAGACAAAAAGGTACCGAAAAATACGCCTATTGTATAGAGCCATTCACAACATTCAAAGAATCAAGTCAATATACAAGTACTATACAGCCAAATAATTTAACAAAAGAACAAAGAGAACGTATCGCTCTAATTGTACATTTTGGCTATAATTACAAATCTCACACTGATATGAAATGGTATGCTATATCACAAATGATGATATGGAAAACAGTTGCACCAAGTAACGATTTTTATTTCACTGATTCACTAAACGGTAAAAGAATAAACATTTATCAAGATGAAATGAATTACATTGAAATATTAATGAAAGAATACAAAACAGAACCAAGTTTTTCTAATGAAACATACAACATTGTCGCAGGCGAAGAATTATCTATTTGGGATGCAAATGGTGTAATAAATAATTACACAACAAAAAACGAAAATGCAACTATAGAAAAAAATAAACTTATTCTTAAAAACCTACCAATTGGCGAACATGAAATAATTGTAACTAGAAAAGAAGTAGCACATAGAACACCATTAGTATTCTATCAAGCTAATAATACTCAAAATTTAGTAACACTAGGTGATATTGAGGAAAAAAATGTCAAAATAAAAGTAAATGTTAAAGAAACAGAAATAAATATTAATAAATTAGATAAAGATACAAAAACAACTACAACCAATGGTGAAGCAATATTATCAGGTGCTAAATATCAAATACTTGACAAAGACAAAAAGGAACTTCAAATAGTAGATATTGATGAAACAAATCATCAAGTAATAAAAAATTTACCTTATGGAAAATATTACATTAAAGAAATAAAGGCAGGAACAGGATATACACTAGACAATAAAATATATGAATTTGAAATAACAAAGGACAACCCTAGAATTACATTAAATTTATATAATGAAGTAATAAAAACAAAATTGATAATAAATAAAAAGTACTTAATGGATGAAACATTGCAACCAGAAGAAAACATAGAATTTGGTATCTATGACAAGTACGAAAATTTAATAATAAAAATTGCAACTAATAAAGAAGGTATAGCGGAAACAACATTACCCTATGGAAATTATACTATCATACAATTAACAACAACAGAAGGCTATGATACTATAGAACCATTTAATATAATAGTTGAAAATGAAACTGAACTAACATATAACCTAACAAATCATAAAATAAAAGTACCAAATACAAGTTCCAAAGAATTGCCATTTATATTAAAATTAATTAATATTATTTTACTTACATTTGCTTATGTATAAAAAAATATTAACATTTATCGTTATAGTTGCTATATTCATACTAGAACCAGAACAAATAAATGAGCCAAAAAAAATTATCAAAGAAATTGCTCCAACAATAGTGAATATAAATAAAAATGAACAAATCTCGCAAAAAGAACAACCAATAGGAGAAATACAAATACCAAAAATAAATTTAAACAAAAACGTATATAAAATAGATAGTAAATTAAATAATGTAGAAAAAAATGTCACAATTTTAGAATCTAATCTACCAAGTATAATTGTTTTAGCAGCACATTCTGGAACTGGAAAAAATGCTTATTTTAAAAATTTAAATAAACTAAATATTAATGACACTGTAAATCTAACCTACAAAAATAACGATTATACATACAAAGTTATAAATATTTTTGAACAAGATAAATCTGGCTATATAAACGTACATGAAAAAGAATATGAACAATTATTTTTAACAACATGCAGTTATAACAAAAATAAACAATTAATTATTGAATGCAAAAAAATAAATAGTAACTAAAACTATTTATTTTTTGATAATATTTCCAAAGCTTTCTGCAACTGTAAATCATTTTCATCACTTGGATTAGTTTCATATTCTTCACCTTGTTCTACAACTATATCCGGAACAACACCTTTATCATTAATCCAATTTCCTTTTGAAGTTAACCATTTTTCAGTTGTATATTTTAAACTCGAACCAGTAGATAACTCAAGAGATTTTTGTACTGTACCTTTTCCATAAGAAGTAGTACCTATAATAGTTGCTTTTTTATAATTTTCCTGAAAACAAGAAGCTAATATTTCAGATGCAGAGGCAGACGACTCATTAATCAAAACTACAACATCATAACTACGAGTTTTTCTAGAAGAAGCATAAATTTTTTCTACTTTATCTTTAGTCTCAATTTGATATAATACTGTCTTTTTATTAAAGAATAATGATAAAATATCTTCAACCTGACTTAAATGACCACCAGGATTATTTCTAACATCTATAATTAAAGAATCTATTTTTTGTTTTTCCAATGATGTTAAATTATTTTTAAACTGTTTATAAGTATTAGAAGCAAAAGTATCAACAAAAATATATCCTATATTTTTATTATTACCCTCAATTATTTTACTACTAACAGAAGGAATATTAACAACATCTCTAGTTATTGTTATCTCTATATTTTTACCATTTCTAATAAATACAAAGTTTGAAGAAGTATTAGCACTTCCTTTAATATAATCAGAAATTTCATTTAAAGACATATATCTAACATCAGTACCATCAATGGATAAGAATATATCTCCTACTTTTACACCTGCTTTATCAGCTGGAGATTCTTCAAAAATATCAGTAACTTTATTACCATCATTTTCATCATGTAAAACAGTAGTACCAATACCCACATAACTACCATCAATTTTTTGATTAAAATTCTCAGTAGTATTATTATCCATATAGTAAGAATAAGGATCATCTAAAGCACCTATCATACCATTTATTGCAGCATTTAATAACTCTTTTTCAGAAACCTCATCATAATAATTATCCCTTATTTTTTGATAAGTACTTAACAATTCACTTTCATAAGAAGAATTTTCAACAGTAAAAGCCTTACTATAAGTTAAAATACATCCAACAACAACTCCAAACAAAATCGATATAATAACGAGCATAATAACTTCAGGTATATTAAATGAACTATATTCATCAGGCCATAATTTATTTTTTACTTTTTTAAAAGTATTCTTAATATGACTATTTTTCTTTTTAAACTTAGTAAATTTTATTTTTTTCATCATACCACCTTAAAATATATAATATCACAATAATTAAAAAAATAATATCAAATAAAGATAAAAGAAAAAGACTAAACAGTCTATTTACATTTTAAGATTCTAAATATTTAATAACCTCATCAATACCTTCTACATACTCAGATATTTTATTATCAGAAAATTTAATGACTGTTGGTCCTGATATAGATAATTCGCTTGCTTTAGTAGCTTCTTTATTAGATGTATCACCAACAAATCCTTTATTTAAACCATCACTCATATCAACAGTATAAAGATTAACATCTTTAGAAGAAGAACGATATGTAGATATAGCACTAGTTAAACTACTTAATTCATCATCAGAAGTATCATAGTAAACTACTAAATATTGACTATCTTTAATTGAAAAACTATTACCAAGCAAAATTTCTTCATGTTGAATTTCTACTTCACTAGTCTCTGAAGATGATTCAGTATCAGTACTACTAGTATCAGTATCGTCATTAACTATTGCAACAGTTAAAAAATAAAAACAGGCAAGTACAATTAACACAACAGAAGTAGTAATAATTATTTTTTTTATTTCAGGAGAATTAAAAGTACTTTCTTCAAATTTAATTTTATTTTTATTTTTATTTTTTTTCTTCATATAAATCACCATAAATATTATATCACGTAAAAAAAAAGAGGTAAACTCTTTTATTTCATAGTTGGTAAATAACTAATAGACTGAGCAACTTCAATTAATTCATTTTGATTTAAAACATCACTAACTATGTAATATTCAATTCCATTACTGGTCCATGTTAAAGAATTACTAGTCATAACACCTAAAGTATCCATCAACTGATAAGGTTCACCATACGTAGGTATAATTGTAAATTCTTCTTCAACAACAGCCGTCTCTTCCACTAATAAGAATGGTTTGTCTCCATCAAAAGTCATAATTATTCTGTCACCAACATCTTTCTTTATTTTTTCCTCACTAACTAGTTTAGTATTAGTTGGAACAACTAATGGATAAATAGTATCTTCTAATTCAGATGTTTTTTTTGTAGTTTCTTCATCAATAGAATAAGTACTCATAATTTCATTTAAATCAAAATAATCTTTTTTAAATGTTGGAGAATAGTCAATACTCTTAAAAGTCATACTCATACAAAGAGCATGATTATCATCATAAACTTTTACTTTTTTAATATCCCGTTTCTTATTCAATTCAATAACCTGTTCCACAAGTTTACTATTATTAGGATAATTAACAGTTGTAACTATTTTATAACCTGATTTTACTTCTTCAAACTTAATATCTTTAGTATTTTTGATATCATTTACCAATGATTTTAATAAATATATTTGGGAGTTACTATATGGCCAGTCACTTTGAAATTTAAAACTTTTATTAAGAGCCGGAGTTAATACATATACACCATCAGAATTCTTTAAAATTATTTGTGTATGATCATTAGCTTTATTAGTTAACATCACTTTATAATTATTATCTTTTTTATAACTAACTTCTATATCATAGTTATACACTTCATCATTATTAACAATTTCTAAATCACCGAAAACTTTATAAGCCGATGCTTTATTTATCTTCTTTTCTAAATCATTAATAACACTACTTTCCGTATTTTTTCCACAACCTGTAGTAACTAACAACATAGTAATTATTATACCTACAAAAATTTTTTTCATAGTTCACCTCATAATTAAATTCTAATTAATTATATGGTAAATAAAAATGAATATTACAAACATAAAGAAAAAGTCAAAGAATAATCTCTGACTTTCTAACTAATCTTTAGTAATTTTAATTTTTACCTTTTTAGTCTTAGGCTTATATGTAAGTTTCAAATCTCCACCAGTAACAGTAACTTCTACTTCATGTTCACCTACTCCAAGATCTTTCAAATTAACAGAAGCTTTTATAGTATTTGAATCAAGTGAATTAATAACATCTTCACTACCTTCAACTATAACGGTAATTCTACTATCTTCCTCAGACATAGCTTGGGCCTTATATCCAGAAGCTACATTATCAGCACTAACTGAAATATTGTCAAACTCTTTTGTAATAGAATTATCAACAGAAACTTTTATTTTAATAGTCTTAGAACTAATATCTGTAATACCCGTAGGTTTTTTCAAAGTAACATTATATTCTTTATCACTCTTTAAATCTTTTACATCAATTTCTACTTCAAGTTGTTCTAATTTACTAACAGCATCTTCATCACCATAAACAGTAACACTAGAAACTGAAGAATCAATAGATTTAATTGCTTTACCAAATGCCAATTTTCCAGAAGGAATTATCTTTATTGGAACTTCTTTACTAGGAGAAGTAATAGTTATTTTAGCATCCACTGTCTTAGGAACAATTTCAACATCAACAATTTTACCATTTGTATCATAAGCAACTAAAGGTACATCTTTTAAAGTAATATCCCCAGTTTTTTGATCTTTCTGATTAGGTATATTAGTAGCATCAACTAAAGCCTTTACTGTTGCTACTTTCTCCAATTTATATTTAGCCCCTTTAACAATAACATCAGTTCTATCTAATTCAACGTTTTTAATATATAACTTGCTATCTAAACTATCTTGATGTAGTAAATCATAAGTTAAACCACGAGTTTCACTCTCTTTATTATAAATTGTAACAGTTACTTGTGAAGGATCCAATTTATAATCCAATGATTTTAATCTTTGAGAATACTTCAAAGTAACTTTATGATTACCTGGTTTTAATCCAGTTAAGTCAACTGAAACACCTTTAGAAGGTGACTGCTTAGCTAAAAAGATATGTCTCTTTTGACCAACAAGAGTAATATCAACAGTCTTTGGTAAACCTTCAACTACATATAATTCCTCATTATAAACGGCTGTAACTGGTTGATTATAAAGAATTTCTGCATATTGATCGATTATAACATTTGATTCTTTATCAATAATAACAAAAACTCCAAAAGCTAAAAGTAAACTAATAATAAGTAATGTGGATTTTTTACCCATCAATCTGTCTATACTTTTAGCGTTTCCTTTAAAGAAACCAGTAATCTTTAAAATAAATCTAGTAATAGGTGTAATTAATATTCTATCGAAGAAAGTTCCAATACGATGAAAGATTCTTCCTATTTTGTTAAATATTTTCTTCATAAATCTCTTCCTCATCTATTTCATCGTCTTCATTAAATTCAATATCTTGTTTAGGTCTTAATTCATCAATTAATAACATTCTAGTATCATCAAGTGTTAAATTATATAATAATTCACCTTTTAAAGCCACTGAAATTCTACCAGTTTCTTCTGAAACAACAATACAAATAGCATCTGTTTCTTCAGCCAAACCAAGAGCAGCTCTATGTCTTGTACCAAGTCTCTTATTAATTTTTTGACTACTACTTGTAGGGAACACAGCACCAGCACATGTAATTCTATCACCTTGAATAATTACACCACCATCATGTAATGGATTTCCCTCATAGAAAATAGCAATTAACAAATCACTAGTTAAATCAGCATACAATTTTTTAGCCCTATCAATATAGTTACCCAAACTAATATCTCTTTCAATAACAATTAAAGCCCCAATACGTTCTTTTCTTAAATAATCAACAGCATTAATAACCTCATAAACCATACGTTCTCTTTCATCAACAGTAAGAACTTTATGTCTACCTAAAAGCTGACTTCTACCAAGTTGTTCCAAAATAGTTCTAATTTCAGGTTGAAATATAACTATTAAAGCTATAGGTCCCCATTGAATTATATATTCAAGTAAAACACCAATTGTAGTAAATCCACAGATATCACTAACAATTTTTAATATTATTACAAAAGCAACACCCTTAAACAATAAAGATAGTTTAACGTTGTTTCTTATATTTTTTAAAATTAAATAAAATACTAACCATACTAAAGAAATATCAGCAACTTTCCTTAATATAGATAAAATATCAGTCATAGTTATAGTCATTACATCGTCTCCTTAAACACTCTTCTAGTATACAATTTTTTTAATAAATAGTAAAGCTTTCAACCTTCCAATGTAGAATCACTAATAGTAGGTGTATTTGATACATCATCTAAAATATCAGATGCAGTATTTTTAGCAATAGCACTCTTCTGTTCACTTGTTGTTCCAATAACATTTAATGTTGACGAAACCATAGCAACTTCCATTGGATTAATAAATGTAGGTGTATTTTCTTTCTTAGGTTCAACAATAACATCCTCATTACTAGTATCACTTGCTAAAACCATATCATCACTACTATAAATATCTTGTGCTGCCAAAACACTAGTAACACTAGCCATACTATCAATTGGTATATCAGTTGCAACATCACCTGAAGCAATGTTAATTTCCACTCTTTTATTACTTTTAGATGGATCAACAATAACAACTTTAGAAGCAGTTTCTTTTTTAGCCTTCTCTTTCTCAATGGTATTAATCTTTCTCAAAAGATAAACACATACAAGTATTAAAAAAAAGCACACTAAAGAAACAATAGTATATATATTTCCGCTTAAAGTATCTCTAAAAAACGCTAATATGCTTCTCAAATTGCCACCCACCTTATAATATATAATATCATTATAAACTATTTTTATCAAGTTCAAGGTCAAAAAAAAAGACGACAAAACATCTTATTTGGTTACTTCAATATGATTAAATAAAATTCCAATATTAAATAGACCGGAAATACCAACTAAAGTATAAATAATATTAGCAAATAAACTATCAACTCCAAAAATAGTTTCTACTAAATTAAAATCTAAAAGACCAATAAGTCCCCAATTTATAGCACCAATAATAGTAACAACTAATAATATTTTTTGTACTGTTTCCATATTATCCCTCCTATTTATATATTTAACAATTAAATAAAAAATATACAAAAAAAAGTAGCATTTTTCTACTTTATTCTTCTAACTCCAATAATAACAGTACCGGAACCAGAACTCCATGAATTAACATCACTCATTACAACACCACGAGATGGATTAGCAGCATGTATCATCTTACCATTTCCCACATATAGAGCAGAATGTGTAGATGTACCATCACTATAACCAAAGTTTAAAATATCACCCGGTAAAACATTACTATATAAAACACCAATACCATCATAAAGTTGTGTACTAGAACTTCTACTAATAGAATACCCAAGTTGTTTATAAATATATTGTACAAATCCAGAACAGTCAAATGCATCAGGTCCAGTTCCACCATAAACATAAGCTTTACCAAGTAATGAATATGCAATATCAACAGCTCTATATCCAAGACTACGTTCATTAACAACAATATTATAACTTAAACTACTCAAATTACCATTTTTATCAACAGCATCAACTATAACCTCATAAGTACCTGGAATATTATAATTATAATCACTATAAACAGTATAATAATCTACTAAATCCTCAGTAACATTTGATAACTCCATAAAAGAAATATCTCCATCTATATCATCATAAACTTCTGAAATATTATCAACAAGATCAAAGCTATCACCCTGATCAACAACAACAGTTTCTTCCTTAACAACTATTTTAGGAGCAACACTATCTTTAATCTCAACAGAAACCGGTATTTCCTTAGATATATTTCCTTTAGAAACAACAAGAATCAATTCCTGTTTTCCAACCTCATTAGTCTCTATATCCTTCTTAACAGAAATTATCTTTCCATCAACATTATTAATTAATTTATTTAAATCATAATTTGGACTACCATACTCTACTATAGGTGTCTTAACAGTATCAATTTTAATACTATCATAAGTTTCTCTATATAAAAGAGTATATATACCAAGTGCCATTACAAATAAAGTCGCAACAGCAACAAATAATTGCTTCTTCGACCCAGAATCATTCCTCATAATAATTCCCCCTGAGGCTTGTTATTATAACACCATAAACAAACATTGTCAAAAATTACCAGTAATAAATTAATTATCAATATGATTAATTTATGATAATGTCTTATTAGTTAACTTGCGAAAATGTCTCAATGTTATATAATATTCCACCGAGGTGGAATTATGAGAAAGGTTGAATTAAGAATGAACGAAAAAGAAAAATATGATGTTATCAAAGAACTAGTAGACCATAAAGGTAATAAAAATCGTGCAGCTATGAAGCTAGGTATATCAAGACGTCAAATTGATCGTCTAGTAATCAAATATATTGAGAATGGCAAATCTGCATTTGTACATGGTAACCGCAATAGAAAACCTGTTAGTACAATAGATAAGTCAATCTCAGAAGATATTATACTACTTTATAAAAACAAATATCAAGATTGGAATTTCTCTCATTTTAAAGAATTTCTGGAAATTAATGAAAATATTAAAGTATCTTATGATTTTATTTATAGAACTTTAACTAAAGAAGGCATTATTTCTCCTAAAGCAAGAAAGAAAACTAAAAGAGATTTCAAAAAACAACAATTATTAAATGAAAAGAAAATTAATTTGGCTATGTCTGATGAACAAATTAGTACTATTGTTAATCATGAATTGTCTTTAGAAGATTCTCATCCTAGAGGAGAAAAACCTAAGTATTTTGGTGAAATTATTGAACAAGATGGTTCTATACACGTTTGGTTTGGCGATATAAAAACATGTTTACATCTTGCAATAGACAAAGCTACTTCCACTATTGTTGGTGCATATTTTGATAAACAGGAAACATTAAATGGTTATTACAATGTTTTATATCAAATACTTATTAATTATGGAATTCCTTATAAATTTTTAACAGATAACAGAACAGTATTTAATTATATGTCTTTAAATCCGGATAAAAGAACTAGTGACAAGGATGTCTTAACACAATATGGTTATGCTTGTAAACAATTGGGCATTGAACTTAAAACCACTTCTGTTTCTCAGGCTAAAGGATTAATAGAACGTACAAATGGTACTTTTCAAGGAAGATTAGTTAATGAATTAAAACTTAATGGTATAACTACAATAGAAGAAGCAAATAAATATTTAACAGAAATATTTGTTCCATATTTTAATGAAAGATTCGCAATGAATTATAAAAAGTTTCCATCTGTATTCGAAACATCTCCTGATGAAGAAAAAATAAATTATACATTATCAGTTTTAACACCAAGAAAAATAGACAATGGTAATGCAATAAAATTCTATGG
>CAVIUA010000018.1:0-5538 GCA_963645945.1 bacterium
TATAAATAAATGATGTCAATATCTTTTAGTACTTTTTTTCATGTTTTTATCCTGTGTACTAGTTTTTTTCTCTTTACATATAATTTCTAGTGTGATATAATTATGAGGCTTTGTCTCTAAAGGAGGGAATTGTATGAAAATAGAAAAAAGTAAAGATTCTATGAGTAGAATTATTAATGATTATATAGATGGTGCTTTTCCATTACCAGAACATAAAGGACCTAAAAACATATTCTTTGGTGAGAATAAGAGAGTTAAAGACTTGGTTAAATCTAAAGTAAGAGCAGGAATGAAAGATAATGATATATTTAAGAGTGTTTTAGATATAGAACCTTTAGTATCTTTAGATGATGAATTCTATGTAAGTTTATTAAATAGATATATTAATGTAATAGTTCCAGTAGATGATACAAATGATGGACAATTAGATTTACGTGTTGCATATAAAGAGAAGGCTTTAGAAATATTTTCTTTAGGGTATGATGTTTGTTCAACATTTAGATATATAGTTGGTGATAAAGAATTACCTTCTACTACTGTTGTTATGATAGAGGCGCCTGTTAAACAATACGCTAAAGCTGTATAATAATTTCTATATATTTAAAAAGTAATATGAGAAATATTTCTTATATTGCTTTTTTTATTTATAAGGAATTTGCTTTTTACTTTTCAAATTTTTATAATTGCGCCATTGACAAACAAATGTTTGTGTTATAATATAGTAAGACAAGAGATGGAGGTGTATCATATGTATAAAGCTTATAAGTTTAGACTGTATCCTAATACTTCTCAAAAAATACTTATTAATAAAACCTTTGGCTGTGCTAGATTTATTTATAACTATTTTTTAGATAAGTGTATGAAAAAAGGCTATATAAAAGCATTTGATATGTGTAGTGAAATAAAAGGTTTATATATTGAATATCCCTTCTTAAAGGAAGTAGACTCTTGTAGTTTGAGATGTGTTGTTTTTAATTTAGAAGATAGTTTTAAAAACTATTTTTCTAAAAGAGCAAATTATCCAAGATTTAAAAGTAAGTTTAGTAAACAAAGTTATAGAACAACTTGTATTAAAAGTACTTATAAGGAAAAAGAATATAGTAATATCATATTAGATTTAAAAAATAAAAAGATAAAATTACCAAAGCTTGGATTTGTAGATATTAGAGGTTATAGGAAATTAGAAAGAATTAATGGTAAAATAATAAATGCAACTGTAGAAAAAGAGACAACAAATAAATATTATGTAAGCATTATATTTGATGAAGTAGAAACTGTGTTAAGTAAGATAACACCAAGTAACATTGTCGGAATTGATTTAGGAATAAAGGATTTAGTTGTAACAAGTGATGGAGAAAAGTATAGTAATCCAAAAGAGGCTTTAAAAAGAGAAAAGAGATTAAAAAGATTACAAAGAAAACTTGCAAGGCAAGAAAGAGGGAGTAACAACTATTATAAAACAAGAATAAAAATAGCTAGGCTTTATAGTAAAATAAAAAATAGTAGAAAACATAATATAATAAATATTGTAAATAAGATAGTAAAAGAACATGATATCATTGTAAGTGAAAAATTAAACGTTAAAGAAATGAGTAGTAATCACAATTTAGCTAAAAATATACTAGATGCCAGTTTTAATAAAATATGCCAAATGCTGAAATGGAAAAGTAATTTACTTGGAAAATATTATTATCAAGTAGATACATATTTTCCAAGCAGTAAAAAGTGTAGTCATTGTGATGAAATAACACAAGAAACAAATAATTTAGGAGTGAGAAACTGGACATGTTTAAATTGTGGATGTGAAAATGATAGAGATATAAATGCAAGTATAAATATTATGTTTGAAGGATTAAGAATACATTGTCAAAATAGTTAAAGAAATATAAATAAAACAATTAGTACGGCAGCGACTGTCGGAATTTAAGCCTATGGAGAATAGAGGTTACTCTATCTGTGAAGTAGGAAATTTGATCGGTGACGACCAAACAAAAACGACAAATTGAAATTTGTCTCTTGTTCTGGTATACTAGTAGCTGTACTATTTACGGAGGGATATTATGCTTGATGGAATAATTAGAAATAGTAATAATAGTTATGAATTATTAAAAGTTATAGACGGGAAACTTGGTGCTTTTCATGTTTCAAAAGATGGTTTTTCAAAATCGGATAGTAAATATATAAATAATGTACTTAATAAATTACGTTTTAATTCTAATTGTATTTATTTAACTGATGCAGATGGATATAGTATTTATTATGATAGTGAAACTGGTTTTAAACATTTTATGAAAGAAGAAAAAGAAGATTTTGAAATGTTTGTAAGAGCTAATGGTAGGGACGCTACTATGTATTTATCTAGTGATTCAGAAAATAAAAAACGTAAACCTGGAAAAAAAATAGCTAGAGCTTTTGGAATATCAATTTTATCAATAACTATTATACTTGGTAGTTTTGATGTATTTCATGTTAGCGAAATGTATGGTGTTAATGAAGACTTAATTGTATTAAGAATACATTCAATACCTGGTTTATATGATTTGTATAAAATGGGACCAATGAATTATACAGACGCAATTGAGAAAATTAATGAAAGTGAATTTGATGTAATAGATAAACAATTATTAGGAAATGAAGAACTTTTAAAACTTGTGTTTAAATATTATGAAGGTACACCAATGAAGTATACTGCCAATGCTAAATTCAGTGATATTAAATTAAGAGTATATAATGGTGATGAAGGGGAAAGAGAAGCTAAAAATTATGGATATTATTCTATTCTAGAACCTAATGTTTTAAATGTACATAAAGATTCTAGGAGTTCTACTTTAGTTCATGAGTTTATACATCTTTTACAAGCTGATGGTGGTTATTACAGTTATTTAGATGAAGCTGTTGCGACGTTAATGGCAAAAGAATTTTATAATTTAGATAGTTCGTCATATCCTGATGCAGTTGATAATTTAAAGTTACTAATTAGTATTGTAGGGCCAGAGCCAATATATAAATTAGTATTTGGTGGAGATGATAGTGATTTACTTAAGATTTTTAGAGATAATCTTACAAATGATGAAGTAATAAGTTTAGTTGATGAACTTTGTAATTCTCCTAGTAATACTAAGGAATCAGAACAATATCAATTTATTAGAGAAAGTCTTTTCAAATTATATAAAAATATGTATGGAAGTGATATTTCAGACAATGCAGAGTTAGCATTAATATTTTTAAATGAAGAGTCTAATGATAATTACTCTCCATTATATTTAAATGTTTATAAAATATTGAATGATGGTGATGAACGTAGTATTTTGATAAATGATGATAATGGAAAACGTATTCTTGTTGAACTTGGTTATTTAAATGCTACGAGTAGTGAGTATTATAAAAAAGATATTTCTTATGATGAGTATAATCAATTAAATTCAGAAGATAGGGAAGAAGTAACTTTTAGAGATAGTTTTTCTAAAGATATGATAAATGGTTGTATTTTAGAAAAAGAAGGTATATCTACTTTTTATCGACTTGATAGTCCTGTAAAAAGAGATGATTATTTGATAGAAACTGGTTATGATAAAGAATCTATTAAAAAACTTCCAGGAGAAAAAATATCTTTAGTTGATGCTTTTGAAACTGGTGATGTTGAGGCGACTTTAAGAAAAGAAAAATCAGATATTATTGATATGGAAGGATGGACTTATTGTGATACTAAGTCGCCTTTATATGTATCAACTAATCCAAATGTTACGGTTTTAAAAACTGGTGAAGTACTATATACAACAGAGAGTATGAAAGCTAAGTTTTCTGATCAATATTCTAGAATAGGTGAAGGAGTTACAGATACTGTTAAAGTAGCAGTGAAAAAATAAAAAAGAGTCATGACTCTTTTCTTTTGTTTATACCTATCATACTACCAAGTATTGATGTTATTAGAATTATTATATAATATAATATAGCTTTTATTTCTATTTTTGATGAGGTTAATAGTGAAGTTATTATGAATATTGGAATTATTATTAGGGCTAGTTTAATTCCTTCTAGATAGCCTTTTTTAAGGGTATTTTTACCTAGTATGAAACTGCTTATAAATATATTTACTAGTATAGCAATTATTTTTAATACTTTATTGGTATTTTGGCCAATAATATTGAAATAATATAATAATGTTATAGCGAGTAATGATAGTAATATTGATATTATTGTAAATATTAATCTCTTTCCATATTTCTTTATATAAGTCATATAACACCTCACTAGATGTTATGTTTTTTGATAGCTGACTATGACAATTATTGACTTTTGGTGTATTTTATGGTATAATTTGCTGTACTAATTGAGAGGGATAGATAAGGGTGATATATATGGAAATAGATGTTAAGAAGTCTTTATGTTTTAAGGAGTTAGCTTATTTATATGCAGATAGAGTTTGTGAATATTTAATTACAAATTCTTATAAGACTAAAAACAAAGATAATAGTATTGCGATTGCGAGTTTAATTAAGGCAGCTCATAATACTATTGATGCTGTTGACTTAGAAAAAGTTAAACCAGAAGATGTATTTAAAACAGTTGTAAGATATAAAATGCTTTTAGATAAGAGTTATCCAAAAAATCCTGAAAAAACATATGTTTATGATCAAAAAATAGATGATTTTTATGTTAGGGTTTTGTCTAGTTATTTGGATCTGTTATTACCAAATTCTGCACCGTTTGATACTGATTTAATAAATAAAATAACTGAACTTAGAATGAGAGCTAAAGCTTATTATGTTTCTGGTGTATCAGCTGAGGCGTTACTTGAAAGTTTATCTGTTACTGGTGTAATCGATATGAATAAAGGCTTTGCTTCATTAAGTGAAGATAAACAAAATGAACGTTCTATTAGATGGGATGAATTAACTACTAAAAAAACAATTAAGTTTGGTGATGTTACAGATGAGGCTTATTTAGGATTAGCTAATGAATATTTAGATACCGTGCTACCTTGTTTAACGACATTTTATGGAAATGCTACTGGTGAAGACTTAGAAGATATAACAGCTACTGAAGTTTGTTTAGGTAAAGCATACGTTTTAAATCAAGCACTTAATAATGGAGTTAGAGGATTAGGTATATTGGAAGCAGCTGTTAGTTTTAAAGTTTCTGAGGAAAAAGAATATTTAAAGAAAAATGGTGTTTCTTGGTCTCAAGGTCCAGAAGATTTAGAAGTATTTTATGTAGGAATGTTAGGAAAAGCTATTTCAATGTATAATGAAGGTACTTCTAAAGAAAAAAAACAAGCTTATTTAAAAGAAATGGCTGAATTATATTCTGTTGGTTATTCAGCTGAAGGATTATTTGAATCATTTGCTGGACAACCATTAGATGAGTTTAAGAAAGTACAAGATGTAAAAACAGGAGAAATGTTATCAAGAAGAAGATCATTTGAATTTTTTAAAAGAGCACAATGAAGTGATAAAATAAATGTAGACAGTCTAAAAAAGACTCAGTCTACATTTTTTGTTATCATAAATAAA
This sequence comes from bacterium, assembly GCA_963645945.1. Classification (GTDB taxonomy): domain Bacteria; phylum Bacillota_I; class Bacilli_A; order RF39; family UBA660; genus CAG-877. Next base: position 5,514 of record CAVIUA010000018.1, read on the forward strand.
AAAGGAGGATTTTTTATGAGTAAGA
>CAVIUA010000019.1:0-6019 GCA_963645945.1 bacterium
TTTTTTAACAAATTCACTTATTAGAACATATGGATGGATTATATTATTAAGAAAACATGGTTTAATAAATGAAACCCTTTTATCATTTGAGTTAATAAAAACACCATTAAATTTAATGTACAATAATTTAGGAATAATTATTGGTATGGTATACACCCTTTTACCATTTATGATATTACCATTATATAGTTCGATGGAAAAAATAAATCCTAAAGTAATAGATGCTGCAAGCGACTTAGGAGCAAATAAAATAAAAACATTTTTCAAAATAATTATTCCATATACAAAAACCGGATTATTTAATGGCATTATAATGGTATTTATTCCATGCCTGGGATATTTCTTTATCTCGGATTTACTAGGCGGTGGAAGACTGATGATATTAGGAAATTTAATTAAAAATCAATTTTTAACAGCAAGGAACTGGCCTTTCGGAGCAGCCATATCTATAGCTATGTTAATAGTTTCATATATCCTTGTAAAAATATATAAACGTCTTGGTGGAAACATGGATGACTTAGGAGGTATGTAATGAAAAAAAAAGATTTTTTTAAAAACTTATATATATTTTTAGTTTTTCTATTTTTATTTTTACCTATTTTAGTAATAATATTATTTTCGTTTAATACATCAAGTCTAAATATCATATTTGAAGGATTTACATTGGACTGGTATAAAGAGTTATTTACTAATGATTCGTTATTAGATGCATTAAAAAACACACTGTTTGTTGCATTTATTAGTACACTGGTATCGACTCTGATAGGTACATTATCAGCAATAGCACTAAATCAATATAAATTCCCATTAAAAAAAATAGTTATGAAATGCTTATATGTTCCGATAGTAATACCTGAAATAGTTCTTGGTATAGCATTATTATCAACATATTCCTTTTTTAAATTAAACCTTGGATTATGGACAATAATATTATCGCATATAGCCTTTTCAATACCATTTGTAGTTGTAAGCGTAAAATCGTCACTAGATATGTTAGATAATGATTTATTTGACGCAGCAAGTGATCTAGGTGCGAGTAATTTAAAAACAATATTTAATGTAATAATTCCTTCAATTAAAACAGGAATATCATCTGGAGCTCTTTTAGCTCTAACACTTTCATTTGATGATGTAGTTATAAGTTATTTTACATCAGGACCAGGAAGCAACACACTACCATTATATTTATATTCAATCATCAAGTCTGGCGTAAAACCAGATGTAAATGCACTAGCAACATTAATGATTATACTAATATTGTTAATTATTAGTATTTATATAGTAATTAATTATAAAAGGCAGGTGAAAAATATTAAATGAAAAAAGCCCTATTAGCTATATTAATAATATTAACACTTACCGGATGCCAAAAGAAAAATACAGAGGTTTTAAATGTACTAAACTGGTCATCATATATTCCAGATGAAGTAATAAAAAATTTTGAAGAAGAGACAAATATAGAAGTTAATTATGGAACATATTCATCAAACGAAGAGTTATTGGCAAAAATATCAACAAGTAAAGAAGGAACATATGATGTAATATTCCCAAGTGACTATATGGTAGAATTAATGAAGGAAAAAGGATATTTAGAAAAGCTAGATAAAACAAAATTACCTAATTATATAAATTTAAAATCCGAATACTTAAATTTAGAATATGACCGAGGAAATAATTATTCATTACCATTCCTAGTAGCTTCAGTTTTTATAGCAAAAAATAAAAATAATATAACAGATTATATAACTTCATATAACGATTTATTAAATAAGAAATATAGAAATAATATAGTTGTACTAGATGATCAAAGAATAGTAATAGGAATTGCCTTGTTAGCGTTGGGATATGATTCAAATGAAACGGATGTAACAAAGCTGAAAGAAGCAGAAGAATGGCTTCTAAAATTAAAGCAAAATATAAAAGCATTTGATAGCGATAGCCCAAAAATGTTATTAATATCTGAAGAAGTTGATATAGGTGTAATATGGAATGCAGAAATAACAATTGCAATGAATCAAAACGAATCAATAGAAGTAATATATCCAAAAGAAGGTACTATGATAAGTATAGATAATTTTGCTGTTTTAAAAGGAGCTAAAAATCAAGAAAATGCTTATAAATTTATTAACTATTTATTAAGAGAAGATGTTATGGCAAAAATAATAGAAGGTTATCCATATAAAAATGTAAATGCAAAAACTGACAATATTCTCCCAAATAGTTATATATTAAATGAATCAGCAAATTTTCCAGAAACAATATTAAGAAACAGTTATTTAGTTAAAAATATAGGAGAAAAAGTCAAGCTCTATGACCAAATTTGGGCAAATATTAAATAAGATATAAATTGTAATTAAGATAAAACAATGTTACAATTTATATATAATAGGAAAGGAGGAAAAAATAATAATGGTTAGACACTACATTGACACACAAGATTTTACTAAGGAAGAAATGCTTAATTTAGTTGATTTAGGAATACTAATTAAGAAAACTATTAAATCAGGTGGACACTTAAATGTTTTGTATCAAAAGACTTTAGGTATGATTTTTGAACAAAAGTCTACTAGAACTCGTGTTTCTTTTGAAACAGCAATGACACAATTAGGTGGTCATGCTCAATATTTAGCACCTGGTCAAATACAACTTGGCGGACATGAAAGTTTAAAGGATACATCAATTGTATTATCAAGATTAGTAGACATAATGATGGCTCGTGTTATAAGTCATAAAAATGTACAAGAATTAGCTAAATACGCAACAGTTCCAGTACTAAATGGTATGAGTGATTATAATCATCCTACGCAAGAACTAGGTGATATTACAACAATTTTTGAACATATGCCAAAAGGCAAAAAATTTGAAGATTTAAAAATAGTTTTTGTAGGAGATGCTACTCAAGTATGTGCATCATTGGGAATGATTACAACACATTTAGGTGGACACTTTGTACATTATGGACCAAAAGGATTTCAGTTAAAAGATGATATCAGAAAAATATGTGAAGAAAACTGTAAAAAATCAGCTGGATCATTTTTAGTTACTGAAGATGAAGATTTAGCAATCAAGGATGCCGATTTTATCTATACAGATGTATGGTATGGCTTGTATGAAAGTGAATTACCTGAAGATGAAAGAAAAAGAATTTTCTATCCTAAATACCAAGTAAATATGGATATGTTAAAAAAAGCAAGTCCTGACGTGAAATTTATGCATTGCTTGCCAGCCACAAGAGGAGAAGAAGTGACTGATGAAGTAATGGATTCAGAAAAGTATTCAATTTGCTTTGATGAAGCAGAAAATAGATTGACAGCTATGAGAGCATTACTAGTATATTTTATGGGTGTTGAGGAAGAAACACGTGAAAAATGTAATAAGCTTTTAAAGAAGTGAGGATTTATAAAATATGGAAAAGAAAAAGAAAAAATTTAAATTGGTAGATGCGATTTTAGCAACAATATGTATCACATTGGTTGCTGAAAGTGTAATGCCAACAGCTGCAATTGGAAATTCACAATATTTTTGGTGGATATTCTTAATTATTGCTTTTGTACTACCTTATGGACTTATTTGTTCAGAATTAGGAACAACATTTCCAAGTGAAGGTGGTATGTATGACTGGGTAAAAATGGCCTTTGGTAAAAAATGGGCAGGAAGAGTTGCATGGAATTATTGGATTAACTTTCCACTATGGATTGCTTCACTTGCAGTTGCTGTAACAGATGTTATTGCTGGAGTATTTGAAGTTGAGTTAAATATATGGGCTCTATTAGCATTTCAATTAGGATATACACTTTTGGTAACATTACTAAGTACAAACAGAATAGGAGAAAACAAATGGTTAGTTAACCTTGGTGCATTCTTTAAAATATTATTTATGCTAGGACTTGGTGTTTTAGGTATATATGTATACATAAAAACAGGAGAAAGTGCTAATCCAATACAAAGTGTTGCTGATTTATTCCCAAGCCTGGATTTAGTAGGAATAGGATTTATTTCAATCATTATATTTAATGTTTTAGGATTGGAAGTAGTAGCAACATTTGTTGAAGATATGGAAAATCCTAAAAAAGAGATTCCAAAAGCTTTAATTATAGGTGGAGCATTAATGGCACTATTTTATATTTTACCAGCAACAGGAATCAATATAGCTATGCCAGTTGAAGATGCAGAAGCTGCTGGTTTAACCGAAAGTTTCGCTATACTATTAACTAGTTTAGGAGTAAATTCTGAAGCTATAAGAATTATTGTCATTGCTGTAGGACTTATGTTTATTTATACTATGGTCGTTAATATTGCATCTTGGTCATTTGGAGTTCATAGTGTAGCTAAATATTCAGCTGATGATGGAGGCCTACCAGCAATATTTAAAAAGACAAATAAGGAAGGCGTTGCTACTGGATCAGTATGGGTATGTGGCATTGTTGCAATAATATTAGTAATTGCTGGTGTTTTACTATCAGTATATGGTAGTGAAGCAGCAAATAATTTATTCTGGACATTCTTTAGTCTAAGTTTAGTAACATTACTAATTAGTTATGTTCCTTTATTCTTAGCTTATGCAAAATTAAGAAAAACAAATAAAACTAAAAGAGTGTTCACAGCTACCAAGAGTGACTTTTTAGCTAAAGTAATTACATATGTCCCATTTGTATTACTTGTTTTAGCTATTATATTTACATTATTTATTGATTTTACACCAGAATCTATTAAAGGTAATTTACCATTAATTGTTGGTGTAATTGTTTCATTCATAATTGAAGAAATATTAGTATCAAGAATTAAAGAAAATGAAAAATAAAAGAAAAAAGGAGAAAAGGGTATGAAAAAACTAGAATCAACTCCTAAAAAAGATGGTTTCAGAATGCCTGGTGAATTTGAACCACATAGAGGAACATATATTATTTGGCCAGAACGTCCTGATAATTGGAGATTAGGTGGTAAACCAGCTCAAAAAGTTTTTTTAGAGGTTATTAAAAAAATCGCAAAGTATGAGCCAATTACTGTAGTTGTTTCAAGAAATCAATATAGTAATGTACTTCATTTAGCAACAGGAAATAATATTCGTGTTGTTGAAATGAGTAACGATGACTCATGGATTCGCGACTGTGGAGCTACATTTGTAGTTAATGATAAAGGTACAATGCGCGGAATTGATTGGAGTTTCAATGCATGGGGTGGTTTAGTAGATGGATTATACTTTCCATGGGATCAAGATGATAAAATTGCATCTAAAATGTGCGAAATAGAAAGAGTATCAAGATATAGATTAGACGATTTCATTTTAGAAGGTGGCTCTATTCACGTAGATGGTGAAGGAACCTGCATGGTTACTGAAGAATGTCTTTTATCTGCCGGTAGAAACAGTAGTATGACAAAAAAACAAATTGAAAAAACTCTTTGTGAATACTTAAACTGTAAAAAAGTACTATGGATTCCAAAAGGTATTTATCTAGATGAAACTAATGGCCATGTTGATAATATTTGTAATTTCGTTCGACCTGGTGTAGTAGTATTAGCTTGGACAGATAACAAAAAAGATCCTCAATATGCTATTTCCAAAGAAGCATATGATTACTTATCAAAAGAAACAGACGCTAAAGGACGTAAACTTGAAATACATAAATTATATGTTCCGAAGCCAATTTTAATTACTAAAGAAGAAAGCTTAGGAGTGGATGCAGTAGATGGAACATTACCTCGTCAAAAAGGTGATAGATTAGCAGCAAGTTATGTTAACTATTATACATGTAATGGAGCAATAATTATGCCAACATTTAATGACCCTAATGATGAATTAGCAGTTAAAACATTACAAGAATTATATCCAGATCGTAAAATAGAAACTGTTTATGCACGTGAAATATTATTAGGCGGAGGAAATATCCATTGTATCACACAACAAGTTCCAAAAGGAATTGTAGTAAATAAATAGTTGATAAAAAATAAAAAACACTTCTGAAATGAACTAGTCAAGTAAAAGTAGACAGTTTATAAAATGATTCATTAAAACCCTGAT
>CAVIUA010000020.1:0-6290 GCA_963645945.1 bacterium
ACACTTATTCAACTTAAGCTTCCAAATATATTATTACAAACAAAAAAATAAATCCCACAGATTTCATATAAATTATATCAAAATTTAAAATTTGAAATCTTTAAGTTCAACATTATACGTGATATAATTATTTAAATGGTGATAAATATGAAGAAAAAAACAATTATTATTATTGGCGCAGGAGCGTCAGGCTTAATGACTGCCATCAAGGCTAAAACTATTGATAACGAAGTTATTATTTTAGAAAGAAACAATGATCCAGCTAAAAAGATTCTAGCAACAGGAAATGGTCGCTGTAACTATTGGAATGATGACCAAGATTTATCAAATTATAACAGTACAAATAAAGAATTATTAAAAGAAATAATAACAGATGACAACTGTAATGAAGTATTAAAAACATTTACTAAATTAGGAATTGTTCCTAAAATAAAATCTGGTTACTATTATCCATCATCAAATCAAGCATCTAGTATCAGAAATGCTTTATTAAATGAAATTCAAAACAAAAACATTGAAATTAAAAATAACACCTATGTAGAAAATATTACTAAAGATAAAGATAAATTCATTATAAAAACAAACAATGAAACCTTTACTTGTGATAGCTTAGTAATATCAACTGGCGGAAAAGCAGCTTCTAAGACCGGAAGTGATGGAACTGGCTATCTTCTAGCAAAGTCTTTTAATCATACCATTATAAAGCCATTACCAGCCTTAGTTCAACTAAGAAGTGAAGGTAAATTCTTAAAAGCTTGGGCAGGAGTTAGAACTGATGTTTTTGTATATTTAAAAGAAAATGGACAAATAAAGAAAAGAACAGAAGGTGAAATACAACTAACTGACTATGGAGTGTCCGGCATATGTATTTATAATCTTTCTAGTGAAGTCAGCAGAGGACTAAATGAAAACAAAAAAGAAGAGTTAATAATTAACTTCCTTCCTTTTGTAGAAACTAATCCAAATATCTGGCTAGAAGAAAGAGAAAAATATATAGTTAAAAGTACCATTTTTTCATCATTAGAAAAAATTCTAAACTACAAACTAGTAAGAGTAATATTAGAAAAAAGTAACGTCAAAGAAACAAGTTATTACAAAGATTTAACAGACAAACAAAAATCTGCTCTTATTCAAAATCTTACCAATTTCACTATTGAGATAACTTCTACCAATTCCTTTAATGAAGCTCAAACTACAACAGGTGGTATACCTCTTACTGAAATAGATACTAAAACAATGGAGTCTTTATTAGTTAAAAATTTATACTTTACAGGAGAAATACTAGATGTCGATGGTGTCTGTGGTGGTTACAACCTAGGCTTTGCCTGGATATCTGGAATATTAGCAGGAAGGAGTATTAGTAATAAATAATGATAAGAATACGTAATATAAAAGTAAATATTGAAAATGATAATAATTCAATTTTAACTGACAAAGTTTCTAAAATATTACATATTAATCATAAAGATATTTTAGATATAAAAATTAATAAGAAGAGTCTTGATGCTAGAAAAAAAGATAATTTAATTTATGTATATGAATTAGATGTATCATTAAAAAATGAAGAACATATTCTTAAGAAATATCAGTCAAAAGACATCTTTTTAACACCAAGCGAAAAGTATACTTTTCCAAAAGAACATGTTAATATCGAAAGACCTGTAATAGTAGGTTCAGGTCCAGCCGGTTTATTTGCTGGTTATATTCTCGCAACTTCTGGCTATAATCCAATAATCATTGAACAAGGAGAAAGTATTGAGAAAAGAGTAGAAAGTGTAGAAAACTTTTTTAAAACAGGTAAATTAAACATTAATTCTAATATTCAATTTGGTGAAGGTGGCGCAGGAACTTTTTCTGATGGAAAGCTTAACACATTAGTTAAAGATAAAGAATTTAGATGTAAAAAAGTCTTTGAAATATTTGTTGAAGCAGGAGCACCAGAAGAAATAATGTATATAAATAATCCTCATATAGGAACAGATTTACTACGTAACGTAATTGTAAATATGCGAAATAAAATGATTAGTCTGGGAGCAACTTTTCGCTACAATACTAAATTAACAAATATAATTATAAAAAATAATAAATTGGAAAAAATTGAATTAAATGGTAATGAAATACTCACTTGTAAAAATCTAATTCTTGCTATAGGTCATAGTGCTAGAGATACTTTTTACATGCTTCATAAAAATAATGTTCTAATGACTTCAAAAGCCTTTGCTGTAGGGCTTAGAATAGAACATCCTCAAGAAATGATTAATATTAATCAATATGGAAAATATCATGATAAGCTTCCAGCAGCAAGTTATAAATTAACATATCAAACAAAAGAAGGTAGAGGAGTTTACTCATTTTGTATGTGTCCAGCTGGCTATGTAGTTAATGCCTCTAGTGAAGAAAAACATCTAGCCATTAATGGTATGAGTAATCATGCTCGTGATAGTAAAAACGCTAATAGTGCCTTAGTAGTAACTATAACAAAAGATGACTTTGGATCTGATACATTAGCTGGTATTGAATTCCAAAGAAACTTAGAAAAAAAAGCTTATGAAATAGCTTCTGGTAAAATACCGGTACAATTACTAGGTGATTTTATTAATAACAAAAAATCATCATCCCTAGGCGATATTGAAGTAATAACTAAAGGTGATTATGAATTAAGTAATTTAAATGACATTTTACCGGATTATATATCTAATTCAATAAAAGAAGCAATTCCTGATTTCGCTAATAAAATAAAAGGTTATGACAGAAAAGATGCCATACTTTTAGGAATTGAAAGTAGAACTTCTTCACCTGTTAGAATTGTAAGAGATGAGTTTGGAATGAGTAACATCAAAGGACTTTACCCGGCTGGTGAAGGTGCAGGCTACGCCGGAGGTATAACAACATCAGCTATGGATGGCTTAAAAGTAGCTGAACATTTAGTTAAAAATAATCTATAACTATTTAAAAAAAATACAAAATATGGTATCATATCAATAATTGATTAATGTAGCTAATCAATTAAAAAAGGAGAGTGAATATATGCAAGGATTTTTATTAGTATTAGCATTACTAGTAACATCAGCAGCACAAATATATATAAATAGTAGTTACAATAAAACAAAGAGAATTAAAAATAGAGCCGGTATAACTGGAGCTCAAACAGCACGCAAGATTCTTGATGAGAATGGACTATCAAATGTAAAAGTAGAAGAAGTAAGAGGAGTTTTAGGGGACCATTATGATCCAAAAACAAAAACAGTTCGTTTATCAAATGATATTTATAGAAATACCTCAATTGCTTCAGCTAGTGTAGCTGCTCATGAGTGTGGACATGCCATTCAAGATAAAGAAGGATATTTCTTCTTAAAATTTAGAAATTCCATAGTACCATTAGTAAATTTTGCATCATACGCAGGTTATTTTGCGATATTAATAGGAGTAATTGCTTCATCTTTAAAAATTATTTGGATAGGTATCATAGCTGAAGTTGTTATTTTAGTATTTCAATTAATAACTTTACCAGTAGAATTTAATGCATCAAGTAGGGCCTTAAAACAATTAGAAAAACAAAAAATTCTTGAAAAAATAGAAATATCTACTAGTAAAAAAATGTTAACAGCTGCAGCCTTAACTTATGTAGCTTCAGTAACAGCAACTATCCTAGAAATATTAAGATTACTAATAGCTGTTGGAGGTAGAGATGATTAGTATATCTTTTTAGAAATACTTTTTTTCTTGATATTGTACATAAATTATGATAAAATACAAAATAAATTTATGGAAGAAGGCGTAATAAAATGCAAACAGTATTAACCGGGTATCCTTCACAAGATAATCCACAAAGTAAAAATTCAACATTTTTTGAAAAACATCCAATTATACCAAATACAAACATCTATACAACAATAAAATTATTAAGCAGTTTTTATTTAGATAAAAATGCAGTAAATTGTTTAGACTTGGATGCTAGTTATGGGCAACTATTGGATGATGCAACTACTGTGTCATTGGCACTAAAGGAATTAGGAGTTAAAAAAGGCGATGTAGTATCAGTTTGTATGCCAAATTTTTATCAAGCATTATCAACATTTTTAGCATGCAATAGAATTGGAGCTGTAACAACATTTCTAGATTCTAAAGCCTCAACAGAAGATATTAGTTTCTATCTAAATGAATTTGAATCACCTATATTTATTAACTATGATGCATCAGAAGAAATAAATCAACAAATAAAAGATAAAACAAAAGTAAAATACATCATCACACTAAACAAAAGAAATGTAAACAACCTAGATTTAAATTCAGATTATAGAATCACAAAAAATTCAGATTTTATTGATTATAACAGTTTAGGAGATATTTCAAAATTTAGAAAAACTAAATTTGAACTTCCACATTCAGGAAAAGAAGATGCACTTATCTTATTTACATCTGGTTCAACAGGAAAACCAAAGTCAGTTTTATTAACAAATGAAAATATTTTAGCAGCAGAAATATATGCAAAAAACACGAGCCATACTGAAAATATAACAGGTCCAAAAACATTGACTTGTGTTCCTTTCTCTTACCCATATGGACTTGTAACTTCAGCATTAACAACTCTTTTATGGGGAAAAGAAGCAGTACTAGCTCCTGACATTAGCAAAGATACAATAAATTATTACTATAAGAAAAATCCTAGCATAGTTTTTGGAAGCCCTGCTTTGCTAGATTTAACCATTAGAAATGTGGAAGAAGGTTTAGATTTATCATCTGTAACTCATTTTATTTCTGGAGGGGATTTTTTAACACCACAACATTATAAAAGAGGAGTAGAATTCTTTGAAAAACATGGTGCCTATGTTGAATTGGGAAATGGTTTTGGAAATGCTGAAACAGTTAGTATTGGATCAACTCCAGTTGGAGTTCCACTAAAAGGAGAAACAGCAGGTAAAATATTAGTTGGAAGTAATCCCATGATAATTGATCAAGATACACATGAAGAGAAAAAATATGGCGAAGAAGGTTTATTATTAATTTCTGGAAAACATGTATTTAAAGGATATTATAAAAATGAAGATTTAACAAATCAGTCCAAAATGACTATTGATGGAAAAGAGTATTATAATACAGGTACATTAGGATACATAGATGAAGATGGATACTTTACACCAACCGGAAGAAATTCCAGATTTTATATAATGTCGTCATTGAACAAAGTTTATTGTGACAATGTTCAAAGTATAATATCTTCATTTGATTGTGTTAGAGACTGTGCTGTTGTAAAAGTGCCAGATCAAGAAGAATTATATGTAAACAAGGCTTATATTGTTTTAAATAACGGGTACTTTCCAGATGAAGACACACTAGGACATATAAAAGATTTGTTTTATCTTCCAACGACTGTATCAAATGGAAGAAAAACACAATTAAAGTCATATGAAATACCATCATATGTTGAATTTGTTGATAGTTTACCTAGAATACCAGGATCAGAAAAAATAGATTATCCAAGTCTAGAAAAAGATGCCGAATTAAAATTAGCAACCGGAAACAAAGTAAAAGTAAAATAAAAGAATAAAAGAATAAATTAGGAGTTGAAGTTTTTATGGGAACAGGTATTATTTTTCCAATTTGTGCTATTCCATTTTCCATTTTAATAAATGTTCTTTTTATCAAAAAGAAACATGTCAATAATTATGAAACAAAAATTTATAGGTTATTAATAATATTAAATTTAATGGGTCTAATATTGGAATTGTTATGTACTGTTGGATCTTTAATATATAATCAGTGTCCCATTATAGCCAATGCAATTTATAAAACATATTTAATTTATTTAATTAGTTGGACTGGCTTATTTACATATTATGTATATAAAATTTCAATAAATAAAGAAGCTAAAAAAATATGTAAGTCATTAGCAAGCATGATATCTATACTTATATGTATATTGGTATATATTTTACCTATTGAAGTAGTTATAGAAGATAACTTTCAAACAAGATATACAACTGGAGCAAGTGTTACTTTTACATATTTGATTTGTAGTGTTTTAGTTTGCTTTATAATCATAACATTATTTAGAAATGCAAAAAATCTATTGAATAAAAAATATTTACCAGTATTTATTTTATTAATATTAGGTACAGCAGCAATCGCTATTCAAAAAATGTTTCCGCAATTATTATTAATGACATATGTAGAAACATTAATATGTAGCATTATGTATTTTACAATTGAAAATCCTGATATGAAACTAGTTGAAGCTTTACAGAAAGCTAAAGATGATGCAGATAAGGCTAATCATGCTAAGACTGACT
>CAVIUA010000021.1:0-31694 GCA_963645945.1 bacterium
TTTGATCATTTCATAGCTAGAATATTTTTAATTAAAGGCATTATAAAAGAGTGATAAAAAATCACTCTCTCTAAACAAAGTCATTTATCAAATTTATTGTTCGCCAACACTATTTGACAAAGAACCACTTTACTTGTGTTTTTTTTTCAAAAAAAATGGAAGAATAACTTCCATTTTTATAATAGTTCTACATCATCATCAATTTTTTCTTCATGCTTTTCTTCTACTTTTTTCTCCGACTTAGAGTTTTCAACCATTTCTTCTACTTTTTTTATTTCAGAAGCTTTTTCTTCAACTTTTTTCTCTTCAATCTTTTCTTCTCTTTTAGGAGATTCTTTTTTAGTAACAGTCATATCATCATCATCTTCAACAACTTCGTATCTAGCAACAATTACTAATTGATATACTTGATAAATGAAAACCACAAGTATTGGCAATAAAACCAAGAATAAGAATCCAAATCTACTTTCCAAAACATCTAGAGTACTTCCAAGTCCAGGATGAATAGAAACATATTTACCAATAACTCTATTACTTGCTATTGATGTTTTATCATCATCTCTTAATACATATAAAGCAGAATAATCATCTTCAGTTTTAGAATCAACTATACCAGTTTTAACAACATACTTTTCATCAATAGTAACATAATAATAAATTAAATCACCAGTATTAATATCAGACTTTTGTTCCTTAATAATTAACAATTCACCAGCATTAGCATTCTGCATAAGCTTAACATTATTATCATTAACCGTAACAAAAGTCATATTCCCAAACTGTGTATATCCAAATTTATTACGACATAAAATACATGATGTAATAAAAATAACATAAACAATAATTACAACTTCAACAAACTCCCATAACCATTTTAGTATCCTTTTTAACATACACAACCACCTTTTATAATTTTATCATATTAGATTTTTAAATACAAGATAACTCTAAAAAACTTTTTTCTTAATTATAACATATTTATAATCCTCATCAATAAGTTGATTATTGTCATATAATTTAAATACTAATTTATAAGTACCTGAAGTCAAATTATCATTAAAATTGAAAAACAAAGTATTAGAAACACCTACATTAACTTTAAGCATCTTTTCATAAGTAGACATCGCTATATAAGAAGAATCACTTGGAGCATTAAGAACATTACTAAATACCGAATTAAAATCAACCTCAGTATAAACAGTAGTATCTTTATTATCAATATTTCTCTTATAAAGACTAACTCTAACATTAGGATTAGTTAAAACCGTAGTATAAGAAACAACATATTTATTATATTTTAAGTTTAACTCATTAACTCCCTCATCCCCATCGACAAGTTTATTCTTATCCTCTGTTGTTACTTTAATACTATTATCAGAACCTACAAGAGTAATAGGAATTGATACCTCTTCTGATTCCAAAGCATGAGAATTATGTCTACCATCTGCCGATGCAAACAAAGCAATTTTTATCGTATAATTACCAGCCGGTAATAAAGAATCAGCATAAATAGATATCAATCTTTTTATAGTCGCAACCTTTCCAGTTAATTTAATTCTATAAACTCCATCACTATCAGCAAAATATGAGGTCTGATCAATAACAACACCAGTACCAGATAATAAACTTGAACTAACTTGAGTACCAGAACTATCTATAATAGAAATATTAAGTCCCATACTACTAGATTCATAATTAGTATTAATAATAGATTCTCTTCCTTCAGTCTGATCATATCCTATAGCAGTAGAATAATCAATATTATAAGCAATATCATAGTACATATAATTATTATCAGGAGTAACACTTTGTTGTAAAACAGCATTAGAATTATCATACAAACTATATTTCATTAAAGACTGACGAATACCAAGTACAGAAAGCAAAGTACGGTCTTCACCAGTTCTAAGTTCAAATAACATTGAATTATTAGCATGAGTACCAGTAGTAGTCGTTTCTTTAAAATCAAATATAAATATAAACTCTTCAACAACACGACCATATTCTTCCGTAAAATACTTAGTATTATTTAAAGCATCACTATATTTATTATCTTCACTTACACTACCCATTTTTATAAACTCTGAAAGTTTATAAGTTACTTCATTGTCAGTAGCCAATTGATTAGTAGCAGTCTGATAAATATCTTCAGTAACAGTAAAATAATAATACTCTGGTTTTTCTTGATCAACTCCATAATCTAACATAGTAATTTGTGTGCCAACAGGTAAAACATAATCCGTAACTAAAGCATGATAATAATCATTATTAAGTCCATAGAATGATTCAAAATCATCAACATAAGAAAACAAAGAATAATATGTAGTGAATTGACTCTGATTAGTAATATTAACTGAAGTTGCAGAAGGCATATCATATCTTTTATCATAAGTAATACTTGCATCATATGCATCTCCATCTTGAAAATTACTAGCAGTTATATTAACAGTAATTGTAACAAGTTGAACTTTATATTCAATAGCATTAATTGGAGTAAGAACTTGTATACTTACAACAGCAGTTCCTAAATCCTGATTAACAGTAACATTCTTAGCATGATACAAATAAAACATAAATGAAGGAACTAAGGCCTGACTATCAGTTTTATAAGAAGTAGTGCCCGTATATTTACCATTATTTTCACTTAAATATTCAGTAGTACCATAACTTGTCCATTCACGAGTTTCAGCTTTCATAGCCAAACCTAATTTTTGATTAGCCTCTTCAGCTGTATTAGCAATTTTAGGAACGCTATTTGGATCAACTAAACTAACACCATCAGCTAAACCTTCACTATTAAATCCAACCACATTAAATATTGTATCTCCAGATGAAAAATCCATTAATGAAATATTACCAGTACCTAAAGAAGAATATTTAGATGAATTCAAATTAACAGTATAATTAATAGCGTCAAGACCAATAATCCAACGATATCCAGTATCACCAACTTCAGAAGGATCAATATATTTAGTAGTAACTAATGTATACTCATCATTTAAGAAATTAGAATAAAAACCATCCTTAGTAATATCATGATTTAAACTATGTAAACCTAAAACATAACTACCACCAACAATTACATCACCAGCATCAGCACTATCTCCATTGTTAACCGAAGGATCATATACACCATATGAAATAGAACCAGATGAATAAGAATTATACATTCCAAAGAATGTCATACCAGTAACTTTACCATATGCTGTTGCTGACTGATTAGTTGTTACATTTAAATTATTATTAGGAGCCATATAAATACGATTATCAACATTTCTAGTATAATTACCAGAATCATCTATAGTAACAGTAGCAGGCACCAAAGTACCATCAACATCTACTCCTGAATATAATGACTCTAACATATTAGCATTTTTCTTTAAAAGTAAAACAGTTCCATTTTTTATAACCAATGATTTAATCTGATTAAATGAATATGGAATATCCGAATATTCATTAGTTCTATCTTTTATACCTGAAAATTCAATACAACTATTATCAATAATCAAATTATCAGTTCTTTGTACAGATACATTTCTACTAGGATTACTTCTAGTACCTAAATTTTTAATATTAATATTAGATACACCAGACGAAGTAGAAGCATTTCCAGAACCAAAGATAGATCCATTCATTAAGAATGTATGATTATTATCAATATATCCTGTACCATCTATATTTACATTAATAGCAGAAGTAACAGATATAAATGTCCAGTCATATACTTCAGATCCAGATGCATTAGCTTCTCCACCACCAAAGATTGTTCCTTTTATATAAATATCATCTTCAATTAAATTAGTTTTATTAACTGCATTTGTACCTATATTAGTTTCAGTACTACCATAAACAACTGATGTATTAGCACCACCATAGACATTACCATAAATAGTACCTCCTACTATGTTTATAGTTGCAACTGAATTACCTGCAGCCTCAGTTCCCGTAGCAGCAGCATTTCCACCAGCAAAAACAGAACCAGATGTAGGAGCAACAGATGAATCAGTTCCAATGACAGTTTTTCCATCAATTGTAATATTAGTATTTTTAGAAACTATTGCTGTACTACCATTACCACCTGCATAAGCACTTCCTAATATATTAGAATTAGTAATATAAACATCAGTACTTCCAGATACTACACCTTCATTTCCACCAGCATAAATATTATTATTAATAGTAGAATCATCAATATCTAAAAAAGTATCACCATTTACACCAGCAGCATTTCCACCAGCATATACAGTATCAACAACAGCATTTTTTATAGTAACATCAGTAGTACCAACACTAGCTCTATTACCACCACCATATAAATTACCAATAATACCATTATTTACTTTGACAACAGGAGTACTAGTAACACCACCTTCATTATTTCCTCCATATAAGTTACTAATATTAATATTTGAAGAAGTTAAAGAAGAACTATCAACAGGAGAAATAACAGAAGAACTAATATTAAAATCAGAAACAGAAGTATTAGTAAGAACAGCAAAAGTAAATGAATAAGTACCAGAATTAGCTGTTAATTTATTAGGATTATTAGCATCATACTTATTAATAGAATTAATTTCCGCTACACCATTTTCAACCGTAAAATCAGTACTTGACCAGTTTGAATAAATTGATACATCTTCTGGCATATTAAGTTTAATTTCCCAATCTGATATATCTGTATCAGTCAAATTAGTAAGTGTAACAGTAACATCAGAATATGTTGCATATTCACTTGATTGCCAAGTAGATTCAACAGGCGTAGAACTAATAGAAACTCCAATTAAAGGTGTACTAACAACTTCATCTCCAACTATAACATTAGCAGCAACAATATCACCAGATCTATTGGATCCGCCAAATAAATTAGTAATTGTTCCAGAATTTACTTTAACATTAGAAGTATCAAGCCCGGCTTCATTTCCTCCACCATAAACATTAGTAATAACACCAGAATTAATATTAACATTTGACGTAGTTGAACTAGCATTATCTCCTCCACCAAAGACATTTGTAATAGTACCAGAATTAATATCTACATTAGTTATCTTAGTAGTACCACCTTGATTATTACCACCATATACACTATTAATATTAGAAGTATTAATTATAACTTTACTAGTATCAACTTCACCAGAATAGTTAGATCCACCAAATACCTTATTTAAAGTAGCACCAGTACACGTAACATTAGCAGTAGTAACACTAGCTCTTTCACCACCAGCATATACATCATTTGCTTTAACATTTGAAATAGAAGCATTTGAAGTAGTTGAGTCAGCTAAACTACCACCAGCATAAATATCTCCATTAAAAATTCCACCAGTAACAGTAACATTTGATGTAACAGTATTACCACCAATATTATTACCAGCATAAACATTACCAACAGTACCAGATGTAACATAAACATTAGTAGTAGTTACAGTACCAGATTTATTAGAACCGCCAAAGAGATTATTAACAGTAGCACCTTGTAAATATATATTAGTACTAGTTTGACCAGTGTTATTTCCTCCACCATAACTATTACCAATAACACCGCCATTTAAATAAACATAATCGTCTCCATTCGGACTACCTTTAGCGTCATTTCCACCAAAGACATTACCAATATTACCATCATTAATAGTAACAGTAACATCACCAAGTACATAAGGTGTATTATTATCATCACCTTTACCACCACCAAAGACAGATTGAACAATGGTTCCTCTATTTACTGTAACATTAGTACTAAATTCTGAAACATCAGTACCAGTACTACTTCCATTTACAGTACCATAAGCACTACCACCATAAACATTACCATTAATTATAAGCTCATCAGTAACACTGTCATCACCAATAACAACATTAACATTTTTAGTAACAAAAGTTTCATTACCTTCGCCACCACCATAAACATCATTAACTATATTACCAGCCAAAATATTAACATTAGTACTTCCATAAACTGTACCTTTAGTTTTAGATCCACCATAAACATTACCAATTGTTCCACCTAAAACAGAAATATTAATAGTTGATTCAACAGATGAACTACCGGAACCATTATTATTTCCACCGGCATATAATGAACCAAGTATATTTCCACCTAACACTTTAATATTAGTAGTTGTACTAGAAGATGCAGATATACCAACAGAACCATAGTTACCACCGCCATAAACATTACCTTTAATAGTAGCATTTCCATTAATAACAATATTAGAATTATCTGCAGTACCTATTTTAGATGAATCACTATTTCCATTACCAATTCCAAAAACAGAACCAGATTCAGCACCGAATAAATTAGAATTATTAGAAATTAAAGTATCATCACCAACAACTGCACTACCAGCAACATAAACAAAAGTACTACCTTTCAATGTTCCTTGATAACTACCAGAATCAGAGCCAGAATATCCATTTGATCCACCAAAGACGGCATAATTAACAACACCACCATTAAGATTAACAATCCTATTTCCATATGTAGCAGAAGCTCCAGCACCAGCAACAATCAAATCAATAGATCCACCCTTAACATTTATATATGTATCATTAAGTTCACCCTTGGAACTATCAGTCAAAGGACCACCTATTAAATTATATATCCAACCACCTTCAATAGTAGCTTCCCTAGCAGAATAATGAGTTCCTCCACCTCTTCCACCAATATAAACACCAGTAGAATAATCATATTTACTAGTACCAAATTGTCCAGACTTAATATTAGTATGTATCGCAATACTATTAGTTGTATTAGCACCATAAACAGAGCCACCCCAACTACCAGATGCACAATAATATACAATTAAATTATTATTATTTGAAATAACACGATCATAATCATTTCCATATACAACTTCAGCATCTACATATATTCTAGCACCAGATGAACCCCACCAAGATGAATCAGAATAATCATCAACTGAACCATTAGTTGCTATTAAAGTATCATAAAAACCAGATTCAACAATAGTCCTATATTCATTTGGAGAAGCAGATGAACCAGTAGAACTATTAGAACCAGCAATAACACCATAAGCTGTAATATAATTATTTGATTGTTTTATACCTTTACCTATCTTTAAATTATACCAATTACCATAAATGTACCCTGAAGAATTACTACTACTAGTAGGAGAAGTATTATCATAATTCCTATTAGTAGTAAGTGTAATATTCTCAATCCTTAAATCAGCACCTGCACTAATATAAGAATTTCTAATAGTATATGTAGCACTATTTCTATAATCAACACCATTATTTATACTAGTTAAAGTAAATGGCTTACTATTATTAGAAAGACTAGAAGTATAAGAAGTTCTTAAAACAACAATATTAGTATCTCTAGTAACCAGATAATAATAAGTATCATCTGAATTAATAACATTTTCATTACCATTAGAATCATAATATTGTAAATATTCATAATATGTACAACCAGAATAACTAGTACAAATTCCAGTTAAATAATTACCAGAATTATCATAATATCCTGCAATAGATGATGAATTAGAAACGGTTACTTGTTTGAAGTATCCTGCAGAAGATGCCCCAGAAGGTAAAATAGGATTATCTTCATAACGTGAAATAGTAGGAACAAATACTTGCATATAGCCAGATGATAATTCATAATAAGTTAAATTACTATTATAATCACTATCAGTAGGATGATAATAATAAGTACAACCACCCCAGTTATTATTACCACATCTCGTATTTGAAACATTATTACCATACCGATCATACGCACCAGATGGATAATTGCTACGTCTATTAACAGTATCAGATAAATAATACTGAGTCATATCAACATCATAAACAGGAACTCTACTAGTTAATTGAATCATTCCAACACTATTAAGATTATTATAAACAGTATTCCAATTAGTATTTGAAGATGTAATTTCATATGTAGTAGCATCAATCCAAGAAGCCATAAATTCTATAGAAATAACTTGATTAACATCAGAAACAGGAATTTTAACATATCTAACATAAGTATCTGTATCTAAATAAATATATGCACCCGGATAATCAGTAACCCAACCATTAAAAGCTAAATCATCAGGTCTATTACCATAAGGATTATCAATAAGTTCAAAAGTAACATATCCATCAACTACAGGATAATATTTATAATATATTAAATTACTCTGTAACATATCATTATCTATACCAATATATCCAGTATAACTACTATCATAAATTGAAGTACCATTATATTTAGCATATACTTTAACTAAATTATTACTATTATAAATATTTTGATCTTCACCAGTAGGAAGAGTACCAGTACTACTAAAATCAGTATAATTAAGACCAATATAATTATTATAGTCAGCAACCAAATCATTAACATATAAAGTATCATCTAAAACACCAGAATCATGTAATGCAATAGATTGATTAGCAGAAAAAGAAAATGCAGTAATTAAAGGTAAATTAGAAGTATTATCATCATTTCTTTTAATAATCAAACTAGAACCATCAATATCCCAGTAAAATTCATTATCTAAATTATCATCAAGTAAAGATACTAAATCATTAGATGAAATCATATTATTATTATTAATAAAATTAGGATCTTCATATGAATACTGATTAGTATGTTTACTACTAGAATTAATATAATTAGAATTAGTATCATTAAATAGTGAATTAGTTTTAATATTAGTAACTATATAATCCGTATCACATTCAACTGTATAACCAATTTTACCTACAGTTAATATATTAGTAGTATTAAACTCTAAATTAGCATATATATTATAAAAACTAGATTCAGAAGAAACACTTCCTACAACACCAGCTAAAATATTATCATTTGCATCCGTAATATTTCTCAAGTCAACAGTAGAAGAAACAATAGAAATATTACTAATCTTACTTTTACCAGTAACTTCACCAGCAACAGTACCTAATTTATATTTTAAATTAGAACTATTAGGACTAATAACTACATTATATAAATTAGTATTTATAAATTCCCCTGAATCAACAATAGAAAATATACCATAATAATTATAATTATCAATAACATATGAATCAGTAATTTTAAAATTCTTAATACTATAACCAGCACCATTAAATACTCCTGAAAAAGTACCAGAAATAGTACTTATTTCATGATTATCAAGATTCAAATTACAACCAAGTTTATAATATTTATCATTATATAAATTAGCATTTTCAGATCCTAAAATTTCTCTAAAATAGGCAAATTCTTCACCAGAACTTATAATATAAGGATTATCAATAGTTCCATTACCAGCAGAAAAAGACGAAGCAACTGTTACTCCATCCCATTTTTCTTCTGGATCATTACTAAAACTATTTTTAGCAGTAAGTAAACTAATTATACTAAAACAAGCTATTAAAATAATTAAAGTATTAAAAATATAAAATATTAACTTGTTATTAATTTTTCTACTTCCTGCCAAAGCAAATCCCTCCATTAATTATTTACATAACTTTTTAGTTTTACGTATTTTTCAATCCTTTCAAGTTCAAATACATTTTTATTATCAAATTTCATTGGTATTTTTTGCATAAAAGAAATTAAAGATTTTAATTGTTTTTTACCATATACATCATTCTTTTTTACTTCTTTAAAATACCCAAGTTTATCAATTTGTATTTTATATTTCATAATTTTATATATACCATCAAAGAATTCTTCATCATTATATAATATTGCAAATGTCAAAATCCTTAAAAATATATAAATAGGCATATCATATATTTTATTACGAAGATTTTCATATAATCCAGCCCTATCTAAATCATAATCATATATTTCTTTAAATGTCGGATGATTAATAGTCTCTTCTAACTCAACTAAATCACCTGTATTAACTATAAGAGCAAGTTTATAAACATACTGATATTTTGTTAACCATTTTTTATTAATTCTCGTAGTTGTTAAAGAATCATTTTTAATTCTAAGTAAATTTGATATTTGTTCTAACAATTCTTTTTCTCTTTCTCTAGCTGTATTTCTTTCTTTTGTAACAATACTATTACTATCAATATCTATAACATCTTCTACTTCCAGTATCTCAATTTCTTCTTCACTTTCAATTTCTTTTTCTTGTGCTTTCTGAATATTAGCAATTTCATTTAAAGGTATTGTAACTGTAAGACCAGTTTTCTCTTCTTTCTTATGTTCTTTAGTAGCAAATATTTCTTCTGGAACAGTCCCTGTCACAACTTTTTTCTTTTCCTTAATAATGTATTTTTGAATAATATTATCAAAATTAATTAAAGCTAAAAATATGAACACAATCAAAAATGTTGCTACTAATTTAAGTATAAAACTAGGTGAAATAGCAAGTTTCACAACACCTATAAGTTGGTCATTAGTAATAGGATTATCTTCTACATTATTAACATCACCTTGAGCAATTAATTTACCTGATACTTTTCTCACTAATCTGTGTGTAATAATTTCACCAGCATCATTAACATAAGTAATAATATCATTTAAATTTGCATCCTTAGATAGTTTTACTATTATTATATCGTCAACTTCTAATGTACCTGACATACTTCCCGTTTTAACAACAAAATAAGTATAACCAAAGACATTTACATAATCTTTTTTCATAATATCAGTTACTACAAAAGTATATATACACAAACTTACTAATAAAACTAAAAAAGTATAAGCAATAGACTTTAATATTCTTTTTAAGTAAGTCATCTAACCACCACTCTATCTATTCTTTCATTATCAATTATAACATAGTAAAATACAAAATACCATACAAAAACCAGGGAATTTTTCCCTGGTAATAAAAATACTTACCATTATTTTTGTTTAATACTTTGCCTCTGATCACTTCTAACGCTTTGTTGTAACATTATAAATTTATTTGTTAAATCACTTACTGATTGTTCTGTATTATGATCAGGTTTCAAAACACTGTCAAATACAAATTCATTTTTTAAATACCCATATCTCCTAGTTGTTTCATCACTTGGTTTAGGCAAATGTTGAATATCAGTTTCTAACTTACTAAAAAACAAATTAACAACATTCATTAAATTATCTTGTTCAATAACAGCACCTTTAATGCGATCTGGAAAATCTCTATTTAATCTTTCAAATTCACTAACAGTAACAATGTCATCTGTCCCTTCTAACAAAGGATAATTTAATTGTACCAATTCATTATTTACAGTTCGATCAGTTTGATTGACACCTTCTAAAAAATGAACATATGCATAACCAGAATTTTTCTTTTCTATTATAAACCTCCTACTTCCATAGTATAACACATTTTATACATTTCAACTATAAATTATCGTCCATTATTTTGTTTTTAAATTCAACAACATTTTCATCATTTCCTGTATTTTCTATATTTGACTGTTCTTCACTCTTATCAAATTCAAAATCATCAAATTGATTATCATCATCATCTTCACCAGTATCATCATTGTTATTTTTCTTTTTATCCATGTAAACTTTACCAGTAATAGCTCCAGCTGAAGCAACACCAACACCGGCTACAGCAGGTATAGCAATACTAGAACCAGTTTTTCCTTCTACTTTCTTACCATCAATAGTAGCATTTACTTGAGGAGCAACAAATGATTCAACACCAGATACAACTTCATCTAATAAATCTTCATCTTCATCAACATCATCCAAACTAGTTATTGGCTCATCAGCCTCTATTATGTCATCAGAATCTTTATCCTTTAACTCATCAATATTTTTACCAATTTTTGAAACAACTGAACCAGCTTTTCCAAAACCAGCAGAAGCAACACCAACTCCAGTACCAAGACCTGATAAAATTGAAGAAATACCAGCAGAAGAAATAACAGCACCATCTCCGTTAGTTTCCTTAACTGCACCTTCTAATAAATTATCAGCCGAAACATTAAGAATATTATCAGTAACACTATCTTCCATAGGAATATTATCTGCGCCATCAAGTTCATCATTCTTTTTAACATCAACAATTGAATCTATTGCTGGAACAGTAATACCTGGAGCAGTATAAGTACTACCAGAATAACCAGAATAATCTGAAGTAGCTATATGACCTGGATTAAAAGTATTAATAATTTCTATAGAAGAACTAACATTAATACCTTTTGAATAATTAGATACAGCCTCTCTTAATTCTCTAATAGCACCATACAAACGTCCAAAACTATATTTTTCCCTTTTTACATAAAAATACAAATCATTATCATATTTTTCTCTTATCTTGTCATCAAAAATTTCAGAATATGCAGCAACAGTACCTCCATCACTATAAACTTTTGAACTATAAGTATTATCCAAAAAAGATTGTGTTAAAGAAGAATTATAATTTCTAACATATGAAAACCAACTTTTTTTCTGCAACGTGTAATGTTCAGCATTATAAATTGAATCAAAAGTCTCTTTAGCCAAAGATACAATCTCTTCTATCTCATCTAATACACCTTCAATGTATGTATCTTCTTTCATAAAAATATCAGAACCATATGATTTATAATTATCACTCATACAAAATCCTCCTTATTAAAGTTTAACATTAGCACCTGGTTGGTTATCATTTTGTTCTTTTTTATATTCATCATAATTTTTTTCTTGTTGTGCAAAGACTTCAGAATAAGCTTCTCTTCTAGCAGTACAATAATCCTTAATTCCTTTTTTTAAATCTTCAAGTTCATTTTTTAAATCATAGAAAAGAAGACTAGTACCAACTTCACCAATTTTAATTATCTCATCATCTGATGAATATTTATCACATAAATCAATTGCTTTAGAAAAAAAAGTATCAGCAAGATTATTTACCTCACCTTTTTCTTTGCCATAAACCTTATACACATCATTCATATTAACTATTTGACTTTTGTCTGTTATTGCCAAACGAATCACCAACTTTCATATTATAATAATATTATATACTAAAATATCAATAAAAAGCCAAGCATTTAACATTACTTTACATTAAAGTATATCACCAGTAACATTTTCACTATCTTCAACAGGATCAAAATTTTTAAATTTAATAATAAAATTAATATTTTCTAAAGATAATTTACTATTAGAAATATCATAAACGGTCTTTACATAATTAACTGTATCCATAAAAGCATCCAATGAATCATTATTAATATCATCACCTGTAACATTAATACCTAATAATCTATATTTATCAACTATTACGAAAGGAACAGAAGAATTAGTAAATGCATAAATCTTAGTTAAAAATTCATTATATGGACTATAAATAAAATCAAAATATTTATCTAATTCATCATTAAATGAAAAATTAGTATCTTCACTAAAATGTTCTTTAAACATATTTTCCAAATAATAATAAGAATTATAACTCAAAGCAAATAAATCATATAAACTAGAAACATTAGTAATATTCTTATTAATCATATCAATTATTTCTAAATCATGTAATTCATCATATAAAGTAACTAACTTTGATATTTCTTCATTTATTTCTAACTTAGAATTCTTTATCATTTGTTGATTTACTCGATGAAACAATCCTTTCTTACCTGTTGCCTTAAGATATTCATTATAAATCTTATTTCTTTTAGCTTCTTCAGTTTTAATTTCTTTAAGTTTTTGTTCATACAAAGTCTTATTCTCATTACGTTTATTATATTTATCTTGCATATCTTTAATAATAAATTCATATCTATAATATAATTTTAAAACACCAAGAGTATGAGCTAAATCAACCATAACATTATAAAATTTAGAAGTATCAGTTATATCAGAAAAAACTCCATCAATCACAAACTGATCAAAATTTTTAGTTCTTGTAGAACTATCAGCCAAGTAATCTAAAATATTTTTCTTTTTAGACATAAACATCTCTAAATTATAAAAGTCATCTCTAGCAAGCATCTTATCCAAATTATTAACATTCTTCAAATAATTACTAAGTAATTCATCTTTAGATAAACCAATTGAATTTAAAAGTTCATTAGCCTTACTCTTACTATATATATCTAATTTAGACTTATATTTATCCATAAGAAACCATAAATTAAGTTTAATATGTTTAATAATATCTGGACATTCCCAATAAATATTATCAAAAGACTTTTTCATAACATCATTAAAATCATTATTACCAAAAGAACTAATAAATAATGACATATATTCATAAGTAAACATTGAATAAGTAAAATCATCAGCATTAAGAATAACACTTGCATCCTTAAATATATTAAAAATCTTACTTAAAATATCATTAATATCATTTAATGAAACATTATCATTTTTATCAATTTCACTAATCAAATTAAAAATATTAAGTTTAAAAAAAGAACTATATTTATCATTATTAAATATAATGGTATTTTTATAATTAGATAATACTTTACGATACTTATCATATTCAAAAGTATTATCTACTGGGTATATCTCATTAACTTTATCTTTAATTAAATTATAAATGTTTTTTTGATATTTAGAAAATTTATCTAATTCCTTATAAACATAAGCATTTCTTTCTTTAATAGCATCCCTATGAAATTTTTCTTTCATTTTTTTAGTACCTGATTTAAGTTCTAAATTAAAATTGTCTATATGTTTAACATCAATTGAAATATTTTTATTAATAATAGTTTGTTTATCCATTAGTAGTACCTTCACTTTCTTCTAGAATACTATCATTTAAGTATTTAATATGTTTTATAATTTCTTCATATAATTCAATTAATTCCTCATTATTTAATTCTGAAACATCTACTAATTCTTCTTTCATTTAAACACCTCGTATAATAGAATAAAAGACCTTCAACTGAAGGTCTTATTTTTACAAATTATTATGCCTTATCGTTTGTACTGAATTGTAAGTTATAAGCTACAGAACCTCCAGAAGCATTATCTTCACAGTCAACATCTTGTCCTTCAACCCACATATAAACTCTTACTTTTGTAATACCAGCTTCTAAATCAAATACTTTTTCATAAGCATCTGTTGGAATACCAGCAGCAACACTGTAAATAGTAGGAGTAATTGAACTAAAATAAGTAGCATCTGTTGAATTTAAAGCTTGATTATTAGCCTTAGTAATATCAGCTTTAACTCCTACATAAGCAAGTTTAGAGCCACCAGTTTGAACAGTTGTAATACCATAAACATCAGATGCATGTTTAACAGCAGCTGCAGTATGAACATCATAATTAGGTTCCCAAATTACAGGTTTTTCAGTAGAAGCTGCTTTTAATGCTCTAACAGTAGCTGTTTCAGATCCAGCAGCAGCATGACCTTGTGTAACAAATCCTACACGTGAAGCATTTTGAATACCAGTAGCTGTACCATATGCACCAACTGTTGAATTAGATGTTAAATATACAGTAGCTGCAGAATTAGTTTGGAAGAATAAATCAAATACAACAAAATTACCAGATGTAGTAGTATTTGTTTCAACACTTTGTTCAGCAGTTAAAATATAATTACCAGCATCATTAGAATCAACAGTACCAACAAACATTTTCATAAAACCAGTTGTTCCATCAACTTCACCTATAGTAGAAGTTGGCTTAATACTTGCTGTATCTTTTGGTAATTGATTAACAACACCAGTCCAAGTAGCACCTGAAATATCATCATTTGATATTACAGTTTTCCAGTTAACAGCATCAGTGGAAATTTGCAAACCTTCAGAAGTAGTAACATTTACATCAATCTCACTTACAGTAACAGTCTTATTAGCAGTAAACCATGCATAAGTACTTGCTGTTAGTATGACACCAGTAAATAAAATCATTAATATTGCTATAAATATTTTTTTACTTTTTTTTCTCTTTTTAGAATTTCTTTTTTCCATATCCTCTTCACTCCTTATTTATCAACATGTTCCTCTGTGAAATCCATATGTAATTTAATTTCTCCACCAAGCAAATCATTTTTACATTCAGGATCATCGCCTTCAATCCAAACGACGACCGTGTATCTGTCTTTGCTATTCGGCTTAAAATTCTTTCTCTGTTCAAGAACAGCTATCTTTGATGAAACAAATTTTTTGGTACCTGTCTCAGCCAATCCAGTTTCTTTACTTTTTTTTGCATAAACCGTCTTCTCACCATTACGATAAATCATAATTCTTATGGCTTCATCAACATTTTTTATAGTATCATCAATATCTATTTCATACCAATAATTAACTTTTTCTTTTCCAGAATTAATCACATAGAAAGTATATGCAATATAATTATCCCCATTATGACCACCAGTTTTCTCCGTATCGATATTATCAGGTAACCATTTGATTGAAATATTATCCATATATTCAATAGTATCAGCAGATAACTTTCTCGCTTTATTTTTTACATTACCATCCTCCGACAAAAACACATTTTTACGATTAGACATGTTTTTATCCAAAGAAACAGTAAATCGTCCGCCAGCATAAATAATATACAAAAACAAATAAATAACTGAAATTAAAATTAATAATAGTAAAAAGGCAACTTTAACAATTTTAATAAACAATTTGCGTTTATAAATTTTTTGAGCTTCTACTTCAACACCATTATTACCTTTCATATTTCACCATTCATTTCTATTTATAAATCACACACCAGCTTTCCTACTATGTCTATTTAATTATAATAAATTTTTTTCTCTTTAGCAATACATAAAAAAATTTTTTTTCTTTTTTCAATCAAAATCAACATAACACAAATTCATTTTACGTAAAGAAAAGATACATACTATTAATATGTACCTATTCATTACCTTTTAAACTACTTACCATATCAATATTTTTTACTTTTTTAGATAAAAAGCTTGAAACTACATAAGCTACAGCAAAAGTAAGAATACTTGCAAATAAATAAGTACTTAAATTTATATGTACAGAGAAATCAAAAGCATCATCTAAACAAGCATAAAACAACCAAGAAGTTAAGAAATATCCAATAGGTAATCCTATAATTATTGATGCAATAGTAATCCAAATATTTTGTTCTATAAATATTCTTCTTATTTTATTATCACTAAATCCTAATACTTTTAGAGTTGCAAATTGATATTGTTTTTCACTATATGACAAAATACCCATATTATAAATAATAATTATTCCAAGCATTATCGCAAAAAATATAATTAATAATATCATTTTGCGCACAATTGAAAGCATAGAAGATAATCCATCCTTTAATGATTCAATATCTTGAATAGACTCTACATTTTTTATTTCATTAGACTTTGACAAATCACAATCAGTATATAATGAATCAGCTTTATATTTTAAACCTAAGCTTTCCATATATTTTTTTGTCATAGTAATATTTTGATTCTCAGGATCCTTATTAAAACCAATAATTTTAGATTTATAATATTTCTTACTGCCATAAATATGCCAAGTAATTATATCTCCAATATTATAACCTTCAGTACTCGCCATTTTATAAGTGATATAAACACCAGTATCACTATCCAATCTAATAAAATTACCTTTATTATCTTGATATCTCAACATATTATTACTGTCATCTACTAAAATAGTATGAGTAATTCGTTTACCAAATCTATTTTTTACTTCTATTCCTAATGTTTGACTAGTACTATTACCATATTTATCTTCTAATGTTTTAATCTCCATATCAGAAATATTTTCTTTAAAATTTAACTTATACTCAAAATTATATAAATCTTCAAATTGTAATTTAATAAAGTAATTCATACTATTAAGCATACCAAGAGCACAAACTATCAAAGTACAACATCCAACAATTCCAAAAACTCCTGTTATAGTTCTAAATTTATTTCTAATAACATCTCTTAAATTCCATTTAGTTGAAAAACCTAAACGTTTAAAAACTCCTTTTGTTGTAATATTTAAACTACCAGACTTAACACTAGGTATTTCATTTCTTAAAGTTTCAGCCGGATTCTTATAAAGTTCCTTTCTACAAGTAAAATAAGCAATAATAGAAATAACTAAAACCACAAGAAAAGCCATTAAATAACTTTCTGGAACAATAATAGCAACACCATTAGGTACTTCAAAAAAAGACATTTCCATCTTTAAGAAAACATTACCAATAAAAAATCTTCCAAATAATATTCCGCAAATAGAACCAAGTAAAGAAACCCAGAAAGCATAACCAATGTAATGTAAAACTACTTTTCTATTTTTAAAACCTAAAGCTTTTAAAGTACCAATTTGTAACTTTTGCTTTTTTATAACTCTAGCCATTGTTGTTATAACTGAAAGTACAGCAATAAATAAAAATAATCCAGAGAATATTCCAACATATGCACTACCCTCATCAATTTCACCTTGATACATAGAATAAGAAACAGTATCTTCTATTTTAATTATTGCTAAAGCACTTGAAACAGTATCTTCTATATCATTTTTAACACTTTCAACATTACCTTTTTTATCAACATCAACCATAATATAATTATATGGAATATACTCTAAATAATTAAATCCATCTAAAATAACATCTCCATACATCATTTTATTCATTTGATTTAAATATAAAGTCTTAACATAATCTTCTGGTATTTCTTTATATGAAAGATAAACAAAGCCAAACTTTTCTCTATCCGGAACTATATCAGACTCATTTTTAACATCATATATATGATCTGGTACATTAATTAATCCAAGTATTTTCTCTTCTAATACAAATGAGTCATACTTAATTTTAATAGTATCTCCTACTTTAAGATTATTATTATCTGCATAAAACTTATCAAGCCAAACCCCCTTCTTATTAGGATTAAATTTTTCTCCTTTAAAAACATAAAATTTAGATATTTCATTAGACTTAATAAAACTAACTAAATACGACTTATCTTTATCATCAGCATCAATTGCATTAATAACTAATTTTTCCTCAGCATTATTAACATGTTCTAAAGATTTAACTTTTTCTAAATCATCTTCACTAAAACTAGCACCTAATACATTTAAATCTTGCAAATTATTTTTCTTATAAAAGTTATCTGCGGCATTAATCATACCAGCCATATATGCTTCAATTCCAACATATACCATAACACCAATAAGAACCATTAAAAATATAGTTAAAAATTGCGATTTATTTTGTGAAATATCGCGCCACATTTTTCTTCTTAACATACTACCATACAACCTCATCTATATTTTTAGGTTTTTTATTTAATTCATTACTTTCAACCTTCCCATTTTTCAAACGTATAACTCTATCTGCAACTTCAGCAATTAATGAATTATGAGTAACAATAATGACTGTGTTTTCACCATTATTGGCATCACATTGTTCTTTTAAAAGTTTTAATACTTCTACTCCAGTTTTAGAATCCAACGCCCCAGTTGGCTCATCACATAATAGTAATAATGGATCTTTTGTTATAGCTCTAGCAATAGAAACTCTTTGTTGTTCCCCACCAGATAATTGATTAGGAAATTTATTATAATGACAAGAAAGTCCTACTTGTTTTAAGATATCTTTTGCCTTCTTAGGCTTTTTAACTATATCATTAACAATTTGTACATTTTCTAAAACAGTAAGTGTTGGCAATATATTATAAAATTGAAATATAAATCCAACATCTTCAGCTCTATAATTAGTAAGTTCATTATCAGTATAATCAGAAATAATTTTATCCCCAACTTTAATAGTACCAGATGTAACTTTATCCATTCCTCCAAGTAAATTTAAAAGTGTACTTTTTCCTGCTCCAGATGGTCCCAGTATAACAACAAACTCACCCTTGTTGATATTAAAACTAACACCATTTAGTGCATTAAACTTAGTATCACCAACAACATAAGTCTTTTTAACATTTTTAAAACTAATTAACTCTTCCATAACATACCCTTTCTAAATATGATATTTTATTCACATTTCAATACAATTATAACTAAATAATATTCATAAATCAATAAAAATATGATATTTTTCTCATATTTAATTGAAAATTTTATAAAAAACAGGTATAATTTGTAAGAAAGGACGTGATAAAATGCCAGAAACAAGAATGCCTAAACAAAAAAGATCTATAGAAAAAAGAAATAAAATCATATCTGAAGGATTTAAACTTATGTGTGAACACGGCTATTATAATATTAATACAAATGATATAGCTAAAGCTGCAGAAGTATCAACTGGTATCATCTATCAATATTTTAATGATAAAAAAGAAATATTTATTGAAGGTATAAAAACTTATTCAGATAATATCATGTTTCCAATATTAGATGTATTAAAAAATAATGATGTAAAAATTGATAACTTAGAAAAACTCCTAGATCAAATGTTAGACATCTTTATAAAAAAACACACTTTATCTAAAAAAGCTCATGAAGAAATGGTTGCTATGTCACACTTAGATTCAGATATTGCTGACATATTTCATAAAAGAGAAATTGATACAACTAAAGCAATAATTGAGACTTTAAATAAAAATCATATTACAACAGAAAATTTATTCGAAAAAGTCCACATCATCATCGGTATAGTTGAAAATTATTGTCATGAAATTGTATATCATCACCATCAAACAATGAACTATGACATTATGAAAAAAGAAGTCATTAAAATCATAACCAATATTTTAACAAACTAAAAAGGATATCTATATCTAAATAGAATATCCTTTTACTTTTATATCATTAACTGGTTGCATATCAAGAATGCCTGCTACCTTTTCAACATCACTACGACTAAATAAAGTACTTGCCTTTTTTATCAAATTAGAAAGTTCTTCATCACCGACATCAAACGAATTTAAGTCATTTCGACTATCATTAACAGTAGCTCTACTATCACTAGTTCCTAAAGGTAATCCAACATCAAATCTATTACCTAAATTAGTCCAAGCATCGATATCAGTAAATAAAGATAATTCACTCTCATCAATATCTTTAAAGTCAAAATTAGGCCATTCTCGTTCCTTTTCCCAAACTAACAAAGAAGCTAATAATTCATCATCATTTAATGCACCAGCGTTAGCACTATTAGTACCATTACCATCATCATCAAAAAAATGTTCATCAAGTTCACCAAACTCATCAAACATATCAAATTCACTTGTAGACGAAGATTTAAAATCCATCATAATAAGCACCAGTCCCTTTCATAAATTGCAATGCCTATATTACCATAAAAACTCTTATTTATCAATGAAATCAACTATTTGTAACTATCTCACAAGTCTATATTCTTATTGCATTAACTCTTTATAAATGTAAAAAAAGAAACCCAAATTGAATTTCTTTTACCATCCATCTTGGTGCTCGTATCCGGACTTGAACCGGAACTCTATCGCTAGAAGTAGATTTTGAGTCTACCGCGTCTACCAATTCCGCCATACGAGCAAGACAATCTAATTATAGCAACTTTTTAATTAGACATCAACATTTTTTTCTAAACTTCTACTTCTTCTTTATATTTAGAAGTATATAAATCAGTTTCATCAGATTCTTCTTTTTCACTTTCTTCAATTAAATTATTCATATCAGGTAAATCATTTATAGTAGATAAACCAAAATAATCTAAAAATTCACTAGTAGTTTCATATAAAATAGGTCTACCAGGCAAATCACTTCTGCCTACTTCTTTAATAAAACCTTTCGCAACAAGTTTTCTAATTATTTGTGTAGAACCAACACCTCTCATAGAATCAACTTGTATTCTAGTAACAGGTTCATTATAAGCTATAATCGCTAAAGTCTCTAATGCTGCTTGACTTAAAGTATTAGTTTCAGGATTTTCAAGTAACTTTTGATAATATTCACGATGTTCATACTTAGTAGTTAGTTTAAATCTATTACCTAAAAAATCTATTCTAAGACCTCTAGTTTCATCTTCATAATCATGTTTTAATTCATACAATAAATTTTTAGCTTCACCTTCATCTATCTTTAAAACATCTTCTATTTGATCTAAAGTAAGCCCTTCTTCACCCACAACAAATAAAAGACCTTCCAAAACTGCTTTCTTCATATCCTACACCGCCTCACAAATAATATCATCAAAAGTATCATTTTGACTAATCTTAAGTTCCTTATTCTTAGCCATTTCTAATATTGCTAGAAAAGTAGCCACTACATACTCTCTAGAAACAACTGGAAAAAGTTCAAAAAATGATATTTTTTTCTTATCCTTTAATATTTTCTTTATTTCATATCTTCTAGAAGAAACTGATATCTCATTAACAGTAATCTTAGTTTGTAAAGGTTTATTATCACTTTTTCTTTCCAAAAACTTTTTAAATGCATCAACCAAGTCATCCAATGTAACATCAGAAGTAATAGTTGTATTTTCTTCAATATAATTTCTTATATTCTCAGGTGACTTAGTATATATTTCTTTTCTTAAATTTTCCTTATCTTGAAAAACCTTAGTTATTTCCTTATAAGCTTGATATTCCAACAATCTATTTACAAGTTCTTCTCTTGGATCTTCCTCTTCTCCCTCTTCATTCTTAGCATTTGGTAGTAATAACTTAGATTTTAATTCTATAAGTTCAGAAGCCATAACTAAATATTCAGAAGCAATTTCTAAATTAAGCTTTTCTTGTAAATCTAAATAATTCATATATTGTTCTGTTATTTTTTCAATTTCAATATCCATTATATTCATCTTACTCTCTTTAATAAGATGAAGTAATAAATCCAATGGTCCTTCAAATTCATTAATTCTAAAATCCATGTTATCACTCATTTCTAACTTATTTCCATTACAAGTATAACAAATTTTTAACATTAATAAAAATATATTTTTCTTTTTTCCTAAAAAGTTTATAATAGATTTAGGTGATTTTATGAAACAATTTACAATGCGTGACGAAAGTTTTATTTGTGAAAACTGTAATAAAGAAGTAAAACCTCTAGGCTATACAGCTAGAGATCATTGTCCATACTGTCTATATTCAAAACATGTAGATATAAATCCAGGAGATAGACAAAATACTTGTAAAGGCTTATTAAAACCTACTGGTATTGAAAAATATAAAGATACATATAAAATTCTTTATAAATGTGAAAAATGTCATAAAGACCATAAAAATATTGTCGCAACTGATGATGACATGGAAAAAATAATAGAAATATCAAAAGTCAACTAATAAAAGTTGACTTTTTTATAAATTAATTTTAACAGCATTAGTAGTATATCTATTACCCTGACTATCACTTATATGGAACAATACATAATATTCTTTACTAGTATCTAAATCCCTAAATTCAAGTTCAAATTTTTTAGATAAATCAAATTCATATCCATCCATAGAACTAGAACTTTCCCAATCAGTAATATAATTACCAGCACTATCAAATATTTTATAAGAAAAATTCCATAATTGTACAGATTTAAAATCCTTAAGTTCATAATTCAATTTAGGAGCAAATACTTCATCTCCAGAAATCATAGGAACAACAGAAGAAATATATCCTTTAGGATGATCATCATCTACAATAAATTCAATATATGCTGATTTCATCACATAATTATCTGAAATACTATTTCCCCAATTTTGTAATATTGAAGGAATAGAATACTTAACATATCCTTTTCCTTTTTCAGACTCTAATACAGTTAAATAAACAGAATCAGTATCATCAGATGCAACTAAACCTTTTTTAGAAACAGTTGTACTAAAAGTATTACCAGAAACCTCTACATCAGTTCCCTTATATTTAGGAATATAATAACCATTATCTGCTTTTTCAAAAATAACATAACTTGCTGAACTATAGTTCTTTGAAACCTCACTAGGAACAGTAACACTAACTACATTATCTTTTTTTACTTCTGGAACATTTTCAGACAATCTCCAATTACTTGTACTATTACCAGTAAGTTTATTAGCAAAATTAGAAATGAAATTAGTATATTCTTCAGCAAAATCAAATTGTTTATATATATTTATCATTTTATCAATAGAATCCTTATTTTCATAAGGAAAATATATTGATATACCATTAGTATTTTCCAAATCAGTAGTTTGATATACAACGAAATCACTAATTTCATTTTTTAAATCATTAATTTTAGAAGAATAATTACTAGGCATTTTATCTGCTAAATCATATAAATCAACTAAATCATAAACATCATTAGCACTAACTTTACCAAATGCTTTAGCAGAATGTCTTGAACGAGAAACACTAGAAAATTCAATTGATAAATTATCATCTAAATCTTTAAATAAATCATTAATCTTATCTTCAACAGTAGAAATTTTAGAAAGATCAAGTAAAGATAAAGTTATACCTTTAGTATTATATACATCAGTATAATATTTTCCATAATAATCAATAATAGCTTCACCCATATCAGTAACATCAGTTTTACTTGTAACTTCTGAAAGGAAAGAATAATCCCATCCATAACCAGGCTCAACTTCTTGTGAAGCAAGCATATATTTAGCATAATCAGATAATGTAGAAGCAACTTCAATACTTGACATTAAACAAGCATCAAAACCAATCATTTCTAATTTTTTACCTTTAAATTTACTATTACTTAACCCTTGTTTAAGTTTAGCTAAAGTTAAAGCACCAATATAATTTTCATCCTGTCCATAACCATAGATAGGTCCACCACCATGATCCCAAAGTATCAAACTATATTTTGAACTTTTATAATTATTATAAGTATAATCTAAAAATGTAGTTAAATTATTAGGATTAGTCATACTACTTTTTTCATACTCCTGAACCAATTCCAATCCAGAATTAGTAACCCTAAAAATAGCATTTTTATCATCAGGTATTTCATCAGTTAACCAGTTTTTAGTTCCACCTGTATAAATTAAAAAATTAACATCATCAAAATCCATTCCAGAAGCTTTTATTTCATCAATATCCAAACTACCTGCTCCATATTCAGACTCCAAGTTAGAACCAATCATATAAAGCATAATAGTTCTCTTATTAGAAAAAAGTGATGGTAAATCAAAAACAATAGCTAGTATTATAACTATAACAACACAAGCACCAAGTATACCAAGCTTATTAAATTTCTTCGTATTATTTCCATTATTATTAAAAGAAGGCATTTGTATATTTAAATTTTGATTAGCATAATTTTGTCCATATCCATAATTCGTATTCATATTATTCTGATTATAATTATTATTCAAATTACCAGAAAAACCAGTATTTTGATAATTAGAATTAGAAAAATTATTATTACTTTGAACATTAGAACCATTAACCATATTATTAGTAGTATAACCATTAGTAGAATTATTTAATTGAACAGAATTATCACTAAAAACATCACTAAATCCATCATTACCTTTATTACTAGTAATATTTGTATTACTTACAGTAGAACTCATATTATCAGTAGCAATTTTTCCACCACAAAAAGCACAAAATACACTACCATTTTTATTCTCAGATCCACATCTATTACATCGCATTCAATTCACCTACTTTATTATCTAATACTATAATATCATATTTTTTTTATAAACAAAAACAAAAAAAGATAACTATTCAAAAAAATAATTAATCTCTTGGTTTAAAAATAAGAGCAAATATAAATGAAAATATAATAGCCGAAGTAATACCAGTAGCTGTTAAATCAAACATTCCCATTAAAATACCAACTAGTCCTTGACTATTAGCTTTAGCTAAAGCTCCATGAATTAAGGAATGACCAAAACTAGTAATTGGAACTAAAGCACCAGCACCAACCTTTTTAATTATACTATCATACAAACTAAAACAATCTAAAAATGCGCCAAACACTACCAAAATACTTGTAATATGTCCTGGTGTCAATTTACTATTATCCAGAATAATCTGTGAAATCATACAAATAAATCCACAAAATAAAAACGAATTAATAAGTAACAACTACACCAACTCCAAACTAATAGCGTGAGCAATAGAATTAATATTTTCTTTTTGATACAAAAGTGTTGGAGAAAATAAAGCACCAGTTGCAACCAATAAAACTCTTTTTATTTTTTTGCGCTTTAATTGATTATAAACATATCCATAATTAACAAGAGCACAACAAACAGGACCAGAACCACCCGCTAAAACCTCTTTTTGATTTTCTAAATCATACAATAAAACCCCACAATCATTATAATTATCATTTAAATCTAAATTTTCTTTAGTGAACATATAGTCTTTAACAATATCTTTACCATAACGTCCTAAGTCTCCAGTTAAAATTAAATCATAATACTGAGGGTCTCTACCAGTTTCTTCAAAATGTCTTTTTAAAGTATCAATTGCACTAGGTGCCATTACTCTACCCATGTCATTAGGATTATTTTCTTCCATATCAATTATTTTTCCAAACGTAGCTGATTCTACTCGTACCTCACTTTTTTCATTTGTAAGTAATATAGAAGCAGCTCCTGTTGCTGTAAAAGTTGCACTTCTAGGTTTAGGTGCACCATATTCAGTAGGATTTCTAAATTGTTTTTCACTACTCATATTATGAGAAGATACAACACATAAAGCATTATTAACTTGTTTACTCTCAATAAAATTAGAAGCTATTATCATTTCTAAAACACAACTACTACAAGCTCCATAAACGCCTATAAAACCCTTTCCATAATCAACTGTTCCATAAGTAGAAGCCGTAATTTGATTAAGTAAGTCACCTGCTAGTACTAAGTCAAATTCTTTTTTCAATACTCCAGATTTTTTTACCATTAAACTCAAACAATCTTTAACTAATTTTATTTCTGCCTTTTCCCAAGAATCTTCACCAAAATACAAATCATTATAAGTCTTATCAAAATATTTTCTTAAAGGCCCTTTTTTCTCATATGGTCCAGCAACAGTAGACGTTTCTTTTATATAAACGTTTTCATATTTAAATGTCATGATCCACCTCCTATAAGAAATCTAATCATTCCAAAAAAACAAGCTGAAACTATTCCATATAAAATAACTGATCCAGCTAATTTAAATATATTAGAACCCAGTCCATATATTGGACATTCTTTTCTATAATCAAGTGCTGCACTAGTCATAGAATGTGCAAATCCCGTAATAGGTATTAATAATCCAGCCTTAAATTTTGTAACTAACTTATCAAAAAAACCTAAAGCTGTAGATAAACTCGCTACAA
Organism: bacterium; assembly: GCA_963645945.1. Lineage (GTDB taxonomy): Bacteria > Bacillota_I > Bacilli_A > RF39 > UBA660 > CAG-877. The sequence continues at coordinate 27,032 of CAVIUA010000021.1, forward strand.
ATATCATAATAATAATCATATACGTAGAAGCATCAGTTCTAGATATATGAGAAAAGAAACATAGTCCCTCAATTATCGCTTCACCCAGTAAACCAACAATACCACCCACAATAAAAGCTGTAATTGCATTTCCTACTCTGTTTTCTTCTGCTTTATGCATATCAGCAATTTTTTTATAACTTTTTTTATCCATATTCTTCACCAGTAATATTTTTACCAGTAATTAAAAATTAATACAAAAAAACTCAAGATTTCTCTTAAGTTAATAAATTACATCTTAATTTTTCTAATATTTTACCTTCTTTTCTAGAAACTTGTACTTGACTAATACCAAGCTCACGACTAGCTTCACTTTGAGTCATATCATCAAAATATCTAGCAACAATTAAATTTTTTTCTTCTACCGGCAATTTTGAAATTTCTGTTTTTAAATCTAAAACTCTAGGATCTGTATTTCTATCATATGAAGCAACAGAATTATAAAGTTCAGTCGCATCATCTTCAAAACTATAATCTAAACTTTTAACATCCAAAGCCGCGACTCTAGCTTCTTCTATTTTTTCTTCATCAACCTCTAAAAATAAAGAAATCTCCGTAGTACTTGGCTCTCTACCAAGTTTTTGACTCATATGTTCCCTAACTTTTTCAATACTTTGATTAAGTTTAATTAAATCTCCAGATACTTTAACAAGTCCCGATTCTCTTATATATTTTTTAACCTCACCTAATACATAATAATAGGCATAAGTTGAAAACTTAGTACCTTGACTACTATCAAAATTATGATACGCATTAATTAGTCCGATCATTCCCACTTGATACAAATCATCTCTATCAAAATAATTTATATATCTTTGAATAATACCATATACTAAACCCTCATAATTTAGTAACTCTTCCATATTTCCCTTTCTCAAATACTAAAACATTTTAAAGCCTCTATCTCATCGTTTACATAAAATAATCTATTATCTTTAATCTTATTAAATATAAATTTAATACCATAAATTACTACTTTTCCACAATTTAAAAATATTTCAATAATTTTTCTTTGTAATTCACTAAATACATTTTCATCAATATTATCAACATTTTTAAAATCAAACACAAAAAAATGCATACCCTGATTATACAGCAAATAATCTACTCCCTCATTAAACTTTTCAAAAGTATTACTAGTTAAGTCTCCTTCAAGTTTTACTACTGTTAATCCTTTAACAACACCGACATCCATTTCTAACATGACTCCACCTCTCTACTATAATATAAGTAAAAAAATAGAATTAATCTACAAATTCGACAGAACATTTCAAAATATTCGTTCGACAAATTTTGACAAAAAAAAGGAAAGATTTCTCTTTCCAAATCAATTAGTATCAACAACATAAGGATTTGTCATACTACCATCTCCTGATACATATGAAGTACCAGAAGCTAATGATATAGCAGGTCTAACACCATAATTTTTATAAGCATAATTATAACTTAAATAACCATTAGAAGCAATAAATCTAACATCCGCAACATCTGGTCCATAATAATTAGGTGTCATAGTCCAATAAGCACTACCAGTTACTCTAGCTAAACTACCTCCTAATAAATTCAACTCATTTGAACTAATTAACGCAACAGGATATTTAAGTTTTGCATAACTATTTGATACACTAAAATTATTAGTTGTAGCCGTACATAATAAATCAGTACTTAATGTATTACCATTAAACATAAAATTATCACTCATAGTTGCTTTACTGAGATTCCATCCACCATAATCAGATACAGCTCTGTCATTACAATACGTTGAATCTTCCAAATATGACTCATAAGAAAGTAAATAATGTTCATACCAAGCATCAACTGCTTTCTTAATAGTAGAATCACTTAAATTAGTACTAGCATAAGTAAAAGATAATACAGCATCACCAATTATATTACCAGAAGATAAAGTAATATAATACATATACTTATCATCAATATTATGTATATAATAAACATTTTCACATTCATTACCAGAATTCAAACAAGTATAATGATAACTACCTAAAGTAGTTTTATTTGTACTATCTAAATAATTCCATAAACTAACAGTCCCATCAGATAACGTATATTTACCATTAGAATAAGAAACATTAAACCCAAACATAATTTCAGTTGAAGAAGAAATATAATTATAAGCGGTCTTACTAGTAGATGTAACATACATAACCTCTGTATTTTCACCATCAGACTCAAAAACATACTTTCCAACAAGTTCACTATAATTACTAGTCCAAGTAGTAGGATCTATAGAAGAAGAATTAACAGGAGAAAAAGAACCAGAATTCTCTGTATAACTATCACTGTAATAAATAGTGTTATTAGACTTATATGTATTCAAACTAGTACCAGAGGTAAGTTCAATATAATACATAACATCATCAACAACATCAACAACATAAAATACCTTTAAAGCAACACTAGAACTAGAAGTAGTTCTAAAAGTATACTTACCCTTTGCACTAGAAGTAGATGATACTTTAGAAGGATTAGTTAAACTATATTTTTTAGTAGAAGAATTATATGAATATGAACTAGCAAAATAATATGAAGTAGAAATAGAAGCAGACTTTAAAACAGTATTTTTAGAAATAGTAGTCTTTTCAGTATTATAACCATCAGTATACATATAACCTACATAAACAGGAGAATTATAAGAAGCATTATAAACCATTGTACCAAATTGTGAATAATGAGAATTACTATTTATTTCAAAAGCATATGCTTCAGTATCAGAATTATATGATTCAACATAATACAAAGTACTACAAGTACCAGTTGAACTACTAGAAAGACAAGTATATTTACCAATTATATTTTGATAATTAGAAGATGACCAAATTTCATTACTAAGTGTACCAGATAATTTAAATAACTTAGTAGAAGAATTATATTCATAATTAGTTCCATAATAATAATTAGAAGATAAAGTAACAGAACTTCTACTATTATAACCAACATGATTACTTCTATCTGTACCACAACTACCATTTGCATCTGGCTCTCCATTATAAAGCATTCTAACTCCACCAGTATCAGTAGTTCTAATCATTTGCCAACACATACCAGCAAATACAACATTATTTTTATTTAAAATAGCACTCTCTTCATCATCAGTTTCACCATGATAATAGTAAATAGTACTTGAACCAGTTCCAGAAATAGAATCTTGATGCTTTCCAGTATATGTAGTTCCAAAAGTTCCATAAGTAGCTTCATTTTGCAAAACTTTATAAAGAGTAACAGATTCCTCTACAGTACCTGAAGATGTTTTAGAAATAGAAAGTTTAGACCAAGTTGCTTTAAATGTAATGTTTTTTTCAGGCATAATAAATTTATCATCATTTATAAAGTCAACAGTATCATCAACAATTTCCCATCCTTTAAACTGATATCCTAAACATGTAGGAACAGTATCTGGTAAAGTAACAGTATCAAAAACATAATATTTACTTGAAACAGGCATATTAGAAACAGTACAAGTAGAAGGAACATTATCTTCATAATTAACAGTATAATAATTAGATAAAATAGGAGTTAACGTAGAAGTAACATCTTCATCAGTTTTATCTATACTAGAAGTAACATTCAAAGAAGTATTAGTTTCATATAAATTCATAACAGATAAATAATTATCCTTTAAGCTAATATCAATACTTAACATATCATTACTACCAGAATCATAATTATTAATATTCCAAATAATTTTATCATTACTTATACTAGCATTATCATTACTAACACTATCAATATTAAAATAAACAGTATTAATTATATCCTCTATTTTAAAATTATCATAAGATAAAGTACCAAACATAGCTCTATGTAATATATCTTTAATATTATTAATATTACTAAGATATTGTTTATCACTAATTTTTTTAACAGAATCTAAAACATCTTCACCCATATCATATTGTATAGCTGTAAAATTCAAGTATGAATATTTATTTTTTAAATACTCATATTCAACTACTTCATTAGGAGTATCCTCCGTAGGATTACCATCAGTTAAAAATACTACAGAAACTTTTTTATTACTATCATATGTATAAGATGATAATTCTTCATCTACTTTAACTAAGGCTTGATAATAATTTGTTTCCCCTGATGCTCCAATATTTTTAACTAAAGAAGATAAAGTAGAAAAATCACTTGAAAAATCAGATAATATTGTTGCAGTATTATTAAAACTAATTAATGAAACTCTATTGACTCTTGGATCTTCTTTCAATTCGTTAAAAACATCAACAACATATCCCAAAACTTTTTCAAATTTACCAGAATACATAGAAGCAGAATTATCTATAACTAATATTATATCTCTATCTTTATTATCATTTTTTTCAATACTATTAACATCAAAAGTAATTCTAGCTTTACCTTTACTAATCCAAGAAGAACTCTTTGTAACCTTCCAAGAACCTTGTTCATTATTATCATAATTTAAATTTTCCGACTTAATTTCAACAGATTTAATAGGAACACTAGTCGCAAAAGAATTAGTAATAAATAAAATTAAAACAAACAAAAAAAGAATAGAACCAAAAAATATTCTAAAAAATTTAATATTATTAAGTTTAATATTATTAATAATTTTCTTCAAATATTCTTCTCCAATCTAATA
>CAVIUA010000022.1:0-15994 GCA_963645945.1 bacterium
TTATACTGATGCTTCAACTAGCATAAGAGTAGATATAACATCACCAAGCTGTAGTGTTAGTGTAACATCTGGTACTAAAGGTAATTCAAACTGGTATGTTACAACGCCAACTTTAAAGTTAACCTCTAGTGATACAGGTGGCTCTCAAGTTTCATGTGTAGGACTTAGTGCAAGTTCAAGTGTAAGTTGTAACTCAACATCTTCAGGAACAATTTCAAAAACACAATCGTCAGATACATCAGGCACTACTTGGTCCGGTATTGTAAGAGATAGTGCAGGTAATACAGCAACATGTAGTTCTGAAACAATAAAAGTAGATACAACTCCACCAACAATCAACTTGAAGTTTGTACCGTCGAGTAACACAAGTATAAATGTATATAGTTATTCTTTTACAGGAACTAAATCAGCTTCAATTTCATCATGGCAAAACCAATTACTAAAAGATTATGTTACATTTTCAGATACAGGTTCAGGCATATCAGGTAATCTAACTGCTGGATATAATAGCCCAGGAGCAACAAGTCCAAATACCACAATAAGTGCTACAAATATAAATAAGAATAGAACATCAGGTAGTTATTCAAGCAATTTAGATGATGGATATCGATATATGGAATATTCTGTATCTGATAAGGCAGGTAATGAAACACTTGTAAAATTTAATGTAAATATCGATACTGAAGATCCAACATGTAGTATATCAGTAAATAAAAGTCCAGATGGCGATAACGGTTGGTATAAGACAAAACCTACAATAACATTAAAGAAATCTGATGCTTTGTCAGGAGTATCCTCATTTGGTTTAAGTACTACAGAAAATACAACGAACAGTACTACTTCTAAAACAATATCTGATACAAAAGCTACTGGTACATGGTATGGAAAAGTAGTAGATAAAGCAGGCAATTATGATAAATGTACTCGTTCATCAATAAAAGTAGATACAACAAAACCATCTGGCTACATAACAATGTTAAACCAAACCGTGTCTAATCAATATGACTTTGGAACCGTAAAATCAAAAGTTTCGTCATTGAAAATAACCGGTTCGGATTCAACATCAGGTATCGTAACATCAGGTAATATTAGATTTAATGAAGCCGGACTATCATCATGTAGTTATTCTGACACTTTAAAATATACTAAACAATACACTTTATCATCTGGCACTTATACTCTTAACAATCCGTTAACATCAGACGGTTGTCGTTATATAAATGTAACATTAACAGATAAAGCTGGAAATAGTAAAGAAATAAAAGTACTAGTAAATCAAAATACAGCACCTGTTGATAATAACCCTGATGGTGTCTGCACATACATAGATATTAATGTAAGAACATCAAAAAATGTAGATGGAAATGCTATTTCATGGGATAACTGTAATTGTGGTACAGTCCACAAAACAGCCCATTACATTGTTTGCAAATACAATGGCAAATATTATGACAAAAGATATTATTATAGAACGATATTAGGTAAGCCTACAAGTTACAGTATAAGTCCTACATTTGTCTGCCCAAATGCTCTAAATTCAGGAGAAGTAGGTAAAATAAATGCAGGTGAGGAGATAACCAGAACAGTAGGTGGAGTAAAACACAAATTCTTAACGACATCTCAAAGTAGTACAATAACTTGGTGGACACAATATAAATTTTAATTAAAAGCAACTACACCATATCAATTCAAAGGATGTGATTTTAAAAAATGAAAAAGAAACAAAAATATCTAATAGTACTTATCATAATAGCGATACTTTTACTTGGTACAGGATTATTCCTTCTTGTGAGTAATCCTTCTACCAAGAAACTAAAAGATAATACAAAAAGTAATAAAGACTATTTTGATAATATAACTGGCAAACATTGTATAAAAAATCTATGTATAGAGTCAGTAGAAGTTAGTTATATAATTGAACAAAAACAAGGTAATTTAAAATTTAAGCTTACTAATACTGATAAAGGTAAAAAACAAGAGTCAGGTAGTTTTACTTTTACACCTAACTCATCAACAGAATTAATAGCTTATTATGATGAAATACCAGCAGGAGAATCAGTAGATGTAAAAATTACTTTTGCTGATAAAAAAGTAATTAACATGACTGATTATAAATTAACTAACTTAGAAACTGGTACAAACAATAAAATATAATTAACACATAAAGCACTAACTTTCTAGTGCTTTTTTCTTGACTAAAAAGCATATATATAATATCATGAATATATGAACAAATAATCATATAAGAGGTGAATATGAAACTACATAGTAAAGAACTACTATATGGACTTAGTGAGTTCTATAAAATATTTGGAGATCAAACTAGATTAAGAATACTTGATGCCTTATTAAATAAACCATTATGTGTAAGTGAAATAAGTGAATTACTTGACATGACTCAGTCAGCAATATCACATCAATTAAAAAATTTACGTGCATCAAATCTTGTAAAAACGGCGAAAATAGGTAAAAACGTATATTACAGTATTAGTGATGAACACATAAAAATAATATTAAAATATGGACTAGAACATATATCGGAGGAAATGTAATGAAAAAAGTATTTAATGAAGATTTAACTAAAATAATTATAAGTATAATTTTATTTATAATTTCATTATTCTTACCAAGTACACCTAAATTAATTTTTCTAATATTAAGTTATATAATCATAAGTTATGAAATATATATGGAAGCCTTTGAAAGCCTAAAAGAAAAAGATTTTTTTAATGAAAACTTACTTATGATTTTAGCAACCATAGGAGCATTAGCAATAGGTAGTTATCAAGAAGCGGTCATGGTAATGTTACTATTTGAAATAGGTGAGTACTTATCAGATTTAGCTGTTGCGAATAGTAAAAAATCAATTACTAAGTTAATGGATTTACGTAGTGAAACAATCAATTTATTTAAAGATGACGAAATAGAAAAAGTATCAATAAAAAAAGCTAAACTAGATGATATATTTGTTATTTTACCGGGTGAAAAAGTAGCCTTAGATGGAATTGTTATAGAAGGTACTAGTTATCTAGATACATCATCATTAACTGGAGAATCAACTCCTAGAAAAGCAACTGTTAATGATTTAGTATTATCAGGTACTATTAATAAAGATTCAATATTAAAAGTAAAAGCAACATCAACATATAAAACTTCAACAGCAAGTAGAATAATTGATTTAATAGAAAATTCTAATAATAAGAAAACAGACACCGAAAACTTTATTCGCAAATTTTCGAGAATATATACTCCAATAATTGTAGTTTTAGCTCTAATTATCGCTATAATACCAAGTCTTATAATTGGAGATTTTCAAACCTGGCTATATAGAGCTTTGGTCTTTTTAGTAACTTCATGTCCATGTGCCTTAGTAATATCTGTACCATTAGGATATTTTTCTGGAATAGGTAGGGCTAGTAAAGAAGGAATTCTAATTAAAGGAAGTAGAGAATTAGAACGTCTTGCTAATATCGATTATTTAGCCTTAGATAAAACTGGAACAATAACTGAAGGTGTATTTGAAGTTACAAAAGTAGAAAGTAAAAACTTAAAAGAAAAAGAATTCATTCAATTAGTAGCATCAGCTGAAGCTAATTCAATTCATCCTATTGCGAAAGCTATAGTTAACTACAATAAAGAAAAAGTTTTACTTTCAAGTAATCATAAAGAATATTCAGGAAAAGGTATATCTTCTACAATTGATAATAAAGAAGTATTACTTGGTAATAAAAAATTAATGGATGAAAATAATATTAAAATACCTACAGAAAAATCTTTAGGAACTATAATATACGTTGCAATTGATAATAATTATGAAGGCTATATTGTAATATCAGATCGTATTAAAAAGAGTAGTTATAAACTATCAGCTTTAAAAGATGATTTCAAAGATATTATGATTTTATCAGGTGATAATGAAGATATAACTTCAACTATCGCCAAGGAAGTAAAAATAAAAACATATTATAATAATTTATTACCAGTAGATAAAGTAAATAAAATAAAAGAATATCAAAAACAAGGCTTAGTAATGTTCATTGGTGATGGTATTAACGACGCTCCAGTAATTAAAATATCTGATATAGGAGTATCCATGGGTAATCTTGGATCTGATGCCGCAATAGAAGCAAGTGACATTGTTATTATGCAAGATGATTTGTCAAAAGTAAAAACAGCCTTAAATGTTTCAAAACTAACAAAACACAAAGTAAAAGCAAGTATCATTTTTGCTTTAATTGTAAAACTTGTTGTCCTAATTCTAGGTATCTTTGGTATAAGTACAATTTGGATGGCAGTATTTGCCGATGTAGGTGTAACATTACTTACAGTCTTAAATGTTTTAACAATATTATGGAAGAAAGTTTAAAAGACTTTCTTTTTATGTTATAATTAAACAAAGATAAGGAGAGTATTAATGAGAAGAAGTATTGTAAGTGCAATTTTATTTGTAGTAGCTGGAATATTTTATTTTATTGCGGCAGTGAAAGGAAACATTCCAATATATTATATTTTTGGTATTTTATTATTATTGTTTGGCGGACTTTACATTAAAAGAGCTCTTATTGAAAAGAAAGTAGAAGAGGAATCAAAAACAAAAAATAGCAAACCAAAAAACAATAAATTAAAAACTGTTGATATTAAAAATATAAAAGTAAATGAAGTGAAAAAAGATACAAATAAAGAAAAAAAGAGTAATAGTAAATCTAGTAAACAAAAATAATAAGTAATAGTTATGAAATAACTCTATCTAATGATGGAGTTATTTTTATGTGATTTTTCAATTTTATCTATCGACAAACAAATGTTTGTATCGTAGTATAGTAAGACAAGATTATGGAAGTGTATTGTATGACCATAATTAACATATAAAGAAAGGAGAATAAAAATGAACAAAATAAAAGAATATACTGAAAAAATGTTTGAGGAAATCAAACACATTGATGAATATGGTAATGAGTATTGGTATGCTAGAGAACTTTCGAAGGTTTTAGAATATAGAGATTGGAGAAATTTTTTAAAGGTTTTAAAGAAAGCAAAAGAAGCATGTGAAAACTCTGGAATTGATGCAGATGTACAACTTGTTGAGGTCAACAAGTTGTCAAAAAGAAACAATAATGCTGTTGCTAGTATACAAGACTTTAAACTTACAAGATACATATGTTATTTAATTGTACAAAATGCCGATCCAAATAAAGAAGTTATTGCTTTAGGACAAACTTATTTTGCTATTCAAACAAGAAGGCAAGAACTAACTGAAAAAGAATATTCAATGTTAACTGAAGATGAGAAAAGATTTTATCAAAGAAGTTTAACTAAAAAAGGTAATTATTCATTAAACATTGCTGCCAAAAATGCAGGAGTTAAAAACTTTGATAAATTTCACAATGCAGGATATAAGGGATTATACAACGGAGAAACTGCAAGTGATATTGCTAAAAGAAAAAAACTTAGGTATAGGGAAGACATATTAGATAATATGGGAAGTGAAGAGCTGGCTGCCAATCTTTTTAGAATTACGCAAACTGAGTCAAAACTAAAAAAAGAAAATATCAAATCTGAAAACGCTGCTAATAAAACACATTACGAAATAGGCAAAAAAGTTCGGAAAGCAATTGCTGACATTGGAGGAACAATGCCGGAAGATTTACCAACACCAGATAAAAGTTTAAAAGAACTAGAAAAAGAAAATAAAAAAATAATAGATCAAATATATATAAAATAAAGGATTGAAAATACATTGCCAAAATACTTAGAAAAAATATATAATAAGTATATAGTATAGGATATAAAAACAGTTAACACAATATTTCAAATGAAAAGTGTCATATTATTTATAAATACTATAAAAACTAACTAAAGAAAAGAAGGTAAAATAAAATGAATATTATTGCTAAAAAATGTAACATAGTTGAATTAGATGTAGATATTATTGTAAATGCTGCCAATAAAACATTACTTTCTGGTGGCGGAGTAGATGGTGCCATTCATCGTAAAGCAGGAAAAGAACTATTAGCTGAATGTAGAACTTTACATGGCTGTGAAACAGGTGAGGCTAAAATGACATCTGGCTATAACTTACCAGCTAAAAAAATAATTCATACCGTTGGTCCAGTTTATAGAGACGGAACAAAAGGCGAAAAAAAGCTACTAGAAAACTGCTATAAGAATAGTCTTTTACTAGCCGAAGATTATCGTCAAGAAAATAATCTTGAAGAAGTAACTATAGCTTTTCCTTGTATTAGTACAGGCGTTTATGGTTATCCAAAAGAAGAAGCAGCTGATGTTGCTATTAAAACTGTAAAAGATTTCAATAATGACAAAATAAATGTTATATTTGTTTGTTTTGAAGATAAAGATTATGAAATATATACAAGAAAATTAAATCAATGAAAGTTTTAACTATAAAAGAACCATTTGCTAGTCTCATTAAAGACAAAAAGAAATTTATTGAAACAAGATCCTGGAAAACAAAATATCGAGGAGAACTTTATATTCACGCCGGATTAAGCACCTATAAAAAAGATGATGGCGAAAAATTATACTTAGAGCTTGTTAAAGAAACAAAAATAAATCCAGGTAAAATAATCTGTAAATGTAATCTTGAAGACTGTGTTTATATGACCGAAGAATTTATAGACGACTTAAAACAAAATAATTATCAAGAATATGTACTTGGAGATTATAAAGTAGGCAGATTCGCCTGGATATTAACAGATATTACTCCTCTAAATAATCCTATAGAAGCAAAAGGAAAATTAAATATATGGAACTTTGAAAATAATAAATAAAAATTTCCATAATCTATATTTTAATTAATGCAGGCAAAATGTAGTCTGCATTTTTCGAATATATGGTATAATTTTATTATGGAGGTGCAGTATTATGCCAAACATTATTGACTATGCTAAATATTATGGCCCAAAAACATTCGAAGAAATTCCATTTAATGATGTAGATGCCTTGATTCTAGGAAAACTTTCATATCTAAATTTTTCAGATGTAAAGGAATTGCTTCCAAATACAATTGAAAATATAAGTAAAGCTTATTTTTATAGTATGACAAATGAAAAAGTTAAAAATAAGAAAAATGTTTATAAGTATACTCATAATCTCTTTGGCTGTATTAAAAATACTGCCCGATTTAAAGACATTAAAATGATTAATTATGAAAGAATAATAGATTCAGAAAAACAATTTGGAGCCATAACATTTAAATATAATGACTGGATATATATATCTTATGAAGGTACCAATGAATACATATCAGGCTGGCGAGAAGACTTTGATTTATCAAATAAATATCCTGTACCTAGTCAACAACTTGCAATTGACTACTTAAATAATGCTGCAAAAGGTGAGAAAAAAATCTATATTGGAGGACACTCTAAAGGTGGTAATTTATCAGTAGTTGCCGCTATGGAAGCAAAAAATAATGTCAAAGAAAAAATAGTTACTGTTTACGACTTTGATGGTCCAGGCGTTAGAGAAAAAGAATTTAATAGTGAAAAGTTCCAGCAACTAATTCCTAAAATAAAAAAATATGTCCCAAAAGGCAGTTTAATAGGTATGATTTTATATTCAACTCCAAACTATTATGTAGTTGATAGTAATTATAAAGGAATATCACAACATCACGCTGTATCATGGCAATGTTTTGGTAGTTACTTTATCTTAGGAAAACAAAATAAAAGTAGTCTTAATTTTTCTCAGTCAATAAAGGATTTCTTAAGAGATAATAGCGAAAAAGATATTAGAAGCTTTGTCGCAACAATATTTGATGTCTTAAACGAATCTGACATCACTACAACAGAAACTGTAACACTAAAGAAAATAATTAAATGTTTAAATTGCGTTAGAACAGGTAAACTTGATGAAAATACTAAAGATAAACTTATAAAATTATTTAATATAGTTTTAGCATTATATACAGGAAAATAAAAATAATATATAACAAAAACAAGGAGCTACTAACATGAGCAAAAAAATAACTATTGGAATATTTAATGATTCATTCTTTCCAATGACTGATGGTGTATGCCTAGTTGTTGATAATTATGCCAGACATTTGTTAAAACATGCAAACGTTATTGTCTTTGTACCTAACTATATAGGAAAAGAATATGATGATAGTGTTTTTCCATATAAAGTAGTAAGATGTAATTCATTAAAAACTTTCTTCTTAGATTATTCACTACCAATTCCAAAACTTGATATAAAGTTTAGAAAAGAATTAGAAAGGTACAAACTGGATATCGTTCATATTCATTCACCATTTACACTAGGCGAAGCTGGATTGACATATGCTAAAAAGCATAATTTACCCTGTATTGCGACTATGCATAGTCAATTTAAACAAGATTTCTTAAAAACTGTAAAGTCTGAGAAACTTGCTACAAAATTAAATAATAAATTAATAAAAATATTCAATAAATGTGATGAATGTTGGGCTGTAAATAGTGAAGTAGCTAAGATTTTTTATGAAGAATATCATTATAAATGTTTACCAAGAGTTATGAATAATGCAACAGAAATGAAATTAGTAGCAAATCCCAAGATAGCTAGAAAATATATAAATGAAAAATACAATATAAAAGATAACGAATTAGTATTTATTTTTGTAGGTAGAATAAATACTTTAAAGAATATCTTTTTCATAGTAGATTCTTTAAAGCTTTTAAAAACTAAAAAGCCAAGGCTAAAATTTAAAATGTTATTTGTAGGCTCTGGTCAAGATGAAGAAAAATTAAAACAAAAAATATCTGAATTAGATATGGAAAATGACATAATTATGACCGGTAAAGTAACTGATAGAGAACTTTTATCATACTACTATAATCGTGCCGATATTATGTTATTTCCATCAATATATGATTCATCATCAATTGTTCAAATAGAAGCAGCTTCTCAAAAAACACCTACAATATTTTTAGAAAATACCGCAACAAGTGCCACAGTAACTAATAATGTTAATGGTTTCTTATCTAAAAATACAATTGAAGACTATACCAATAAAATTATTGAAGTAATTGAAAATAAAAAACTTTATAAAGAGGTAGCTGAAAATGCTTACCGAGATTTATATAAAAACTGGGATGATACAGTAGAAGAAGCTTATCATCTTTACCAGGAAATGATTAATAAAAAGAAAAATAAAAAAATAGAAGTGAAAAACTATGAAAGTTTTAATAGGAACAACAAATCCTGGAAAAATACAGGGAGCTAAAGAAGCATTAGATGTATTTTTCAAAGATGTTGACATAGAAGGAATAAAGGTACCATCAAACGTATCAGATCAACCTGTAAATGAAGAAACTTTACAAGGTGCTAGAAATAGAGTAAATAATTTAATAGAATACGCCAAAGAAAATAATGTAGAAGCAGATTACTTTTTAGGAGTAGAATCAGGTATTTGTAATGTATACAATACTTGGATGATTGTAAACTTTGCTGTTATAAAAGACAACTCTGGTTATGAAAGTGTAGGAATAGGTCCTGCTTTCCCAGTGCCAAGCAGTTATGTTAGAAAAATAATTTCTACAAGCTTAGGTCAAGTACTTGATAAAGTGTATTCATCTAGTGAACTAGGTAAAGGAAAAGGTGGCGTTAATGCTTTAACACACGACTCAATAAGTAGAATAGATATTGCTAAAGAAGCCTTTATCATGGCTATGACACAATACGCAAACGGAAACATTTGGAAAGATGATACTAAAAACAACTATAAAGTAAAAGAGTAATAAGGAGACTATTATGAAATTAAAAAAATGGCACAGTACTGAAAAAGAAGAAATTTTAGAAATATTAAAAACTAATGAATCAGGGCTTGATGAAAAAGAAGTCAAGCTAAGACTAGAAAAATATGGTAAAAATGAACTACCTAAAGGTAAGACTCCATCTTTAATTAAAATATTTACAGAACAATTATTAGATCCTATAGTCTTATTATTAGTTGTTGCAATGATATTTTCTATTCTTATAAAAGAAAATATAGATGCAATTGCGATAGCGTTCATCATTTTAGTTGACCTAATACTAGGAACCTTCCAAGAATGGAAAGCTAATAAAAATGTTGAGGCTTTAACAAAACTAATTGAAATAAGAACTAAAACTCTTCGCTCAGGAAAAGAAATAGAAGTCTATTCATCTAACTTAGTACCGGGAGATATTGTACTCTTATCATCAGGAGATAAGATAAGTGCTGACTTAAGATTAATAGAAGTAAATAATTTAACTATTGATGAATCTGTTTTAACAGGAGAAAGTACAAGTGTATCTAAAACATCTTCTACTATAAATAAAGATGTAATCCTAGCTGAAAGAAAAAATATGGCCTATGCTGGTACAAGTGTCCTATCTGGTAGAGGAGTAGGTATTGTTACGGCAACTGGTCTAAATACAGAACTAGGTGAGATAGCCAAAAAAGTAAATTCAACAAAAGATACTAAGTCTCCATTAACAATTAGAATGGAAAAATTCTCAAAACAAATAACATTTTTAGTAATTGCGATAGCCATTATAGTTACAGTAGTCTTATATTCAAAAGGAACTTCAGGTAGTGAAATATTTTTATCAGTTATAGCCTTATCTGTATCAGCAATGCCAGAAGGTCTACCTTTAGCACTTACTATGGCACTAACAATAGGCTCAAATCGAATGAGTAAAAACAATGTTATTGTTAAAAAACTTAATTCTGTAGAAAGCCTCGGTAGTTGTACTGTTATCGCAACAGATAAAACAGGAACCCTTACAGTAAATGAACAAACTGCAAAAAAAATAGTTTTACCAGATAATAGTATTTTTGATATAGAAGGAACAGGATATAACGATAAAGGAAAAATAATTCCTTTAGAAAATGCAAATATAGAGGATGCAAAATTTATTAGTAAACTTGGAGTACTAAATAATGAAGCAAGTCTAAAAAAAGAAAAAGATAATTATGAATACTTTGGTGACTCAATCGATATAGCTTTTCTTGCATTAGGACAAAAATCTCAAATAAACATCGATGACATAGAAATAACTAATCGTATAAATTATGAATCAGAAAATAAGTATTCAGCTGTTTTCTATAAAGAAAATGATGATAATTATTGTACTGTTAAAGGTTCTTTAGAAAAAGTCTTAGAATTTTGTACAACAATGAGGATTAATAAAGAAACGAAAAAAATAGATATCGAAAAAATAAAAAAACAACATGAAGATTTAGCAGGATTAGGCTACAGAGTTATTGCTTTAGCCTCAGGAAAAACTAAATTAGAAAAGCCAGAACAATTAACGTTTGAAGGATTAGTTGCTTTTATAGATCCTATAAGAGAAGAAGTAACTAAATCTATAAAAGACTGTAAAAAAGCCGGTATAAAAGTAATAATGATAACAGGAGATCATCCATTAACTGCTTATTCTATCGCCAAAGACTTAGGGTTAGTAGAAAACTATGATGAAGTTACATCAGGAAAAGAATTAGATGAATATTTTCAAAAAGGTAAAAAAGAATTTGACAAATTTATTAAATCAAAAAAAATCTTTACTAGAGTAACACCTTTAAATAAATTAGAAATTGTAGAATCACTCAAAAGACAAGGTGAATTTGTTGCAGTAACTGGTGATGGAGTAAATGATGCTCCTGCTATAAAATCAGCAAACATTGGTATAGCCATGGGTTCAGGAACTGATGTCGCAAAAGAAACTTCGTCAATGATTATTTTAAATGATGACTTTTCATCAATTGTTCTAGGTATAAAAGAAGGACGAAATGCCTACAGTAACATTCGTAAAGTATGTTATATGTTATTATCTTGTGGTGTTGCTGAGGTCTTATTCTTCCTATTATCTATAATATTAGATATGCCAATGCCTTTAGTAGCCATCCAATTACTTTGGCTAAATATTGTAACAGATGGTCTTCAAGACTTTTCATTATCATTTGAAAAATCAGAAGAAAATATCATGAATGAAGCACCAAGAAATCCTAAAGAATCACTATTCAATAAAGAATTATTTAATGAAGTACTAATCTCTGGATTAGCTATTGGTATTATAGTATTCATAGTTTGGTATTATATATTAAACATAATAAATATGCCAGTAAACATAGCAAGAGGATACGTAGTAACTTTAATGGTATTCATTCAAAATATGCATGTCTTAAATTGCCGTAGTGAAACATCATCTATTTTAAAAGTACCATTAAAAACAAATCCATTAATAATATTTAGTATAGTAACAGCAATATTCTTACAAGTGCTTTTTAGTGAAGTACCATTCTTAAGTAAATTTTTACAGACAACTAGTATACCAATAACACATATGTTAATACTATTTGCTATTTCAACTATAATAATATTTATAATGGAAATATACAAATACATAAAAAGAAAAAGTATTAAATAATAGAATGACTCTTAAAATCATTCTATTATTTTTAAAAAAGTTCTCAATAAATTAAATATAATGGTATAATAAAATAATCTAACTAATACTTATAAACAGGAGGTAATATTGTGAACGAAAGACAATCAGTATTAGAAATAAGTACAAAAGCATTTAAACATAATATTCAAGAAATAAAAAAGTTGATAGGTCCTAAAAAAGAAATAATGTATGTTATGAAGGCTAATGCCTATGGTACATACTTAAATAAAAATATAGAGGTTATAAAAGACTTCAATATAATTGCAACTGCAATTGTAAAAGAAGCTGTTGAACTAAGACTTTCAGGTTTTAAAAATAAGATTTTTGTTTTAAATCAACCATATATAGAAGATATAGAAAATATCATTAATTATGATGTTACTATAGGTGTGGCTGACTTAACCTTTATAAAAGAACTAAGTAAACTAAAGAATAAATTTACTATTCATTTAGAGTTAGAAACTGGTATGGGTAGAACAGGAATATCTTTAACTGATTTAGACAAAGTTCTAGAATTTTTAAAAGAAACAAACAACATCGAAGTAGAAGGTGTATATACTCATCTTTCTGCTGCCGATACAGATGAAGATTTTACTAATAAACAAATGGAATTATTTAAAACAGGAGTTTCAAAAATAAAAGAATATTATAAAGATTTAAAATATATTCATGCCTCTGCTTCTAATGGTATCTTAAATGTAGAAGATGATTTTTGTAACTTAGTAAGACCAGGTATCTTATTATATGGATATCTTCCATCAACTAAAATAAAAAAACAAATTAATTTGCAACCAGTTGCTAAACTAAAATCTAGAATTTTATTTATTAAAGAAATAGAAAAAGATACAAGTATTAGTTATGGAAGAACATTTATCTCAACTGATAAAATGACCATTGCCACAATTGGTATTGGATATGCTGATGGTATAAGAAGAAATCTTTCAAATATTGCCAAAGTAATAATAGATGGAAAAAAGTCTAACATGGTAGGTACTATATGTATGGACTCATTTATGGCCGATGTTACAAATATCAATAATGTCAAAGTAGGTGACTATGTTTATATCTGGGATAATGACAAAATAAGATTAGAAGACATAGCTAATCAATGTAATACAATTAGTTATGAAATCTTATCAACAATTTCTAATCGTGTACCAAGAGTATTTGTTGATTAAATAAATATTATTTTTTCAAGTAGGAAGTGATGTAATATGGAACAAGAAAAAATAGGAAAATTTATAAAAAAATTACGTAAAGAAAATAATCTTACTCAAAAGGATCTAGCTGATAAATATGGAGTAACATATCAAGCTGTAAGTAAATGGGAAACAGGTAAAAATATCCCGGATATTAGCTTACTAAAAGAAATAAGCAAAGATTTTAATGTAAATATTGAAGACTTATTAGAAGGAAAGAAAACAAAAAATGAAAAACTAAAAATCAATAAAAAAATACTTATTCCAATATTAATATTAGTACTTATTTCTATTCCTTTAATTATTTATCATTATCATAGTAGCCATAATTTTTTCTTTAAAACCATAACATCAAGTTGCTCAAACTTTAAAATCACCGGAAGTATTGCTTATAATGATAAAAAGTCATCTATTTATATATCAAATATTAATTACTGTGGTGGAGAAGATAATACAGAATATAAAAAAATAGAATGTCTTCTTTATGAATCAGTAAATAATAAAGAAAGTAAAATAGCAGCTTCTATATATAAAGAAAAAACACCAATACAATTAGAAGAATATTTAAAAGATGTTCAGTTTCATATTGATACCAATTCAAATACTTGCAAAAACTATAAAAATAATAGTCTTTATCTTCAAATAAAAGCAACAGATTCTAATAATAAAGTAACGTTATACCAAGTACCATTAACAATGACTAATAATTGCTAATGAGTATTGAAAAAAATCTCCAACCAGTATATAATAATTGTAGAATAGGAGAAGAAAAATGAATAAATTAAAAATTAATAATTCTTTAGCGGCAATAATTCTAGTTGCAACATTATTTGCAGGATGGCAAACAACATTATTGGTAATATTACTTATGTTAATATTTTGTGAGTTTGATGATAAAATTAAAAATCTATTAACAACAGTAATAGCATTCTCAGTAGGATTAACATTAGTATCAATACTATGGAGTCTAATCTATGATGGAGCAAATTTATTATTAGATTCTCTAGCAACAATTATAGACATTATTAATAGATATTTATCAGCAGGTAATAGAATTGATATAACTAATTTTACACTTAAATTTATTGAGCCAGTAAAAAGTATATTAGAACTTGGTAATTCTGGTATTGATTTATTAATTATGCTAACTAAATTTGGATTTATAATTTCAATATTCACAGGTACTGCTATGAAAAATAATGCCTTTACTAGAAAAGTTAATGACTATATCAATAAAGCATTAGTCTACATCAATAACTTTGAAATTAATCAACAAGGAACAGTTAATAATAACAATAATAACAATAACAATAGCAACAATTTTAATTCAATGCAATCATACGGCAACAATAATATCATATAAAAAAAATCTACATATTTTGTAGATTTTTAAATTTATTAGAAAACATTTCTGGATTTTCCGTACAATAAATCATAAGTGTTTTTGTTTTTTCAGAGGTTTTATATTCAACAGATAATTCGTACACTTCTTTAAAATTAACTTTACTACTAACATTAGCGTCATTAAATATTTTAGAACTACCAATTAAAGCACCAAATGGAGCAGCAACAATTGCTGATGCCAATAATTGATTTTCAACAGTATGGTCTTGCTTTTTTTCCAAAGTCTCATTCAAAATAACTCTTTTTTTGGAATTAATATCCAAAACGTCATCAAATTTAAATTCCATTTTAGAAACTACATTATTATTAACCGTATACAAAATAAGAACATTATTTTTATTATCACGACATAAACAGCACGCTTTATCAACTAAATTTTCATACCCATCAATTCCAAAAATATAAGTACCAAACACATAGCTATCTGCTATGTTATTGTTATTATCAGTAATATTATTAGCAAAATTGTTTATAAGAGTTTTCTCATCATAAGCAATACTCTTTTTATCATCAATTTTCAAAAATAAAGAAATAACTAATAAAATAAAAGCCAAAACATATAAGTAAAATCCTAAAGAAAAAGTAAATCCAGAAGAAATTATTTTTTGAGAATATAAAGCAATAAAAGTATAAACTTGACCAGAAATAGCTCCCAAACAAGCTAAATAGAAGAAAGATTTATTCGTTCTAAAAAGCATTGCTATCATAAAAAATCCAGAAATTAAAGCTATAGAAAAACCTTTAACTTCATAAGTTAAAAGACTAATGTCAGGGAACGTTGCATTTATAATAAATTGACAACCACCAGCAAATATTAATAAACAAACATAACCATAGATAAAATATTTTTTCATAAAATCACACCTTACTTATATCAAATTGTAGCACCGGTTTAAACTAAAGTAAAGAAAAAGCAAACACATTTTTGAACTAGTCAAGAAAAAGTAGACAGTTTAAAAAGACACTTAAAACCCTGATTC
>CAVIUA010000023.1:0-24883 GCA_963645945.1 bacterium
AATAAATTTAATATATAATTATTCATAGACATAGGTTTATTCCTTTCAATGTTAAATTTTTCCAAATACATTGTATCAAACCTATGTCTTTTTTTATAAATAAAAAATAGTGTAGTGAATTTGCACTCACCAACACTATTTATAATACAACCGTCATTTAGACTAATAATTGTCTTTTTTTTATTGTTTTTTAGGATTGTTGAAAGAAATTAATAATAATACTTATGAAGGAGGAATTTATGTTAGAAAATAATGACAAATATTTTGAAGTGTTAAACGATATTAAGAAAACTTTAATTGTTACTAGAAACAGAATAGTAGAAAATGCAAATAAAGATTTAATTCTAATGTATTACAATATTGGTTTAAAGTTAATCGAAAATAATAAATGGGGGTCATCTTTTATTGATACGCTAGCAAAAGATTTAAAAATAGAGTTTCCTAACCTAAAAGGAATGTCAGCTAGAAACTTAAGATATATGCAAAAATTTGCAGCAGAATTTGATAATGATCAATTTTTGCAACATGATGTTGCAAAATTACCTTGGTCTTCAATAACAACAATAATGGATCATGTGAAGAATAAAAAACAACGAGATTGGTATATTATGGAATCTATTAAAAATGGCTGGGCTAGACCTATTATAGTTCATCAAATATCAAGTAAATTATATGAAAGACAAGCATTACTAGAAAATAAAACTACTAACTTTGATGAAACATTACCTTCACCTAATAATGAGCAAGCAAAAGAACTGCTGAAAAATCCTTATATATTTGATTTTATAACAGCTGACAAAGATTTAAAAGAATTAGATATTGAAAGAGAATTAACTGACAATATAACTAAATTATTATTAGAACTTGGAAATGGTTTTGCATTTGTTGGAAGACAATACCATTTAGAAATAGAAAATGAGGATTATTATATTGATTTATTGTTTTATAATTTGAAAGTTAGAAGTTATGTTGTAATAGAATTAAAAACGACTGAGTTCAAACCTGAATATACTGGTAAACTAAATTTTTATTTAAGTGCTGTTGATAAATACATAAAAAATGAAAATGATAATCCAACCTTTGGTATACTACTTTGTAAAAATAAGAAAAGAGTAACTGCAGAACTTGCCCTAAAAGACATAAATAAACCTATTGGAGTAAGTGAATATAAAATATTATCAGAGATACCAGAATTTTTAGAAAATACTTTACCAAGTATCAAAGATATAGAAAAAAGGTTGGAGAAAGATTCAAAGTGAGTCTAAATGTTAATAAAGTTAAATAGTGATTTTTAATTAAGAAAAGCACCTTATTTTAAATAACCCGTTATAAATAATACTTAAATGAAACATGCCAAAAAGAAACAAAAACAATAGAAAACATTACAAATGAAAAACGTGAAATTTGACAAATTAGTGTAAATATGATACAATCTAGATGCTTTTGAAAGGGAGAGATTATTATGTTAAACAATCAATTAACGACCACAACTTATACAACTACATTAAAATCAATTATGACTATTGATTGTTTTAGCATTGTTCAATAAAAATATAAATCAAAATATTTATATGAATATTACAAAGTCTATTACAATCAAGTAGTAGACTTTTAATTTTATGTAAATCAAATTAATAAAAAGTGATATAATACTAATATAAGTAAAGACTATGATATAGGACTTGGTTATTAAATAAATATTTTAAAGAGAGTTATCGATATTGGTGGAAGATAATAAATATGTTTAATGATTACTACCTATTATGTTGCACAGGAAACTGGTTGCCCGATATTTCGGTTAAAATAATTAAGTAAAATAAGAGGAAGGTACCGTCTATAATAGACTCCTAAATGGTATCATTCTCTTTTTGTTTAAAGGAGATGGTAAGATGACGGACACGGAAATTAACACGATTTTTCTCTATCAAAAGCAAATATTAGAAATGAAATGCACCCCATAGAGTAGATAGTATAAAAAAGCAAATACAAGTTAAATTATGGTAGAATACACTTCCGAAAGGAGGTGTTTTCTAATGGCTTCAAAAGGACAAAAATTCAGAAGATTTTCAGATGAAGAACGAACTGAAATAGTAAATAAATATTTATCTGGTAAATATAGTTATCAAACTTTGGCAAATGAATATGGCATTAGTTGGTGTACAGTTCATACTATGGTTGTTAAATACAATAAAACTGGAACTACTATTTCAGAACAAAAAGGTCGTCCTAAAGAAAAAGATTTGACGCGTGAAGATTACAAGGAAAGATACGAAATATTAAAAAAATACCGAGCCTTCCTCAAGGCACAACGAGAGAAAAAGTAACTTTTATAAATCTCTATAGAGATAATTATAAGTTATATAACATGTGCGCTGTATTAGAAATAAGTCCAAAAACTTATTATAAATATAGAAATAAGGAAGACTCAGATTATTATGATTATTTAATAATTAAAGAAATATTTGACGACTCCAAAGGCACATATGGTTATCGTAGAATTGTGGAAGGCTTAAAAATAAAATATGGAGTTGTAATGAATGGAAAGAAGGTTTTAAGAATAATGAAAAAGTATAATTTAATGCCTGAATATATAAGAAAGGCAAAAAAGAAAAATAAGAATGAATGGATTGAAGATAATGTTAAGCCAAATTTATTAAAACGTAATTTTAATACAGATGCACCAAATAAGGTATGGGATACAGATGTAACATATCTAATATTTAAAAGTGCAAGAGCTTATCTATCTACAATAATAGATTTATATGATAGAAAAGTAGTATCTTATAAAATATCAAAGAAGAATGATAATAAGTTAGTAATGGATACACTAAATGATGCAATATCAAAAAGAAAAGATGTATCTGGTCTTATCATTCATAGTGATCAAGGATTCCAGTATACATCTTATGAATACAAAGCAATTTGTGAATCTAATGGTATAACCATTTCTATGGCCAGAAAAGGTACTCCGATAGATGACTCACCAATTGAGAGTTGGCACTCGCTCCTTAAAAAGGAAACTTTGTATAACAATAATATCACATCTTTAGAAGAATATATACAATTAGTTGAAGAATGGATTGAATTTTATAATACAACTAGAATAAAAGGAAAGAAAATTAATAAGAAGAAAGGATACAAGAAAAATGATAAATAACAATGAAATAATATATAAAATGGAAGCTATTATAGAATATTTAAAAAATAATGATGGATATAATTATGAATTATACAATAGATTATGTCCAGGTATGGGAAAACCAGATTCAAATATTGTTGAATATGCAGAAGATGTTCTATATATGATTAATTTATTAGTTAATAACAAATAAAGACAAGCTTTATTTTGTCAACAATTATAATTACGCAATAAAAAATCAAGGGTCTAGATGAACTCACTTCGTTCGCCCTTGATTTTTATATTTGCTTTTTTTAGATGTCTACCGATTTGGGTTCACATCATCAATTATTTGCTTTTGCGTCTATCCAATTACAGCTAGCATTTCGTTAATTGTATTTTTATATTCTTGTTGCATTGATGAATATTCTTTTTCTTTAGCAATGTACTCTTGACTTTCTTCAGAATACTTTCTAGCCTCTTCTTCTTTAGCAAGCTTTTCCTTTTCTAGTTCTTCATTATGTTTTTCTAGTTTTTTTATAGTCTTCATCAATTCTTCTTGAACAGCTTCTGCCTCTTTCTTTTCTGCTGCGGCCTTTTCTTTTGCTTTTATTGCATCGGCTTTGGCTGTTTCAACATTCTTTTGAGCTTCACTAAGTTGAACTTTTAACTGTTCAGCCTTTGCTAAATACTCCTTCAATTGACTTGGAGCAACAATGCCCTTAAAATCTACATTTTCATTTTCATTTTTATTCTCATTTTCCTCAATAGAGATTGGACGAGCCGTAGTTTCCTCTATGGTAATAGGCGAAACTATAGTTTTTTCTTTATCCTCTTCGTCTGTAACTAGTTTAAACTTATTATTAATGTTTTTTAAGTCATTGACAATATCAATTATTGGCTTTGCCTGCATTGGTTTTATTATATTTTCTTTGGTTTCAT
Source organism: bacterium (assembly GCA_963645945.1). GTDB lineage: Bacteria > Bacillota_I > Bacilli_A > RF39 > UBA660 > CAG-877. The sequence continues at coordinate 4,061 of CAVIUA010000023.1, forward strand.
GTGAATCTTCGCTATATTTTTCTATTTTTGCGTTTGCAGAACCATTTTTTGTTACTTTGATTTCTTCTGTTTGTACTTCTTCTTCAACTTTGTGTTTCTCTACTTTAGGTGCATCTATATCTGTATTGCAAGAAGCAGCATTGTTTAATAACATGTTCTGTTTCATGTTATCTTTAATTTTTAATGCTCTTTTGCCTACTAATTGTGGAAGTAGTCTTCCTTTAACCTTTAACATAAAAATTCTATTTTTTAATCTAGCATGCTGACACTCTAACTTTTCATAATCTTTATTTTCAATATGAACAACTATACTTTCAGGCATGCTGATAGGTTGTACGTTTTCTTGAATTGGCATTACATTAGTTTCTGGATTTTCATTTGGAATCAATGTATTTTTACAAAAGTCAATATATTTTCTTATAATATTTGAGTATGACTCCTGTTTGAATTTTATTTTTTTAGAATCGGAACTTAATTTTATTGTACCTAATTCAACACTTAATAGTTCCGTATTTGATAATATAGACATTTCAAAACCTCCTACTCTGCTTTAGAAAGTTCTCTTAAAACATCTTTTATACGATTCCATTCTTCTTCACTTTCAACACCTAAAAGTTTTGGTTCTTCTCCAGAACGATCTATGTTAGATACATAAACTGTAATATTTTCATTTTCATCCTTTTCATTTTTTGTATATACTACATATTCTTTATTTGTATCCTTGAATTCAAATGCCAATATAACTTCTACATCTTCTATAGAACCGTCATTAGCAACTATTGACATTACCTTTTTTTCTATTTGATTTTCTACCATACGTATAGCCTCCCATATTATTCTTATATTATTATTTTATCACATTTTGTGGCAATTACAAGCATTTTACTTAATTTTTTTCAAGAGAAATGTTTTAGCTCCGTAGCTACAATACATTTCTTTATATTTATCAAGGCCTTTTATATTATTTATCTTTGTGGCTTTTTTGTTATCACTGCTGTTATAACCTTTTAATCTGATTTTTTCATATGAATAATCACCAAAAATGTAATCATAGTTATCAAAGTAATCAGTTATTTTTTCTTCTAGTTCACTTACATCTAAGCAATTGTCAACATTCTCAATTACTTCATATTTTATACCATTAATTTCTATAGTTTTCATATTACACCTCGTCTCTATTATATCATGTGTATGTTAAAACATAAATATTTTAAATGACAAAGTTTATTCTCTCATTTTTCATATTTTATTAATTCATCTAATTTCAATATTTAAATCAATCTATTGGCAAGACATTCAAACTTGAGCTTTTTTCTAACGATGAGAGATAATAATTTGGAATTTCTCCTTGAATTATTTTTACTGTTATGGGTGCTTCTATAGTTAATTTTTCTTTTTGAGACAAAGCTGGCATTACTACTTGTTCTTCTACAACCAACAATATACTAATTTCTATTACTAAATAGTTAATACCATAATCTTTTATTTTTGTGTTAAGACTTGATTCTACTTGACCTATAAATGACATTTTTATTGGAATACTTGGTCCAACATTTGTAAATAAAGAATTTCTTCTTAATGAGCCAATAGGCACCTTACAAATCACTCCGTTTTTGGAAGATTTTTCCATTTTAAATCCTGATGATATGGCTAATTCTTTGATTTTTCCATCCTCTAAATTTGTTAATCTATTATGTATTTCTTTATTCACTTTGGATAATAGATGATTTACTTTTTTTGTGTTATAGTCTAGAATTTCTACTTTACCATTGTTACTGTTTAATTTGAATAAGTCTTCAGTCATTTCTTCTTCTATTATTTCATTTACTGATGAATTTATCATGTTACTGGCAAATCTTTTTGCTTCAACATTTACGTATCTTTTTAAAATTGGACTGGCAGTTTTTCCTAATTCATTCAATAAAAAAAAAGAAAAAATGATCGCTAAAAATATCATAAGAAAAACAAATTTCAATTTAGTCATTAAAACCATTTTTCACCAAAATTACATCTTCCCCTATTTTGGTTATATCTTTCCAATTGATTTCCGTATCTTTTTCACGACCCTTTAAAAAAAACGTTTTATTAGCCTCAATTACCAATGACTCTATTGATCCATCATTATTAATGTTGGCATCTATGATACTTCCTATATTTTTTCCGTCATTTATACTAACGATACTTTTTGCCTGCAAATCCGATAAGCGCACTACAATCACCTACTCAATTAAATATATTCTATGTTTTCTTGTGATATTACTTTAAAACTTTCTTTAATTGTTTTATAGCTCTTTTTTCTAATCTTGATACCTGAGCCTGACTGATACCTATTTCTTCAGCAATTTCCATTTGAGTTTTTCCAATAATGAATCTTTTGTCTAAAATTTGTCTTTCGCGCGCATCTAACATATCCATTGCTTCATCAAGGGCTATTCTGTTTGAAAAATCTTGTGAACTTTCTTGTTTATCTTCTATTTGGTCATATAAATAAATAGTATCTCCACCATCATTGTATACTGGTTCAAACATGCTTACTGGTTCCTTCAAAGCTTCTAGGGCATTTATTATTTCACTACATGATATTTCTAGTTTTTCAGCAATATAATCTATGGATGGTTCCATACCCGTATCTTGTATATATTTTTCTTTTATTTTTAGGGCTTTGTACGCTATATCTTTTAATGAACGGCTGACCCTGATTGTGTTATTATCTCTTATGTATCTGCGTATTTCTCCTAATATCATTGGGACAGCATATGTTGAAAATCTTACTTCATGCGATAAATCAAAATTGTCTATAGCTTTTAGAAGTCCTATGCAACCTATTTGAAATAAATCATCCATATTATCTGTTCTGTTGATGAATTTTTTTAATATTGATAATACTAATTTCAAATTGCCTTGGACTAGTAAATTTCTGGCTTCCTCATCATCTTCTTGCAAACGTTTAAATAATTCTATCATTTCTTCATTACCTAGTACATTTATTTCGTTTGTATTTATACCTGTTATTTCTACTTTGTATTTTGCCATTAAAAAGCTCCTTTCTATCTAATTGTGATAAAAAGGAGTTTATTTTATTCATATTATTAATATTTTGTTAAAAAGCTTTCTTTTTGGGAATCTTTTTTTATAGCTAATACTGTATCAACATTGACATTTTCTGCTGATTTAAAAATATTGTATGGAATGTTTTTGTTTTGTTTTTCTAAATATTTAATTAATTCTTTTATTTCTTGACGTTTTGAATCTTTTTTTGTTTCTTTATTTGTGAACTTGCAAGCACAATTGATAAATTCAAGATTGTTATACTTTGCCCAGCGAATGATGCTTTCTTCTCTTACTAAATATAATGGTCGAATTAGTTCCATATTTTCAAAATTGATACTTTTTAGCTTAGGCATCATACTTTTATATTCACCAGCATAGATGATTGATAACATAATAGTTTCTATTACATCATCAAAGTGATGACCAAGTGCAATTTTGTTACAACCTAATTCTTGAGCTCGTGCATATAAAAAACCTCTTCTCATTCTGGCACATAGATAGCATGGTGAATCACTTGCTAGCTTATCAGTTACATCAAATATGTTTGAATTATATGTTTTTATATCTATTCCAAGTGTTGTTGCATTATTTTCGATTTTTTTCCTATTTAACTCATTATAGCCTGGATCCATTACGATATACTCTAAGTCAAATTTTACTTTGCCATGTTTTTGTAGTTCTTCTAGACATTTTGCTAGAAGATTTGAGTCTTTTCCACCAGATATGCAAACAGCAATTTTGTCGCCCTCCTTTATAAGTTTATAGTCTCTTACGGCTTTCATGAATGGACGCCAAATATCTTTTCTGAATCTTGTAATTATACTTCTTTCAATTTCTTCTTTAACTGTCATTTTATCAACCTGCTTTAATCTCTTTCTAAATAGTCGCTTCCTTTAAATGGCTCTTCGCGTAGCAAATCATTATAGTCTTGTTGACGTAGGGCTTCATATATTACTATTGCAACACTGTTTGAAACGTTTAGCGCTCTTACTTTGTCAGTCATAGGAATTCTCATACAATGATCTAAGTCCTCTTTTAAAATTTCTTTAGGTATTCCAGTTGACTCCTTGCCAAAGATAAAGTATAAATTTTCATTATTTTTATTACTGTAATCAAAACTTGTATGGGGCTTTTTTCCATATCTTGTAAAATAGTAATATATACCAGGGTTTTTTTCTTTAAAGTCTTCATAGTTTTCATATACTTCATACTTTAAATTATCAATGTAGTTTACAGCTGATCTTTTTAAATGAGCATCATCTAAAACAAATCCTAATGGTTTTATTAAGTGAAGACGAGTATTTGTTGCGACACAAGTTCGCATGATATTTCCCGTATTTTGCGGTATTTCTGGTTCGAATAATACTATGTTGTTCATAACTTTACTCCTAACTAAAAGGAGATTAATCTCCTATTTTATTAAATTCTATAAATTGTTTGGTTTTTGATATTGTTAATTTTTCCTTTTCGTTCCCTTGTAATACGTTGACAATTTTTCCATTTTCAAAAATCACCAGAGCTGGATACCTGGTTGTCAATGCTACTTTACTTTGATATTTTTCATTTAGCTGACTTATATATTCTTCTTGGTCAACATTACTTAAATTTAGATATACTATTTTTTCTTGAAGATTCATCTTAACAATAAGTTTTTTGAAATCTTTTTCAAAGTTACGACAAGTTGTATCACTTGCTGTGCAGACATAAATTATTGTAGACTGATTTTCCATAATGTAATGGTCTAAGTCCTCACTAGTTATTTCTGACAATGTTCCTCTTATTACAGGGATTTCTTTTTTGCTTTCACTATATACTTTATAGCAACTGCAGAAATATAAAGTAAGTCCTATTGTAGCAACAAAGATTAAAAATATAATTATGTAATTCTTCATGGCTATTTTCCTTTTTTCCATTATATCACTCCTATCTATAAATATTTTATCATAAAATGTTATTTTTATATAGCTTTTTTTCTACTGATATTTTTTTATTATGTTGTACACTTCTTCTTTTGATTCCTGATGAAAGTCTAATCTTATTTGAATATTTTCTTTTAGGTATGAGGAAAGTTTTTCTCTTCTTTGTTCAAAATTCATGACATGAGTTAAAACTCCATCATAAAATACAGGGAAAACTCTTGATTTTATATCTGTCAAACAATAGTCGTAGTCGTCTTTATTTATATTTAGAATGTTTCCTTTATTAATCATGTTTTCAACTGTACCGTAACACAACATTTGGAAAGATGATTTTTCTTTAAAGGTTGACTCAAAAATTCTTATAAACTGTTCTATTTCTAGTTGCGATAATTCAACTGATAAAGTTACAGTTTGTAGGCCTAATTTATATAAATAGTAAGCTGTATATATGTTATATACATTTAGACCATAATCACCGTATAAATCATCATATTTTGAAAAATCAAAGTAGTCTGATACTAGACTAGAATTATATACATTGTCTTTTAGCTCTAATTGACAGCGTTTTGACTTATAAAAGACGTTTTGTTTACACTTGTATTTTTCATATAATGGTTTTACTTCTGTATAAATTCTTCTAATATTATTGGATAGACATGTTAATAATTGGTCTTCAGTTTTGACAACGGCAACTATTCCTGGTGACATTTTTTTTGTTTGAAGCTCTTTAAATTCTACATTTTTACATTCAAATTTTACTTTGCAATTTTGTCTTTTTTGGATTAATTCTTCTACAGCTCTACGACGAATATCATTAAGTTCTTTTATTGAAATAAATATTTCTTCATCACTTTTTAAATGTATATTTTGGCATTCAAATGGTGTATTACCAAGTTTTGAAACCTGTTGTTTTATTCTTTCTTGGGTAATAGCTTCTGTTCTAGCCTTTTCAACAACGTTTCCTTGAAATAAAACTTTATTATTTTGATCATCAACAAGTTCAATTGATAAATTTTTGCCAACACAAGCTTTTAATGTTATTGTTACAGGGATTTTTCTTTTTGGTAATTCTTTTAGTGATTTGTTTAAATTGTAATCAATGGTTTTACATACTATGTCTTTTTCTGTTAGACCTATCTTATTATCTATGTAGCAAATATCTGATGCGTTGTTAACTAACTTTTTATTTTTATTGTATAAATAATTTACTATTAGGCCTTTATTTGAGTTTAAGAATCTAATACCATCTTGTTGATTTAATGGTTTTTCTAGTTTTATTTTTATTTTATCCTTTGTTACTTCTATAACTTTTCCTATTTGCAATCCTATATGGTTAGGACTTTTAATATTCATTAATTCTTTTTCAGTACAATTAAATAGATGTCCAGTTGTAAAACCACGGTTGAATATTGTTTTAAGTTCATTATTTGATTCCCTTATATTTGTTTGTTCATAATTATCAATAAGATTTCTATAAAATCTAGTTATAAAGCCAACGTACTCTGGGCTTTTCATACGACCTTCAATTTTAAAACATAATATATTACTTTCGAGCAACTCTTTAAACTTAATTGATGTATTTAGTTCTTTAGTACTCAATAAATATTTGTTGTCGGTAATTATTTTTCCATTGTGTTTAAGAGTATATGGTAGACGACAGCTTCCGGCACATTCACCGAGATTTCCAGAACGATGACCAATCTGACTACTCATCAGACAACAGCCTGAATAGCAAATACATAGTGCTCCATGAACAAAAACTTCTTTTTCGATTGGAACGTCAATAGAATTAATTTCTTCTAAAGACATCTCTCTGGAGAAAACAACACGTTTTACTCCTAATTTGTAAAATAGTTCGGCAGTTTCTTTTGATGAGGTATTTGCTTGAGTTGAAGCATGTACTTCTAGATTAGGATATTTTTCTAAAACAAGACATAACATACCAAAGTCTTGAATTAAAATGGCATCAATTCCATTTTTATGTAGAAACTCAACTTGATCAAGGAATGAATCTACTTCATCATTTTTAACTAATGTATTCATAGTAGCATATATTTTTACACTATAGAGATGACATAGTTTTATAGCTTCGATTATTTCATCATTTGTAAAGTTACTTGCGAATTTTCTGGCACCAAATTTTTTACAGCCAACATAGACAGCATCTGCACCAGAGAATATAGCTTGCTTTAGACACTCCATATTTCCCGCTGGAGCAAGTAGTTCATGTTTAATCATAGTAACACCTCAATTTCTTAGTAAATTATAACACAAACTATGAATATATTAAATTGTTTATTGTGCATATATTTTATTATGAATGATAACAAGAAAAAAACAGAAAGATTAACTATTAAAAATTATATTTGGGCTATTTACATAGTAATTGCTTTTTTTTAATATTTATTGTGATGCATTCATTGATTAAGAAATATTTACGATCTAATGATGAGATTGTGAATAAAAAGATTGTTAACCTATTTAGAAAAATATAATTGCGAATGGTTATATGATTATATTTTTTTTTGGTAGAAATTATAGTGAATTGAGGGATAATAATTATGATAAAAACATCTTGTTAGATTTATTGACAGTATCTTGGTATTTTCTATTTTTAAAATTGTATTAATACGTTGTATAACTCTTTGTCAAATATTTGATTTTAAATTGTTCAGTTCTTTTTCTAGTGCGTTTAGAAGTTGCTGGAGCATATCTATTTCTTGTTTCTCTTTGGATTTTTCTGGTACTATATTTCTTTCTTGTTGAACTTGTTTATAATAGGCATTGGTGCATAAGACTTGAGCTGTTAGCATCAGCCAGTTGCCCAGGGCATTTTGTTCGTTTGTTGTTAGGTCATCTATAAGTAAATAGCCGACAATTATGGCACTGGCAGAAAAAGTTTTTGGTGATATATTTGGTATTAAATTCATTTTATTCACCTATAAAATTATATTATTATTTTTAAAAGAATATATTTTAATATGGAAAAGAAAGAAGAAATACTTAGAACAATAGAAATAGAAAATTTTATTTGGATTATATATTTAATTATAATATTTCTTTCTTTTATTGCAAATAAAGAGGAAGTTAATTACTTTATAAATAATGATTTGCAATCTAAACGTAATTATAGAAAACTATTAATCATAATTTTTTCTATTGCTCTTGGTATCTATTATTATTATTTTGTATCTGAATATAAAGCATATAAAAGTCTATCTCCTTATGATACGGAAAGTAGGAAATTTTTTGAAACGATAAATTTTATTGCTAATGTCTTGATTTTGATATCTGGTATTATTTTCTTTTTTATTGCAATTTTCGATGAGAAACTAGAAACAGAAATTGCCTTTTAAGAAAAAAAGATTCAACTATGTGAATCAGTTTTTGTATTTTACTTATAGTTATCTGCTTTTACTTCCATAAAACTCTTTGGATGAGCACATACTGGACATACTTCTAATGCGTTTTCGTCAGTATAAACATAACCACAATTTCTACATACCCAAATTTTATTGCCATCTTTTTTAAATACTCTATCATCTTTAATATTTTTTAGTAATGTTAGATATCTTTCTTCATGTTCTTTTTCGATTTCACCAACTTTTTCAAATAAATTTGCTATGCGAGTAAAGCCTTCTTCTTTAGCTACAGCTGCAAATTCTTTGTACATTTCAGTCCATTCATAATTTTCGCCAGCTGCGGCATCTTCAAGATTTTCAATTGTTGAGGGAACTTGTCCATTGTGCAATTCTTTAAACCATAATTTAGCATGTTCTTTTTCATTATTTGCTGTTTCTTCAAATATTGCGGCTAGTTGTTCATAACCATCTTTTTTAGCTTTGCTTGCGTAAAATGTATATTTATTTCTTGCTTGACTTTCACCAGAGAACGCTTTTAATAGATTTTGTTCTGTTTTGCTACCTTTTAATTCCATTGTAATACCTCTTTTCCAAATAATTTTATTTTTTTGATAATAATTCTTTACATGTAGAGCATAGACCAAGACAAGTTATTTTCACATCAGTAATCATGAATTCATTATTACTAGCGACAGTTGAAATAATTGAACTGTAGTTTTCATCAATTATGTCAAATATTTTCTGACAATTTGTACATAATAAATGATAGTGTTTATTTTCGTTACCATCAAAATGAAATTGGCCAGATAAGTCGGTTATTTTTTCTACTTCATTTGATTCTACTAGTTCATTTATGTTTCTATATACTGTTGCTTGACCTATCTTTTGATTTTTATTTAGAACTTTTTTATAGATATCAGCCATTGTTGGATGACTTCGATCTTCTCTTATAGTTTCCAAAATAATTTGTTTTTGTTTTGTGACTCTTTTTTTCATATAACTCTTAACTTTTCCTATTGATAACCATTATCATTTATATTGTAACAATTTAGTATTTTTCTGTCAATTATTTTTAGGCAAATGTGAACTATTTTTTTCTATTTTCATAGACTACTATAGGTGAAGAGTAATGAAAAGTAAACATCCATTCTTTTGTAATTGTAATTCTTGCAAGCAAAAAAGAAGGAGTAATATATTCTATCTTATTGGTGTTGTTGTTGTATTTATTATTTTATTTTATCAAATGTTATTATTACTTTTTATAACTACTAGACTTAATGTTGTTATATTGTTGGTTGAATTTATAATGTTATGTTTCTTGGTCTTCTTGGTCTTCTTTTGACACTATAGTACTTCCCTTAACGATGTAATCTAGAAGTTTTTGAACTAGCAATGTATTATTGTAATGATTTTTACTGAATTCTAATTTCCATGGTTTTGATAATAAGGCGAAAAATAATAGTTCCTCTTCTTCGGTAAAACGATATTTACTTTGATAAATATTATAAAGACTCTTTAGTTCTAATTCTTCATAGTCATTTTTAAAAAATGTTAGTAAATCATATAAGGATACTCCGAGCGATGAATTATCCCAATTTATAAAGTAATGATGTTCTGGTGTCATGATAAAGTTTTTTAGTGATGGATTACGATGTAAGAACACTTGGCGTTCTTTTTTCATAGCTTTTTTTTTGTCATACCAAGCTTTTAAATTTTCTTTTGAAAAAATAATGGCATTATATATTAGAGTTATATTTCGAATTAATAAGTATTCTTCTGGTGACATGTACACTTTATTTTCAATATAGTCATGTAAGTCATGATAATAGTCATCAAGATTATTTAATTCAAGGCTTGTTTTTTCATACAAGGCTTTTATTTTGTCTAAATTCACTTCTTCATATACTGTTGTTTTTGTATGAAGAAGACTTAAATGGTAAATAAGGCTTATAGCTTTATCATTACTGTTTAACATACTTTCACTTTCTATGTAAGGATATATTTCGTATGAATCATCGATGGTAGTCAAAGGAGATAGGAAATTATTGAAAGCATGACTTCTAAGATAATTATAAATGTCTTTATTATTTCTTCGAACTTTTATAGTGTATTTTCCATCTTCGGTTGTAATGATTTTGGAGTTGTTTTTGTAACATATATTTATAGGTTCTATTTGGTGTTTTTTTAAAAATTCTCTTTCGTTAATCATTCTTTAGTATTTGGAATTATAATTTTAGTTCCTACGGATAAATTTGATAAGTCGTTATAATTTTCTAATTCTTCTTTACTAATATGATATTTTTCTATTATCGATTGAACAGTTTCTTCTTGCCTTAAAATGTATACTGAATATGTTGAAAATGTTTCTTCACTACTATCTAATGATGTAAATAATGAACCGGCTTTTTCTGATAGATTATTGTCATTATTAGTAGTTATGATATTCTCGATATTTTCATTGTTTATACTCATTGCTGTTTCATTTGAAATAATTTCAACTTGTTCTTCACTTGTTTCTTCCATAATTTTTTCACCATCACATTCCCTTTCGTTTTTAGTTTCTTTTTCTACACATCTTGTTTCTTGTTCTTCTTTTAATGGACTTGGTATAGCTGGTTCTATAGTTTTCTTTTCTTCTATTGTATCTTTATTTGTTTCTAACCCGTCGTCGATTATTTCTACACCTTCTATTTTTGCATCTATATAACATATCATAGTAACATCTGAGGCTAACTCATAATAAAAGTCAGCAATAGATATCTTGGTTGTTTCTAAATCGAGTTTTTCTGGTAATACTATTTCTGTTGGTATTGTGTAATCAAAATTTTCCTCTAATCTGGATGCTTCTGTTAACTTATAACTTCCGGTTACTCTAAAATCTCCAGTGATGTTACTTTCATCGACAAATTTTAAAGTATGGTCTAAGGAAATAGCAGTAACTTCACCTATCATTGAAGGAAACTCTATATTTTTTTTAAAAGATATTATTTTTTTCATATTGACCTCCTAAATCATACTATGAAAAAAGAAGAATTAATATTCTTCTTTCGGTTACCTATTTAAATACTTTATCATATATTTCACTGTAATTATTTACAAAATAGAATTTAATATCTTTCTTTATATCTACTGGAATATCTTCTAAGTCTTTTTCATTTTCAGAAGGTATAAAAATCTTTCTAATGCCGGCTCTATGTGCACCAATGACTTTTTCTTTTAAGCCACCTATTCCTAAAACACGACCATGTAATGTTATTTCACCAGTCATGGAAATTGTATAGCTAATTGGTTTATTTATGAAAAGACTGATTAAGGCTGTAGTAATGGCAATTCCAGCTGATGGGCCATCTTTTGAAACAGCTCCTTCTGGGAAATGAATATGAATATTGTTTTTTTCTAGTAGATTTGGGTCTATAGAAAATTTATCAGTATTTGCCTTGATATAACTTAGAGCAATTTGACAGGACTCTTGCATTACTTCGCCAAGTGAGCCAGTTAGTATTAAGTCGCCTTTTCCTTTAAACATATTAGCTTCAATTGGTAATATGTCACCGCCAAAGACTGTGTAGGCCATTCCATTTGCAACACCAACTTCATTTTTCTTTATGTTTTCAGTATATAAATACTTTTTCTTACCTAAATATTTTTCAATATTGTTTTCATCTATCATATAAAACATATTGGATTTTTCAAGAAGGATTTCTTTTACTATTTTTCTAAATAGTGTGGCAATTACTCTTTCAAGTTCACGGACACCGGCTTCTTTTGTATAATTTCTAATCATTGTCATGATTACATCATCAGAAATTTGGACTTGTAATGGTGTTAGGCCATGCTCTTCTAATTCTTTAGGAATTAAATGTCTTTTAGCAATGTCTAGTTTTTCATATTCAGTGTAACTTGATAAATTTATTATTTCTAAACGATCTCTTAATTCATAAGGAATTTGTTCAATGTAGTTAGCTGTTGCGATGAAGAATACTTTTGATAAGTCAAATTCTTCTTCGATATAATGATCTGAAAATTTACTGTTTTGTTCTGGATCTAGAACTTCCAAAAGACTGCTAGCTGGATCTCCTTTTATGTCTTTTGTCATTTTATCTATTTCATCAATTATGAATACTGGATTAGATGTTCCAGCTCTTCTTATACCTTGAATTATACGTCCTGGGTTTGCGCCAATATAGGTTCTTCTATGGCCAATGATTTCAGCCTCGTCATTTATTCCACCAACACTAATTTTAGCAACTCTTCTATTTAAACTGTTGGCAATACTTATAGCTAAAGAAGTTTTACCAACTCCTGGTGGACCAACAAGACAGATGATGGGACTACGTGAATTGTTAGTGTTTTGCTTTACAGCTAAGTATTCTAAAATTCTTGTTTTCACCTCGTCTAGAGCATAGTGCGAGTCATCAAGTATTTCTTTTACTCTTACTAAGTCTTGATTGTCTTTTGTGTAGGTGTTCCAAGGCAAATTTATCATCCAGTCAAGATACTCTCTTATTATTCCTAATTCTGGAGAATTACTGTTAATGGCTTCGTACCTAGCAAGTTCACGATTTATTTTTTCTTTTACTTTACTGTTACATTTTAATTTTGATACTTTCTTCTTTAAGCGAACAACCTCATCATCTTTACTGTTTGCTTCACCAAGTTCCTTTTGCATAGCTTTGATTTTTTCACGTAAAAAGTATTCTTTTTGAGTTTCATTTAACTCTTTTTCAACTTGAGCTTCTATTTTTTGTTCTAACTCAGCAAATTGTAGATCAATGTTAATGTCTTCTATTAATAACTTGCATCTTTCAACAGGATTGATTATTGTTACATATTTTTTCTTTCTATTATAATCTATTGTTAAGAAACTGGCTACTAAATCACATAATTCATCTAGACTTCTTACGTTATTTATTTGTCCCATGATGGCGTTACCTATATATGGAACTTTGTCAATATAACGTTCAATAGCCTTTATCAATATATTTATATAATTATTTTCATCTTCTACTTCAATATTTTCAATTATATTATAGTTTGCAGAATAATTTTTATTATCAAAAGTATAATTGTTTATTTCAACTCTTTCAAGGCCTTCTATTACGACTCTTGTTTTTCCGTTTGGAACATTTAGTTTTAATTTTATTCTACCTAATACACCAAAATTTGGTAAGGACATAATATCTATTTTTTCACCGTCATCTATTGGATTAACGATTAGTATTAATTCATCATCACAGTCAAATGTTTCATTCATTTGTTTATCAAGATTTTTATCATATTCTATTCTTACTTCATTATTTGGAAAAATAACCATGTCGTTTATTATTAATACACGCAATTTATCGTTATTTGTTATCATGGGATATTCACCTCCAAATTTTTGTACTGTTTTTTATTATATATGAATTTTCTTTTTTTTGAAAGAATTTTGTAAAAAAAAAGTGATTTAACTCACCTTTTTTTATTACTTATTTAATTCTTTTAATAATTCGATTGCTTTACGCATTTCTAAATCATATTGAATCATTTCGATGCCACCAAATTGAGCTAAAAATTCATCTTTTTCCATTTGATATTTTTTAGCTAATTCTTCAGCTTCTTTTTCAGCTTCTTCAGAACTTACTTCGATTTTTTCTAGATTCATGATTTCTTCAAGCATTAAGCGATATAAAACATTTGAGTATGCTTCTTTTTCCATTTGACTCTTTAAAGCTTCTTCATTACTGTTAGTAAATTGATAATATAAGTCTAAAGAAATTCCTTGCATTTTCATTTGCTCTTCGAATCTCTTTAATAGACGATTAACTTCTTCATCTACCATTGGTTCTGGAATATCTACTTCTACATTTTTTGAAACTTCTTCTAATATTTTATCAATGTAGTTATTTTCAGCTTCAGCTTCTTTTTGAGCTTCGATAGATTTCTTAATTTCTTCTTTTAAAGTTTCTTCTGAGTTAACGCCTTCCATTCCTAAATCTTCAAAGAATTCTTCATCTAATTCTCTTTTTTCTTTAGTTTTGATTTCATTTACTTTAACTTTGAATACTACTTTAGCACCAGCAAGTTCTTTTGCTCCATAATCTTCTGGGAAAGTGATGTCTAAATCTTTTTCTTCTCCAGATTTCATACCAATGATTTGATCTTCAAAACCTGGAATAAATGTATTTGAACCTATTTCTAATGAATAGTTTTCACCTTTTCCACCGTCGAATGCTACACCGTCTTTGAATCCTTCAAAGTCAATAACTGCAACATCGCCAGATTCAACAGCACCGTTTTCTTTATTAACTAATTCAGTATATCTTTCTAATAAATGTCCAAGTTCATGATTTATTTCTTCATCAGTTACTTCTACTTTTTCAGGTTTAATATTTAATCCTTTATATTTTTTTACATTAACTTCTGGTTTAGTAACAATAGTGAAAACAAATTCAACACCGTTTTCATCAATTCCTTTTAAGTCAACTGAAGGTTGTACTACTGGAACTAATTTTGAATCTTCCATTGCTTTTAAGTATGCTTCTTGTAATAATAAATCAGCAGCTTCTAAGAATAAAGATTCTTTTCCATAATGTTTTTCGTAAATATCTCTTGGTACTTTTCCTGTACGGAAACCATCAACCTTAGCTGTTTTTTGCTTTTTTGCAAATGATTTATCTAAAGCGTTTGTCCATTGTTCACCTTCGATTTTTACAGGAACTTCATGAACATTTTTCTTAGTTTCTTCTTTCTTAATTTCTTTTGTTTTTGTTTCTTTTGCCATATATATCCCTCCAACTTCTAATATTATAACTTATAATTGTTTTTTAGACAACCTTTTTGTTGAGCAATTGTGTTATTATCATAGCCTGTTTGACTTTTTATATCTGTTATGTTAATATTAATTTAGTTAAGAAAACTGTGATTTAGATTAGTAGATATTATTGAAGCTTATAGAGAACAGTCGGTTGCTGGAAGACTGTAGCGGATTGATATTGAATGGACTAATGAGTGCCTTTTGGAAATTGTAGTATAAAAGGCCGGGATATTCTTCCCGTTATAAATTGAACATATATGTTAGTATATGAACTATGTTAGGTGGCACAAGACTCTTGTCCTAGTATTGGGATTTGGGTTTTTTATTTTAGAGGTGATATTTTATGTTTATATTAAAAAGACGATGGTACTTTGATATTTAAAATTAAATTAATTAGAGAGTGAGGAGATTTTTATGAAAACAATTTTAACAGGTCTTAGACCTACAGGGAACTTGCATTTGGGGCACTATTTTGGAGCTTGTCAAAACTGGGTAAAAATGCAAAATGATTATGATTTTTATCTTGAGGTTGCCGATGTTCAAGCATTAACAGATAACTTTAATAATCCAGATAAGGTTAGAACTAATGTATTTGAAATAACAAAAGATTTATTAGCTCTTGGACTAGATCCAAATAAGGTTAACTTTTTTATTCAATCAAAAATACCTGAAATAGCAGAATTAACAATTTTTTATTCAAACTTAGTTACTGTTTCGAGACTTGAAAGAAACCCTACTGTTAAAACAGAAATTGCACAAAAGAAAAATTTATTTGGTAATAATGGAGAATCAATAACTTATGGATTCTTGGGATATCCTGTTTCACAAGCTGCTGATATTACTGTCTTTGATGGAGAATGTGTTCCAGTTGGAGATGATCAAATTCCTTTGCTTGAGCAATGCCGTGAAATTGTAAGAAAATTTAATTCTATCTATGGTGAAACTTTAAGAGAACCTGAACAAGTCTTAAGTAATAATCCTAGAATAAAAGGATTAGATGGCAATGAAAAAATGGGAAAGAGTCTTGGTAATGCAATTTATTTAATCGATAGTGATGAAGTAGTAAAAGAAAAAGTTATGGGCGCACTTACTGATACTGCAAAAATTAAAAAAGATGATCCTGCAAATCCTGATGTTTGTATGGTTTACTATTATCATAAATTAGTTAATAGCTCTGAAAATGTCAAAAAGGTTTGTAGTGAATGTAAAAAAGGAGAACGTGGATGCGTTCAATGTAAGAAAGAATTAATTACTGTAATGAATGAATTCTTAAAACCAATAAGGGAAAAAAGAAAATATTATGATGAACATCCTGAAGAAGTATCTGAAATTCTTAATAAAGGAACAGAGATTGCTAGAGAAAGAGCTAAGAAACAAATTACTAAAATTAAAAAAGCAATGAAAATAGATTACTAAAAACAGTAATCTATTTTTTTATGTAAGTTAACCTTACTATTTCATATAATTCACTTAATTTCTTATTATAATTTTCATTTATTTCTTTTAAAAGTTTAGCTATTTTTTCTGAAAATGTTAATTTATCTTCTGGAAATATTTCTTCATATAAATAATTTAATTTCTCGTAATCTTTTTCTTTAGCTAAGTAATTTAATTCTTTTAACAAATATTTCTTTTTGAAAGATTCATCTCTTGTTAAAAAATATTCTATTTTATATTTTTCAAGTAATTCATACCCTATTTTTTCTTCATCTAGTAATGTTACCTCATCTAAAACATCTTCTTCTTCATCTAATAATAAATTACTTCTACTTATTACCAATCCTTTATTATTAAACTCTAAAGCTATAACTTTATTTAAGTCTGAAAAAAGGCAGCCAAACTTAATATCTTTTTTATTTTTGTAAGAAATCGTACATCCTTTTATTGTTTCTAGTAGTTTACTATCAATATTAATTTTATAATTAAATATTTCTTGCATTTGTTCTGAACTAATTCTAATAATAGGAATTCTTTTTATGTGTTCAAAACAGTCATCATCTTTCCATTCGTAAAATTCAAAGTATTCATCGTCATCATTAAAGTTAAGTAATATATCGTAAATATAATTCATATTCTTTTTCCTTTCCAAGTATATATAATAATTATTTGAATTATGAGACCTATTATGAATAAATAGCATTCTGGTTGTTTTAAAATATAGAAAACATATTCTTTTATAGTATAGCCAAAAGTAAATAAATTGATGTACATAATTATGTAAGTTATTCCTATGGTCATCATTAATAGTGAAATTAGCATTAATATTATTCTAGTTATCATAATTAATTTTATGTTTTAAAATCTGTTTTTTTACAAAAGAAAAAGCACTTAAGTGCTTATTTGTAATAAATTGAATTTAAAATACTTGTATTGTATTGTTCACATGAAATTGAATTGGCATTTTTTTCTTCTCTAAACTCATACATATATACTTTTTTATTACGAGATGTTAGGTATAAATTAACTGTTCCGTTTTTTTCATAAGAAATATGATACCAAGTTATACTATTTATTTGTAATTCTTCGGGATCATCTTTTATTTTATAGTAATTTTTCATCTGTTTGGCTAAATTTTTAGCATCGGAGTAATCTTTTAAAACATTAAAACTATAATGACAATTACTGAAGTTATCATTTGGGTCTGTTTTTATTCCACCTACTATACTTCCTTGATTAGAATTAGGATTTTTCAATTCATCAGGCATAACTATTTCATAACTATTGTTGATGTTTGCATCGGTATCGTATGTTAAGTCACCATTAAACTCTGGATTTTTTCCTAATAAAACGAAAATATTTATGTCTTTGAATGGTCCATCTAAAAAACCATTTATATTAGCAATAACAAATCCAATAAAGCCAAGGATTATGCTAAAAAAAATCATAGTAATTGGGTTTGATGCTTTAGTTTGTCCCGATGAGACAACTATGTCTTTTATTTGCTCATATGAAGCATTAGGATACTTTCTTTCGGCATTTCTTATTTTGTTATTTACATGCAACAAATATAATTTATTAAATGTAAAACATAAAACTACATTAATGGCAAGAGATAGATATGGATTTATAAAGATTATTATAGCTACTCTTACCAATAGTAAAAATAAGCCTATTAGTACCATTCTACGATATAGTAAATAAAATTCTCCAAAGATTAAAGCAAATAAATTGAATTTACTTTGAGATATTTTTTCATATTTATATCCAACAAATTCCATTAGTAGATTTCTTCGATGAAAATCAGTTATATTTTGATTATATTGCACAACTGTATTATTAGGTTGTACTTCTACTAACGTTGTCTCCTCTTCTGATTTTGTTTTTTGATTGTCATTCATTTGGTTTATTGGAAGAATATTTATCGAATTATTTAATAACTCACTATTAGTAGTATTAATACTTTGAAAAGTATTAGTCCCAGAATTGCCTTGTATTATCTCATCAACTATTGATGAAAATGGTTTATTATTTTGAGCAGATATTTGTTCACTATTTTGATTTTTAAACAAATTAGAAAAACTATTCTTTTTGTTACTGGTATTTTCTTCATCACTAGGTGCATTAAAATCAAAGCCAAATGAATTCGTATTATTTGATGGCGTATTATTTTGATTATTTTGATCTGAATTTGTATTTGGACTAGGTATATTGAAATTCATTGATGAAAAGTTATTATTTTGACCAGGTATTTGATTAACTGCATTTGTTTGATTAAATTGACCTTGATTAGTGTTTAAATTTAATTGATTTTGAATGTTATTTTGCGAAATATTTTGACTATTTGTCTGAGGGATATTTTGATTGAATTGATTTTGTATATTATTATTTTGATTATTATCAGGCATAACTGGTGGCATACTTGTGAAGAATTTATTGTCTTGATTATTATTCATACTATCCCTCCTCTTTTTATAGTTTAACTATTCTTTTTCTTTATATTCTAACATTGAGACATCCACTTTATTTATTGTTTCAAATTTCTTAGTGATTTTATCTGACGTAATAGAAACATTTTCAATATCTTTATTTACAGTTTGAATACTTCTAGCTAGCTTATCCCAGCGTTCTTTATAGCGAGCAAATTCTAAACCGAGCTTATTTAATTCTTCATGAATTATTGAAGTATATTTGTCTCTTTCCATATTTTTTATAATCATTTCTACTACTGTTAAAGTTGATATTAAAGTAGTAGGACTTGTAATCCAAACTTTCTTTTTATAAGCATAATCTATTATATCTTGATGATAGGCATTTATTTCGGCAAATATTGCCTCTGCTGGTAAGAATAAAATTGCTTGGTCAGCTGTTTCGCCTGGAATTATATATTTACTGCTTATAGCGTCTATATGCTTTTTCATATCTTGTTTAAACATTTTTTCGTAATTGTCTCTTAATTCTTGAGATAGTTTTTTATCAACCATTAATTGATAGTGTTCTAATGGAAACTTTGAATCAATGGCGATAGTACCAAGAGGTTCTGGAGCAAAGACTACAGAATCAGCTATAACACCAGTTTTTAAAGTATACTGCAAACGAAATATATTATCATTTCTTTCACCAAAGACACTAGTTAGAATGTGCTTTAGGTTTACTTCTCCAAAGATGCCTCGTGTCTTTTTATCAGTTAAAATACTTTGAAGACTAACTATATCAGATGAAAGTATTTCTATTTTCTTCTGTGCTTCATCTATTTTTGATAATCTCTCGATAACATTCATGAAAGTTTTATTAGTCTTTTCAAAATTTTGATCCAATCTTTCATTTACTTTTTCGTTGATTGCGATTAGTCTTTTTTCTAATTGTTCATTTAAAGATGTAAAATCTTTATTTAAATTTCTACTTATGTCAGACTTGAAATCACCTAGTTCTTTCATCATACTTACTTCTAGTTTTCCAAGTCTTTCTGTTATATTACTTTCATTGATGTTTTTAAATATTGATATTACACCAATGATTAAGTTAATTACTAATAAAATTATAATTACATATTCCATATTTTTCACCTACTCTATATTTGCATTTTTACCTATTAGTTTTGATAGTGCATAGGCTATTATTATCATTATTGACATTACTATTATTGCTGATATGTCAGTCATACTTTCAACAAAACTTTTACCAATGTAGCCCCAGAATGAAACCATAAATATTTTTCCGATAAGTAGAGCTACAATATATTTCTTTTTTGACATTCCAGATACACCTGCTAAAATATTTATTAAAAATGCTGGTGTAAATGGTAAAGTTATTATTACTGTTAGATTAGCTAGAGAAATATTTTGAAACTTATCTATAGCTTTATTTATTTTATTTCTTGTTTTTCTACTTAGATATTTATAGATTATGTTATTTGATACATAGTAAAATAATGAGTACGAAATGTAACATCCAATGCAAGTTGAAATCCATGACATTAGTATTCCTGGTAGTAATCCAAATGTATGAGTATTTAAAGCGATAAATACACTTAAAGGTAAGGCTGGTATAAATGATTCAATCATTATTAGAAACATACCAAATAAGACACCAGCATTTGAAATAACTTCTGTACTGTATTCAACTATTGTATTTATTAAGTCCAAGTTATCCACCTTCCTATTTTATTATAATACAAAAATAGAAATGTCTCAAGAAAATAGTATTTAGTTAATATTAGTTAACAACTATAATAGACAGTTTATCTTAAAAAGAAGAA
>CAVIUA010000024.1:0-87533 GCA_963645945.1 bacterium
ATGAATTAAAGAGTAAAGATAAAGATAAGGAATATGTAGATAAACATTTTAAAGATTTAGAAGAAGCAAAAGATGTAGCTGTTAAAATTATGAAAGGTATGTAACTTCATTTTTGAAGTTACTTTTATTTCCGTTTGTAAATAATTAGAAAATATGCTATATTTAAGAAAAAGAATAATTGACTAAACATTCTATAAATATTATCATTATATAAGAGGTGCAATATGTATTACAATAGAAAAAAATATATAATTAAAAACGTCGTAATAATTACTTTTATACTTTTAATTGCTATTATCGCAACCCATAGTATTTATTACAAATATTCAGAAGCAAGAAATGTAGAATATAGTTCAGATTCTCTAGAAATAGTTTTTCATGATAAAGAAGGTGCTGAAGTTAATTTAATTGATCCATCTCCAGTAACAGATGCTATCGGTCTATCGTCTAAAGCATATACTCTAACCATTAAAAATAACCTAGTAGAACCTGTAACATATCAATTAGTTTTAATGGATAACTTAGAAAAAATAATAGATGACTATTGTGAAAATAATCAAGTACCAAAGGAATTGCTGAGAGTATCTGTAAAAGAAGGATCAAATAAAAATAATGTTTATAATGTAATTGACCTAGAATCAAGAGTACTTATAATAGACACAATTAAAGCGCTTGAAGAAAAAGATTACTCAATAAGAATCTGGCTTGCTAATAATACAGGCGTAAGTCTAGCAAATAATCTTCACTATCATGGAATTATAAAAGTGCTAGAAATAAAAGATACTGAAAGTGAGGAATCAAAATAATGGATATAGATTTAACACTTTTACACAGTCAAACTGTAAAAGAAGTAGATATAACAAATTCTTATACAATACCAAGTAATTACTTTGAAAACACATCAGTCCTAAAAATAGAAGATATAAAAGTAGAAGGTAAAGTATATATGAATGCATCAGAAGATGATGAAGAAGAATTAACAGATTATATAGAAGTCAGTATAAAAGGAGATATTATTCTTTCAGATTCCATTTCCTTGGAGCCTGTTTCATATCCAATTTTTGTCGAAATTAATGATATTTTAGACCAAAATTGCAAAAAAAACGAAAATACACTTGATATATTTCAATTTTTATGGGAAAATATTGTACTGGAAGTCCCATTACAATTTACAAAGGTTGAAGACTTAAGTAAGTTTCATGGAGATGGATGGAAATTAATCAGTGAAGAAGAACTAGTAAGTAATAATAATCCGTTTTCTGATTTATTAAAAGATTTTAAAGAGGAGTGATAATATGATGAAGTTAGACATTCAAATGTTTGCTGTTCCTTTCCGTAAAGTTTCTAAAACAAGAAAGAGAATGAGAAGAAGTCATAACGCAATGGAAATCCCTGGTGTAAGTAAATGCCCATCATGTGGCGAAATGATTAAACCTCACAGAGTATGTCCAAAATGCGGTAACTACAAAGGAAACAAAGTAGTAGAAGTTAAAGAAGCAGAATAATAGCTTCTTTTCTTTTTGTCTAAATTATCTTATAATATACTTGGTGATAAAAATGACTAAAACAACAAAAGATAATTCTTTAATAATCTGTCCAAATCAAACAAAGACAAAGATATTAAAAGAACTATCCCAAACTAAAAACCTTGTTAATATAAAGTTTATGACTAAAGAAGAGTATAAAAAAATATACTATTTCTCATACGATGATAAATCACTTGCTTATCTAATAAAAAAATATAACTACAATATAGATGTCGCAAGAGTATATATAAATAATTTATATGTAATAGATGAAAATAAAACATATAAAAGTCCTAAACTAAACTTCTTAAAAGACTTAAAAAAAGAATTAATAAAAGAGGGACTATTAATCTACAATAATACTTATAAAGAATATCTTAAAAATAAAAATATCATTGTAAAAAATGAATATAACCTAGAAAAATATGAAGAAGAAATGTTAGGTATAAAAGAAGAATATGTATCAGAAAATACTATAACTGCACCAGTAATGGAATGTAATACTTTAGAAGAAGAAGTTAATCAAGTTTGTCTAGAAATAATAAATCTTCTAAAAAAAGGTATCGATATAAATAAAATATATCTAACAAATGTCTCAACTGATTACCTATATACCATAAAAAGTCTTTTTTCATTCTATCATATACCTATAAATATAAATTTTAACTATTCAATTTATAGTACAAAAGTAGTAAAAGATTACCTAAATACAAAAGAATTAGACTTAGAAAATAAAGATAAAAAAAGTATCAATAAAAAACTTATTAATATTTTATCAGACTTAAGTTTTTTAGATGAAAATTCCAAGGAATATAAAATACTTTTAACAGACAAATTAAAAAACACTTCTGCATCATCAGTTAAATTAAAAAATGCTGTTACAATAAAAGACTTATATAAAGAATCATTTAATGATGATGAATACGTCTTTGTACTAGGATTTAATCAAGATGAATTACCTAAAATGGAAAAGGATATTTCCTATATCACAGATAAAGAAAAAGATGAAGTATCACTATATAAAACAGACTACTTAAATAAACGTAATAAAAATAACTTAGTTTATGTCTTATCAAATATTAAAAATCTATACCTATCATATAAATTAACTTCACCATTTAAAAGTTACTACAAATCAAGTTTAATTACTGATCTTTCACTAAATATTGTAAAACCTAAATTAGATTCCTATAAAAGTTCAAACATATATAACGAACTACGACTAGCTTCATACTTAGATTTATATCATTTATACGGAGAAAAAAATAAAGACTTATCTAAACTATATACTCACTACCAAATACCTTATAAAACATATTCTAACGTCTTTACAGGCATAAATAATGATGAATATCTAACTAACTTACCATATCCATTAAAACTATCATATACATCTCTTAACGCCTATAGTGAATGTAAATTTAAATATTATATAAGACATGTCTTAAAACTAGAACCATATACCGATACTTTCCAAACTTACATTGGCTCAATGTATCATTACATATTATCAGTATACAAAAAAACAAACTTTAACTTTGAAGAAGAATATCAAAAATATCTAGAAAAAAGAGACCTTTCCTTAAAAGAAAAATTACTATTAATTCGTATCAAAAAAGATCTTTTAAAATTAATAGATATCCTAAATAAGCAAGACTTAATGACAGGATACAATGATGCTTACTATGAAAAGAAAATTGATATAGATTTAAAGAAAAAAGTATCCGTAATCTTTACTGGTAGTATCGATAAAATAATGTACTATCAAAATATTGAAGACACATACTTTTCTATAATTGACTATAAAACTGGTAGTATTGATACCCATATAGAACCTATGAAATATGGACTACATATGCAACTTCCCGTATACCTATATCTAATTCATCATTCTAAAACTATTAAAAGTCCAATATTTACAGGAATATATTATCAAAATATTTTATTTAATTATCCTATTTGGAGTAAAGATATTGAAAAAGTCAAAAAAGATCAATATCTTTTACAAGGATATTCAACGGATGATATTTCCTTATTAAGTAGATTTGATTCAACATACGAAAAAAGTGAATATATTAAAAGTATGTCCTATAACGAAGAAAAAGGTTTTGGAACATATGCATCTAAAAAAGTTTTATCAAATGATACTTTATATAATTTATTAAACTATACTAAAAACTATATATCTAAAGAAACAGATAGTATTTTAGAAGCAGACTTTACTATTAATCCAAAAGTATATTCTAATATTAATATATCTTGTGCCTTCTGTTCCTTTAAAGATATCTGTTATACGAAGGAAAAAGATTTAGTTTATTTACCAAAACAAGATGATTTAACATTTCTAGGAGGTGATGAGTAATGGCCTGGACTCCCGAACAATTACAAGCAATAAATGAAGAAGGTAAAAACATTATTGTTTCAGCTGGAGCTGGCTCAGGCAAGACCGCAGTTTTAACTGAAAGAGTAATTAGAAAACTAAAATCAGGTATTCATATTAATGAACTACTAGTTCTAACATTTACCAATGCTGCTGCTGCTGAAATGAAAGAACGTATCAGAAAAGCTATTAATAAAACCGATGGGCTTGAAAATGAGGCAAACTTAATAGACGGAGCTTATATCACAACCTTTGACTCATTTTCCTTATCCATGGTAAAAAAATATCATACCAAGTTAAACGTAAGTAACAATATTAAAATAACAGATGATGTAATTATAAATATTGAAAAGAATAAAATCTTAGATGAAATATTTGAAGAAAATTACTTATCACCAACTAAAAACTTTACTAATCTAATAAAAAACTTTTGTTTAAAAGATGATAAAGAATTAAAAAATTACATTCAAAATATTTATAAAAAAATAGAATTAAAATATGATAGAAAAGAATATCTAAATACATATATTGAAAAGACTTACTCTAAAGAAAATATTGATAACTATCTAAATGAGTATTTAAAATATATTGATTCCTACCGTAAAAATATAAAAGAATTATTAATATCTTTAAATGACTATTTTGATGGCACCTATGTAACTAAAGTAGAAGATACTTTAACTAAGTTTTTAAACGCCACAACTTATGAAGAAATTTGTGCATCTCTTGATTTTAAATTTCCTATTGTACCAAGAAATAGTGAAGAAGAAGGTAAAAAAATAAAGTCAACTATTTCATCATTATTAAAAGAAGTAAAAGAATTATTAATATATGAAACAACAGAAGAAATGAAAGAAGAAATTTTATCTACTAAGTCTAATGCCGAAGTAATTATTTCTATTTTAAAAGAACTAGATAAACGTCTTTCTAATTATAAAAGTGAAAACGAAGTATTTAACTTTACAGATATAGCTCTTCTCGCTATCAAAGTAGTTAAAGAAAATGAAGATATCAGAAAAGAACTAGTAGAAAGTTTTAATGAAATATTAGTCGATGAATATCAAGATACTTCTGATACTCAAGAATTATTTATTTCTTTAATTTCAAATAATAATGTTTACATGGTAGGCGATATTAAACAGTCTATTTATCGTTTTAGAAATGCTAATCCATATATCTTTAAAAATAAATATGACACATATCGTGATACAGATAAAGGTATAAAAATAGACCTAAATAAAAATTTTAGATCAAGAGAAGAAGTTCTATCAAATATCAATTTATTATTTGATTTATTTATGGATGATACCATTGGTGGCGCTAATTATAAAGAGTCTCATCGTATGGTCTTTGGTAATAAAACTTATAATGAAGAAGGTAAGACTGACCAAAATTATGATTTAGATGTCTTAACTTACGAAATAGATAAAAACACATCCATCACTAAAGATGAACAAGAAATATTTATCATTGGCAAAGACATAATTGATAAAGTTTCTTCAAATTATCAAATATTTGATAAAGATACTGGAATACTTAGAACAATAAACTATTCAGATATAGTTATACTTCTAGATAAAAGTAAAAACTTTGACTTATATAAAAAGATATTTGAATACTTACATATTCCTTTATCTATAGAAAAAGACTCATCACTTCGTAAAGATCAAGATATTTTAGTAATAAAAAGTCTATTAAAATTTCTAATCTGCATCAAAGAAAACAATTATGACCAAGACTTCAAATATAGTTTTTTCTCCCTAGGAAGAAGTTTTCTCTTTAACTTATCTGATGAAGAACTATATCATTACTATGTAACAAATACCATCAAAGAAAGTTCTCTTTACTTAAAATGTTTGGACCTAGCAAAAAATATAGATATAACACCAGCAGGAGAGTATATAAACTATATTCTAGATGAATTAGATTATGATAAATTGCTTCTAACACTTGGTGATGTTTCATCATATCGTACAAGAAGAGAATATATCTATAATTTAGTAGAAGATTATGTATCAACTGGAAATAATATTTACGACTTTATTACTTATTTAGATGAAATCTACAATAATGATTATGACCTAAAGTTTAAAGTCAATACGTCCGGTTCTAATAGTTGTAAGATAATGACTATTCATAAATCAAAAGGACTAGAATTTCCAATATGTTACTTTGCTGGCTTCTCTGGTAGTTTTAACATAAGTGAGTTAAAAGAAAAAATAGTCTATGATAATAAATATGGTATTGTTCTTCCTAAAGTAGATGAATATTATAAAGAAACAATAGTAAAAATACTCTTAAAAAGATCAGTTAAACAAGAAGAAATTTCCGAAAAAATAAGACTATTATATGTGGCAGTAACCAGAGCTAAAGAAAAAATGATTATTGTAATGCCAGAACAAGAAGAAACTAGCGAAGTAAAAGACATAGTTCCAATATATGAAAGAAATAAATATAATAGTTTTCTATCAATTATGAAAAGTATTTATACAGTATTATTACCATATATAATAAAAAGTACGGTAGAGTGTACGAAAGACTATCAAAAAGTATTATCACTAAGTAATGAAAAGAAACTTTTAGAGCCAAATGACACTATAGAAGTAGAAGAGTTAGATTTAAAAATTGAAACAGTCGAAGAAAGTCATTTCTCAAAAGAGTCCCTTCATATTTTTACAGAAGAAGAAAAAAAACTAATGGCTTTCGGTACCAAAGTACATGAAATACTAGAAACTTCTAATTTCAAAGATCTAGATTCAATAGAAGATGAAACAATTAAGAAAAAAATCTCCTCATTTGTAAACTCCGACTTAATAAAAGAAAATATCAACTGTCCAATGTATAAAGAGTATGAGTTCATCTATGAAGAGAATAATAATATTGCTCATGGAATAATCGACTTATTAATAGAACGAGAAGACAAGATGATTATTATTGATTATAAGTTAAAAAATATTAATGACGAAAACTATGATAAACAATTATCTGGCTATCGTAAAGTAATAGAAGAAAAGACTAATAAACCAGTAGAATGTTACTTATATTCAATATTAGATGAAGTCTATAGAAAAGTATAAAATAACTAAGATGCAGGAGAAGGAAATATTGGTCATATAATAGAAGAAATAAAAATTAGCATGAATAAAACAACATAGAAAATGAAGTGAACACTATGTTGTTTTTCTTTGAAAAGACTATTATTTTGAGATAATTTATGATATGATAAAAAAGATAGAGAAAGATTGGTGATAGGATTGAATAAAGAAAATAACAATAAAAAACAACATTATTTCAATAAATATCGTTTTATGTTTATATATACAATAATTAGTTTGTTATTTATTTCAATCGGTTATTCAGCCCTAAGTACAACATTAAACGTATCAGGAGACTTAAGTTTAAGAATAACAGCTGATATAAGAATAACAGATTTTAAAGTAACTAATCTTGTCTCAGGAGCATATGAAACATATAGTTGTACCTATTCAAAAAATAGTACTGTAAGTTTTGTTACACTACCATCAAAAGATTCAAATGCAACATACGAAGGTACAATAACAAACTATTCAAATAAAAAATATTACTTAAAAGAAATAACTGTTATTAATAATGATAATCCAAATATCTCATATACATTTGAAGGCTTTGAAGAAGGAGATATTATAGAACCTGAAACTTCAATTACATTTAATATAAAATTCTATTATGAAGGGGAGTTATCTGAAGATATAACAAGTAGTTTATCATTAAAATATGTATTTGAAGAATATGAAGAAGCAGCAGAAGGAATTTTGTTAAAAGATAAAATATTGAATGATAATGAAGGAATAACTGCTATTTCAGCTAAAACAACGCCAGATTTTTCAACCTCTCCAACAACGGATGAAGGAATGTATGCAACTACAGATAATGATGGAGATACATATTATTTTAGAGGCAATGCCGAAGATAATTACGTACTATTTGCTGGACATTACTGGCGTATAGTTAGAATTAATGGAAATGGTAGTATAAGACTTATATATCAAGGAGCATCAGCAACAGATAATGGTACAATTTCATCTGGATATTACGAGGATTCAACCGCATCAGGTGCTAATAAAACAAGATATCATTATTTTATTAGATATTTTACTTCATCAGGTGCTAAAATTAGAACAACAATTGATACCTGGTATAAAAATAATATTCAAACATATTCATCCTGGCTAGATTCTGATGCGGGATTTTGTAATGATTACAGTACGACATCAGGAACATATAGTCAAAATGGTACATCAGATGCTACGTTTTCAGGTAATGGAAGACTTACATCATCTACACCAACATTATCTTGTACAAACACATATTATGAAACACCAACAACTTCAGTAACTGGTACTAAAAACTTATCCTATCCAGTAGGAACTATTTCCATGGATGAAGTGATGTTCGCCGGTGGAAACAGCAGTGAAAGTACTAATTATTATTTACATACCGGAACATCGTATTTTACAATGACACCAGATAGTTTCGATTACACTGCATTTATTTTAAAATATTATGTACCATATATTTTTGTGGCAAATACAACAGGTAAAATAGAAAAAGTAGATGTCTATACACAACATAGTTATAGACCAGTAGTTAATCTTGCTAATTATATTTATTATGCATCAGGAACAGGTACAGCTGATGATCCATATATACCAAAATTAGAATCAATTCCAGTATATCAATATACTTTAACTCCTGTACCGGATGATGCTTCAGTTACAATAAAAGTAAATGACGAAGTAGTAGCAGAAGGAACAGGAGAAACAACAATATCAGCTAAATATAAAGATGTAATTACTTATACAGTTACAAAAGAAGGATATTTTAGCAAAACTGGAACATATACCATGGGGAAAAAATCTCATCCTGAAACTGTAACATTAATTGAAAAAAGTCAAGTGCTATCTACTTATATTAAAAATATGTATGCCAATGCTGATGACAAAACAAAATATGGTATGACTAATACTTATGGATTCGAATATTCAGTATCAACAACAATACGAGATGATAAACTTGGTGGTACGGTCTCAACTCAAGGAAATTTAAGATTCTCCGGAACTAATCCAAATAACTATATTTATTTTAATTGCTCGGACTATTCTAATCAATCATCATCAACATGTGAGACATGGCGTATTATTGGAGTCTTTGGTAACAAAGTGAAATTAGTTAGACAAACTTCTATTGGACAATACTCATGGGCAAGTAACTCAGGAACAACAATAAATAAATGGGAACCTGATTCTGCAAATAATTATACTGGAGCAGCTATAATGAATTTACTAAATCCAGGATATGAGAATCTATCATCAAATAACAGTCTATATTGGAATGCTTCATCTGGTACTTGTTATAATGGTGAAAACCTTTCAACAACAGCCTGTGATTTTACATCAACAGGATTGAAAAATGATACAACAAGAAATTTAATAAGTACAGAAACATATTATCTATATAGTCCAGCAACAGGTGAATTATATGCTGACAAACTTTATGAACAAGAAAGAGGAACTGGTAGCCTTTATTCAGGTACTGATGATAGTCCTCCAATGACTAGATCTGGAACATGGGAAGGTAAAGTAGGACTTATATATCCGTCAGACCATGCTTATGCAACAACACCAAACGCATGTGCATTACCTCTATACAACTGGAATTCATTATGTTTAAATCAAGACTGGCTAGCATATTCAGAGGAAGAAAGATTAATGACGCCATCATTCAAACAAGGTAGGGCCTGGTTTGCAAGAAAAATAGGTACATTAGCAGGACATGTTGGTTCTGGAGATGCAGCCGATGCTAAAAACATAAGACCGGTTTTATATTTGTATGAAAATCAAAAATTTAAATCAGGTGATGGTACAGAAAGTAATCCTTACCAATTATTAGTAGAATAATATTAATATGTAAAAAAATAAACACAACACAGACCTAAATGGCTCTGTGTTTTTGAAAAAATTTAATTTAAAACTTACAAAACACGATATTGAACAAGGGACGGTAACTACTTCAAACCTTGATTCAATTTATCGTGAACAAAAAGGTGAGTGCTTTCTTCTTGAAATTATTCCACCAGAAACCTTTGCCTTTGCTATTAATGCTATTCAAAAGCGACCAGTAGTTATAACCAATGAAACTGGAAAAGACAAGATTGAAGTAAGACATATATTGCCAATCACAATCGCTATTGATCATCGAGTTCTTGACTATTCTGATGTTGTTCCATTAATGAGATAGTTTGATGAAATATTTGCTAATGCCAAAATTATTCAAAGTTGGAAATAGAACTATATAGAAAAACATTTTATAAAAATAAGTGCACGTCTTTCAAAAAGATGTGCATTTTTAAATTCGAAGATATAAATCCTCGTAAAATAATATATTTTTTATACCGATATTGAAATTAAAGTAAATAAATGGTAAAATATAAATGTAAATAATAAGTAAAGGGTTAGTGATGAGAATGTTTAAAAAAAAGATAGCTAATTTAGTCATTAATCAATTACCTTTAGCAAAAAATAAAAAAAAATTACTATTAAGTTCTATTGTTTTGATAGGACTTTTAATAATGATTATAAATTCTTCATTTGCTAATCTAACACCAGTATCAAGTATAATTATACCTTCAACTACATTGTCATACGAAAGTAATGAAGAAGGTTCCTGGCAAATAACTAAAACAGCATCCTGGTTAAATAAAAGTAAAGCAAGAATTAATATAGAAGTAGATACAATTCAAAAAAGAAAAACAGAATATACAGACATTGTATTAGTGTTAGATATCTCAGGTAGTATGCAAGGGAGTAAATTCATTAAAGTACAGGAATGCATAAATAGTCTAATAAGCGAAACAACTCAGAAAGGAAATAAAATTGCGTTAATTGCCTTCAATAATAATGCAACAATAGTTAATAATTTTACAACTGATACAAATACATTACAAACTAGCGTAACTAACTTAAAACCATCAGCTGGAGCAAACTATTATCAAGCACTAGTAAAAACTGGAGAATTATTAAGTTCATATACAAAAGAGGATAATAGAGACTGCGTAATAATATTCTTAACAGATGGACTACCTACAATTGATACACCGAATGAAGTAGGTGAATACAATTATCTTAAAAACAAATATAATTATTTAGAAATTATTGGTATTCAATATGAACAAGGAGATGAAGTTCTAGGAGCATTAAAAAACATAACTGATACACAATATATTACTGATAAAAATAACTTGAGTGAATACCTAACAAAAGCCTCAACAACAACTTTATCTTATGATACTTTTGAATTAACAGATTACATTAATGAAGAATATTTTAATTTAAATAAAGATGCTACAGTAAATGTAACTTCTGGAGAAATAAGCATAAATAAAAATAAAATAATCTGGAATTTATCAGGACTAAAAACAGGAAATGCTGCATCACTTACAATGGATATAAACTTAAATAGTGATTTAGTAGGAGTAGGAGGTACCTATTCAACTCATACACAAACGGATTTATCCTATAAAATAGATTCAACATCACAAACAGAATCGTCTAAAAAAACTACAGTATTGAAAGACAAATATACAGTAATATATAATGGAAATACTCCATTAGGTTGTACTGTATCAAATGTACCAAGTTCACGTAATTATTTTGTATATGATACAGTTAAAATAGACGAAACAAATCCAGTATGTAATGGATACCAGTTTCAAGGATGGGAGATAGTTAATACCAATGTTAAAAAAATAAATGAAAATGAATTCACTATGCCAGAAGAAAATGTAACCTTAATCGCAATATGGAAAAAATTAAGTATTATAAAAAATATAGATGGAACTGTATCCTCTGTTCCATCACTATATGAAAAAATTGCTAAAAAGACAAATGGATTAGATCAAAATATAGACTTTAGTGCTGTACCAAACAGTTCGGAATCTGGAGTCTATACCAGAAGTTCAACTTCAGAAGATATATATCCAGTATATTATTATCGTGGAAATGTTGATGACAACAATGTTCTATTTGCAGGACTTTGTTGGAAAATAGTAAGGACAACAAGTACTGGCGGAGTAAAACTCATTTATAATGGTTCATATGATGAGACAAACAAATGTAATAATACAGGAGAAAATAGTCAAATTTCACTTGGTGAATTTAATGCACAATATACAACAGCATCAGATGTAGGGTACATGTATGGTAAAAGATACGAATATAGTACTTATCAGTCACCAGGTGTTAATGTATTAACAAGACATTCTAGTAGAAATACGACATATTATTATGCATCGTCTATTAGCTATTCATATTCATCAGGAACATATACTCTTGAAGAACCTTCTAAACAATCTTGGACAGATAATTATAGCAATTTAATAGGATATTATACATGTTTAAACGAATCAACAACATGTACAAAAGTCTATTATGTAGTAGCAACAGATAACACATATCAGTACGATGTGAGTTTATCATCAGGATATACTAATCCAAACGAAGAAACAATTATTTTAGGTGAAAATATAATAGATAATGGTGATGGTACATATTCTTTAGAAAATCCTACTTTAGTAAATAAGATAGACTGGTATAGCAATTACAATACTTATAAGAATTACTATATGTGCAAAGGATTAAGTACTACAACATGTAATAACAAGTATCTTGTAACAGCAACAAGTAGTTATAGAATAACATATGATGATACAAATAATTATGTATATGGAAATGATGTATATTGGGATGGTTATCAATATAAACTTGTAGATACATATAGTTCAACAAACTCCTGGTCAAAAGATAGAACAACTCTCGCTAAAAAATATCATTATACATGTCTTAATACAACAGGAAAATGTAGCCAAGTATATTATATTCAATACTTTGGTAGTAGTTCAGTTATATATTATTTAACAATGTCATCAGGTGAAAATATAGAAGATGTCAAAGAAAAAATGTTTACAAATATTTCTGATTCAACAATCAAAGAAGCATTAGATACCTGGTATAAAAACAACATGACTAGTTATACTGACAAACTCGAAGATACCATCTGGTGTAATGATAGAACTATATATTCCGGGTCATTAGCTGGAAAAGATGTAAATGCCACAACTTCTTACTCTAGATTTAGTACATATAATAGAGTTTATATCGAACTTAATCCAACACTCTCTTGTTCTAATTTATCAAGAGACGGTTTCACAGTTTCTACAGATTCTGGAGGAAATGGTAAATTAACTTATCCGGCCGGACTACTAACAGTTGATGAAGTTATTTTAGCAGGAGCAACAAGTAAAACTAACACAGATTATTATCTATATTCAGATTCACAATATTGGCTTATGTCACCGGCTGGATTTAGTACAAGTTTTCATTCTTGTACGTTTAATATCAATTCATATGGAACTTTGGCTAATAATCGTGTAGTAGGAAAATATGGAATAAGACCTTCAATTTCCTTATCATCTGGAGTTAAGACATCAGGCGGTCTTGGAACGGTAGATGACCCATACGTAATTGACAGTTAAAAAAATATTCAAATACTCAAAACGACATGAAACACCATGCCGTTTTTGCTTTTTATCAATTACTTTATATTGACTTTTAGGCAAATTTATAGTATAATATGCAGGCAAGTAAAGGACTGGTGCGATATGAAAAGTATTTGGAAAAAAGAAAAAACAATATTAAGTTGTGAACAAGAAAAACAAATTGATAGTTTCTTCGCAAATCTTGAAGAAAGTAAGACCTTAGAATATCGTGCAGGTCAACATACCATGGCATTAGATATAGCTGATGCTATAAAAGACCGCAGTATTTTATTAATAGAGTCAGGCGTAGGATCAGGTAAATCCTGGGCCTATTTAGTGCCTTTGATATATGCAAGTTCTGGTAGTGATAAATTTAAAGGATTCATCATTTCAACATCATCAAAAGCTCTACAAGACCAATTGAAAAAAGAAATAGAAACTTTATCTGAAATGCTAGGTTTGCCAAAGAAGATAGATGTTACTATAGCTAAAGGTAGAACTAACTACTTATGTAAAAGACGTTTTGAATATTTTGAAAAAAATGCTGGTCAAACCGAAAAAGTAAAAAGTATTAAGGATAGAATAAAAGAAGGTAAGGTAGAACGAACAGATTATAATGATATTAGTCAAATAGACTGGAAGAAAATGAATGTTGATAAAGTTAGATGTACTAACTGTTTGTATGAATCGGAGTGTACTTATCGAGTAAAAAGAAAGCGTTGGCCAGAGTCAAAAGCTATTATTTGTAACCATAACTTATTAGTAGAATCATTAAAAAGAAATGGTGTAAATCCTTTATTAAATGAACCATCAATTCTAATTGTAGATGAGGCTCATACTTTAGAAGAAAAAATAAGAGACTCTTATAAAAAAAGTTTAAATAAGCAGGAATTAGAATCATTAATTTATGGATTATACCGTTATTTGAATAAAAATGTTAAAAACGATATACCCGTTCTTGGTACTATCAATAGTCTATTTAGAAAAATAAGTACTAGCGCCAAAAGAGAATATAATAAACACGCTATTGAAAATGTTGATGTTTTTGATTCTGAAAATTCTGGTTTTAAATGTACTGCTGCCATAAAAGAATCAATAGGAACATTAATAAAACAATTAGAAGAATTAGAAGAAGAAGCAATATTTAATAATGGTTATAACAGAACTAAAGACTTCATAGAACAAATTAATGCCTTACAAGAGACTAAACGAGCTTTTCAAGATCTAATTTTATCAAATGAAGATCAAAAGAATGTTTACTGGGCAGTCTTCTTACCTGGGACAAAAGAACATATTGAAATACAATATGTACCAAGAAACATACCAGAGCTTGCCAGAAATTTATTGAAAAATCCAAATTACGGTAAAGTATTTACATCAGCAACTCTAACAACTGAAGGAGATTATGAGTACTTCAGTAAAGGATTAGGAATAGATAATAAAATAGGTAGTCGTATTACAACAGAAGACCCACAAAAGTCTCCCTTTGATTATAATAACAACGCTATGCTATATTGTCCTTTAGACTTAGTATCGCCAAAGGATCCTGATCATGACAGTTACTTATCGTCTATTTCTACAAGAATTAATGAATTATTAGATGTAACTGAAGGAAGAACACTAGTATTATTTACTTCTAAAAGTGATATGCGTGAAGTATATAATAGAATAAAAGGTGAAAATAAACCTTACAACATCTATCTTCAAGAAGATGGGCAAGACATAGAAACATTAAAACGAAATTTTAAAGAAGATACAACTTCTTGTCTTTTCGCAACTGGTTCATTCTGGGAAGGCATAGATATTAAAGGTGAATCACTAGAAAGTGTTATCATACCAAAACTACCATTTCATGTCGTAGATCCTGTAATGGATGCTAAAGCAAAGTACTATGCCGGTGGCTCAAATGCTGTCTACTTACAAGATATGCTTATAAAATTAAAACAAGGAGCAGGACGTCTAATTAGAAGTGAAACAGATAAAGGAATAGTCTCAATTCTAGACTCTAGGATAAAAGACTATGGCGAAGCAGTTGAAGAAACTCTACCATTTACAAAAATAACGGATGACATTGAAAAAGTAAAAGACTTTGCTGCCGAGGCCTTGAAGAAAGAAAAAGGTATTCAAAAAGTAAAAACAAATAATCAAAAATAAGGAGGTAAAATATATGGATTTTGTAAAAGTTACTGATGATAAAAACATAAATAGTTTACTAGCAGCCATAAATCAAAACTTAAGAACAACTAATTATATACAAAAAGAAATGCAAAAACGAAACACTTCACAAAGTGTTTTTGTCAGCAACTTTTCTGATGAAAATCCTCTTATAGAAGAAATATCTCCTTTCTTATCAGAACAAGAAACTGATCAATTTGAAAATGACATTTTATATTACATGAGTGAACTATCATCACTTAAGACAGGTTCTAGTAAAGATGAAATAAGGGAAGTTTTACCCGATAAAGATGACTATGATTATGAAAAAGTTTTACTAAGACTAATGGCTGAATTAGTAAGAGAAAATAATGATATGGCAATTTTTTCTGATGAAGAGGGAGTTTCCTTAGAAGAAAAGAAATTTTTAGCTTCTGAAATAGAAGAAAACTTAAGAAGAAAAGACATTTTAAAAGAATTAGTTACTGAAAAAGAAAAAAAAGAAGAAAGCGAAGTTCATGAAGAAAATAAATTGATATTCATGCCAACTCAGTCTGGAAATCCTTGTGTTATAAGTGAATTAAAACACATTGACTCAGAATACTATGAAAGTTTTGCTTCTTTATTTGAATCTATTATTACTGGAAAATTTAAAAACTTACGAAAATTTAGTCCAAACAGCGCTGTTGCTGGACTATTCGAAGTAAAAGATTTTGCTATAAGAGTTATTTTATCAAGACTAGGGCCAAGAGAATATTGCGTAATATCCGCTTTTACTAAAAAGACTGATAGTAATAAAGATTATCAAGAACAAATAAATCTACGTGCCTCTAATTTTAGAAAATTAGAAGCAAGTCTAAAAGAAAATATTAAAAATGATGAATTTATGCAACTACAAGCTACTTACCAAGAAGAATTATTTAACATGTTAGGAAGAGAGTCTAAAAAAGGAATACAAAAAGAAAAAAAGGATGATTTAAATGACACTACAAGAAATAATTAATGAGGTAAATTATCGTCTTTCACTATTAGAAAAATCTACTATAGAACCAGATCCAGAATTACTATTCTTAAGAGAATTTACTAGTACAACTTCAACAGCTGATATTGAAACCATTAGTAGAATAGATGAAAGCGCTATATTTTTAGCTTACTTAACAGCTAAAACAAACTTCCAATTTGAAGCCTTAAGAGAAAGAATTGAAGATGTTAAGCCTTTAATAAATGATCCTAACATGACCCAAAAAAAATTAACTAACGTCTTCTGCGGTATGATTTCTAATTGCGATTTTACAGGACCAACTGAAGCAGCATATAGAACTAGTAAAATAGTTGCAAAAGTAAAAGAATCAGCAAAAGAGAAAAAGATAATTCAAATATTAAAAGGTAACGATTTATCAGAAGAACTTTTACCATCGGCTAAAGCTATCATTGAACTAGTACTTTTTTTTAATTCAGATATTATAGCGGGACGCAGTTTTGATGATGAAGTTACAGATGAACTAAACGAAGCCTTAAGTAAAAGATTAGACATCTTTTCAGATGCATTTATACTTATGGGTACTATAAAGAGTGCCAGAGAAATATGCAATGGAACAAGTCCTCATATTTCACTTGTTGATGATAATGACAACGTTGTCTCAATTTATGATGAATCAATTACTAAAAAAAATAAAAAATACATACATAAACAAGTAAGTAAACTTACAGATTACAAAACTGTGACAGCTAATTATCATACAATTAGTAAATATCATCAAGAAAAAGAAAGTAGATTAAATAAAATAATTAAAGGCCGAAATAAAAAAGCTCAGCAATATAGAAACTTTATAGCATCACTTGAAAAAATGGATTTACCTGGCGAGATAACATCTTATCAAGCATCACTTGAATTTTTACCAGATGAAGATTTAAAACTTGAATTTCTAAGATTTGTCTATGAAAATAATTTAAGAGAAGGAGAGAAACTCCAAGAAGAATACAATAAAACATTCTCTAAAGGAAGGGCGACTTATGCCAGAATTTTATCTAAACATTCCCTACCTAATAGTGAAGAATTTCTAGACTGTGTTATTTCAAGGTACACTGAAGAAGAACTAAAAACTGTTTTAGAAGATATTGGAAAACTAGGTATAACTGACATTGATAGCGTCTATCAAGTATTATCAACAAGTACCAGTAAAACAATTTCTACATTACGTTCTCTTACTGAAAAAGAAGTAATATCAAAAGACTTTTATAAGACACACATGAGTATTTTTTCTAGCGAAAGTCCTACTTATAAAACTGCTTTAACAAATATTAATTCTTTTACTGCTTCTGGCCTTAATCCAAAATATTTATTTTTAAATCCAAACATACTATTAAGTGATAGCACTTCTCTAAAAAGAAGTATTGAACTACTAAAAGATGAAAACTTGCTTGGCAGTATAACGAAAGATTCTGATATCTCATTCCTAACTTCTTCTGATTTAGAAGAAAGAGTTAATACTATGATATTTGCTAACTGTTATGGATCAGTATCTGATAACATAGATTTATTAAATTATAGTAGTACTAGATGGAAAAGAGTAGTTGTTATGCAAACTATTGATATGCTAGTTGCTAAAGAAGACTTATCTGCCTTCTTAGATAGAGATGATTTCTTTATACCTGACAGTAAAATAGATAGTTATATACCAACTATACCTAAAATTACTAAGCCAAGCACTAAGTAAAGTTGACAGGATAAAATAGTTATGCTATAATCTAGATGTTTGACGCCTCATGCTCAAACCGCATTGAAAAGGTTATAAACAATTTATTGTGCCTTAAGAGCGAGTCTTAAGTTATTAATTAAAGGAGGTAATTATTAATGAACGCTGTAATTAAAGTTGGTGGAAAGCAATATTACGTACAAGAAAATTCTGAAATTTACGTAGAAAAGCTTGATGCTGAAGCTGGAGACACAGTTAAATTTGATCAAGTTTTAATGCTTGACAGTAAAATTGGTAGTCCTTATCTTACTAATGTTACCGTTGAAGGCGAAGTAGTTAAAAATGGTAAACAAAAGAAAATTAAAGTTTTCAAGTATAAGAGTAAAGACAGATCTAATCGTAAGACTCAAGGACATAGACAACCCTTTACTAAAGTTAAAATCACTAAAATTAACGGTTAATTATGATTAAAGTAAAAGTTAAAAAAGATAGTGATATGATAAAATCAGTTTTTATACAAGGTCATGCTATGTATGCTGATTTTGGTAAAGATATTGTTTGTAGTGCAGTAAGTAGTATTGCAACAACTACAATAAATGGAATTTTATCATTCGATAAGGAAGGTCTAAGTTATGAAGTTAGTGAAGATGGACTAGTAATAAAAGATATCAAGATTGATAATATTACTCAAACTTTACTAAATAATATGATTAGTCTTTTAAAAGAGTTGGAAAATGATTATCCAACTAACGTAGAAGTAAAATAAGGAGGAGAATTATGAAATTATTAAAATTAGATATCCAATTATTTGCTCATCATAAAGGGCAAGGATCAACATCTAATGGTCGTGATTCTGCAGGACGTAGATTAGGAGCTAAAGCTGCTGATGGAGAATTTATAACTGGCGGCAGTATTATATATCGTCAACGTGGAACTAAAGTATTCCCAGGAACTAACGTTCGTCGTGGAAGCGATGATACTTTATATTCTACTATTGATGGAATTGTTAAGTTTGAACGCTTAGGAAGAGATAAGAAACAAGCTTCAGTATATCCTAAAGAAGCATAAATATGAGCCATGAAGGCTCTTTTTTTTGACCTAGATATTTTTTGATAAATTTGCTATACTAAAAAATGAAAAAAGGGAGGCATCAATATGTTTGTAGATGAAGTAGAAATAAAAGTTGAAGCTGGTAACGGAGGCGATGGTTGTACAGCTTTTCGTCGTGAAAAATATATCGAGCAGGGCGGACCATTTGGTGGAAATGGTGGCCATGGTGGAGATATAATCTTTAGAGTTGATCAAGGACTACATACACTTCTTGATTTACGTTATCAAAAAGTACTAAAAGCTAAAAAAGGTGAAAATGGTCGCGGTAAAAACCAAAATGGTAAAGGAGCTGAACCTTTAGTTATAAAAGTACCTCAAGGTACAGTAGTTACAGATCTTGAGACCGGTTTAGTTTTAGCAGACCTTTCTAAAAAAGATCAAGAAGAAATAATCGCTAAAGGAGGTCGCGGTGGTAGAGGTAATACTGCTTTTAAAACACAAACTAATACAGCACCAGATTATTCAGAAAATGGTGAAGAAGGTGAGAAGAAGACTTTAAAAGTAGAAGTAAAATTACTAGCAGACGTTGGATTAGTAGGTCTACCAAGCGTTGGTAAAAGTACCATTATTTCTGTAATATCAAAATCAAAACCTAAAATAGCAGCATACCATTTCACAACTCTTTCGCCAAACCTAGGTGTAACAAAGTCAACCGATGGTAGAAGTTTTGTTGTTGCTGACCTACCAGGATTAATAGAAGGTGCATCTCACGGAGAAGGACTTGGCGATAAATTTCTTCGCCATATTGAAAGAACAAAAGTAATTGCTCATGTTATTGATATGTCTGGTAGTGAAATGCGTGATCCATATGAAGACTATCTTTTGATAAATAAAGAACTAGAAGAATTTAATCCTAAACTATTAAAAAAACCACAAATAATCATTGCTAATAAAATGGATTTAGACAGTGCCAAAGAAAACTTAGAAAAATTTAAGAAAAAAGTTGATGCCGAAATATTTGAAATAAGTGCCGCAACTCATACTGGCCTTCAAAAAGTAGTAGATCATCTTGCTGAATTATTAGATGAAATACCAGATAATCCATTATATGAAGATACCGAAATAGAAAGTCATTTCTTATACAAATTTAAAAAAGAAGAACCATATACTATTACTAGAGATTCTGATGGTACCTGGGTAATATCTGGTAAAGAAGTAGAAAGAATATTTAAAATGACAAAATTCAATAGTGAAGAAGCAATTTATCGCTTTGCTAAGAAACTACGTCGCCTAGGAATTGATGCTAAATTAGAAAGCCTAGGAGCAACAAATGGTGACCAAGTACGTATTCTAGATTTCTACTTTGATTATAAAGATTAAAGAGGTTGATTATATGTTAACTATAAGTACATTTAATATTCAAAATAAAGAAGATAAAAATAAGCTTAAATTCATTAAAAATTATCTCATCGATAACAGCATAGATATTTTAAATTTACAAGAAGCTTATCCAAAATTCATGAGAAAATTTCAAAGTGACTTAAAAGATTATAAAGTAACAGGAAATTATAGATATTTATACTTTCCTAAAATAAATGAATCAAATCCTATCATTACAAATAAAAAAGTATTATAT
Source organism: bacterium (assembly GCA_963645945.1). Taxonomy (GTDB): domain Bacteria; phylum Bacillota_I; class Bacilli_A; order RF39; family UBA660; genus CAG-877. The sequence continues at coordinate 21,014 of CAVIUA010000024.1, forward strand.
AGTAAAACATATCGACTTCCACATCTTCCATCATTATTAAAAAGAATAATTACTAAAACAGTTGTTATTATAGATGATAAAGAAATATCAATATACAATACTCATCTAGACTATAAATACTTATCTGTAAAAAAACGTCAATTAGATAAAATTTTAGAAATATTAAAAAAAGATAAAAATCCCATAATTTTAACTGGTGATTTTAATCTAAAAAATAACAAAGAAATATTTAATGATTTTACTGCAAAATTAGAAAGACTTAATATATATCGTGTCTCAATTGATGAAAAAACCTTTAAGCCATCTAAATATAAAAGAGCAATAGATCATATATTCTTATCAAAAGAATTTAAATTGGTCGATAAAAATGTCGTTAAAGATATAAAAACAAGTGATCATTATCCAGTATTAATAAAAGTATTAATTGATTAAATAAAAAAAAGTAATTGCTTACAAATAAATTTATGATATAATTTAAATAGATTAAGATTGCGAAGGTGAAAAATATGTACGATGTTAAATTTTTAATATCAAACGGAGTAGATGTAAATAAAAGTTTGGAATTATTTGGTGATATAGATACTTACAATGATACAGTTGGTGAATTTTTGGTAAGTGCTAAGGAAAAAATGGCTAAGCTTCAAAAATATAAAGATGATAAGGATATGCCTAATTATGCGATTTATGTTCATTCATTAAAAAGTGATGCTAAATACTTTGGATTTACAAAGTTAGCAGATTTAGCATATGACCAAGAGTTAAAGAGTAAAGAAGGAGATATGTTCTATATATATGAACATTATCAAGAATTAATTGATGAAGTAGAAAAAACTATAAATATTGTTAAAAAATATATTTCTCCCGAATCAGAAGTTGCTCAAAGTGATGAAAAAAATTCAACAGCAACAAGTACAACAGTATCTCCAGAAGAAGTAGCATCTGTTGCATCTGCACAAACTCCAGCACCAGCTTCTGCTACGACATTACCAACATCATCTAATATTGAGCCAGCTGAAGTATATTCACAAAAGACAATTCTTGTAGTTGATGATTCTAATATTATTAGAAATTTCGTAAAAAGAATATTTAGTGAAAACTATAACATTGGTATGGCAAAAGATGGAGAAGAGGCTTTAAATATTATAAAAGCTAATGTTTCAAATGAAAATATAGTAGCAATTCTACTAGATTTAAATATGCCAAAAGTAGATGGCTTTGCTGTATTGACATATATGAATGAACATCAATTATTCAGTAGTATGCCAGTTTCAATAATATCTGGTGACTCATCAAAAGATACAATTAACAAAGCTTTTACATATCCAATTATTGATATGTTAGGCAAACCATTTACAGAAGCAGATGTAAAAAGAGTAATTGAAAAGACAATGTATTTTAAAGAAAATATGTAAAAAATAAAGAAGTAGCTTTACTTCTTTTTAATTTCTAACTTATCACCAAGTTTTATATCTTTAGTACTACCAGTAGGAAAAAGATAAATTTTCTTTACTTTTCTCTTTGGAAGAATTATTCTTTCTGAAGGAAATTGTTGATACATCTTTAAAATTACATCATCATCATCCGTCATCACAACATCAACTCTTTGACAATACATATAAGTAGATAAAGATTTTTTCTTCATAAGAATAACATAATCTTGCATTGGCTCTAATACAAACTTAAGGCTTTTAAATTTTTCCCAAAAAGTATTTAACTCATTTATTTCAAATTTTTTCTTTTTAATTTTTACATACATAATATCACCATCTAATAAACTGATTATAACATACAAAAATAATTGTTAAAAGCTTTAACTATTAAAAAAAATATGATATTATATAAAAGAAATGAGGAGGTATAAGTATGAGTGGACATTCAAAATGGGCAACAATTCATCGAAAAAAAGGTTTGTTAGATGCTGCTAGAGGTAAAGTTTTTCAAAAACTAGCTAAAGAAATTATGGTAGCAGCTAAGGCGGGAAGTCCTGATCCAAGCCAAAATGCAGCGTTAAGATTGGCTGTAGATAAAGCAAAAGCTCAAAACATGCCAAAAGATAATATTCAAAAAGCAATTGAAAAAGCAACCGGTGGTGCAGATGGAGCAAACTATGAAAGCATACGTTATGAAGGATATGGACCTGGTGGAGTAGCTTTTATGGTAGACTGCTTAACAGATAATCGTAATAGAACAGCTTCTCAAGTTAGAAGTGCCTTTACAAAAGCCGCTGGTAATTTAGGAACAGATGGTTCTGTAAGTTACATGTTTGAGCGTCGCGGTTCAATTGTTATACCAGCTGATTATGATGAAGATACTATGATGATGACTTCACTTGATGCCGGAGCAATGGATTTCGAAAAAGTAGAAAATACTTACGTTATCACAACGGATACAACTAACTTTGTTCCAGTAAAAGAAGCATTAGAAAAAGAAAATGTAAAAGAGTTCTTAGAATGTGAACTAACATATATACCAAATATGGAAGTAGAACTAGATGAAGAAGGACAAGAAAAAGTAATGAAATTAGTTGACACATTAGAAGATTTAGACGATGTACAAGATGTATATTATAATTTAAAAGAAGACTAATATGCCAATATAGAGCCTTAATAGCTCTTTTTTCTTTTTTAGTTTTAGTATATAATAAGTATGGAGTGATTTTATGTATGACTATATAATAGGAACAGTAGCAAGTATTAAAAATAATGCCATTGTTTTAGATAATTCAGGTATTGGATATTTAATTTATGTATCTAATCCATATTCATTTGAAGAAGAAAAAGAATATAAAGTTTATATTTATCAACAAATTAAAGAAGATGAAAATAGTCTTTTCGGCTTTAAAAATTTAGCTGAAAAAGAATTGTTCCTAAAACTAATTAGTGTTAAAGGACTAGGTTGTAAAATGACTTTACCAATGTTAGCTTTAGGAAATGTAGAAGGAATAATGGATGCCATTGAAAGAGAAAATATTTTATATTTAAAGAAGTTCCCTAAAATAGGTGAAAAACTAGCTCGTCAAATTATCCTAGATTTAAAAGGAAAACTAGAGTTCATTGGCGTTGGTATTTCCGATGATGAAGTAAATAATGCTGAAGAGTTGAAAGAAGTATTAATAGGGTTAGGTTATAAAGATAAAGAAATTAAAGGTGTTATCTCTAAAGTTAATAAAGATGCCTCAATTGAAGAACAAGTAAAAGAAGCCTTAAGATTATTGTTGAAATAGGAGGGAAAGTATTATGGAAAACGAAAGCGTTATAAAAAAATATTCACTTGAAGATGACCAAGTAATAGATAATACAATTCGTCCGGAAACAATTGAAGAATACATTGGCCAAAGTGAAGTAAAAGAAAATATTAAAGTCTTTGTTGAAGCTGCTAAAATAAGAAATGAAGCCTTAGACCATGTTTTATTATATGGACCTCCAGGGCTTGGTAAAACAACGTTAGCTTTTATTATTGCTCATGAATTAGGTACAAAAATAAAAACAGCTTCCGGTCCAAGTATTGAAAAAACAGGTGATTTAGCCGCTATACTTTCATCACTTGAACCAGGTGATGTCTTATTCATTGATGAAATTCATAGAATGCCAAGATATATTGAAGAAGTATTATATCCAGCTATGGAAGACTTTTCTCTTGATATTATCGTTGGTAGTGAAGGTAACACTAGAAATATAAAAATAGATTTACCACCATTTACTCTTGTCGGAGCAACGACTCGTGCCGGGGATCTATCAGCTCCGTTACGTGACCGTTTTGGTATTATTTCAAAATTACAATTCTATACAACAGAAGAGTTAACTGAAATAGTAAAAAGGACATCTCGTGTTTTAAATATGGAAATAGATGATGATGCCGCTTGTGAATTAGCTAAACGCAGTAGAGGAACACCAAGAATCGCTAATAGATTATTTAAAAGAGTTAGAGATTTTGCACTTGTAAAAGGTACAGGCAAAATAGATTTAGACATAACCAAAGAGTCTCTTGAAAGACTTCATATCGATAAAATTGGCCTAGATAAAACTGACCATGACTTGTTACTAGCCATTATTAATAAATTTAATGCTGGCCCAGTTGGAATAGAAGCTCTTAGTAGTTCTATCGGTGAAGAAGTAACGACAATAGAAGATGTATATGAACCATACTTATTACAAACAGGCTTATTAAAAAGAACTGCTAGAGGACGTATGGTAACAGATAAAGCCTATGAAATATTAGGCATAGAAATAAAAAAATAACAGGAGGTATTATATGAAAGTTGAAGATTTTGACTATGATTTAAATGAGAACTTAATTGCCCAAAGCCCTATTAAAGATAGAGATACATCTAAATTATTAGTTTTAGATAAGAAAACTGGAGAGATAGAACATAAACATTTCTATGATATAATTGATTATTTAGAAAAAGGAGATACTTTAGTACTAAATAATACTAAAGTCTTACCCGCTCGTCTCATTGGTGAAAAAAATGATACTCATGCTGTTATTGAAGTCCTTTTATTAAAAGATTTAGGTGAAGATGTTTGGGAATGCTTAGTGAAACCAGCTAGACGTATAAAAGTTGGAACTATTGTATCCTTTGGCCAAGGTGAATTAAAAGCAGAATGCATTAAAGAAGATAATGAAGGTATAAGACATTTTAAATTAATTTATTCCGGTATTCTATTAGAAATACTAGAACATTTAGGTACTATGCCTTTACCACCATATATTCACGAAAAATTAGAAGATCAGTCAAGATATCAAACTGTCTACGCCAAAGAAATAGGTAGTGCCGCAGCACCAACAGCTGGACTTCATTTTACTAAAGAACTCCTAAAGAAAATTGAAGACAAAGGTGTAAATATTGCTTATGTAACTCTACACGTTGGTCTAGGAACATTTAGACCAGTCAGTGTTGATACCATAGAAGAACATAAAATGCATAGTGAGTATTATCAAATGACAAAAGAAGTAGCCGAACTTTTAATTGAAACAAAAAAGAATAATCATAAGATTATCGCCGTTGGTACAACTAGTACTAGAACTTTAGAAACAATAATGACAAAGTATAATGAATTTAAAGAATGTTCTGGTTGGACTGATATCTTTATTTATCCAGGATATAAGTTCAAAGCAATTGATAATCTAATTACTAATTTTCATTTACCTAAGTCAACACTTGTAATGTTAGTATCAGCATTAGCTGGAAAAGATAATATTATGAATGCTTATAAAGTTGCTCAAGAAGAAGAGTATCGATTCTTCTCTTTTGGAGACGCAATGCTTATTAAGTAAGGAGAGTAGTTATGAAAATTAAATATACTTTATTACATAAAGATGAAAATAGTAATGCCCGTTATGGTTCATTACAAACAAATTATGGTACCTTCGAAACACCAATGTTTATGCCTGTTGGTACTAAAGCAACCGTAAAATCTTTAACACCAGAAGAATTAAAAGAAGCTCATTCGGGAATAATTCTTTCTAATACATATCATTTATGGCTAAGACCAGGTGAAGATATTGTTGATAAAGCCGGTGGCCTACATAAGTTTATGAATTATGACGGACCAATACTTACAGATTCCGGTGGCTTCCAAGTATTTTCATTAGTAAAAAATAAAGAAAAAGAAATTACTGAAGAAGGAGTACATTTTAAAAGTCATATAGATGGTTCTAAATTATTTTTAACTCCCGAAAAATCCATTCAAATTCAAAATAAATTGGATAGTGATATTGCTATGAGTTTTGATGAATGTCCACCATATCCTGTAAGTTATGAGTACATGAAAAACTCAGTTGAACGTACTCTACGTTGGGCTGCTCGTGGAAAAAAAGCTCATTCTAATCCTAATCAGTCTCTATTTGGAATTGTTCAAGGTGGAGAATTTGAAGATTTAAGAGAATATAGTTGTAAAGAAACTGTAAAGTTAGACTTTGATGGTTATAGTATCGGTGGTACATCCGTTGGAGAAGATAAAGATACTATGTATAAAATGATTGATTATGGTATCAAATATTTACCTACTGATAAAGTTCGTTATCTTATGGGCGTAGGTGATCCAATTGATATAATTGAAGGTGTCATAAGAGGCGTTGATATTTTTGATTGTGTCTTACCAACAAGAATAGCACGGCATGGACAAGCCTTTACAAGAAATGGTAAGATTAACTTCAATAACGCTAAATATAAAGAAGATTTTACACCTGTTGAAGAAGGTTGCGACTGTTACACTTGTAAAAATTATACCAAAGCTTATGTCCGTCACTTAATCACAACTGATGAAATGTTAGGTGGTAGACTATTATCAATTCATAATATAAGATTCTTGATAAAACTAACAGAAGAATTAAGAGAAGCTATAAAAGAAAATAGAGTATTAGAGTATAAAGAAGAGTTTTTAAGTAAATATAATAAAAAGAATAACTAAAATTATTCTTTTTATATGTAAAAAATAGGCTTATTAGTAGCTTCAGTTTGAATAGTAGTAGTAACACTATTAGTATTAGTAGTATCATCAACTATTACTGGTCTTCGTAATTCATCAGCTATTTTAAATATTGTTTTAGCATTATTTAATATTGGCTTAACTTGATTAACAATTGGAATAGCTTGATTTATTACACCCAAGGTTTTTTGTGTACCATCCAAAAATGTACTAAAATTAAATCCTTTGGCAAGACCAGCCCATCTGCTAAATAAACTAGCTCTTGGATATGGATAGTTAAACATAGTCCACCTCTTCATTCATAATATATGTCAAAGGAAATAAAAAGTTAAATAATTTATTTTCAAAACTAAAAACCTATGTTAAAATATTAATAGTATAGAATAAAAAGATTTTATTCAATAGAAAGGTTTACGGTGATATTAGATGAAATTATTTAATAAAGCAGAAAAAAAAGAAGTTTCTAATCAAGCACCAGCATCAGCTAATCAAGCCCCAACTTCTTCTGTTTCAAATAATACAGTTCAACAGCCAGCAGTAGCAACAACACCAAGTCAGCCAAGTCAAAGTATTAATGCAACAGCAACGCCTAGTGTAATGTCCCAAGATAAAATTATGCCTCTTGTACAGGAAAATCAAAATAGTAAACCAGCACCAAGCACTAGCAATAATAAAGCACAATTACCTAAATCAAATGCGAATCAAGCCACTACTACTGGTACTGCCAAACCAGGAGAAAAACAAGATGCAAATACAACTGATGAAAATCGTCCTAAAAGAAAATTAAAAGGTTACAGCTACGTAGTAATCAATTCAGTAAATAAAAAAGAAAAAGGATTTTTCGATGCCGAGTCAGAAGATGAAGTAAGGGCATTCTTAGAAGGCCAAGATTATCAAGTCCTAGAAGTAAAACCAAAATCAGCTATGGATATTGATATTACTGGAACACCTAAATTAAAACCCGAAGATTTATCATTTACCTTGACACAGTTATCTACATATATAAAGTCTGGTATCCCTTTAGTTGACTCAGTCAGAATTCTAGCAAAACAAGCCAAAAAACCAGCTCATAAAAAAATATATGGGCAAGTAGTTTATGAATTATTAAAAGGAGAAAGCTTTTCAATAGCTCTTGCTAATCAAGGAAAAGTCTTCCCACCATTATTAATAAACATGGTAAAAACATCTGAAATGACTGGTGACTTACCATCAATACTAGATGATATGGCCGAATATTATACATCTATGAATCAAACAAGAAAACAAATGAAGAGTGCTATGACATATCCAATTGTTGTATTAACTATTGCCTTGGCCGTATTAGTCTTCATGTTAGTCTATCTTGTTCCACAGTTTGCCAGTATGTTTGAGTCAAATGACGCTAAATTGCCAACTATTACACTAGTTGTATTAGGAATAAGTGACTTTATTCAAAATTACTATTTATACCTAATTGGTGGATTTGTTGTAGTAATATTTATATTTAAATACTTACTTTCCCATGTACAGTCATTCAAATTAGCAGTGCAAACATTTCTTATGCATATGCCAGTACTTAGTAAAATAATTATCTATAATGAAATTGCTAACTTCACTAAGACATTTGCCTCATTATTAAATCATGGTGTATTCATAACAGATAGTATGGAAATATTATCTAAAATAACAGACAATGAAGTGTTCAAAAAAATAATTAATAAAACACTTGAAAATCTATCAAAAGGAGAACCTGTTTCAGCAGCCTTCCGTGGCGAATGGGCTATCCCTGTAGTTGCCTATGAAATGATAGTAACTGGTGAGAACACTGGACAATTAGGCCTAATGATGGAAAAAGTTTCTAACCATTTCCAAGCTATGCATAAAACAATAATTGATCAAATGAAAAGTTTAATGGAACCATTAATGATTGTTTTCTTAGCTGGAATTGTTGGTGTTATCTTACTTTCAATTGTTACACCAATGTTTAGTATATATTCACAAATCGAGTAATAATAAGGAGGATAATTATATGGAAATACTATATTTAATTATCTTTTTTATTTTAGGAAGTATTGTCGGTACAATTTCCACAATTTTAGGATTACGTATACCAAAGAAAGAAAAAATATTAGGAAATAAACTACACTGTGACTCTTGTAGTCATGAACTAACTCGAAAAGAAACAGTTCCCTTATTTTCATACATAATTCAACAAGGAAGGTGCCGTCACTGTCATTCTAAAATAGATGTTTTATATCCATATATGGAATTTTTCACAGGACTATTATTTTCTGTTTCATATTATAGTTTTGGCTTTAGTTACGAATTATTAATAGCCCTAGGAATTGTGACATTATTAATGATTGTCACAGTTAGCGATTTAACATATTTAATAATACCAGATGAAGTCTTAATTTTCTTTAGTATTTATTTTCTAATAATTCAATTTCTAAACTCAGGATTAAAAGAAACATTAATTCATTTTGCAACTGGTATACTACTTTTTTCAGTAATGTATTTAATTATGTTTATTGGAAATAAAGCTTTAAAAAAAGAAAGTCTTGGTGGAGGAGACATTAAAATGATGTTCTTATTTGGCTTAGTACTAGATCCTTTATTAGGAACAATTAGTATTTTTTTAGGCAGTCTTTTTGCTTTACCAATGTCTCTTCTTTTGATGAAAACGAATAATGAAAAAGTCATACCTTTTGGTCCTTTCTTACTAATAGCTTTTACATTTATATATTTTACTAAGATGACTTCTTTAGATGTCTTAAAATTCTTAGGATTTTAGAAAGTTAAACTTTCTTTTTTTATTTATTTATTGTACTATATATCTAGGTGATAACTATGCATAGTACTATAACAATTTTACCTGCTGATACTTATACAGTAGTTAATAAAACTGTTTTATCAGAAAATGATCATAAACTAATAACGATGTTGTATCAACCAGTAATTGGTCATACCGCAACATCACTATATTTTACTTTAATAGACGACCTAGATAAATTAGAAGTAATGAGTGATGACTTAACTCATCATCATCTTATGGCAACAATGCAATTAAAACTAGAAGATATAGTTATCGCAAGAGAAAAACTTGAAGCTATCGGTCTTTTAAAAAGTTACTTGAAAAAGGGAAGCATTAATCATTATGTTTATTTAATATATTCGCCAGTATCAGCACATGACTTTTTTACACATCCTATTTTAAATGTTGTCTTATATAATAATTTAGGAAAAAAAGAATATGAAAAGTTACTAAATTATTATAAAACTCCAAAAGTAAGTCTTAAAGATTATGAAGATATAACAAGTAATTTTGATGATGTATTTACATCGGTAAAAGGTAATATATTAGATATGTCAGAAGAAGTAGATATTACTAAAAAAGATTCAAATAATATTTTAATAAATAAAGGAATAGATTTTAACTTACTTATATCAAGTATTCCAGATAATATAGTTACTGATAAAACATTTACTAAAGATATTAAAGAATTAATAAATGCCTTAAGTTTTACATATAACTTAAATACTCTAGATATAAAAGGTTTAGTATGTGATTCAATCAATGAAAAAGGTCTAATTGATAAAACACGTCTTCGTAAAGCTTGTAGAGATTATTATCAATTTGAATCAGCAGGTTCTCTTCCAACCTTAATATATAATAAACAGCCAGATTACTTAAAAAAGCCTAAAGGTGATAATTCCAAAAGAGCTAAAATGATTTATACCTTTGAAAATATAAATCCATATCAGTTGTTAAAGGCTAAATATAAAGGCGCAGAGCCAACAGATAGAGATAAAAGATTAATAGAAAGTCTTTTAGTAGATCAAAAACTAAATCCAGGAGTTGTAAATGTATTAATATCTTATGTATTAAAAACAAATAATCAGCAACTAAAGAAAAGCTATGTTGAAACAATAGCTGGTCAATGGAAAAGATTAAATATTGAAACAGTAGAAGATGCCATGGATATTACAGAAAAGGAACATAAGAAATTAAAGAAGTTATTTAATAAAAACTTAGAAAAACCAAAAACAAAAACTGAAAAGTCAGTTAAAGAAGAATTACCAGCTTGGTTTAATAAAAAACTAGATAAAGAAGAAGCAAGTGAAGAAGATATTAAAGAAATGGATGATATTCTATCAGGACTTGTCTAAAAAAAATAATAATGGTATAATACCTAAAGCAGTTCTGATATGTAAAAAAATGTCAAAATATTAAACCTAAATATCTAAACATTTTATAGAAGAAGTGACTTGTGTTATTATAAAGAAGTAAACATAAGAATAGAATAATAAGAGGTTATAAAATGAATAGGTATCAAAATAAAGAATTTAGAGACATTATAAATCATATCAATAATAATGAAGAGTTCCTCAAATTAAAAAATATAAAACATCATGGTATAACTAGATATGAACATTCAATGAGAGTAGCCTATTATTCATATAAAGTCACAAAATTATTACACCTAGATTACAAAGAAACAACAGAAGCTGCATTACTACATGATTTTTTTCAAGAAGAAGTTTCTGATAAGAACTTTGTAGCCAGACTAAGAAAGCATCCTAAATGTGCTTTAAAAAACGCTACTGATAACTTTGAATTAAGTGAAAAACAAATGGATATTATAAAAAGCCATATGTTTCCAATTACATTTACACCACCAAAGTATTTAGAAAGTTGGATAGTTGATGCAGTCGATGATATATCCGCTATACAAGAACGTGGAATAGTAATAAAACAGCATGCAAAAGTAGTAGGAACATTTTTGTTAATATTATTAATTAATCATTAAGTTAATGAAGGGAACAATCCCTTTTTTAAATAAAAAGGAAAGAAGGAATAAATATGCAAAAAACATATATCTTTGGTCATAAGAAACCAGACTCAGATTCTGTAATGTCTGCTATAGGTTTATCATATTTAAAAAATAGCTTAGGAGAAAACACAGAACCTAGAATTTTAGGGGACATAAATAAAGAAACAAAATATGCTTTAAAATACTTTAATATTAAAACACCAGAATACTTAAATGATGTAAAATTACAATTAAAAGATATTGATTATCATAAGAATTTCTTTATTAAGGAAACAGACTCTATTTATACTGGATATCAAAAAATGCTAGAAAAGAGCTTAACTGGTATTCCAATAGTAGATGACAAAAATTATTTTACAGGACTAATTACTATTAAAGATTTATCTCATGTAATTATTAATGAAAATACTGATGATTTATATACATCATATACAAACTTATTAAACGTTTTAAAAGCAAGTGAAGTCTTAAAGTTTGATGATGAAATTATAGCAAAACTACTAGTAGCGGCATATCGTAGTACCACATTTATGGAAACAGTAAAACTTGATTCGGATATGGCTCTAATTGTAGGTGATAGACATAGTATTATTGAATACGCTGTTAGATCTAAAGTAAAATTACTTATATTGTCAGGTGACGCTAGAATTAAAGATGAACATTTAGAAATAGCTCGTCAAAATAAAGTAAATATAATTAGGACACCATATACTACATATCATATAACTAAATTAGTGACATTAGCTAATTACATTAAAACAATGCTTAGATGTACATCACCAATGAAATTCGAAGTAACTGAATTTGTAGATAATGTTAATGATATAAATAATAAGTTAAAGCATACAAATTACCCAATAGTTGATCGTCGTAATAAATGCTTAGGTTTATTAAAAATAACTGATTTATCAGAAAAACATCCTAAGAAAGTAATATTAGTTGATCATAATGAAAAATTGCAAAGTGTTGAAGGTCTTGAAGAAGCTGAAATACAAGAAATAATTGATCATCATAACTTAGGTAGTATCACAACAAATAGTCCAATTAATTTTAGAAATATGGCCGTTGGTTCAACTTGTACAATCGTATATTTATTATATAAAGAAAAAAAGGTTGAAATACCTGTACATATTGCTGGAGCATTACTATCAGGAATCCTATCTGACACACTAATTTTAAAGAGTCCAACCGCAACAGATAAAGATGTAGAAGCAGTTGAATATTTATCAAAAGTTGCTGGTGTAAACTATAAAGAATATGGAATGGACTTATTAAAAGCTGGCACTTCATTAGAAGGTATGAGTAAAGAAGATGTTTTATATAATGACTTTAAACTTTATACCGTTGGCGAAAAGAAGTTTGCCATCGGCCAATTCTTTACTATGAATTTTGATGAAATAGAAAAAGATATGGAAGAATATTTACATGTATTAGATGAAGTAAGTGAAGCAAATAATTATGATTTAGTTGCTTTATATGTAACTGATATTATAAAAAATGGTAGTTATGTATTATTTAATAATAGAGGTGCAGATGTAATCGCACTTGCTTATACAAAAGATAAAATTCCAGAAGGATACTTCGTACCAGGATGTGTTTCACGTAAAAAACACGTTGTACCAATAATCATGCCAATATTTGAAAATTAGGAGAGAAACATATGGATTTTATATCAATAATTATTTTAGGATTTGTTCAGGGAATTGCGGAGTTTTTACCAATATCTTCATCAGCACATTTAATAATCTTTAGGGATTTATTTGGAATAGGTGCTGGAATGGATGCCCATCTTGCTTTAACATTTGACTTAGCACTTCATTTTGGTACACTTCTAGCTATAGGAATATACTTTTTTAAAGACTTTATTAATATGATTAGTAAAGGTTTTACTAAAGGTGTAAAAGATGATGAAGGAAAAATCTTATGGTATCTAGTAGCCGCAACAGTACCAGCTGCCATTGCTGGAGTGTTGTTTGAAGATGTCATTGAAAGCGCTATTAGAAATAACTATATCATCATAGCCTTAGCACTTGCTATCATGGGTATCATAATCTATTGTGCTGATAAATATTCAAACAATAAAAAGACTATAAAAAAAATGACTATTAAAGATGCTATAATTATTGGCTGTAGTCAAGTTCTAGCTTTAATTCCAGGCTTTTCAAGATCTGGAACAACAATCGCAACAGGTAGAGTCCTAGGTCTAAATAGAGAAGATGCTGCAAAGTTCTCTTTCTATTTAAGTGCTCCTGTCGTAGCTGGTGCCTTAGTTTTACAATTATTTAAAAAGGCAACTTGGACAGTTATAGCAGGAAATATTGGAACATTTATTTTAGGAATCTTAATATCATTTATAGTAGGATTATTATGTATTAAATACTTATTAAAATACTTACATAATCATAACTTTAAAATATTTATGATATATCGACTAATCTTAGCTCTAATAGTATTAATAATGATAGGAGTTGCATAATATGGATAAAGTTAAATTAGGATTACTAACAACACTATTATTAGGAATATTTATTTTAATAGGAGCAATTCTTGCTTTTCTAGTAAAGAAAAAAGAAAAAGTAGTAGACTTTTCTCTAGGTTTAGCTCTAGGTGTAATTGCTATGTTAATAGTAACAGACCTTTTACCAGAAATAATTGAAAATTTAGGTGTAAAATATATCTTTATATTTATAATTTGTACGGCTTTAGGTTATGGAATGTTAAAATTACTTGATAAATTTATTCCAGACCATGAAGATAGTTCTATGACTAAAAAAGAAAGAAAAGATAATTTAATTCATATAGGTGTTATAACTTCTCTTGCTTTAGTATTACACAATGTAATAGAAGGAATGGCAGTATATTCAACTTTTCTTACTGAAACTAATATTGGTTTAGCTCTAACATTAGGAATAGGTTTTCATAACATTCCATTAGGAATGGTTATAGCAGCTACATTCTATCAAAGTAATGATAATATTTGGAAAACTTTAAGTATTATAGGACTTGTATCACTATCAACATTCTTAGGTGGCTTAATTATGTTCTTCCTAAACTTAACAACGATTTCACCAGTGATATTAGGTATCTTATTATCAATTACTTTAGGTATGCTTCTATTTATTGTCCTTGGTGAATTAATTCCTAGACTAAAAGAAGCAACTGATAAAAAAACTAGTTACGTAGGTTTAGCAATAGGTGTAATTATTTTATTAGTATCACAATTAATATAAGAGGTGTAATATGGAGTATAATTATTATAATTTATTTTTACTATTCTTTATCTATTCCTTTATAGGATACATTGTAGAGTCAACATCGGTAAGTTTAGCAGAAAAAAAGATTGTTTTAAATAGAGGTTTTCTAGTAGGACCATATATACCAATTTTTGGCTACGGTGCAATGTCAATGATTTCAACTCTTCAAAAATATAAAGGTGATATCATAGCTTTATTCATAATGAGTATGACTGTTTGCCTAACAATTGAATATTTATGTAGTTTAATTGCTGAAAAGATATTCCATTTACGCTGGTGGGACTACTCTGACAAAAAGTTTAATATTAACGGAAGAATATGTCTTCAAAATGGAGTACTATTCGGTCTAGCTGGTGTCCTAGTTGTAGAATATCTAAATCCTTGGCTAGAAAATTTAATATTATTATTACCTAATAATCTTATGGTAACAATAAGTATCATTTTATCAATAATCTTCTATGCCGACACTATAGTATCAGGAACTACAGTTATAAAATTTAATAAAAGTTTCAAAAGATATGGTGAAGACAATACAAATGAAGTAAAAAGTAAAATAATAGAAGAGTTACATAACAACTTCCTAACAAAACGTTTGATAAATGCCTTCCCATATGCTAAAGATAGAAGAGCAAAATTTGAAGAATTAAGAAAAGAATTTATTACGAAAGCTAAAGAGATTAGAAGAATGAGACAAGAACAAAGACAAAAGTAGTTATTTTTAGTAACTACTTTTTCTATTGACAAAAACTAAAATCTAAATGAAAATATATTCAGGAAAAAAATTAAGGAGAAGATTTAATGAAAGATGAATACTATAAAGCCTATGAAGAAAGGTATAAAAAAGTCCATGAATCTAATAATCTATGGGAAATACCTAAACCAACACCCGAAGTTCTTAATACCATAAATAAATATAAAATTTCTAAAAGTAGTAAAATATTAGAACTAGGTTCTGGAGAAGGAAGAGACACTATATTTTTACTTGATAAAGGTTATAATGTCCTAGCTTTAGAATATTCAATAAGTGCTGTAAATAAATGTAAGGAATTAACTAATAATAAATATCCAGATAATTTTAAACAATTTGACTTAATGCAAGATACCCTATCAGGAGAGTATGATTTTATCTATTCAGTAGCTGTAATTCATATGTTTGTAGAAGAAAAACATCGTAAAAATTTTTATGACTTCATCCATGAACATCTAAGTAACGCTGGAAAAGCTTTGATTATCGCTATGGGTAATGGTAAAGATGAGTATAAATCAGATATCAATATGGCCTTCAATGAAGTTGAAAGAACAAACATGAATATTAATGAAAGAGTAACCGTTGCTTCAACTTCATGTAGAATAAAGTCCATTCCAAATATGCTTAAAGAAATAGAAAATAGTAATCTAAAAGTTATTGAAAACAAAATAATTGAAGATGTTCCTGGCTTTGATAAATGTTGTTGCTTCATAGTAGAAAAAAATTAAAATATTAAGTATAATTAGATTTAGGAGTGGAGAGTATGAATTTAGAAGAAGAAATCAAAAAGATCAAAGAAAGAAATAAAAGAGTAGAACTAGATAAATCTTTGGAAACAAGTTGGACTAGAAAAATATGTATTATGATATTAACTTATATTGTTGTTGTATTATATTCTCTAGCTATTAACACCGTAAATAATATATTTTTATCCTCACTAGTTCCCGTAATTGGTTTTACTTTATCTACTTTATCATTAAAAGAAGTAAGAAAAGTATGAGAAAAGGCCAATAAGTAGTATCAAAACATTAAACAATAAATAAGGAGTTATGATATGAAACAAATAGAAGTAACCGTAAAAGTCAAAAATTCCTTAGAAGAAATTGATGAATTACTAACATAAAAAGGCTTTAAGTTAATTAGAAAAAGTAGAGTTGAAGATGACTATGTTTGTCCAAAAGAACTTAAAGTTGATAAGAATAATATATTAGAAGTATTAAGTTCTTGTGTCTTAATAAGATATTTAAAAACTGCCGAAGCTGAATATAAAAAATTAACATATAAAAATAAAGAATATTCTAAAGATGGAGTTGTTATATCAGAAGAAAAGATAAATGTCTCAATTGATGATACTAAAAAAGCTAAAGAATTATTTGAAAAAATAAATTTTAAAAAAAATTGTGAGTGTTCATTATGATGTTATTGTTTATAGTAATGATGATTATGAATTTGCCTTTCAAGATGTAGAAGGCTTAGGTCTACTTCTAGAGTTTGAAAATGAGAATGACTTTGAAGGAGTATCAGATGAAACTATTGTGAGTGAAAAACAAAAAATGTATGAAATTATTAAAACTTATGGAATAAAAGTTGAAAATAATTATGATATAAAGAAAGCATATGAATTAGTAATGAAAAAAATTGAATTAGCAGAATAGGAGGATAAAAATGTTAATAGTTATAACCGGATTGGATGGAAGTGGAACTAGTACAGTTGGAAAAGAACTTCACAAAATGGATGATGGATCATATTTATTCAAAACGCCAAGCAAAGAGTATAATACTGGTAGAGAAATAATTGATACTGAAGTTAGACGTGAATCTTGCGTAGCTAATATGTTATATTATTTATCATCAGATGTGTATATGTCAGATTATATTAGAAATAATTGTGATTACAAAAATAAGAATGTCTATCTAGTGAGATATTTAATAGATACTGTTGTATCAAATAGAGCTGCTGGAATAGATATGAAAATGGATTATACAATATATGGAAACGAATTATTGGTTCCAGATTTAACTTTGTTTGTGTATACTGATGAGCAAACAAGACAAAGTAGAATAACGAGTCGAGGTAAAACAGAGTTAGATGCTGTGTTGGATGATGATGAGAAAAGACAAATGTTTTTAACAGAATTTAAACAATGTCTTCCAGAAAAAACCATTTATGTTAATAATAGTTCATCGGATTTGAAAGAAACAATAAATAAAATATATCAAAATATAAAGAATATCCAAAATAATGACTAGTAACCAACACTATGAGAACAATATTTTAACAGCGACACTTCATTAAATGCCGAATTTAAAAAAGCTAGTATTTAATTTTTATAACTAGCTATGCATAGCTTAATCTAAATTGACTAATAAGGCAAAATATGTTATAATAAGCAACAAAAAAAAGGAACGATGGTATGTCAAATTTTGGTTTAAAAAACGTACAACTAGTAAATCATGAAACATTTACATCTTCTACTGGAATAAAACTAAGAAGGGCTATAAACAAACCATTAAAAAGTATACTAAAAATAGCAACTGGTAAAAAAATAATAGTAGATAGATATCCAAATTTAGAAGAGGATGAGCAATACATATTTGCATCAACACACTATTTCAATGAGGACATAATTGCGGGAATGGCTGCTATTGATAGAGCTGCATATGTATTAATTGGAACAACGGATCAAGTTGAACATAATCCATTAATGCACGCCGCCTGGCTTTATGGTCTAATTTATGTTGACCGACAAGATAACGAAAGTAGAAAAGATTCATTGCTTAAGATGGAAAGAATATTAAATAATGGGTCTAGTGTTTTAATGTTTCCAGAAGGTGGATGGAATAATACAGAAAATCTTTTGTGCCAGCAATTATTTGCCGGACCATATAAATTATCGCAAAAAACAGGTAAAAAGGTAGTTGCACTTTCCACTTTCTCAGACCCAGAGTCAAATGAAATTCATATTCAAGCATCTGATCCAATGGACTTATCTTCAATGACTAAAAGCGAAGCACTTGAAACACTAAGAGATAGCATGGCAAGTATGATGTATGAACTAATAGAAACTCATTCGATACCGCTAAAAAGAGAAGAGTTAGTTGGAGATATACACGAAAAGCACATGGAACAAAGAAAAAATGAATACATGAAAGTAAACTGGACAAGAGATGTCTGGGATGAAGAATTAACAGTTTATCAAAGTAAAGATATAACAACACCAACTCAAGTCCGTGAATGTTTGAAAAACGTAAAATTAACAGCTGCCAACGCAAACATCATGGCTCCGGTTTTAGCTGCATGCGCCGAGGATGAAAAATATAATTTCAAAACTTATATGAAAAAAAATTGGAACAAATAATTGTTCCTTTTTATTTGTCTTTTGTCTTGTAAAAAAAAATCGAATAATGTAAAATATATTTAAGGTAGGTGTATGGTAAATGACATATGAATTTGAATTACCGTTAGTATCATTTGTATTTGTATTAATACTTGCAATTGTATATTTTTCAAAGAAAAAAATAAATTTACTTGAAAACAGAATGTATGAAAAAATAATTGCATGTTCTTTACTTGAAATATCGATAAATACTGGGATACATTTCATTTGTGCATTTAATTCATTTGCTGATATACAAAGAAACTATTATATTCTTTTTGACATGTTGAATAAAATATTGTCAACAGCATTTGTTATGGTTTTTATGTCTTTGTTGTGCTACATATTAATTATAACTTATGAAAAAATACGTAATAATCCAAAAAAATTAATAATAATTTCGTCAACTATTGAAATACTTTTCTTTATTAGTACATTCTTTACACATATCACTTTGGTAAATGCCAACAGTGCTATAAACGTCACTGGATCAACAATTATTGTAGGATACATTATGGTTGCAATTTTGCTTTTATCCTCTTTGATTGTTACATTAATAAACATTAGGAAGGTAGATAAGCGACACATTGCAATTTTTGGAATAATAGTTGTATTAGGAATTATTTTTGTTTTAACTTTACTATTCCCTGGAATGATCATTTACGATTTGGCTCCTGCACTATTATGCTATATAATGTACTTTACCATTGAAAATCCAGATGTAAAAATGATCACTGAGTTAAACATAGCTAAAGAACAAGCCGAAAGAGCTAATGATGCTAAAAGTGAATTCTTGTCTAGCATGTCACATGAAATTAGAACACCATTAAACGCTATTGTAGGTCTATCAGAAGACATGGCTGAAAGAAATAATGTACCAGCTGAAATGAAAGAAGACTTAGAAGATGTAATTGCGGCCTCTCGTACCTTACTAGAAATAGTTGGTAATATCATGGACATCAATAAAATAGAAAGTGACAAATTAGAAATAATTGAAACATCATACAACTATCGTAAAGAAGCTAATATGTTAGCTAAAGTAAATGCAACTCGTATAGGGGACAAACAAATAGAACTAAAAACTAATATAGCAGAAGATATTCCATACCAGTTACTCGGTGATAGAGTTCATATTAAACAAGTTATCAATAATTTATTATCAAACGCTATTAAATATACAGAAGCAGGTACGATAGAATTTACCACAAAATGTATTAATAAAGATAAAAATTGTCTCTTAATAATAAGTGTAAAAGATACCGGTCGTGGAATAAAGGCTGAAGACATCAATAAATTATTTACTAAGTTTGAACGACTAGACATTGAAAAAAGTTCTACCGCAGAAGGTACTGGACTAGGTCTAGCAATTACCAAAAAATTAGTAGAAATGATGAATGGTAAAATAAACGTTCAAAGTAGTTATGGTAAAGGTTCACTATTTATAGTCCAAATACCTCAAAAGATAGATTTAGAAACCAAACCATTAACAGATACTCAAATAATTAATAGTGCTGAAATCATGCAAAGAATAAACATTTCTGATTACAGTAATAGAAGAATTCTAATCGTTGATGACAACAAATTAAATATAAAAGTAGCTAAACGTGCTCTAGAATCTTTTAATTTTCAAATTGATGAATGTGAAAATGGTCAAGAATGTTTAAATAAAATTGTTTTAGGACAAGAATATGATGTAATATTAATGGATATTATGATGCCAATAATGTCTGGAGAAAGAGCACTACGTGAACTAAAGAAAAATCCTAATTTTAATACCCCAGTCATTGCTTTAACTGCTGATGCTATTTCTGGTAGTGAGAAAAAATATCTTGAAGAAGGATTTGTTGACTACATAGCTAAACCATTTAGTAAAGATCAGATTAAAGTAAAGTTAGATCGTATTCTAGCAAATACTCCAAAGAAAGAAGAAAAAGTACCAGAATATAATCCAGATGTAGATCGTTTTGCTAATGCAGAAGCTATCGTTATAGGTGAAGAAAAATAATTACAGGAATGATTTTATATCATTCTTTTTCTATACATAAATATTTTATATGGTATAATTAGATTATAGGAGGAAAATATGAATATAAAAGAAAATATAAATGAAAATATATTTAGAGGATATGATATTAGAGGAATTTATCCTGCTGAATTAGATGAAGATACAGTATATACTATCGGATTAGGTTTTGGTAGTTATATTCAAACAATAGGTAAAACTACTTGTGTCATTGGTCATGATAATCGTTTATCAGGAGAAAGTTTATATAATGCTTTAATTAAAGGTATAACAGAAACTGGTGTTAATATAATTTCTCTAGGTTTATGTACAACACCAATGTATTACTATGCTTGTATAAAATTAGGAATACCATCAGGTGTTATGGTAACAGCTTCACATAATCCTAAAGATGATAATGGCTTAAAGTTTGCTTTTGATGAGTCTGGAAACTGTAAAGGACAAGAAATTCAAGACTTCTTAGCTTATATAAAAGCGGGAAATTTTAAAAAAGGAACAGGTACTGTAACTGATTATAGTATCCGTGATGAATATTTAGAACTATTCAAAAATAATCTAAAGTTTGGCAATAGAAAATTAAAAGTTGTAATTGATCCAGGTAATGGAACAACAAGTATTATCGCAAAAGAATTATATGAAATGTTCCCAATCGAATTACATGTAATCAATGGTGAAAGTGATGGCAGATTCCCAAATCATCATCCAGATCCTTGTGTTGAAGATAATCTTACTCAACTAAAAGAAAAAGTAAAAGAACTTGGAGCTGATGTTGGATTAGGTTTTGATGGTGATGGTGATAGACTAGGTGTAGTATCAGAAAAGTCAACCTTTATACCAACTGATCAATACATGATAATAATAGTTAGAGATATTATAAATAAAGTAGCTAAAAAAGAATTCTTATATGATGTAAAATGTTCTAAGTCACTTAGTGATGAAATAGAACGACTAGGCGGAAAAGGGTTATGTTATCGTACTGGAAACTCATATACAAAAGCTAAGGTAAGAGATGAAGATTTACCATTTGGTGGAGAGTTATCTGGACATGTTTACTTTAGAGACCGTTGGCCAGGATTTGATTCAGGACTATATGCTGGACTTCGTCTATTAGAAATATTGTCTCATACCGATAAAACAGTAACAGAATTACTTTCTGGAATTAATAACTACTATTCAACAGAAGAATTAAAGTTCAAAAGTTCTGATGACAAAAAATTTGCCATTATTGATAAAGTAGCAGAATATGCCAAAAGTAAAGATTATAAGTTTTTAGATATTGATGGTGTAAAAGTTTTATTTGATGATGGTTGGGCACTAGTTAGAGCTTCTAACACTGGTCCTAATATAACTGCTAGATTTGAAGCTAAAACTGAAGAAAGACTAGAAGAACTACAAAAAGAATTCATTGGTCTAATAGAAGAATATAATAAATAAAAAAGGAAAAGTCATTATGAGAAGAGATGAAATTCTAACTGTCTACTACCATTGTAATGAAGAGTATCCTCAAATAATATCTTCATTTAACCAAGTATCTTCAGAAAAAGATTATGAGTATCCAGCGCCAACACCAGTTGTTGTGACTTTTTGTCAAAAAGTATCTTACTTAGATGCTGAATTAAAAGAGCATATCGCAACAAAAACTATCAGATACTTTTTAGGAAAAGAAGAAGATGCGGAACGTGTTATTACTCATCCTGATATTTATAAAGTCCTTAATCCAATTGATTTTTATGAAAGTTGTTACGATGGTACAATGGTTACATATAAAACACCATCAGGTAAAGTATATACAACACCTAAAAGTAATTTGGTTAAAGCCTTTGAAACAAAAGAAGAATTACAAGCTGGAGTAGATGAATTTATTACTAGATTCTTAAATTTAAAAGATACAAAAGAAAATGCCAGTACATCAAAAAGTTCAATAGACGCTCCAAAGGTATATACAAAATAATATAACAACAAAACGAGGTAAAAATGAAAATAGAGATTAGATATTATTTTTCTAAAAATAGTAAAGACAAAATTCTAAACAAACTAAATACTTTTACTGAATTAAATTATCAAGGCACGTTTTATGAAAAAACAGATCAATATAATCATCCAATGAAAGAATACAATTTCTATAGTAAGGAAATAGATGGTAGATTTAGAGTGAGAAAAACATCTTCCTCTGAAATTTCTAAATGTATGATTACCTGGAAAAGAAGATTACCAAGTACAACAAAAGAACTAATTCATACTGAAGAAGAAGTAGAGGTAAGTATAGATCCAAGTGAATATGATAATCTAATACATTTACTACAAAATGTAATTCATCTAGATTTAGTAGAAAGTTATGAAAGATATCGAAGTGTATATTCAAATAAAGAAATAGAAATTGTAGTAGATGAATATCCATTTGGAATAGCTCTAGAAATAGAAGATAAAACTCATACAGACAAAGCCAAAGAAATTATTAATTACTGGCTGGAAAAACTGAATTTAAATATAAACGATGCTTATCAATTATCCTTTGGACTGATAAATATAGTGAAATATGTAAAGAACAGGGAAAAGAAGTTTATAACATCGTTACTTTTGATAAAGACATGCCTAGTATTAAAACTGAATTTTAAAGGGAAACATCTCCCTTTTTTCTTGCTAAAAACAAAAACTTATGGTATAAGAAATTTATCGCCTTAACAAATGATATAATTATTAATAGGAGGAAAATTAATATGAAAGAAAAACCGAAGACACTAACAATTTATTATCACTGCCATGCTAGTTGCCCACAACTAGTAACTTATTGTGATATAGTAGATTCATTAGAAGATTATAAATATCCTGCAAAAGAGACACCAGTTATAGTAAGTTTAAATCAAGAAATACCATATTTGGATGCTGATTTAGAAGAAAAGACAACAATTAAAACAATTAGATATATAGTAGGTAAAGTTGAACCTGCTGATATGACACTTAACTTTAATTTTGATTATGAAGCAGAGGAATTTTTAGAAACGTATCCAGAAAGTAAAGTAATAAATTATACTTCACCTAATGGAAAGATTTATATTATACCAAAAACTGACTGTACTAGAGCCTTTGATACAGAAGAAGACTTAAAAAAGGGTGTAGATACATTTGTTGCTAGATTCTTAGGCTTAAAAGAAAAAGAAAAAACAACTACGCATAAAGAATCACCAAAAACTTATGTAAAAAGAACCAATTCCGTATGTCAAACCAAATAATTTTTAAGAGAAATATCTCTCTTTTTTTCTTGTCTTAAAAATTAACTTATGATATATTGATAGAGACGTTTAGCAAGATACCATATTTATAACTAAAACTACATGTAATAAATGTAGTGTTTTGCATATGGTATTTTAGTTTTTAAAGAATAAATTAAGAAGGAGGTACTAAATGGCAATTAGCGAGCAAGAGTTTAAAACGGAACAAAAAATTTTAAAAAAGGTCCAAAAATTACTAGGTGATAGACTATCTTCATTAGGACAAGATGTATATGATGATGAGGAAAATCTAAAAGAATTCAAAAAGATGATGTGGGAAGATTCGACCAGTTTCGATGATGCCGAAATACAACAAGTAATGGCCGCAACCGCACACGAAGCTGAAAAAGCCCTACAAAAACAAGCGTATTTTAAAAAACTTTGTCAAATAAAAAATAAGCCATACTTTGCATCAATAGTATTTAAAGATGATGAAAATAAAATCCATAATATTTACATTTCTCTAACATACTTAAAAGATGATGACTTAAACAATATTTTATACGACTGGCGTAGTCCAGTATGTAGCTTATTCTATGACTACGAAATAGGACCATGTAGTTACAAAGCACCAGGTGGCATATATGAAGGAGAACTAAAAAGAAAAAGACAATATAAAATAGAAAAAAATAAATTAGTAGGAGTGTTTGATAATTCTTTAAATATTGATGACGAAGTCTTACAAGAAGTACTCGCAACAGAGTCAAGTGATAAAATGAAAAACGTTGTTAATACTATCCAACAAGAACAAAATAGGGTAATCAGAAACTTAGAAGACAATAACCTAATAGTTCAAGGAATAGCTGGCTCAGGTAAAACAACCGTTGCTCTACATAGAATTGCCTTCTTACTATACCGCCTAAAAAACCTTAGCAGCAACAACATCTTAATCTTTTCACCAAACAACGTTTTTACAGAATACATTTCAGATGTCTTACCATCCTTAGGAGAAGACAATACTCTTCAAACAACATTTAATGATTATTTATCATACTTTATAACCGAATATAAAAACGTTGAAACATTCTCTGACTTTGTATCAAGATATTATACTTACAGTGAAACAAATAAAGACCTAGTAAAATATAAACAAAGTGATGAAATAATATCTGACTTAGATGCCTACTTAAAAGACTACATTTCCAAATGCAAATTTACCGGAGACATAATTGAAAATGAATTTAATGTTGTATTAAAAGAAGAACTAAATGAAATGTTAACTTATAAATATAATCGTCTTCCATTGTTTGAAAGATTAGATGAAATGGCCAAAAAGTTATCTGCCAACTTTTACAAAGGTAGTAATAAAAAAGCTAAAACTTTTGGTAGACTATTAAAAGAAAATTCTAACTTTGAAAAAGATTACAAGAAAATTTATGCAGACTTTTGGACTAGCCCTTTCTGCAAAGTATCCTTAACAGAACGAGAAATAAATGAATTCATAAAAAGAAACATCATTAACTACGAAGATGCCTTATTATTCTCCTATATAAAAGGTACTTTACAAGGCTTCCCATATGAATGTAATATCAAACAAGTAGTTATAGATGAAGCCCAAGATTATAACCGTCTTCAATACATAATTATCAGTAAAATATTTAAAAAAGCTGACTTTACAATTCTTGGAGACATAAATCAAAATATTAATCCATATTATAGCTATAACTCATTAGAAGACCTAAGTCCAATTTTCTCTGGCGATACAAAATACTTAGAATTATTAAAAACATATCGTTCTTCACCAGAGATAATTGAGTACACTAACAAAATTCTTAATTTAAATCATGTCAATGCTATTCGTAAAGACAATAATAAACCAGTAATCTTTAGAAAGAATATTACTAATCTAAAAGAAAGCTTACTAGCTGACATAAACACTTTGCAAAACGAATATAAAAGTACCGCTATAATTACCAAAGATTATAAAGAAGCAGAAGAACTATATGATAAATTAAAAGATAGTATTAGTATTTCCTTAGTAGATGCCAATACTAAAAAGTTCAAAAAAGACCTAATCGTTATACCAGCATATATTGCGAAAGGATTAGAGTTTGACAGTGTCATAATTTATAATGATCGTAATAATTCATATCGTAAAAACGAAAGAAATCTACTATATGTTGCTTGTACTAGATGTCAGCATGAATTATATATTTATAACTAAAGGCTCCTAAGCCTTTTTTAAATGGAACCTTACTCGGCACAAATCATATATTGTCACAACAATTACATTAATACTTATCGCCAATATAAGACCATAAATACCAATTTTTAAATATGAAAGAATAAACAATAAACTAGTCCTAACTATCATCCCAAGAGTAGTACCTATCATTGCGTCACGACTTTTACCCATTGCGTCTAATGCCGATGATAAAGGAGCTTGAATATATTGTAAAAGACAAACTGGTGCGATTATTCTCATATAACTAATTCCCTCACTAGTATGATAAATTAATCTTAAAAAGAAACCTGGTTTAATAACAAATAAAATAGTAGCGGGAATGCCGATAACTAATGAAAAGAAAATAGCTAATCTTATTTTTTTTTGTACACTTTTAATCATTCCATTAGAATACTCCCTAGAAACAACTGGTAAAAGAGCTTGCGATATAGCCAGTGTAAAGAAAGATGGAAGCAGTACTATAGGCATTACATATCCTGATAGAATACCATATTCTCTTGTAATAAAACTATTATCATATCCAACACTTAATAATACTAAAGTAAGAATAATCGGCTCTAAAAAATATCCAAAACTACCAATTAATCTTCCCGTAGTATTAGGTATTCCAATAGATAAACATTCCAAAATATAACTTTTATCAGGCTTCAAATCATTCCTTTTAATAACAAGTTTCTTTGGTAAAAACAAAAACAATATAATAATAGATGCTGCCTCACTAATAATATTAGAAAGAATGATATAACAAATAGCGTACTTTAATCCTTTATCTATAACAAAAGGAATACCAATAATCATTAACAAAAGTCTAACAACATCTTCAACTAAGTTCGAAATAACATGTGGACCCATGCGTTCTTTTCCAAAAAAATAACTTCTACAAATACTAGATATACTTGTAAAAGGTATAACTAAACTAATAGCCATAATACCATAATAGGTATCCTTATTATGTAATAAATTATTAGAAAGAACTGGTGCTAGTAAAATAATTAATATTATTAAAAAGACATTTACCAGAAAAATTACTGGCACAACCGAAAAAAAGAGTCTCATATTATTACGTTTTTCCTCAGCTATAAGTTTCGCAACCGCAACAGGCATTCCTAATTGACTTATTCCAATGAAAAGAGAGAAGGTTGGTAGTATTAACATATAAAGACCTAATCCTTCAGTACCAATGAGTCTACTCATAATAATTTTAATAATCATACCTAGTATTTTTGTTAAGAATCCACCAAGTAAAAGAATGATAGTTGATTTAATAAATTTTTCTTTCATAGTAAGTTATATGAAAAAAATAAATTTATAATGCTTTCATCACTAAAAATATGTTAAAATAAATATAGAAGAATAAATATGGAAAACGTAAAAAAGATGTAAATCGAACAAATGTAAAAAGTTGTAAAAGGCTTTGTAAAATTTTTTACAAATAATTAAAGATATCTTTTCATTGAATATGACATGTGATATTCTTATTTTAAGAGGTGGACGTAATGAATGATTTAATTAATTTATTAACTTCAAAAGAGATAATAATTGTTTATATTGTTGCTGGCGTTGCCTGTTTTTTATACTTCATTATATACTTAATCGACAAGAGCTATTATAAAAGAAAACAAAAACAAAATACTAAAGAATTAAATAAACTAGTTGAAGATATAAATATAGAATTACAAAAGGAAGAACCAAGTAATCTTGAAGCTGTAGAAACTATAGAACCTGTAACTTATGTTGAACCTGTTCTTGTAGAAGAACCAGTTACTATAGAGCCTATTGTTCCAGAAAAGGTTGAACCTGTAGCAGTTGAAATTGAACAAGAACCAGAAAAAGTAGTAGCAGTTGACGAAGTAAAAGAAGTAGAAAAAATAGAAGATGTAAGCCAAAAAACAAATGAAATAAATAATATTGTAGAAAATAATGATGTAGAAATCATTGAAGCTACAAAAGAAGAACCAGTAGTAGTATTAGAAGCATTAGAAGAAAAAGAACAAAAAGAAGAAATAACTTATACTGCTATTGAGCCAAACAAGGAAGAAGCTCAAGAAGAGTTAAGACGTTTAACAGAAGAACTAGAAAAAGCTGAAGAAGAAACTAAAAACATTGACTTAACAAGCTATGAAGAAGCTCAAGAGCGTGACGCAATTATTAGTTTAGATGAATTAATTAAAAAGAGTAAAGAAATGTATGAGTCTAATGAATTAACTCAATATGAGGATGAGGGAAATGAACCTATTAGTTTAGCTGATCTTGAAAAGAAATTTAAAGAAGCTAACGAATTAGTTAATATAGTAGAAAAAGAAGAAACATACGAAGAACCAGTATTAATTGAAAACATTGAAGAACCAGTTAAAGAAGAACAATTAGTTATAGATGACTTTATTAATGTAAAAGTTGAAGAACCTAAACGACCAGTTTATCAAGAAAATGTTAAATATAAGCCATCACCAATTATTTCACCAATATATGGTATAGAAAAAACACCTAGTCAAACTGATATAGAATTAGAAAATACAGCTAATTATGAAAAACTTGACGAAGAGATTAAGAAGACAAATGAATTCTTAATGACATTAAGAGAATTACAAAAACATTTAGATTAACTCGAATTTTTTCGAGTTTTTTTTATGATTTTCAATTTTACTCAGTATCATATATATAGAGATTGAAAAAATGTTGAAATATTTAACGCTATGTTTAATTCAGTTTCAAATTAAAAAATTCAATTTGAAATATTAATTTTTTTACTATGCTGTTAAAACTTATTTATTTAACTTGACTATTTATAAAAAGTTGATATAATAAAATACAATTTTTCGGAGATAATGTCCAGAACAACCAAAAGTTATTATCAAAATAGATAAATCTAAATATGTGGAATTTAACTTGAGAATAAGAAAATTAACGGGGGAAAAACAAATGGATTTTTTACCAGAACTAGAGGAACTAAGACCAATTAACAATAATAGCAGTAGTGTCTTTAGTGAATGCTATTTCAATAGAACATTTAATAATCTTTCGTTTGAAAAAAAGCTGCAGGTTCTTTGTGATATTGTAAGACAAAGTATATATCCAAGCGGTTTTCCTAATCCTGATACTGATATACTAAAAATGAATGGTAATTGCTATACAGCCGCTCATTGTTTTGTACGATACGCTAAACATCTTAATATAGGACTAAATTCAAGATGCGCATTAGTGAGAAAACGTACATTTGATCCTGATAATGTAACTACAATTCATGTTGTTGCATTGATAGATTCTTCTACCGGTGAAACTTACCAAGTGGATCCAACACCATTTGTTGGATATAAATATGGAAGTGTTGAAAATATAACATTTAAAAGGATTTATGAGGAATGCGTTATTATTGATAATGATATTGAACAATATTTATATCAATTTAGAAAGATAATATATGACGATTCAGTAAATAGATTATTAGATTTAGCTAAAATAGAAGAAATAGTTGAATTATGCCATATAGTAGAAGAAATACCTATTTTAAAAGGTTATGCGGCTCTAGTTTTAAAAATAGCTTACAAACATCTAGAGAATAAGTACGACAAGGATAAGATGCAAAGCCTAATAAATAGTATAAAACCTTGCAATAGTGCGAATGAACGAAGTTTAAATGAAGTAAGAAATAAACTACAAATTCAAACAGCCATATGGATGGAAGAGTTAAGGGACCTAAAGCAAAATAACAGCAATCCAAAAAGACAGCAGGAACTTGCCTCAGCAATTATTCACGAGAATAAATGGTTAGATGATTCGTATGAGAAATATGCTTATATTGGTGGAAAAAAGATTAGATTATCAAGTATCAATCCAAGATTTTTTCTTGAAAATAGATATGAAACTTTAGTTACAGAGCAATCAGCCCATCATTTAGGGAAATCTGATTTTGTTTTTTTTGAATATGATATAGATCTGGAACAACCAACAGAGCAACTAGGTTTAAACCCGAGAATGTTTTATAGCGCTAATGAAGAACAGCTCGGTAGAAATATCAGGGTCTCACTCATAAAAAATGATTCGATAAACAAATTGGTTCTGCCATATGTTCTCAAAACAAGAAGTTATAGTGAAGATTCAATAAAATTATTAATTGGGTATCCAGAACACCAAGTAATGACTAGATTTATGTACCCAAATCCAAGATTAGTAAAGGTAAAAAAATAGTTATCATGTTAATGAAAAGCTATAGTAAAAAGATTAAGTGAGGTAGATTATAATGAATGAAATATTAAAAAATGAGGCAAAACAATTAGAATACATAGAGAAAGTTATTGAAACAGAAATAGAAAAGAGTTTAGACAGTGAAAGTCTTATAAAGAAGGAAGCTACCAGTCTATCATTTGAGGATAGATTGAGAGGAACACATCTTAATTTAAACTCGCAACTAGCCAACATAGGAGAAAAAGTAGTCAGATTGGAAAAAGCTAAAAAAAGTCCGTATTTTGGTAGAATAGATTATCAGGATGCTAAGACCCAGGATGCTATTCCAATATATATTGGAAGAACTGCTATATCACACGACAATTCGCTAGTTGTTTATGATTGGAGGAGTCCGATTTGTGGATTATACTATGACAGTGAAATAGGTCCAGTTTCATACAAGTCACCAACTGGTGTTCAAACTGGTAACTTACTTTTAAAAAGACAAATATTAATAAAAAATGCAAAGCTGTTAAATGCTGTTGATACAAATTTAGTAACTAATGATGAATTACTATTACCATATTTAAATGTAAATGCCGATAGTAGAATGAAAACCATTATTGCTTCCATTCAAAAAGAACAAAATGCCATTATTAGATCTGAAAACAACAATGTTATTGTTCAAGGGGTGGCCGGAAGCGGAAAGACATCTGTAGCTTTACATAGAATAGCATATTTGATATATACGATGGGAGAAAAAGCAAAGTCAAATCAATTTTTGGTTATAGGTCCAAATGATTATTTTCTAAATTATGTTTCCTCAGTACTTCCTGAACTTGAAACAACACCAGTAGCTCAAAAGACTTTAATAGAATTAATGAATGAATATATTGGCATAGATTTAACATTAGAAAATGATTCATTATCTCAAAAGGGTGAAAAAAAAGAAATTGAACAACGTATAAGTGCCTTTAAAGGAAGCCTTAAATATCGTGATTTAATAGATGAATTTGTGTTAAGATGTTTAGAAGGAAACGCTCTAGTAGAAGACGATTTTAAAATAGATGGCAAAGTCGTTTTTCCTAAAGAAATGATAAGGAAAAGATTACTTGGCGAGGATGGAAGACACTTAGATTTTAATTCCACATACAAATATTATAAAGCCTTATTCCGCGAAAAAAAGGAAGAAATATATGAATCACTAAACGATGAATATAGAAAGGTTTATATGTCGTTGCCAAAAGGTGACCCAAAAAGAAAGGAATATATAGATAAGAGTGAAACATTAAGAAAGTTCATAAATGAGCAAGGTGAAAAATCCTTAGATAAATATTTTAAAGGTATTAATAGAACATGTTTATCTTTATACGTTTCGTTTATTTCCAATTTAAACGAATACAAAACAGGTTTAACTTCATCTGAAGTTAATACACTACAAAAAGATACATTAAAAGCCTTAAAAAAGAAACGTATATTTTTTGAAGATATTCCAGCATTATTGTACTTAAATTACAGACTTACAAATAAACGCTTGAATTATAGTAATATAGTGATAGATGAGGCCCAAGATTATAGTATGTTCGCTTTCCATGTGTTAAGAAAAATTTTTGAACAAGGAAAATTTAATATTTATGGAGATCTAGCTCAGTCAATCCATTCGTATAGAGGCATCAAATCTTGGCGTGAACTTAATGAAAGTGTGTTTGATGGCGAATGCGAATTATTAGAACTAAGTAAAAGTTATCGTACAACCATGGAAATAACCGAAACAGCTAACAATGTTTTAGCTGTCCTAGATCTAAATCAAGCAGAGCCAGTTATAAGACATGGAACCGACGTTGGGTATGAAGATATTTCTAACAAAAGTAATGCAAAAATTGATAAGATAAATGAATGGCTTGATGTTGGCTATCAGACAATAGCGGTTATTTGTAAAGATGAGAATGAAGCCCAACAGGTACAAGCAGAATTACAAAATGCTCAAGTAGAATCAAAGTACATCTCTGATAAAGATACTCAATATACAACGGGTGTATTTGTCTTATCGGTAGCCTCATCAAAAGGATTAGAATTTGATTGTGTAATTGTTAATGATGCTTCAAAAAATGTATATAATGCCAATAATGACGTAGATATGCATTTGTTGTATGTGGCCTCAACAAGAGCATTACATGAACAATTGGTATTATATAACAAAGAAATAACTAAGCCATTTAAAGAAGCAATACAGCGTCCAAAGACATTAAAAAAGATTTAGTTAATTCAAAACAGAAAAATTTTATACTGTTTGTAAATTATAAAATTGACAACTAAAAATACAATTGTTATCATAATAAGTAGATTAGAACAAAACATATATGCTTAATTAATAAAATATATAAGACAGGGAAATACATTACTATTTATATAGCTGTATTTTAAAGGTTAAATATGGAAAAAAATAGTTTTTTGGTCGTTAGACACAGTTATGATGATCATAGTTATATTGATGGTAAAAATGATACCGGACTTACATTAAAAGGAATCGAAATTGCCAAAAATGCTTGTAAAGAAATCTTGCCTCAAATTGGCGACGGTAAGGTAATAATAAGACATTCAACAAAAAAAAGAGCAAAGGAAACTGCTGAGATATTAGCAGAATACCTTTCAAAAAATAATATTCCCAGTGAGTGCGTTATGGACGTTGGGTTGACGGAACTATTTCAAGGAACTTTTGATTTTTTTGATATGGAACATCAAGAAAGAGTTGACTTTCTCCAAAGTTGTTGGGATGATTTTGAAACCTGTAGAATGCAAGGAGATTTGACACATTGTTTTGGTCAAAATAAAAATAGGAGAATAATCTTAAGACCTGGAGAAAATCATGCACAATGGTCAGTACGCATTGCCACTGGGATGTTACACATCATAGGAGATTTAGAACAATCGGCCCAGTCAATAAACATAACACACAGAGGAGCTATCTTTGAAATTGAAAAAATAGTTGAAATGATAAACAACAATATACCCTTTGATGATGTAGAAAGGTACCAAACCATTTGGATGCCATATTGTCAAAACAAACAACTACATATAAATGATTTAGAACAAGCCAAAGTTTTAACAAAAAAATATATTAGTCAAAGGAGAAAATATGAAAATAATAATTAACCAACCTAGGGCATCTTATTTTGTTGGTGGTGCTGAAATGATTTCTTTTGATCACGCCATTAATCTATATAATTTAGGACATGACATTTATTTTTTTACAATTTTGCCATCAAGTGTAAATTTAAAACACTCCCCACAATTTGAAAAGTTTTATCAAAAGTATTTTGATAAAATTCACATCATAGAAATTAGTCAGGACAAGAAAGTTGAATACATATATGAAATAGAGCCAGGTCAAGACAGATGCCGTTGGAATATAGAATCTATTTATTATAACCAAAAATTATATGAATATATTTTTGAGCATCAAGAAAAATATGATGCTATTTTCTCTTATTATAATTTAGATGCCGTATTCATACCGAGAAAATATATTTCTAAAAATGTGCTATATTTATGTGGGATTCCAAGGGAACAAAACGATTTTCAAGGAAGTTTTTTATCGGCATATGATACTGTTATTGCTATTTCTGAAGAAGTAAAAGAATCATGGAAAAGATATTGTAAAAATGAAGTTAAAGTCATATCTACTGGTGTTGATTGTAATAGATTTTCTCCGCAAAACAAGTATTCAAGTCCAAAGACGATAAACCTTTTATATGTTGGACGTCTTATTGAACGTAAAAATATTGATAAAATAATACAATCCTATGAGAAATTGCAAAGCATCTACAATGTAAAACTCATAATCGTTGGTGATGGTCCGGACAGAAAACGTCTAAAAACCATGTCTAATAAATGTGTATTTACAGGAAACGTTCAAAATACAGAACATTACTAT
Organism: bacterium; assembly: GCA_963645945.1. Taxonomy (GTDB): domain Bacteria; phylum Bacillota_I; class Bacilli_A; order RF39; family UBA660; genus CAG-877. Next base: position 55,210 of record CAVIUA010000024.1, read on the forward strand.
CAACAAGCAGATATATTTATATCGCCATCAGGTTATGGTGAAGGCCTTCAAGGAACAATATTAGAAGCAATGAGTTGTGGGCTAACCATAGTAGCAACCAATACTCAAATCAATAGTGAATTATTAGCTGACGGTAGAGGCTTCGTAGTAGAATCAAACGTTGACTCAATTGTTGAAGGTATAAAAAGGGCAATAGATAGTGATAGAACCAAAATTTCACAAAAAAATAGAGAATATGTTATTAAACATTATAATTGGAAGAATAAAGTTAATGAAATCTTGGAGGAATTAAAATGAATATAATTTTTATGAGGCATGGAGAAGCGACTGATAATGTAAAGGAACTGATTTCGGATAGAGAAATTTATTGGTCAACTCTAACAGAAAATGGAAAAGAGACAGTGATAGAATCGTTAAAATCATTACCAAAAGAAATTACCAAAATTTATGTTTCCCCTTTTCCTAGAACAATACAGACGGCTCATTTTGTTCACGAAAAGCATTCCAAAGCAGAGGTCATTATTGAAAAAAGATTACACGAAATAAATCACGGAAAGTATTCAGGAAAAAAGAATAATAATGAATTAGATCAAACAAGAATAAAACAAATAGCTGGAGATTATTTTGTTAGGTTTGGTGAATATGGAGAAAATAAGTTTGACATAGAGTTTAGATTATGTGAATTTTTGAATGATGTTTATACAAATAATTTTATAGATAATACAGTAATGATAGTTTCTCATGGTTCAATCACTTCCTACATGAAAAGAATTTTAAATGTCAAGACTCCTCATATAAAAACTGGTAAGATTGAGGAATTTGTCAATGTTGACTTTACACCTCTTTTTAAACACATGAAAAAGCTAAATAAGATAAAGCGTGAAAAAGAAAAAGAGAGAATACAACAAATCAAAAAGTTAGATGTAAGTGAAGAGTTAAAAGAAAAATTAATAAAAATCTCAAAGAGAGAATTCAACAATATAGAGTACTCCGATGATTATTTTTTTAATTTTATTGATGGGTTAAATACCAAAAATCTTATCCAAATAAATAATATTGATTTTCCAGAAGGAATAATATTAGTTTGTTTTTATAATGATTTTTCAAATTTTGCGGAAAAGTGGATTAATCACTATATTAATATTGGAATAAAAAACTTTGTTTTGATTGATAACAATTCTGCAGATGCTTCAACCTCGATTTTAAAAAAATATGAGAACAAAGTAAATATTTCCTTTTGGAAAATTTCAGATAATTACAACTGTTATAAAATGTGTGGGTGGAAGCAGCGGATTTTTGAGTTCTATGGTTCTGGGAAACACTACTTAACTGTGGATTCTGATGAACTATTTATATATGAAAATTACAAAAATATATCACTTGAAGAATATCTAAAATTAAATAAAATACCATTCATAAAAAGTTTAATGCTTGATGTCTACTCTTCAAAGAACATATTTGAGGGAAACATAGATGATTTCAAATATGTTGATAAAGGAACCTACAAAATGACAAGTAATGTTCCATACGGACAACGCTTTTTTGGAGGGCCGAGATCTAGGGTTTTTGGAATAAATCCAAGTTTACAAAAAATACCACTTATTTTCTATAGTGGCAAAGAAATATTTGTAAATGACCATTATTATTATCCGTGGGATATAAATAAAAAAGCAAAGTTCTGTTCTTATCTATTACATTATAAGTTTTTACCAAGTGATGCAGAAAAGTATGAAACGTTTGTAAAGGATGGAAGACATTGGAATGGTTCCCGTGAATATAAAGTCTATAATAGAGTTTTTAAAAAAAATAATAATAAACTTTCATTTTATGATGAGAAGTATTCAATTCCCATAGAAAATATAAGCTTTAAATTTTAATAGAGGACAAGAATATGAAATATCTAATATTAAATAATAAGAAAAAAACAACAAAAATTATTAATTATTTAATTGAAAAGGAGTCTCTTCCTAAAATACATAGGAGATTAAATATATATACAGAAGATGATACTTTTCAAGTGGAAATTTTAGACAATAAAGTTAGCTATAGAAAAAGTAATAGGCAAAAAACAATTTATATAAAAAACAAAAATATAAAATATTTTTTCAAGGTTTTAAACAATGAGAAAAAATATTTTATAAATGATATATTAATATTGAAATTTAAAAACTGTTCTATATTGTTTGACACTTATCATGGAACAATAATATCAATGGAAAATGAAGAATTATGCTTGGAGTTGGAAAATAAATTTGAACTTATTCATTACTCAAATATTAATGATCACAAATTCCATACCATTCCAAAGCCAGAATACATATTTGATGAAATTGGTAATTTAAATGCCAAAATAAAAAACTATGGAGTAAAAACAGGTTTAGATATTCGCTCTACAAGCGCTTCTTTAAAGATGCGCGTTTCCAACATTTCTAATAACTATTCATATTTAGAATATTATTACAAATATATAACATCCAATGATTTACTGTCTACAAAGTCAGTAAGTAAAAAGAAATATAAAATATCTAATATGAGTATAATAATGCCTGTATACAATCAGGATGTAAGTTATTCATTATTATCTATACAAGGACAAAATCTAAGCAAGGATGAGAAGCAAAAGCTTCAGGTTATTGTTATAGATGATGGTTCAAAAAATAATGTTATAGAAGATATTAATAAAGTAAGAGAAAAATTGGATTTTGAATTACAAATAATTTCTTTTGAAAAAAACCAAGGCCTGTCTAATGCTAGAAACGTTGGGTATGCAATTTCCAAATATGAACATATACTTTTCATGGACTCTGATATTATTTTAAGTAAGAATTATATTTATGACATGAGCATCAGACTGCAACTGATACCTAATGCAATATTTATTTGTATGAGAAAAAATATAGAAAAAAACTCTGATATTCTAAAGATAAAAAACTTAATAAAAGGCATTGATACTTGTACAGATTTTGATGATAGTAGAGTTGTTACCAAAGGCAAGGAATATCACATTGGTTGTGATAAATCGTATGTTAATGAAGAACTTTCAATTTTAGATGACACAGACTATTTCAAGGAGTTGGGCTTTGGCTCGCAAATAGGCATTTATAATATTGCAACAGTTGTTACAGGACACAACATGGCATTAAATAAATCTTTGATAAGAACAAGTCAACCATTTAGCTCAAAGTTTAAAGGCTGGGGAATGGAAGATGCTTATTTTTCTTCTAAACTTATATCTGAGGGTTGCTATGTAATACCGGTTTTATCATCATGTGTATATCACACTAATCACCCTCCAAGAAGTGGAAGTGAGGAACAAAAAAACAAAGAAGCCCTGATTAATTATAATATCTACAACGATTTATTAAATCAACCGTGGGAGCAATGATTTTTTTAATGCTGTATAAGTAACTCGAATTTTTTCGAGTTTTTTTATGATTTTCAATTTTACTCAGTATCATATATATAGAGATTGAAAAAAATGTTGAAATATGCTATAATTTGGTAGCAAGAAAGGGCGGTTTCGGATGAAAAAATATTTTGTGTTACTATTGTGTATATTAGTATTGTTAACAGGTTGTGAAGCTACTAAAAAGGAAAAGGCAAAGACAGTTAAAGAAAATAAACCAGAAGAAGTTAATTTAATTGAAGTAAATAACGATACTTCTGAAGAAGTAGCAGATGAGGATGTCGTAAATTATGTTTCTGATATTGAAAATGAAATAGAAAATATAAATTATACAGAGTCTAACAAAGAAACTATAAAAGAAAAATTAAAAGAAAACTTTATTATTTTAACAGACTTTATCTTTTATGATGGAACAATAAAAGGAAAAACTTTTAATGAATTAACTACATCAGCTAAAGAAGAAATATTAGAACTTTATGAAAAAATAGATAATAAAATAGAAAGTGTTTATCCAAATTATAAAGAAGAAATAAAAGATACTTCAACAAAAGTTTATAGTAAAGCAAAGGAAATGGCTATATCTTTAAAAGATTATTTAAAGAAAAGTTATATTGATAGTGTAGGAGAAGATACTTATCAAAAAGAAATGGAAATAATAAAAGATACAAAAGATAAAGTAAAAGAAAAGGCAGAACCTGTAATAGATACTGCTAAAGAAAAAACAAAAGAAACTTATGAGAAGGCCAAGGATAAATTAAATACTTGGTATCAAGGAATAAAAGAAAGTAGTGAGTAAAATGCGTAGTGTTGGAATATTAACTTTAGGATGTAAGGTAAATACTTATGAAAGTGAATATATAATGAACATTCTAAAAGAAAATAATTATGAGATAAAAAGTTTTGATGATGTATGTGATGTTTACATAATCAATACCTGTACTGTAACAAATACAAGTGATATTAAGTCCAGAAAAATGATTAGAAATGCCATTAGAAAAAATAAAGACGCTTGTGTCGTTGCCATGGGTTGTTTCATAGAAGCTAATAAAGATTACGATATTGAAGGCTTAGATATAATTATAGGTAATAAAGATAAATCAAAAATTGTTGAGTTATTAGACGAATACTTTACTAAAAAAGAAACTATCATAAAACTTTACAATGATCCTAAAAGTCAATTTGAAGATATGTATATCACAAACTTTCCAGGTCGTACTAGAGCTTTTGTTAAGATCCAAGACGGTTGTGAAAACTTTTGTAGTTATTGCATAATTCCATTTGTGCGTGGAAAATGTCGTAGTAAAAACGAAGACAAAGTAATTTCTGAAATAAAAGCCTTAGTTAATAACGGCTATCAAGAAGTAGTTTTAACTGGTATTCATACCGGTAATTATGGAGTGGATTTAGATACTAACTTTGCTCATCTTTTAAAAGAACTTATCAAAATCGAAGGTCTAAAAAGACTACGTATTTCCTCAATTGAAGCAACAGAATTAACTGATGAAGTACTAGAGGTTATCAAAGAAAGTAACATAATAGTTGATCATTTACATATTCCATTGCAAGCCGGCTCTGATGAAATATTAAAAGCTATGAATCGTAAATATGATTTAGCTTACTTCTTTAAAAAAATTGAAGAGATAAGAAAGATTCGTCCTAATATTTCTATTACTACAGATGTAATTGTTGGTTTCCCAGGCGAAACTAAAGAACTATTTGAAAAAACTATTGAAACTTGTCGCAAATTAGAATTTGCTAAAATTCATGTCTTTCCGTATAGTGAAAGAAAAGGTACCAAAGCCATTGAATTACCTAATCATGTTGATCCGAGTGAAAAAAAGAGTCGCGCTAGAGAATTATTACTCGTTTCAAAAGAATTAGAAGTAGCTTATGCCGAAAAATTCATTGGCAAAACTGAAGAAGTCTTAATAGAAGAAAACAAAGATGATTATAGTCTTGGTCATACAAGTAATTATTTACACGTAAAAATACCTAGAACAATAAAACCAAATAATTTTGTATCAGTAACAATAAAAGAAATAGAATATCCATATTGTCTAGGAGAATAGAAGGAGAAAGATATGTCATACATTAAGGGAAATTATCGTAAAAGTATTTATACATCAGCACAAGGTTATCACATTGGATTATTTAAAGTAACAGATACCGATGATAAAGCCATACAACATTATATAAATAAGACAATTACTTTCACCGGTTATTTTCATGAACTTAATGAAACAGATACATATCTTTTTTATGGTAAATTAGTTTTTCATCAAAAGTATGGAGAACAGTTTCAAGTAGATAGTTATGAAAGATGTAAACCAGAAGAAAAAGACTCTATAATAGAGTTTTTGACATCCGGACTATTTAAAGGTATTGGCGAAAAAAAAGCCAAGTCAATTGTAGATGTCTTAGGCAAAGATACATTAAAAATAATTTTAGAAAATCCTGATAACTTAATTCTAATTCCTGGAATAACAAAAAAAAATATTGAAATTCTTCATAATAAACTTTTGGAATATGAAGCAAGTTATGAAACAATTCTTTATCTTGGTGAACTAGGTTTTTCTACAAAAGATGCCATGCTAGTATATAATTTTTATAAGAAAAAAACTAAAGACATAATAGAAGAAAATATTTATAAAATAATTCAGGATATTTATAATTTAACTTTTAAAAAAATAGATTACATCGCTATAAAATCAGGAGTTAAACAAGATGACAGTATTAGAATAGAAGCCAGTATTATCTACATTATGAATGAAGTAAGTAATGCTTATGGACATAGTTATTATTATAAAGAAGAACTATCAGCACTATTACCTAGAGTATTAGGTATACAAGTGTCTGATGAAAAAATAGAAGAAGCTCTAAAAAATCTCGAGAAGAATCTTTTAATAATTGTAAAAGAAGAAAAGTACTATTTAAAAGAAATGTATGAATCAGAATGCTTAATTGTTAGAAGATTTAAAATGTTATCTCATGAAAAAAATATATCAGATAAAAATTTAGATGAAAAAATAAAAGATATAGAAAGTCTTTTAAATATTACTTATAATGAAGAACAATTAAAAGCCATAAGGGAAAGCTATTTAAAAAAATTTTTAATAATAACTGGAGGACCGGGTACTGGAAAAACCACTATTATGAAAGCAATAACTGAATTGTATCGTCAAATGAATAAATTAACTTACTCTGAACTTCAAGAAAAAATGGCTCTTCTAGCACCAACCGGTAGGGCAGCTAAAAGAATGACAGAAACAACTCTTCTTAGAGCCTCAACTATTCATCGCTTTTTAAAATGGCAAAAAGAAACAAATAAATTTCAAGTAAATGAATATAATAAAAGTAAAGTGGAATTTGTAATAATTGATGAAGCTAGCATGATAGATACTTATCTAATGGCTAGTCTTTTAAAAGGAATTTCGGCAAATTGTAAAATAATATTAGTAGGAGATGATCACCAGTTACCATCTGTTGGTCCAGGCCAAGTATTACATGATTTAATTCATAGTGAAAAATTACCAGTTATCAAATTAACAGAATTATATCGCCAAGGAAAAGATTCTAATATTTTGACACTTGCTTATGATATTAGAAAAGCTTATGTAGATGATAATGTTTTTAACATAGGTGATGACTTAACATTTATTGAAACTAAAAAAACGCTAGTCGTAAATAATATTATAGAAATAGCTGATGCCTATAAAGATTTATCATACAAGGATTTTCAAATACTTTGTCCAATGTATAAAACACTGGTTGGAATAGATGAGATAAATAATCAAATGCAAAAATTTTTTAATCCAAAATCCAAAACAAAAAAAGAAATCACTTCAGCAGATGCAATATTTAGAGAAGGAGACAAAGTAATTCAACTTACTAATATGCCTGATGAAAACGTCTATAATGGTGATATCGGCATTATTAAAGAAATAAAAACAAATCCTAAAAAAGAAATAATTATAGATTTTGACGGGAATATTGTTAAATACACGCCATCTAATTTTAATAATATTCGACTTGCTTACGCTATTTCAATTCATAAGGCTCAAGGTAGTGAATTTGAAGTAGTAATTATTCCAATAGTTTCAAATTTTAATAAAATGTTATATCAAAAATTAATATATACTGGAGTAACTAGAAGTAAAAAAAGATTATATTTGCTTGGTGAAATGTCAGCATTAAAACAAGCAGTCAGTAATAATAATGCTGATATTCGTCGTACAACAATTAAAGATTTATTAGAAAACGGTATAAAATAATTTTATATTTTCCATACTAAAATTGAGGTGAAAAAATGGAAAATTGTTTAAAAAAATGTACTGTTGCGACCATACTACTTGGCACAATGACTGCAATTGCTTATATGTATTTAAAAAATAATCCAGATATCGTATGCGATATGAAACATCTGGCTAAAAAAACATATGACAAATTAGATGACTTAGATTAATTGACTGACTTAGTCAATTTTTCTTTTTGAAAAAATAAAGATATACTGTCCTTGAGATAACTTTTCCCTTGTAAAATAAAGTAAAAGAGCGTTGAAAAAAACGGTTTATTTAGATATAATAGTAAATAGTTGAAATTATAGGAGTGATAAAATGGCATTAAAATACAACGAGTCATCAATAAAAATACTAGAAGGATTAGAAGCAGTAAGAAAAAGACCTGGTATGTACATTGGTTCAACCGATAAACGAGGATTACATCACTTGGTATGGGAAATTGTTGATAACGCAATAGATGAGGCCATTAATGGATTTGGTGATTACATAAAAGTAACTATTCATAAAGATAAATCTGTAAGTGTTGAGGACCATGGACGTGGAGTTCCAACAGGAATGCATGAATCGGGTAAATCAACACCAGAAGTAATATATACAGTACTACATGCTGGTGGTAAATTTGAAAGTGATGGCTACAAAGTTTCAGGCGGATTACATGGCGTTGGTAGTAGTGTCGTTAATGCTTTATCAAAATGGATGGAAGTAACTATTAAAAGGGATAAGAAAGAACACTATATCCGTTTTGAAAACGGGGGTAAAGTTGCTGTACCTTTAAAAGAAATAGGCACATCTAATAAAACTGGAACAACAGTTAGATTTTTACCAGATGATGAAATCTTTACAGCAACAAATTTTTCATATACAACCATCTGCGAAAGAATGCAAGAAAGTGCTTATCTTTTAAAAGGAATAACTATCGAAGTCGTTGATGAAGAAGATGAAAGAAATGCTAAATTCCATTACGAAAGAGGAATTGAAGAATTTGTAGAAGAAATAAACAAAGGAAAAAATATTCTTCACAAAGTATTGTTTCTTTCAGGTGTAAAAGAAAAAATAGAAGTAGAAATTGCTATGCAATATACTGATTCATATAATGAAAATATTGTTAGCTTTGTAAATAATGTTAAAACTATCGATGGTGGATCACACGAAGTAGGTTTTAAAACAGCTTTAACTAAAGTATTTAATGATTATGCAAAAAATAATAACTTTGTAAAAGGTAAAGAAAAAGCTTTTGAAGGTAGTGATGTTAGAGAAGGTTTAACCGCTGTCATTAGTTTAAAAATACCAGAAGCTATTCTTCAATTTGAAGGACAAACCAAAGGAAAACTTGGAACACCTCAAGCTAGAGTTGCTGTAGAAAATATTGTAACCGATCAAATAAGAACATTTTTAGAAGAAAATAAATCTATCGCAACTGAAATAATTAATAAAAGTTTACGTAGTAAAATTGCTCGTGAGGCAGCTAGAAAAGCTCGTGAGGAAGCTCGTAAAGGTACTAAGAAAAATAATAAAGAACGTTCTCTTTCCGGAAAACTTGCTCCAGCTCAAAGTAAAGATAAAGATAAAAAAGAATTATTCTTAGTCGAAGGAGATTCAGCAGGTGGCTCAGCAAAACAAGGAAGAGATAGACGTTACCAAGCAATTCTTCCTTTGAGAGGTAAAGTTTTAAATACTGAAAAAACTAAAGAAGAAGATATCCTTAAAAATGAAGAAATTAATACTATGATATATACCATTGGTGCAGGCTATGGTTCTAATTTTGATATTAAAGACTGTGAATATAGTAAAGTAATAATCATGTCCGATGCTGATGAAGATGGAGGACATATTCAATGCCTTTTATTAACATTCTTCTATCGTTATATGAAACCATTAATAGAAGATGGAAGACTTTTCGTAGCTTTGCCACCATTATTTAAGATTCAATCTGGAAAAAATATTGAATATGCTTATACAATTGAAGAAATGCAAGCTAAAAGTAAAGGCAAAAAATGTGAAATACAAAGATATAAAGGTCTTGGTGAAATGAATGCTGATCAATTATGTGAAACAACTATGAAACCTGGAAGTAGAACACTAATTAGAGTAAATATTGAAGATGCTCAACTTGCTGAAAAACGTGTTTCAATTCTTATGGGCGATGATGTACCACCAAGAAAAGAATGGATAGAGGAAAACGTTGAATTCTCATTAGAAGATGACTATGCAATTAATTAAAAGGAGTAGGTTAAAATGGCAAAAACAAAAACAGAAGAAATAATAGAAAAAATCTTTGACTATACATTAGAAGACATCATGGGTGAACGCTTTGGTAGTTATTCAAAATACATAATTCAAGACCGTGCTATACCAGATGCCAGAGACGGATTAAAGCCAGTTCAACGCCGTATCCTTTATTCAATGTATAAAGAAAAAAATACTTATGATCATGGTTATCGAAAAAGTGCCAAAACCGTTGGTGACGTAATTGGTAATTATCATCCACATGGTGATAGTTCCATATATGATGCCATGGTACGTATGTCTCAACCTTGGAAAACAAGATTACCATATATAGATATGCATGGAAATAATGGTTCGATTGATGGCGACTCTCCAGCTGCTTATCGTTATACTGAAGCAAGACTTTCAAAAATCAGCAATGAAATGCTTAGAGATATCGATAAAAATACTGTTGAATTTGCCCCAAATTTTGACGATACAACAGTAGAACCAACCGTATTACCAGCAAGATTTCCGGCTCTTTTAGTTTATGGTGCTCAAGGAATATCAGCAGGTTATGCTACTAATATTCCACCACATAACTTAGGAGAAATAATTGACGCTACCATTTATAGAGTAGATCATCCAGACTGTACCCTAGAAGAATTAATGCAATATGTAAAAGGCCCAGATTTTCCAACAGGAGCTATAGTAGAAGGAATTGATGGTATAAAAGATGCTTATACAACAGGCCGTGGTAAAATAAATATTAAAAGTAAATACACAATCGAAGAAGACAAGAATAAAACTTCTATTGTCATTACCGAAATACCATTTGAAACAAACAAAGCCTTATTAGTTAAAAAGATAGATGACATTAGAATTGATAAAAAAATAGAAGGAATAATTGAAGTACGTGATGAGTCAGCTGCTGATGTCAGAGTTGTTATAGACTTAAAGAAAACAGCTAATAAAGAACTTATCATAAATTATTTATTAAAAAATACTGACATGCAAATAAGTTATAACTTTAACATGGTTTCAATTGTTAATAGACGTCCAAAACTACTTGGCCTAGCTCAAGCACTTGATGCTTTCATAATACATCAAAAAGATGTCGTAAAAAGAAGAACTGAATTTGACTTAGCTCATGCTAAAGCTAGATATCATATTGTAGAAGGTTTAATTAAATGTATTTCTATCCTAGATGAAGTTATAAAAGTAATTAGAGCTTCTAAAAATAAACAAGACGCTAAAATGAACTTAGTAAAAGAATTTGAATTTACCGAAGAACAAGCAGAAGCTATTGTTATTTTACAACTATACCGTTTAACTAATACAGACGTAGTAGCACTAGAAAATGAAAAAGCATCTTTAGAAAAAATAATTAAAGGATTAAGTGCCATCCTTGGCAGTGAAGAAGTATTAAAATCTGTAATGAAAAAAGATTTAAATGACGTTAAAGAAAATTATAAAACGCCAAGAATTACAGAAATAAAAGATCAAATAACAGAAATTAAAATAGATACAACCGCTATGATACCTAAAGAAGATGTCGTTGTATTAGTAACAAAAGATGGCTATATTAAAAGAACATCATTCCGTAGCTACACTGCTTCTAATCCAGAAGATATAACCATAAAAGAAAATGACTATATCATCGGAATATATGAAATGAATACAACCGATACATTATTATTATTCACAACATCTGGAAATTACTTACATATACCAGTTCATATAATTCCGGATTTAAAATGGAAAGACATGCCAAAACATGTAAGTAATATAATTGAAATGTCTTCAGATGAAAGCATTGTTTCATCAATTCCAGCATACAGCTTTGAAAGTGATAAAAATGTCGTTATCGCAACACATGATGGAATGATTAAACGTTCAAAACTAAAAGAATTTAAATTACAACGTTATTCTAAAGCCACAAGTTGTATGAAATTAAAAGACAACGACTATGTAATTGCTAGTTTCCTAGAAACAAGTTCATACTTATTCCTAACAACAGACTCTGGTTATGGACTAAGCTTTAAAACTGAAGAAGTACCAGTTGTCGGTGTAAAAGCATCCGGTGTAAAAGGAATAAAACTTAAAGATGATAACTTAGTATCAGTAAATCAATATGATCCAGAAAAAGACGAATTTATTTCTATCATTACTGAAAAAGGTACCGGAAAAAGAGTAAGATTAAGTGACTTTGACGTATCATCAAGAACAAGAAGAGGCTTACAAGTAATAAGAGAAGTTAAAACTAATCCATACAAAATACTTAAAACTTTTATTACAGACTCTAGAAACTACATTGGTCTAAAAAATTCAGATATTAATAAGTATAAATTAACTGAATTACCAATAAGTGATCGCCATTCTACAGGAAGCCAAATAACTAAACATAATATAACAGATGCCTATTTGGATGCTGTCTTAGTAAGAAACAATAAAGAACAAATCAATTTGATTTCTGAAGAAGAAGTAAGTGTTAAAGAAGAAGTAGAAGAGATAAAGGAAGAGATAAAGCCTAAAAAAGAAAGACTATCTCTAAAGGAGATAGATGATCGTCTAATGACTATAGATGATTTTCTAAAATAATATGACTAAAATAGATTACGAAAAGATAAATAAATATTTGAATAGCTACTGTTTAGAAATGGATGAGAGTTACTTTCTAGAAAATATAAGTGCTTTGTATAATCTTACTTTATCCTTGAATTTAAAATTAAATACTTCAGTTGTAACTGATGAAAAGGTAAGAGAATCGTTAAAAGAACCAACAGAATATTTTACTTTGCTAGAAAGCTTAGACTTAGTTGATAAATATTTAACTGAAAAACTTCCGATGTATAAGAAAGATTTTAACAAAGCTATGTCCTCTGGAACATTAAATATAGTAGACCCAGATGACAATGAAGCAACCGACTTAGAAAGCTATACTACTATTGATGAAAAAAAACATCATGTTATAAATGTAGTATTAACTCATAATGCTAATGATCCAAATACAATCATTCATGAATTCTTACATGACATAAATGCTGAAGATGAAGAGAAAAAATCAAGAAGATATATTTCAGAAGCTATATCAATATATTTTGAGTTAGATATGAACAATTTCATGCTTGAACAAGGTGTAAGCCAAGAAGATATAGCCTCACTTTTAATGTATAGGTTAAATGATTGTTATCACTGCTGTGAGGATATTCTTGTTGCATTTCCTTTCCTATATTACTTTTATACTTTAGGCTCAATAGATGAAAAATCATATCAAGATATGTCAAATTATAAACTTTTACCAAGACCAAAGGATGAAAAAAGTTTTAATACAATGTTAAGTGACTTTCAAAAAATTATTGAAAGAAGACCTGAGTATAATCCTTTACTTACCTTTAGCTATGTAATTGGCACAATGGTAGCTTTCTATGGAATAAATCATGGAGAAGACTTCCGTCAAAAAATGGCTGAATTAAATGACTTAGCTAATTCTGGCAATGTTAAAAAAATATTTAGTCATATTGGTATTGATATTTATAATAAAAATTGCATTAAACAAATAGATGAAGGTCTAGACAAAGGCATAAATATAATAAGTACAACTATTAATAAAAGAAGTTCAAAAGAAAAGTAAAGGACTTCTTTTTTTTGATTTTAATCATAAAATTATATAGGTGATATCATGTCCAAAGAAACATTTAAAGCTTTTGCAAGAAACCATCCTGAGTTAGCAACATCAGTTCTAAAAAATAATACTACTTGGCAAAAACTCTATGAAATATATGAAATCTATGGTGAAAGTAGTAATATCTGGAATTCTTATATAACACCAAGTAATGTCACTAGTACTTTAAGAACAACTTCAAAATCTACTACAACTTCATTGAAAGACCTATTCAACACTTTCAAAAATATAGACCTAGATTCAGTCCAAAAAGGTGTTGAAAATCTTCAAAAAACAATAGGACTTTTACAGGATATTGGTTTTACCAATACTAAAGATGTCCAAAATATATATGAACCAAGACCAATGTATAAACATTTTGAGGATTAATATTTATGGACTTATATACAATTAATTATATAAAGACTAATCCTATGATTTATACATATCTAAGAGAAAACTCCTACTGGTATAAATATCTAAATAGGAGTCCAATCTATTTAAAAAAAGTAGAAGAAGAAGCCAAGAAAAAATATAAACTAACTACTACTGATAGAATAGAAAAAATATCAAATAGTATAAATTTAGTTTCTAATATTTTAGATGTACTTAAATAAAAATTATGATAAAATAAAATTATGGAAGAGTTAATAGAAAAAATAGAAAAATTAAAAAAAGAACTTGATAATACTGAACAAGTTCAAAAAATAAAAGAATTAAATAAAAAAATCAAAGAATGTGAAGAACTTCATAAAAAAATACAAAAATATCATGATACGCATAGTGAAAAAATAAAAGAGGAGATTTATAAAAATAACTTATATCAAGAATATAAAAGATCTGAAACAGAACTTAATATATTAATTTTACAAATAAATAATGAATTAAAGAAAATAAATAACAAGGGTAAGTGTGGCTTATGAAAGTAATTTCAGGTATTTATAAAGGAAGAACTATAAAAGGATATGACATGGATGGAACTAGACCAACAATGGATAGAGTAAAAGAAAGTCTTTTTGCAACAATTCAAGATGAAATAAAAGATAGCGTTATTTTAGATTTATTTTCAGGTACTGGTTCGCTAGCTATAGAGTCACTTAGTCAAGGAGCAAAAACCGCTTACGCTATCGATAAAAGTAAAGAAGCTATAAAAACAATTAACGAAAATATTAAAACAATAGGAGTAAATAACTGTAAAGCTATCATGTCCGATTATAAAAGTGCCATAATAAGTTTTAAAAATCAACAACTTAAATTTGATATAGTATTTTTAGATCCACCATATAAAACAGATTATATTGAAAAAAGCCTAAATTTAATAATTGAAAATGATATTTTAAAAGATACTGGTCTAATAGTTTGTGAGACTGATGATTTAGATAAAATAATTTATCCAGAATCTTTAAAAGAAGTAAAGTCAAAAAAATATGGTGATATTAGGGTAGTTATATTAGAAAAAATATGATAAAATATCAATAGAATAGAGAGTTTAGGTGATTCTAATGAAATTGAATAATAAGGGTTTCGCAATATCTACAGTTTTATATTCACTACTAATCATGGTTTTTTTAATTGTTACATTAATGATGAGTATAATGGCTTCTAATCGTAAGTCCAATCGTAATTTAGTCACAACTATAGAAGATGAATTAAATAGGTATAGTGAAAGTGCAACTACCATAGCTTTTAATGATGCTTCGCCAAACGATTATCAGACATATACAGTACCCTTTGGTCAATCTGGCTGGTATAAAATAGAACTCTGGGGTGCATCAGGTGGAAGCACAGATACAAAATCAGGTGGAAAAGGTGCATATACATCTGGTCTGATTTATTTAACCGATAATCAAAAGCTTTATTTTTATATAGGTGGAACTACAAATAGTACTGCTGGTGGTGCAAACGGTGGTGGTACCGGTGCTGGAACAGGAAAAGGTGGCGGTGGAGCAACTGATGTTAGAACATTATCAGGTGAATGGAACAATACTGATTCTTTAAAAACCAGAATAATGGTTGCTGCAGGTGGCGGTGGAGCTGATGGCTTTAATGGTGGAGCCGACGGTGGTGATGCTGGTGCTTTAATAGGAATGCCCGGTAAAAGTAACATTACATCGAGTAATTACACCAATGCCGGATATGGAAGTCAAAAAGGACCAATTATTATAAGTAAATTAGGTAACGCAGGCATTGTAAAACATTGCAATTCTGGCTATATAACTGATGATGTACAAGGAAACATAAAAAAGGCCTGTGGTAAATTAGGAATAGGTGGCTACGCAACAAACGGTGAAGGCGGAGGCGGCGGTTCTGGTTATTTTGGAGGCGGTGCCGGCTCTTCAGATAATAGTACTGTTGCAGGTTCAGGCGCAGGTGGCTCATCATTTATAGCTGGATATTCAGGCGTTTTATATAGCTATAAATGGTCTGATGTATCTGATAGTGATATTACAGGCTATGTAGGTGAAACATATTATACTGAAACTTCTAGGTACTTTATAAATGGCCAAATGATAGAAGGCATAAATGAAGGAAATGGTAAGGCTAGAATAGAACTAGTGTCTACTGCATCACAAGAAACCAAACCAGCTGTTAAAAATAACAAATTAAATAATGTCCGATATATTAAAAGCTGTACATCTGGAACAGTTGATGATCAAAATAACATTACCTGGTCAGAATTGGTAGCAATGCAAAATGGAGTTAATATAGCGTCTAACAAAAGTGTAAAAAATGTATCTGGTGCTACAATGTCATCAGAAAAGAAAAATGCAATTGATGGTGATGCAGAAACATTATATACTGGTACAAGAAATACATCATCAAGTACTAGTGCTTGTATTACAATAGATTTAGGTTCAGTACAAAATTTAGATGAAATATCCGTACATCATAATCCAACAGTTGCTTCCAAGAAAAGTTACAAAGAAAGTTTACAAGTATCATCAGATAATAGTACCTGGGTAACTTTAATATCTTCAGAAGGTGAAGGATTACCAGAAAGTTCTTCTGGAATTAGATACACAGCATGGGATTTAGATTATCAAGCTTCTTTGCCAAATGGAATATACCAAATTCAGTCAGCTTTATCTCAAGTTAGTAGAGGTTTATCAGCCGTTAACAACAATACTGGACAACAAGAAAGTGAAAATGCTGATACTCTATATTCCGAACGACATGTTAAACTTGCTTTACTTGGTACACAAAATCTATCACAAGAATGGGCACTTACTTATTTGGGAACAAGTACCAATAATGATATATATAGATTAGTTGAAACAGCATCAAACCATGCACTCCAAATAAAAGATAGTAAAGGAACAGCTGGTACTGCTGTAAATACTTCATCTGGATATGGAAGTTATGATGAGGTTGTGGAACAAGCAGGATATAACTGGACACAATGGCACATAACTTCACTTGGCGACGGAACATATACAATTAAAGCTGATATCGGAGGAAATTGTCTTTCCACTACAGTCAATAACTACAACACAGATTCTGATATTAATATAAACACCTGTAATAATTCCATACAACAACGTTGGATTTTTAAAGTAGCAAGTTTTTAATAAGAGTATTTTACATAGTACTCTTTTTTCTTTTAAAAATATTAGCACAAACGGTTGACAAGTGCCAAAAAAAGTCATAAAATACAATTAGCACTAGTAAAATGATAGTGCTAGGAGGTTGATTTAAATGCTAACAGCAAGACAAAACAGCATTCTAAAACTAATAATTGAAAAATATATAAAGGAAGCTAAGCCGATAGGCTCAAAAGTAATATCAAAAGCCTTAAAATGTTCAAGTGCTACAGTACGTAATGAAATGGTTGCTCTTGAAAATGCTGGCTTGCTAGAAAAAACCCATACTTCATCAGGAAGAGTTCCGAGTGAAGCTGGTTACAGATACTATGTCGATAACCTAATGGAGTTAAAAAAAATGAATGCTGAAGACATGTTAAAGTTACAAATTGTTTTCAGAAATCAACAATTAGCCTTATCTGATGTAATAACTAAAAGTTTGCAGGTTATATCAGATATAACGAATTATACTACTATAGTGCTTGGTAGTACTTCTCATGAGAACCTTCTTAAACAAATAGAAGTAGTTCCTATTGATGATGCTAGTATGATCGTAATTATAGTAACCGATAAAGGACACGTGGAACATAAGAATATAAAACTTCAAGATGTTTCACTAGATGAAGTCAAAAAAACTGTCGGTCTAATAAACAACCTCATAACAGGTACTCCAATAGATGAAGTAAGTAAAAAATTAGAGTATGAGATAAAGCCTATTATTGGGAAATATGTAAAACAGCATGAACAATTATATAACGCTTTTTATCATGTATTTAATGACTTTACTAATCAAGAAGTCAATGTTGTCGGAAGACACAAAATATTGGAACAACCAGAATTCAGTACCAATATCGAAAAAATAAAAAATATATATAATAAGTTAGAAGATAAAGAAGTACTTCGTCGTATTGAAGAAGACAATGACAATAATATTAAAGTTTACATTGGTACAGAAAGTAATATTGATGATGATGTTACTGTTATTAAAACAAAGTTTAAAACTGATACCGAAGAAGGTACAATAGCAATCATTGGTCCAAAGAGAATGGAATATGATCAAGTTGTTTCCATGTTAGAGTACATGAGAGAAAATATTGAAAGGTAGGAAAGTATGAATCAAGAACAAGAAAAAATAGAAGAATTAACAGTAGAACAACCTGCTGAAGAAAAATGTAATTGTGAAAATTGTGAATGTCATCATGACAAGAAAAAAAAGAAAAATAAAAATAATAAAGAGGAAGAATTAACACTAAAAATTGCTGAATTAGAAAAATTAAATCATGAATTAACAGATAAAGTAAAATTGGCTCAAGCAGAATTAATTAACTACCGTCGTCGTAAAGATGAAGAAACAGCAAATATGTTAAAATATTCAAATCAAAATTTAATTATGGAAATACTTCCAATACTAGATAATTTTGAAAGAGCTATTAAATTAGATGATAATGATTTAACTGATGAATTATCTAAATTCTTAGCTGGCTTTAAAATGATGTATGCATCATTAAATGAAGCTTTAAAGAAGTTTGGAGTTGAAGAAATATCTAGAGTAGGAGAAATCTTTGATCCAAATCAAGAACAAGCCTTAATAACCGATAGTTTAGAAGATCATCAAGAAGATGAAGTGCTTGAAGTATTATTAAAAGGATATAAACTAAAAGACAGAGTCATAAGACCTGCCTCAGTAAAAATAAATCAAATATAATTTAAAGGAGAGATAAAATATGAGTAAAATTATTGGTATCGATTTAGGTACAACAAATTCATGTGCAGCTGTACTAGAAGCAGGAGCTGCTAAAGTAATTCCAAATCCAGAAGGTGGAAGAACAACTCCATCAGTTGTTGCTTTCAAAAAAGGAGAGAAAATCGTTGGTGAATCAGCAAAACGTCAAGCTTTAACTAACCCTAACACAGTATCTTCAATTAAGAGAAAAATGGGAACTAGTGAAAAAGTAGAACTAGAAGGTAAGAAATATACTCCAGAAGAAATTTCAGCTATGATTCTTTCATATATTAAAGATTACGCAGAAAGTTACTTAGGAGAAAAAGTTACAAAGGCTGTTATTACAGTTCCGGCATACTTCAACGATGCACAACGTCAAGCTACTAAAAACGCTGGTAAAATTGCTGGTTTAGAAGTAGAAAGAATTATTAATGAACCAACTGCTGCTGCCTTAGCATATGGTCTTGAAAAAGATGAAGGACAAACAATTTTAGTATACGATTTAGGTGGAGGAACATTCGATGTTTCAATCCTTGAATTAGGTGATGGTGTTTTCGAAGTTAAAGCAACAGCTGGTAATAACCATTTAGGTGGAGATGACTTTGATGAAAGAGTTATCGAATACTTAGTAAAAGAATTCAAAAAAGAAAATGATGTAGACTTATCAAAAGATAAAATGGCTATGCAACGTTTAAAAGAAGTAGCTGAAAAAGCTAAAAAAGATTTATCAGGAATGGTATCAACTCAAGTATCAGCACCATTTATTGCTAAAGGTGATGACGGAGAACCTCTACACTTAGATATGACATTAACAAGAGCTAAATTTGAAGACTTAATATCTGATTTAGTAGAATCAACACTAGATCCAGTTAAAAAAGCATTAAAAGATGCTAAGATGACAAAGAAAGATATCGATAAAGTAATTTTAGTAGGTGGATCTACTCGTGTACCTATGGTATATGATTTAATAACTAAAGAATTAGGGAAAGAACCAAGTCGTGAAGTTAACCCAGATGAAGTAGTTGCCATGGGTGCTGCTATTCAAGGTGGAGTTTTAACTGGTGATGTTAATGACATCGTATTACTTGATGTTACACCATTATCATTAGGACTTGAAACATTAGGTGGAGTTATGACAACACTAATTCCAAGAAACACAACAATTCCAACATCAAAGAAAGAAGTATTCTCAACTGCTGCTGATAATCAACCTGCTGTTGATATTCATATCTTACAAGGTGAACGTCCAATGGCGGCAGATAACAAAACATTAGGAAACTTCCAATTAGGAAACATTCCACCAGCACCAAGAGGAGTACCACAAATTGAAGTTAGATTTGATATCGATGCAAACGGAATCGTTAACGTAACAGCAAAAGATTTAGGAACAAATAAAGAACAATCAATTACTATAACTTCAAGTACAAATCTTTCAGATGACGAAATTGAAAGAATGCGTAAAGAAGCTGAAGAAAATAAAGAAGCTGATGAAAAACGTAAAGAAGAAGCTGAAATTAGAAACGAAGCTGAACAAATGGTTTTCCAAACAGAAAAAGCTATTAAAGATTTAGGAGATAAAGCTGATAAGAAAGAAGTAGAAGAAGCTGAAGACCTAATCAAAGATTTAAAGAAAGCTCTAGAAAAAGGCGATATTGACGAAATCAAAGAAGAAAAAGAAAAACTTCAAGAAAAAGCTATGGCTCTAGCAACAAAAGTATATGAACAAGCTGCTAAAGAACGTCAACAAGAAGAAAATGATGACGAAAAAGAAGATGACAAAAAAGAAACAAAAAAACGTAAAAAGAAAGATGACGATGTAAAAGAAGCAGACATTGAAGAAGAATAAAATTAGAAAGGAACAAATAAGAAGTAGTCTTCATTTAAGAACTACTTCTTATTACTAATTTAAAATAAAATGGAAAAAATATTAGAAAGAGACGAAATAGAACCAAGAGATAGATGAGATTTGAAAAGTATATATAAAAATCTAGATGAATTTAAAAAATTAAGTAAGTAAAAGAGGTGTAATTACATGGCTGATAAAAGAGATTATTATGAAGTGCTTGGTGTAAGCAAAAGTGCCAGTACTGATGAAATAAAAAGTGCATTTCGAAAGAAAGCAAAACAATATCATCCAGACTTAAATAAAGATGATCCAAATGCAGCTGATAAATTTAAAGAAGCACAAGAAGCGTATGAAGTATTATCAGACGAATCAAAACGTAAAATGTATGATCAATATGGTCATGCTGGCGTTAATAATTCTTATGCTGGAGGCGGATCTGGTTTTGGTGGATTTGATGCATCAGGCTTTGACTTTGGTGATATTTTCGATTCCTTCTTTGGAGGAGCAACATCTAACTTTGGCGGCTTTTCAAATTTTGGAGGTTCATCATCAAATTCAAGAGCGACACGTGGCAGTGATGTTTTAATGAGAATGAATCTTGACTTTGAAGAAGCTATCTTTGGAACTGAAAAGAAATTTAATTTGGATGTTATTGAAGATTGCGAAGAATGTCATGGTAAAGGTGGCTTTGATTCAGAAACCTGTGAAACATGTCATGGTACAGGAACAGTAACTAGTCAAAGACAAACAATCCTAGGTTCATTCCTTTCAAAAGGACCATGTCCAGACTGTGGAGGTAAAGGAAAAACTTACAAAAGAAAATGTAGTGAATGTGCTGGAAAAGGAAAAGTTAAGAAAAACAAACGCATTACAATTAATATTCCAGCCGGTGTAAACACAGGTGATAGACAAAGGGTATCAGGTAAAGGAAACCCTGGTACTAATGATGGACCAAATGGTGATTTATATTTAGAATATGTAGTGTCAGAACATGATTATTATGTTCGCGATAATGATGATATCTACTTAGAAGTACCAATTACTATTACAGAAGCCATTCTTGGATGTAAGAAAATGATACCTACATTATACGGAAATGTAAAATTAACAATTCCATCTGGAACTGATTCAGGTGAAAAACAAAAAATAAAAGGAAAAGGTGTAAATAACGAATATCGTCATCATAAAGGAGATATGTATGTAGTATTTAAAGTTTACACACCAAAGAAATTAAATAAAGAACAAAGAGCCTTAATTGATAAACTATCACAAACCGATCTTAGTACAAAAGAAGTAAATGAATTTGATCGATTTGTAACAAATAATTAACAATTAACTGATACACAATAAAATGTATCAGTTTTTCTTTTTTAAAATTGTTGCAAAAGCAACACACAAAAAGCGACATATATGATACAATTAATTAGACTAAGGAGGAAAATAATGACAAAAGGAGATAAATATACAAAAGAAATTTTACAAAGAATTTTAGATGAAGGTTGTTTAGACAAAAACCCTAGACCATGCTACGCAGATGGGACACCAGCTTATACTTTGAGTGTTAATCATGGTATGTGTACATATGATTTAACTAAAGGAGAAAGCCCTTTAGTAACGCTAAGACCTATTGCTGTAAAGGCATCAATTGCCGAAATCTTATGGATATATCAAAAAGAAAGTAATGACCTAGTTGTTTTTGATGAATTACTAGGAAAAAATACTTGGAATGAAAATCATGAAATCAATAACTGGTGGAAAGATTGGGCATTAAGAGATGAATCTGGTAATTATTTATTAAATAAAGCAGGCCATCCATACATAGGTTCTTGTTATGGAGAAACAGTGAGAAAACATAAATTAGTAAAAAAATTGATTAAAGACATTAAAGAAAATCCTGATGGTAGAAGACATATAATTAGTTTATGGCAAGAAATTGATTTTAATAAACCACACGGATTAAAGCCCTGTGCCTTTCTAACAGAATGGAATGTTCGTCATGAAAAAGATGGAATAGACTATTTAGATATGTGTCTAGTTCAACGATCAAGTGATTTCGCAACAGCGGGCTGTATTAACCAGGTTCAATATATTGTCTTATTAAATCTTATTGCGAGACACTTAAATTTAACACCTGGAACTTTTACTTGGTTCTATAATAATATTCAAATTTATGATCATCATATTGAACAAGCAAAAGAATTAATAAGAAGAGAACCTATTGAATGTAATCCAAGTATCTGGCTAAATCCAGATAAAAAGAATTTCTATGATTTTACTGTTGCTGATATAAAAGTAGTAGGTTACCCAAGAGACAAAATAAAAGAACAAAATCCTCAATTGAAATTTGATTTAGGTATTTAAAAATGGCAACAATATCAATGATAGCGGCAATAGGAAAAAATAATGAACTTGGTAAAAACAATAATCTCTTATGGCATATATCTGAAGACCTAAAGTTTTTTAAGAACGAAACATTAGGTAAAAAGGTCATTCTTGGGAGAAAAACATTAGAATCTCTTCCTGGTCTTTTAAAAGGAAGAATTCATTTAGTCTTAACAAGTAAACATCTTGATGAAAATGAAAATCTAAAAGCATTTAAAAGTATAGAGGAACTTTTAAAATACTTAGATGATTTAGATGAAGAAGTAATGGTCATAGGTGGTGGAAAAATCTATAAAGAATTTCTACCATATGCTGATAAATTAATATTAACAGAAATAAATGATACAAAAGATGCAGATACTTATTTTCCTAATTTCGATAAGGAAAAATATGAAAAACAAATCTTATGTATTCATAATGAGTCAGGTATAGAATATACACATGTAATATACACAAAAAAAAATTACTAATATAGTGATTTTTTTTAATTTAAAATTGAGTTTTTTATAAAAATATTGTAAGATAAAATAGAATAATAGATGGGATGTGTTAGTATGGATTTAAAATTATTTGGTAGTATGGCTTTTGCAATATGTGCTTTAGGATATTTAATTCTCATATTACTTATGTATTTCAATAAGAAAAGAACAGGTGACCTTCAAAGTAAGATATTTACTATTTTACTTTACTTAGGTGTTTTAA
Organism: bacterium; assembly: GCA_963645945.1. Taxonomy (GTDB): domain Bacteria; phylum Bacillota_I; class Bacilli_A; order RF39; family UBA660; genus CAG-877. Next base: position 79,017 of record CAVIUA010000024.1, read on the forward strand.
TATCATTTTGTGAAATAGGTTATACATATGGTCTTTCTATTGCAGATACAAATCCTAAACTGGCAGAAATAGCATGTAGAATTTATACAATAGGTGATTTAGTCTGGATTAATTTATTAATATACTACTTAATAACACTATTTGAGAAATATGATGATAAAGTAAAAGAAAAAAAACATAATTTAATAACATTCTTAGTTCTATTAATTATTGCTGTAGTAATGGTAGTTATATCAATGTCGTTACCAATTGAATTTAAAAGTTCTAAATCAGGATTTTATAATTATGCAGGTCCAAGTACATACATTGCATATTTTGATGGAGTTGTTTTATTAGTAACTATTTTAATTGTAATGATATTTAAAGGTGATACTATTCCAAAGAGTCAAAAAAGACCAATTTATTTTTCTATTATCTTATTCATGGTTATAATATTACCACAAATAATATTTGATTATGATTATAATACTATAACTTTCATGTTAGTATTTGTAACATCAACATTATACTTTACCATTGAAAGTCAAGATAATAAACTTATTCAAGAATTAAAAATGTCCAAAGAAAAAGCAACAATAGCTGATAAAGCTAAAACAGAATTTTTAATAAATATGTCTCATGAAATAAGAACACCAATGAGTACAATTCTAGGATTTAGTGAAGTATTATTAAATGAAAAACCTTTAACTGAAGAAATAGCTAAACGTGATACAGAAAATATATATGAAGCAAGCAATGTTTTATCAGAATTAATTGATTCTATATTAGATATTTCATCATTAGAAAGTAATAAAGAAAAAGAAGAAGACGAAACATATAATATCGAAGAACTAACAAGAAAAATAGAAGCGGAATTTATAGCTAAGTCTAATGACGATATCGATTTTAATATTGTAATTAACGAAAATATCCCACAAAATTTTATTGGTGATGACAAAAAAATACAAAAAATACTTAGTAATATAACTAGATATTTAATGGAAGGAACCCAGTCTGGTTTAATAACACTAGCAGTTGACTATAAAAAAATGGAAAAAGAAAACTACCAGCTAATGTTCAAAATATCTAGTAATAATTGCCTTATACCTGATAAAAAATTTGCTATTGAATTTAATGACTTTGTAAAATTGGGAGACAATAGTAATGATAATACAATCGAAATAGATGACTTAAAACTTATAATTGCTAAAAAATATATTGATTTATTAAATGGAAAAATTGGCTTTAAAAATACAAGTAATAATCATTGTGAATGTACAATTTATTTTGTCCAAGAAATAGGTGATGAAAAAAGTTTACAAGTAGAAAGTATAAAAACTCCTTCTATTAAGAAGAAAATATTAATTGTTGATAGTAACAGAGTAAATCATATAATTATAAGTAAATTATTTGAAAAATATCATTTTAGTATATCTAGTGCATATACAGAAGAAGAATATATTAATAAAGTTACTTTTGAAAAATATGATCTTATATTAATAGATAGTAGTTATATAGATGAAGTCTTAGAACTGAGTCTCAAAGAAATCAATATGAATTCTATTGTTATAGAAATGAATGAAAATAGAGTAGAAAAAAGTAAAAGTTATATAAATGAAATTATATATAAACCAATAAGCAAAAATGATATTGATGAAATAGTTTATAAATATATTACAGAAGAAAAGGATGTGAGAATATGATATCAGGATTAATATTGACTATAGGTAGTACCTTTTTCATGTTCTTACTTCTTGTAGTTTATTTTTCACAAAATAGAAGCGAAACTATTGAAACAAGATTATATAAAGATATGCTTATAACAATGGTATTTTTATTAATTACTGAAATAATTATGGCAGTTGTAAACTATTTATCAGATGATTATTTATTAAAACAAATTGTAACTAAAATTCACTGGTCATCAGGAATAGCTTGGTTTTATTTCTTATATTTTTATTGTATAGCTTTTATAAATGAATTGTCGTTTAATTCATTAAAAGAATTTATTTTATACGATAAAAGAACTAAATTAGTAACAGCATTCACAATCATAGTATCTATAATCTACTTATTTATACCATTTAGTAACATGGAAACAATATCATATATTCCAGGTCCAACTGCTTATTATATATTAGTATATTGTGCAATAATAGTGTTTTTAATTATTAGTTATACAATTTGTAATAGCAAAATAATGACTATCCAAAAAAGAAAGTCAATTTATTCACAAGTAATAATTTTAACTATGGTAAGTCTATTACAATTTGCTTTTCCATATATAGCATTTGAAGCTATGGGAGCATCAATGCAAATGTTTTTCTTGTATTTCAATATTGAAAACCCTGACATAAAAAATGTACAAGAATTAGAAGAAATAAAAGAAGGAATTGACAAGTCAAGCAAAACAAAAGCAGACTTTCTTTCAAATATGTCAAATGAAATTGTTCATCCTATGAATACAATAACAAAATGCAGTAAATTAATATTAAAAGAAAAAAATTACAATGAAATTGAAACAAAAAGTTATATAAAAGAAATATCCATAGCAGGTGCTAACTTATTAAATATAATAGATAATATTTTGGATATATCAGTATTAGATTCAAATAATGATTTTTTAGAAGAAAAAGAATATTCTCCTGCTAATATTGTTAAAGATTTAGTTAATGTAGTAAATACTAAAATAGGAGAAAAACCAGTTGAATTTATATTAAATATAGATGAAAAAATACCAAGTAAACTCTATGGTGATCATAATAAATTATATCAAATATTATTAAATTTCTTATCAAATGCAATTGAATACACTGAAGTAGGTAAAATAAAACTATCAATTTCATCAGAAATAAAAGATCAAAATGAATGTCTTCTTACTTTAAAAGTATCAGATACTGGAAAAGGTATTAATAAAGAAGATAAAGATAAAATAAATGCCTTCTTTAATAAAACTGATGTTGATTCTAAAAGAGTAGATGGACGTAGTCTTGGTCTAACAATAGCAAAAAAATATACCGATGTAATGTCAGGTAAAATATCATTAGAAAGTGATTATGGAGTAGGAAGTACATTTCAAGTTATAATAAAACAAAAAATAATTAATGATATTCCAATAGGTAATATAACTGACAATATCGAAACAAAAGAAAAAATTGATTATATAGATTGTTCTAAGTATACAATATTAATTGTAGATGATGATGCATTAAGTACAAAAGTTACAAAAAGAATATTAGAACCGTATAAATTTAATATTCAAACATTAGCATCAGGAAGAGAATGTATATATAATATTAAAGCCGAAAATAAATATGATATGATTTTTATGGATCATATGATGCATGGATTTGATGGCATAGAAACTCTTCATAAATTAAAAAAACTTGAAGGTTACAATATACCTCCAGTTGTAGTTTTAACAGCAAACGCTATATCAGGAATGCGTGAAATGTATTTAAATGAAGGCTTCGATGAATATTTACCAAAGCCGATAAAAATTAATGAACTAAATAGTTTAATAAAAAAGTATTTTAATAAGTAAAAATTTAGTTGATACAATAAAATTTTATAAATTAAAAACTCTTCTGATATAAAAGAAGAGTTCAAGGCTATTGTAATTCAATGGTCTTTTTATTTATTATTTTTTTTACATAACCAGAGTATGTAAAATTCTATCAGTGTTTTTAAAGTTAAATTTAGCAATTTCTTTTAATTTATCTTTGCCGTACTTTTCCACGACCTCTTCACCTATAGTATCAACGTCATGTCCAGCTCCTTTAGGAAGAGGAATATGGATACTATCACAAAGTTTATCAAATTCTTTTAAGAAAATATAGCGACTTATTATTGAACCTGCAGCAACTGCTAAATTTTTATCTTCAGCTTTAGTTATGAAAGTAATTCCTTTTTGAATATTATTAATACCTTCTAAGTATTCATAGTATCTTTTTTCTCTAGCAAACTCATCAACAATAATATAATCAGTTTCTGGTCTTTCTTCAGTAATTAACTGATACAAAACCTTATTATGCATAATAGCTTTAATTTTATTCATATTAATATCTTTATTATATTTTTCATTATATTCTTTATTACTAAGAATAATGCTACGATACTTAATTTTTTTAGCTATTTCGGGAGCTATTTTTAGTATTTTAGAATCATCTATTTTTTTAGAATCACCAACACCTAGGCTTTCCAAGAAGGGTATGTCATCTTTTTTTACATAAGTAGCAGTAACAACAATAGGACCAAAGTAATCACCAGTTCCAACTTCATCAGAGCCAACCGCATTAGTATTATAATACTTAGCATCAGTAATCTTTTTTTCATCTTGTTTTTCCTTAGTATTTTCTAAAGCCAATCCCCACATAGCAGCATCAACATCAGCACTTTTTCCCTGAAACATTACTTTTCCTGATTCATACATCGTGATAACTGTATCTTCTTCCTCAGCTTGAAATACAACATAAGGAATAACCTTATCTCTTTTTTTATCTTTATAATATTCAATCATTTTATTTTTAATTTCATCATTGACTTTAATAACAACATTCATAAATTTTACTCCCTTTCAAAAATATTATAGCATAATTTATTTAAATAGTTTATAATTAAATAAGGAGAGTGATTAATTTGAATATTTTTGATATAGGTATTTTATTGTTTTTGGCTGTATTTATTATTGCTGGAGCAAAACAAGGTTTAATTAAAGAGGCTATTTCTTTAGTAGGAACAATACTAGTATTTGTAATAGCGTTATGGCTTAAAGAACCTTTGGGAAATTTACTATGTAAATATTTACCATTTTTTAATTTTTCAGGTAATTTAGAAGGACTAGTTTCAGTGAATATATTAATATATCAACTTTTAGCTTTCATAATAATCTTATCAGTTTTATTATCAATTTTTGGAATTATAATGAAAGCATCTAGTCTTATTCAAAAAATAATAAATGCTACAATAATATTAAAGTTACCTTCAGCAATTGCAGGTAGCATAGTAGGTCTTATAGAAGGATATCTTTTTACATTTATAATTTTATTAATGTTAATATTACCTTTAAAAAATATAGATGTATTTAATGATAGTAAACTTGTCAACTTCATTATATATAAGACCCCAGTAATATCAGAAAAAAGTAAAAATATACCTAATTCAATATCAGAAATTTATGAAGTTGCTGATAAAGCAATAAATAAAAAGATTGATACAAATGAGGCTAATTTAGAAATAATAGATACAATGATTAAATACAAGGTAACAAGTGCTCATACAGTAGAACAATTAGTAGTTTTAGATAAACTAAAAAGTGTAAAAGGTATTAACAAAGTATTAAAGAAATATAAATAAGGAGAAATAACATGATACATTTAGAAAAAGAAGAAGATTTTAACAAATACATAAATGAGGATAAAGTATTAGTTGATTTCTATGCTACCTGGTGTGGACCTTGCAAATTAATTAGTCCAATTATAGAAGAAATTTCTAAAGAAAATAAAAATCTTAAAGTTATAAAAATTGATGTAGATATGTTTCCAGAACTTAGTAGAAAATATGGTATTATGTCTATACCAACCCTAATAGTGTTTTCTAAAGGTAAAGAAGTAAAAAAACATATTGGATATTTAGAAAAAGAAGAAATAGAAGACTTACTAAAATAAGTCTTTTTTCTTTCCAAAAGAAGTAGTAAAAAAATGTAAAAAGCCTTGTTATCAAAATAAATAATTGTTATACTTAAATAGTCTAATAGCATAGGAGGGATGCAATGATGAAATATGTATATATGTTTACTGAAGGAAACAAAGATATGCGTGAAGTACTTGGTGGCAAGGGTGCAAATTTAGCTGAAATGACCAATATTGGATTACCTGTTCCAAGAGGATTCACAGTTACTACAGAAGCATGTAACAAATACTATGAAGATAATGAAGTGTTGAATGATGAAATCATTAGTCAAATAAAAGAAAAAATAAATGAATTACAAAACGTCACAGGAAAAAAATTAGGAGATGCTACTAATCCATTATTAGTATCTGTAAGATCTGGTGCTAGAGCAAGTATGCCTGGCATGATGGATACAGTGTTAAACTTAGGGATGAATGATGAAGTTGCTGAAGGATTTAGTAAAATTACATCTAATCCAAGATTTGTATATGACTCATATAGAAGGTTCATTCAAATGTTTGCTGATGTAGTTAAAGGTTATCCAAAATCATCATTTGAGAGACTTTTCGATAAAATAAAAGAAGAAAAAAATGTTGAATATGATACCGATTTAACAGCTGATGATTTAAAAGAGGTAATTGATATATATAAAAATGAGTATGAAAAATTTGCTAAAACAAGTTTTCCTCAAGATCCAGAAGAACAATTGGTTGAAGCTGTAAAAGCCGTATTTAGGAGTTGGAATAATGATAGAGCTATTACTTATAGACGTCTAAATGACATACCATCTGCTTGGGGCACAGCTGTCAACGTACAAGAAATGGTATATGGAAATAAAGGTGAAACATCTGGTACAGGAGTTGCCTTTACAAGAAACCCAGCAACTGGAGAGAAAAAACTCTTTGGTGAATATTTAATGAATGCCCAAGGAGAAGATGTTGTTGCTGGAATTCGTACACCAAAAAGTATTGATACACTAAAAGAAATAATGCCAGAGTGCTATGATGAATTTAATAGAATTTGTAAATTATTAGAAGACCATTATCATGATATGCAAGATATGGAATTTACTATTGAAGATGGTAAATTATTTATGCTTCAAACTAGAAATGGTAAAAGAACAGCAAAAGCCGCTTTAAAAATTGCTGTTGATTTAGTAAATGAAGGCATGATTACTAAAGAAGAAGCATTATTAAAAATTGATCCTAAACAATTAGACCAATTATTACATCCAAACTTTGACGATGAGAGTTTAAAAGCTGCTAAAGTAATTGCAACAGGTTTAGCTGCATCTCCTGGAGCTGCAACAGGAAAATTATGCTTTACTGCTGAAGATGTAATTAAAATGCATAATTCTGGCGAAAAAGATTTAATTTTAGCAAGACTTGAAACATCTCCAGAAGATATTGAAGGAATGAACCTAGCTCATGGTATTCTAACAGTTCGTGGTGGTATGACATCACATGCTGCTGTTGTTGCTCGTGGTATGGGAACTTGCTGTGTATCAGGATGTGGAAGTATAGTAGTTAATGAAGAAGCAAAAACATTAACCGCTCCAGATGGAACTATCTATAAAGAAGGAGATTACATCAGTTTAGACGGTTCAACAGGAAATGTCTATGGTGAAAAAATAAAAACTGTTGAGCCAAATATTTCAGGTAACTTTGAAACAATCATGAATTGGGCAGATGAAGTTCGTAGATTACAAATTAGAACTAATGCCGATACGCCAAGAGATGCTCTTCAAGCAAGAAAATTTGGTGCAGAAGGCATTGGACTTTGTCGTACAGAGCATATGTTCTTTGATGAAGAACGAATCTTTAATTTCCGTCGTATGATTACAGCCGATAATATAAAAACACGTGAAGAAGCTTTAGAAAAAATATTGCCATATCAAAGAAGTGACTTTGAAGGACTATTTAGAGCAATGGATGGATATACAGTAACAATTCGTTATTTAGATCCACCATTACATGAATTTTTACCTCATACTGATGAGGAAATAAGGCCTTTAGCAGAAAGTCTAGGTATGACATTTGAAGCTTTAAAAAATAGAGTGGAATCATTAAAAGAATTTAATCCAATGATGGGACACCGTGGCTGTCGTTTAGCTATAACATATCCAGAAATAGCAAAAATGCAAACAAGAGCTGTAATTGAAGCAGCTGTTAATGTCACAAAAGAAGGAAAAACAGTTATTCCTGAAATAATGATTCCATTAATTGGAACTGTAAATGAGTTGAAATTTGTTAAAGATATAGTTGTAGAGACTGCAAAAAAAGTAATAGAAGAAACTGGTGTCGATATAAAGTATGAAGTTGGTACAATGATAGAAATACCAAGAGCAGCACTTATAGCTGATGAAATTGCTAAAGAAGCTGAATTCTTCAGTTTTGGAACAAATGATTTAACTCAAATGACATTTGGTTTCTCAAGAGATGATGCTACTAAGTTCCTAAATGATTATTATAAAAAGAAAATATTGGAACAAGATCCATTCGCAACAATAGATCAAGAAGGTGTAGGAAAATTAGTTTCTATGGCTGCAGAATTAGGTCGTAAAACTAGACCAAGTCTTCATTTGGGTATCTGTGGCGAACACGGAGGGGATCCAAAAACAATTGAATTTTGTCATAAAGTTGGACTTGATTATGTATCATGTTCACCATTTCGTGTACCAGAGGCACGTTTAGCAGCCGCAATAGCAGCTATTAATAACAAAAAATAAAACGACAAAAACTAAGGGTTCTTTGTCAAATAGTGTTGGCGAACAATAAATTTGATAAATGACTTGCTTAGAGAGAGTGATTTTGATCACTCTTTTATAATGCCTTTAATTAAAAATATTCTAGCTATGAAATGATCAAA
>CAVIUA010000025.1:0-23070 GCA_963645945.1 bacterium
TTACACCAAAATCGTGAAAAATAAGAAAAGTTACACTTTGACCATCACCAGGTGGCGAAGGCGCAGAAATCGTATACGCTCTACGAAACAAACCTATACTTGCACAAATGATTCTTGATAATATAGGTGACGCCGGTCAAATAGAAAGAAAAGTCTATCAACGTCGCCTTCCTGAAAATCCAAACAAGGACTACTACTTTATAATACGTGATACAGGTAACTTAGAGTCATTGCTAGTAGAATACGGTTTTATTGACAATGCTAACGATGCTTATAAACTTCAAAACAACTTAACAGACTATGTAGAAGGTGTCGTAAAAGCAATTGCCGATTATGCGCAAGTGCCATACACAAAAGACTCAACAATACAAGAAAACTATTACACAGTAAGACGAGGCGATACATTATATAGTATCGCTAACAAATTTGCCACAACAGTAGATGCCATCAAGAGACTAAACAATCTAACCTCAAATACATTAACCATAGGACAAACATTACTAATTTCAAAAGAAACATTACCAGAAGTATCCACATATATTGTGGAAAAAAAGGATACGTTATATGGAATAGCTAATAAATTTGGAACAACTGTGGACATAATAAAACGATTAAACAACTTAACCGTTAATACACTTCTCCCTGGACAACAAATTTTAGTTCCAGTAACTGAAAAAACTCTAACTGAAGAAGACCCAACTATACCAACAATTGAACAACCATACATAATATACACAGTTCAAAAAGGTGACAGTTTATGGAAAATATCTCAAAGATATAAAGTTCCTGTTAATGACATAATAACTTTCAATAATCTATCAAACGTAAATCTAAAAATAGGTGACGAACTTAAAATACCAATAAGCAATATAGAAACAGAAATAACATATACCGTAAAAATAGGTGATACACTCTGGTCTATAGCTAAAGACTTTGAAGTATCAGTTGATGAGCTCAAAAATGCCAATAATCTAACAACAAACTTACTAAAACTTGGTCAAAATTTAATAATTCCACAATAAAATTCTCATGATGAGAATTTTTTTATCAAATAATATGCACAAAATTTTCAAAATTTATCAATAATAAAAATAAGTACACATAAATTAAAGTTATTAAAAAAAGAAACCAAGTTCACAAGTCCAAAACCTAATAAAAATTAGGCAAACTTGTCTCATTTGTTTCTTTTATTATTCCTATACAGTTTTCTTTCTAGCAACTACAACACCATATCCAATACCGGCAACAACTACTAACATCAAAACAACCGCTAAAGCATCATTTGAACCTTTTTTTGAAGTGTTAGATTCATCATCAGATGATGAAGATGAATCAGAACTATCATCATCACTAATAGCAGCTGAAGAAGCATCTCCTGCATCAACATAATCCATGATATCATATCTATCAGCAACATCTTTATCATATTCAGTTTCAATAGCTTCAATAATTTCATCATCAAGACTACTTGAATATCCAGACCATGATTTATCTCCAATTAAGATATATGGAACACCAGAAATAGTTTCGTCTCTTACTTCCCCAATGCTCTGTAATAGTTCACTATTATCAGTATTGTACCAAACTTCATAAGCAATAAGTTCAAACTTGTCACCATATTTTTCCTCAATACTATCAAAAAATTCCTCAGCTTCGGCACAATGAGGACATCCATCACCATGGAAGAAATATAGCTTTACTTTGTTTGAATCTTCAGTACTAGAATCCCCTTCAGCAAGAACTGTAAAAGGTAGAATTAGTAGACATGCTATAATTGCTAAAAATATTTTAAATTTCTTCATAATTACCTCCATATAAATCATATCACAAAAATGATAAATAGAAAATAAAACTTAATAAATCTCTAAAAAAAGTATATATAAATCACTAAAAAACAATAGATAAGCATTAATAAATTCCTTTTTTAATCGAATTTTAAAAAAATATCAAAAAAGAAAAAACAGTACCATACTGATACTGCAACAACTACTTAATTTTCATTTTTCTTATTGTCAATTGGAATGAAAAGCTTACACTTACAAATATTATCCTTTACAAATTCATCACAAGGACACAATGTAGTATCATCAACATTAACACGGCAAGGACAATGACCTTCTTTCTTTTCCAAACCTTCAACAATAACAGAAACATATTTTTTATCTGGATTTAATCTAAAACCTTTCATTTTTTAACCTCCTTAAATAATTGAACTATCAAATTTAGGTATAAAACTCTCACTTTGAGTTTCACCTTCCTGTACAAACGCATTCTTTATTCCAAGCAAACACGCATAATCTATAACCTCATCATACTCTTTATCTGTAAGTTTCCTATTTAAATTAGGAAAGTCATCAATCTTACACACCGGAGTGTACTGATTCATAATACTTATAATTATATTATCGCCATATGTATCATATAAGTACTTAATTATTTTTTTACTATCATCAACATGACCTGGCAAAACTAAAACCCTAACTACCAAGCCAGACACGAGCAAATTATTTTTAATTTGAAACTTACCAGTCTGCTTATACATTGCCTCAATTGCCAAACTAGCATATTTAAAATAGTCATCACATTTTGAATACTTCCTACCAAGCTCATCATCAAAATATTTTAAATCAGCTAAGTATATATCCACAAGACCATTCAAACTCTCAATAGTACTAACATTTTCATAACTACTAGTATTATACACAACAGGTATTTTTAAATCGTTATTTTTAACCTCGTTTAGCACATCAATAATTTGTGGAACATAATGAGTAGGTGTAACTAAGTTAATATTATGAGCACCCAAATCCTGTAACCTTAAAAAGATTTCTTTTAACTTATCATTACTTATTTCCTTACCATAGCTATTTCTATCAGTACTTATCTTTTTATTCTGACAAAATAAACACTTTAAATTACAATTTGAAAAAAATACCGTCCCAGATCCATTCTCGCCAGATATAACAGGTTCTTCCCATTGGTGAAGACTATAATACCCAAGCTTAACCTTATCAGAAGCCCCACAGAATCCGACACTTTTATGCCTATTAACCTTACAATTTCTGGGACACAACATACAACTTTCTAACATATCCATAATAAACCTCGAAATTAAATACAGAATAAAAATAAAATATCAGAAAAGCCAACATAAATCAATAGTTAGCTCTAACAACACTAACATAAATCAATAGACAAATTTAAAAATTCAACCAAGCATAAATCAATACAAAAATCCATTATCAAACTATTTCAACAACTCTTTTCTTAACTCTTCCTTCTCATCATCACTAATAAAAGCAGCCTCAATAGCGTTCATATTAAATTGTAAGAAATCTTTATCAGTAAATCCAAATGTTTCTTTCAACAACCCGTACTCACGATTCAAACTTGTATTAGAAACAGTTCTATTATCTGTATTAATAGTAACCAAAACACCTCTATCAACCAGTGCCTTAATAGGATGTTTATTCATACTAACAACAACATCAGTATCAACATTACTAGAAGGACAAACTTCCAAAGTAATTCCTTCATTTACCAATTTGTTCACAACAACACTAGATTCAATACTACTAATTCCATGACCAATTCTTTTAGCGCCAAAATTAATAGCGTCAACAACACTTTCAACTCCAGCCGCTTCACCTGCATGAATCGTAAACGGAATCCCTTCCTTATTAACTATTTCAAATAATTCTTTAAAATTACTAGTTTTATAATTAGCCTCATCACCAGCTAAGTCAATTGCAACAACACCTTTATCTAAGAATTCTTTTGTTAGCTGAATTATTTTATAATTATCCTCAAAACTGAAATGCCTCATCATACAAAATATTAAATTAACTTTTACACTTGGTACTTTTCCAAATCCTCGTTTCATTGCCTCCACAACTTCATAAATATTATGTTTACTCAAATGAAACAATGGACAGAATCTAACTTCAGCATAAATAACTTCATCTTTTTCTAACTCTTTACCAAGTAAATAAGCATACATTTCTATATTATCTAAATCCTGCAACAACTTTATTGGCAAATCAAATTTAGCCAAGTATTCACTTAAATTCTTTGACGTAGTATCAACAAGTTCACTAGTTGCATCATAGCCAAGTATCTTATTAGTGTAATCAATATCGACGGAACCATCAAAATGTAAATGTAATTCAATTTTTTTCAAACTGAAATCACCAACCCTTAAAATTTAATATAACAAAATTATATCACGAATGATATTTAACATAAAGAGTAGATTATAAATTCCCAATTATCAAAAAAACCAAAAGCTAACAAAGAGTAGCTTCTAAATTTACACCTAAAAAAAATATCAAAATAAGCGTAATCATTCAACACTTCGAAATTAGTCTAAAAAGGTTGAAGATACATACATTCTTAAAAAAAATCATATATTTTTTCGAGGAGGGAAAATATGTACACAGGTTTGACTAATGAAGAGGTTATAGAAAATAAAAAGAAATATGGCACAAATGAAATTACTAACAAAAAGAACAACAGTTTTTTCAAATTATTTATAGAGACTTTAGCTGATCCTATAATAAAGATTCTACTTATAGCGTTAGCAATTAAAACTATATTCCTATTTCAAGATTTTGACTGGTTTGAAACAATAGGTATCATCATTGCTATAATAGTTGCATCTCTAATATCAGCTATTTCTGAATATGGCAGTGAATCGGCATTCGAAAGATTACAAGAATCATCTTCAAAAATAAATTTCAAAGTAAAAAGAAATAACAAAATAACAGAAACATCAATTGATGATATAGTTGTTAATGATATAGTCTTACTACAATCAGGAGATAGAATTCCAGCTGATGGAATAATTGTCTCTGGAGAAATAGACGTAGACGAATCAAGCCTAACCGGAGAAACTATCGAAATAACCAAAAACTCCACCGGCACCAACAACACTGTTTATCGTGGAACAGTCGTTTATTCAAAAGAAGCATTAATGAAAGTAGAAAAAGTAGGGAATGATACCTTCTATGGAAAAATGTCCCAGGAACTTCAAGAAGATAGTCAAGATAGTCCGTTAAAACTACGTCTTAGAAAACTTGCTGGTACCATAAGTGTCATTGGCTACATCAGTGCTGCCTTAGTAAGTATTTCATATTTGTTTTCACAGGTAGTTGTGGAAAATAATTTTGTCGTATCAGAAATGATAAAAACACTAACAAACTTTCCTTTAATGTTTAAACATATTCTATACGCCTTAACACTAAGTGTCACAATTATTGTTGTAGCCGTACCAGAAGGTCTACCTATGATGATTACTCTAGTTTTATCTTCAAATATGAAAAAATTATTAAAAAACAATGTCCTTGTAAGAAAATTAGTCGGTATAGAAACAGCTGGTAGCCTTAACATTTTATTCACAGATAAAACAGGCACACTTACAAAAGGACAATTAGAAGTTGCTAGCATCCTAACCGGTGACAAAAAATCATACTTATCAGCAGACGAACTAAAACCATACAAAGTTTATGATGAACATCTAAAGTACGCCTGTGTATATAATAACTCAAGCTATCATGATGAAAACAATATCGCAGTAGGCGGCAACATCACCGATAGGGCAATACTAAATTTCATCAAAGAAAAGCCAAGAACCGTAAAAAAAATAAAATCAATACCATTTGACAGTACCAAAAAGCATTCAACCGTGACAATTGACATAGGAAGACCAGTTAATTATATAAAAGGAGCACCAGAAAAACTCCTTCCTTTGTGTACAAATTACATTTCAATAACTGGTAAAAAGAAGTCATTAATTACAAAAGATTTCATCATGTCCGATATAAAAAGTAAAACAAGAAACGGATTACGTGCTATTCTTTTAGCCTACAATGACAACTATCATTATGAAGAATTAAATCGTCTTACACTAATTGCCGTTCTTTATTTAAAAGATGAAGTTAGAAAAGAAGCCATTGAAGGAATCGAATTAGTAAAAAAAGCTGGTATTCAAACAGTTATGATAACTGGAGAAAGTAAAGAAACAGCGGTTAGTATTGCCAAAGAAACTAATCTTATTACAAACGACAAAGACATTGCAATAACGAGTAATGATTTAGCAAATCTATCGGATGAAGAAGTAAAAAAAATATTACCAAACTTAAGAGTTGTAGCGCGAAGTCTTCCAAAAGACAAGAGTAGGTTAGTTAGATTAGCTGGAGAACTAGGATTAGTCACCGGTATGACAGGTGATGGAGTTAACGATGCACCAGCTATAAAAAAAGCTGACGTAGGATTCGCCATGGGCTCAGGTTCAGAAGTTTGTAAAGAAGCAAGTGACATCGTCATTTTAGATGATAATTTTTTATCAATTACTAAAGCGATTCTTTTCGGTAGAACAATTTTCAAAAGTATCAGAAAATTTATAATATTTCAGTTAACTATAAATTTATGTGCCGTAAGTCTTTCTATAATAGGACCATTTATTGGTGTAGAAACACCAGTAACCATAGTACAAATGTTATGGATAAATATGATTATGGATACACTCGCTGGAATTGCTTTCTCCTACGAGCCAGCCTTAAAGTCATACATGTATGAACAACCAAAGAAAAAAGAAGAAACAATAATTAACAAATACATGTATGGAGAAATATTATTTACTGGAATATACTCATCACTCTTATGCATATTCTTCCTAACAAACGATACCATAAAGTCTCTATATCGCTATGACTCTAGCAACAAATACTTCATGACGGCTTTCTTTGCCTTATTCATTTTCATGGGAATATTCAATAGCTTCAATACCAGAACAACAAGAATAAACATCTTATCAAATCTTTCCAAAAACAAAGCCTTTCTAATAGTTACCTTAATAATCGTAATAGTTCAATTATACTTAATATACTATGGTGGTGAACTATTTAGAGCCTTTGGCCTAACCCTAAAAGAAATACAAATCACTATACTTTTAGCCGCAACCGTAATTCCTATAGACTGGATAAGAAAGCTAATAACAAAGCGAAGCCATTCATCAATATAAAATCCATTCGCCCTAACAAAAGTCAACATATCGCAACAACAAACATCTGTCAAAACTAAAATAATTCATCCAAACAAAAAACTTTGACCAAAATAATATAACATACTAAAGTCAAAGTTTTTTTATGTACTTATACTCGAGCAACCATCAAATTACTTGATGAATATCTTTTAAGACCTTTATAAAATATAAAGAAAGCAAAAATTACAAAACCCATACTCACAAAACTTACAAGCAGGAACAATGGTAGATTAAATCTAACCAAGATAGATATTGGTATATATACACTAAGACCAATTGGAACAATAGTATACAAAATTACCTTTACTATTCCTTTAAATATTCCATCTGGATATGTTGAAAATTGAATCATTAAATTATTACCAGTATCAGCAATTAAATCTGACTTATTAAACCAAAATCCCAAACTACCTAGAATAACCGCAATAGAAGTTATAATCAAACATCCAGTAATAGAAAACCAAGTAAATAGGAAAAAGTTTTCTAATGAACATCCAGAAATAAATAACATTGTGTATCCATAAATTATATCTCCAATAGCTGAAGATGAAACTTCTGAAGTAATTGCCCCTAATAATACATTTTTAGGTTGTACTAAAAAGGCATCCAATTTACCTGTATTAATTGTATCTGATAATTTATAAGCACTATTGAAAAAGAAATGAGAAAAACCATAAGCTGTTGATGTCAAAGCCCATAATAATAACACTTGCTTAAGTTGATATCCACCGATATTATCTTTTAATGAAAAAAGTATAATCCATTGAATAATAAAACTAGCATTGTTAAGTATCATGAAAATAATATTCATCAAAAAAGTAGTTTTATTTAACATTTCTCTCATCAAAGAGTATTTAACTGATAATAAATTAACTTTTAACTGATTTTTAACCGCCATTAACATTAAGTTTTCTCACCCCTTTCTTATATAATAATGAACATATCAAATATGCAAAGCCCAAATATAAAATTTGAGCACCAATTACTTGTCCTGCCAAAGCCCAATTAAAATTAACGAATAATTTTGCTGGACCATAGGATACTACATAAATTGGACTATAAGTAACAATAGGTTGTAAAACTTCCGGAAAAAATTCAATAGGGAATATAGTACCAAGTATTAAAATGATTTTACTATATAGCCAGTATAAAGGATTAGAGTCTTCTATATAAAATGAAATAAGACCAACAAACACAACTAATAATGTATTAATTATCATTGCTAAAATCATTGAAACAAATACAACTAAAAACTTAAATATATTTATATTAGGAAATCCCTTCAAAAATACAAATCCCAGTATTCCACCAATGAACATTAATATTACAAATTTAATAGTTGCACGTCCCAAAGAACTAAAAGCCGAATACAAAACATAGTTATAAGGCTTATTAATGTTATAAGCTACATTACCAGAACGAACATCATTGGATATTTGTCTAGATAAGCCACGTCCAGAAACAGACAACCATAATATTTCCGTAACAATAACATACCAAATCATTTGATTCATTGAGTAACCATTGATTACTTGACTAGGATCTGTATATAAATAATTCCATAAATTGAAAAATATCAATATCAACATACAGAAAGAAATAAAACCAGTTACAAGATTAGATATGTATTGTAAATTACTCATTATTTCAAACTTATATATCAAAAAATACTTTTTCATTTTTTATCTCCATTTTTATAAATATCACTAATAATATCTTCCAATGGAGTATTAGAAATATTAATATCAATAATATTATCAGGATTTAATAATTTTAAAGCATCGGTGATACTTCTTTTCTTTGTATCAACTTCAATTTTTAAGTTGTATCCTTTATCTTTTAATATAGTAATTCCATCTTCATCTTCTAAATTAACTTTTTCCTTCATCTTAACATCAACAATTTTATTATTTAAATAATGGTATTTTAAATTTTCCATAGAGTCATCTAAAACAACTTGACCAGAGTTTATGATAATAACACGCTTACATAACTTCTCAATATCAGAAATGTCATGACTAGTTAGAAATATAGTTGTTTTATATTCTTTATTCATTCTCTTTATTAATGTACGAATGTTTTCTTTAACAACAGGATCTAATCCAATAGTTGGTTCATCTAAAAAAAGTACACTTGGCTCATGTATCAAGGAAGCGACTATTTCACAGCGAATCCTTTGTCCCAAACTTAAATTTCTAACGGGAGTATCTATAAACTCTTCTAATTCAAATACTTGTTTTAGTTCTTCAATTTTCTTTTCAACAGCATATTCTGGAATATCATAAATTGCACCAAAAAACCTAAAGTTATCATATGGAGTTAGGTGCATCCATAATTGTTCCTTTTGTCCAAAGACAGTTCCTATATTATAGGCTAATTTTTTTCTTTCTTTTCTAGGATCAATACCAAGTATTTTAATATCGCCTTTATCAGGATATAAAATGCCAGTTAACATTTTAATAGTAGTACTTTTACCAGCACCATTAGGTCCAATAAATGCAATTATTTCGCCTTTTTCAACTTCAAAGCTAATGTTTTTAACTGCCTTAACGGTTTTATAACTAGGCTTGACAATAGATTTTAAACTACCTTTAAAACCTTTACTCTTAAGTTTAACTTTAAAGTCTTTTGACAAATTTTTTACTTCGATTATTGCCATAAAATATCTCCTTCCTTTCTATAATTCTTAACTATAAAATAAAATATTTAAATTGCTCTAAAAAAGTACATTAGTTAAGAATAAATTATAGCCGAGCAAAACAAAAAGCCACTTCCAAAAAAAGAAGTGACTCCGTACTTATCGTTCGTGTAGGATTAATCCCTATGCAGCTCGATAAATCTTATGCATACTCACTCGACTTGCCACCATGGTAACATAAAAACAAATGGTTGTCAACATATTTTTGTTAACGAAGTCACATAAATTTAAAAAAATCGACAATATAAGTACTATTCTCAAGTTTTTTAATATCCTTACTATCTAAAATAATTAATTTATCTTTGTATACTAAAAGTTTATTTAGTTTTCTCTTTTTAATATCGTTATTAGCCCAGTTATACATTTGAACAAGCATTCTAAAATTACATTTATATGGTGCTGGCTCTATTTTAAACTTCTGCCGTATCCATCTTTTAAAAATACGCCAATATAAAACGGGTTTTTTAAGATTTATATAAATAATAATGTCAGCTTGAGATAAAGCCTCTTTAAAACAGTCTCTACCAACATCTTCAATGATCCAATTTTTTTCTATAATTTTTTTAAATAACTTATCTCTATCTTCACTAGTTCTTTTAACATCACCAGTAATTGTCTTTTTCCATACAATAGAATCCAGTTCATAATATTTTATATTAAGTGCACATGAAATTTTTTTAGCTAATGTAGATTTACCAGAACCAACCGGCCCAAGAATATAAATTTTCATAAATTTTTCTCTTTCAAAACTATTTAAAAGAACTTCTTAATTGATCAATTTTTCCTTGATCTTTAACATATTCTTTTCTTTCTTTAACAAAGTTCTTTGAACCACGTTTTTCATAATCATATCTTGGTATCAATTGTAAATGAAAATGATTCATTGGACCGTCACACATTGTACACAAATAAACGCTTTCAGCTCCATAAACTTCTTTTATTATGTTCATAGCCTTTTTCGCAAATACAAACATCTCTTCACACAAGTCATCAGGTATTTCCATCATATCTTTATAATGAGTTTTAGAAAGAATAATAGTATGACCAATGGCTCTTGGTCTATCGCATAAGAAACATTCAAAATGTTCATTTTCAAACAACATTTCATCTGAATTGTCTCCATATATAATATTATCATGTTCTCTGTTATAACAAGTTGGACATATTCCTCCGTCTGTTAACATAGCTGCAGTTAATTTTTCTCTTTCCATAATACCTCCTATAAAATTAATTATACTATAAAAGTCTCATAAATAGTTTTCAAAATCAATATAATTTGATAGAATTATAAAAGGTGATGAGTTTTATGTTGAAAAAATATTTAATAGTATTTTTCATTTCAATGGTACCATTAATCGAATTACGTGGAGCTATACCATATGCAATAGGTTATAATTTACCAATTCTACCATCTTATATTGTTGCTATTATAGGTAATATGTTACCTGTTCCAATTATATATTTATTTGCACGCCGTGTTTTAGAATTTGGAAAAGACAAAAAATACATTGGCAAGTTTTTTACTTGGTGCTTAAAAAAAGGCGAAGCCGGTGGAAAAAAACTTCAAGAGAAAGCTGGAAAAGGTCTTTACTGGGCATTGTTCATCTTTGTTGGAATCCCACTTCCAGGAACTGGTGCTTGGACTGGTACTTTAGCAGCTTCAATTCTAGATATGGATTTTAAAAAGAGTGTAATTGCTGTCATGGGTGGAGTAATATTAGCTGGTATCATCATGGGAATTTTATCTCTTGGTATATTTAAAGGTATATTAGGATAAACTTTAAAAATGAATTAGAACAAACAAAAATTGGTTGCTTGTAATAGTAGGCATCCAATTTTTTGTCTTATTTATTATCTATGACTTTTTCAAGAAAAATTCTTTCTCTAAATGCTCCATTAGTTGTAGCCTTTTTGTCAGCAACATTGATTATATCATCTAAACTAAATCCTTTGAATTCGGCCATAGCTCTAATAAGTTCTAGCTTATCTGCTAGTTCTTTTTTTATTTCATCATCAGTATCAGCAAGTCTTACTTCCTCTAATTCTTCCTTATCTTTTTCCAACAAGTATTGCCAATATTCATCATCATTTAAAGTCCTACAAATTGCTTTTTCACCATTATTTCCAATTATTTTTGGAATATTATCTCTAACTAATTTATTATATATTCTTTCCATACTATCACCTCATAAATTATATAACAAATTTAATAAGAAGTTTATTTCAACTCTGAAAAAACATCTTCTAATCTATCGTGTATAGCAAGTTCAGCTTTACTTTCATAAGCTGTTAAACTACCATTCATAATAACTAAGTGTTTTCCATCAAACATTCTAACTAAACTAGCAGCTGGTTCAACAGTTAGTGAAGTACCAGCAACAATTAACAAATCTGCCTTATTAATATATTCTATGGCTTTTATAAAACAACTAGGTAATTGCTCACCATATAAAACAACATCCGGTTTAATTATTCCAGAACAACTACATCTAGGAACGCCATCACTATTGAAAACATATTCTGCAGAATAACTTTTTCCACAACTCATACAATGATTATTATATACCGTTCCGTGTATCTCCAGTACATTTTTACTACCAGCTTTCTGATGTAATCCGTCGATATTTTGTGTAATAATAGCCTTAAGTTTATTTTCTTTTTCCAATTTCGCTAAATACTTATGAACTACATTTGGTTCTTTATCTAAACAATTCATTTTATCTTTATAAAAAGAATAAAACATTTCTGGATTACTCATAAATAAATCAATACTTAACATATATTCAGGTGGCAAATCAGTAGGGTAGTCCTTTTCTTTATAAAGTCCATTCTTACCTCTAAAATCTTTAATACCAGAAGCAGTAGATACTCCAGCACCACCAAAGAAAACAATGTTATCAGATTCATCTATTAATTTTTGTAATTTTTCAACGTTATTCAAATTATCACAACCTTCACTAGTAACATTATAGCACGCATGAATCTAAACATAAAGCTCCCAAGAAATGACAATTATATTTAATCAACAAAATGTCCAAAGCGTGCCTTTTCTTCATAACAGATATTTTGAAGATTTAAATCTTTTATAATACGTGCCGGTTTACATTCCTCATATAAACAATCGTCAACTACAAGGTCACCTAAATCAGTCTTTACGTAAATTGCCAAAGGCCTTTCGATACCAATAGCGTATGATAATTGTACCAAACACCAAGTAACATCTTTATTAGAACTAACTATCTTTTTAGCAATTTCTCGAGCCTTATAAGCACCAGATCTATCTACCTTTGTAGGATCTTTACCAGAAAAAGCTCCACCACCAACACTAGCAAAAGACTGATAACTATCAACTACAATTTTTCTTCCAGTAAGACCTGAATCACCTTCAAAACCACCTATATAAAATCTACCAGTCGGATTAATTAAAAATTCTTCAATGTCAATTTTGTAATCTTGACAGATACTTTTACATATATCGACAATAATCTTATCTGTTTCATTTCGATTCTCTTCAGTATTTTGATAACAAACTGTAAATGTTTTAATCTTAGTTAACTTATCATGTTCATCATAAATACCAGTTATTTGAGCTTTACCATCTGCTAAAAAACGTTTATCGCTTTGTCTAAGATTATCATACTCTCTACTAAGTCTTTGCAAAATAACCATTGCGGTAGGTAATAGTTCTTTCGTA
Source organism: bacterium (assembly GCA_963645945.1). Lineage (GTDB taxonomy): Bacteria > Bacillota_I > Bacilli_A > RF39 > UBA660 > CAG-877. The sequence continues at coordinate 13,435 of CAVIUA010000025.1, forward strand.
TCCTTACAAGCATAACCAAACATCATACCATTATCACCAGCCCCTTTAACAACATCATTAGTACCAAGTGCTATATCTTCACTTTGTCTACCAATATTGTCAACAATCTCATACTTGTCACTATAACCGACATCTCTTAACACTCGCTTTACGACTTTTTCAGTGTCAATTTTCGCCAATGTAGTAATTTCACCAGTAATAAATATTTTTCCTTTCCCACCCATAACTTCTACTGCACATCTAGAGTTTTTATCCTGTTTTAGACATTCATCTAGAATAGCATCACTAATTTGATCACAAACTTTATCCGGGTGACCTCTAAATACAATTTCATTACTATACAATTTCATACTTATATCCTCCAAACTAAAATTGTCATCTCATAAAAAAACACCCAAGAGATAACTTTATTTCTTGCGTGTCTAAAGTTATCTTATAGATCTAGCTTTACCACCTAATCTAATAGGTTGGTGTGATTTCAAAGGGCTAGTCCCTCCATCACTCTTTATAAGATGTAACTTAATTATACACCAAGTAAATAATTTTTAAAAGAAGTTTTTTCAAAAGATTATACCTAAATACTTAATTTACTTATATATAATGATGCAATTACAATGATTTGAAACAAGAACATTTATAAAAAGCAAAAAGTATCTTACAAAAAAATAAAGTTCTAACAAGGACTTTATTTTTGTCATAAAAAAAATTAAATTGATCGATTAAGATTTAAATAATGGTATACTCAAAAGTATAATTACAATAAATGAACAGATTTCAACACCTAAAAATATATTAGAACTTGCAAAATCAAATACAACTGAAGCACCAAGTGCAAAAACCATAGCTACCGCTATAACGATTTCTGCGATTAAACATTTTCTTTGAAAAGAATTGCTACTATTTTTTTTCTCATAAATACTTCCTCCTATTATTAAGTATAGCATAAAAGTCTAGTGAGTGATTATAGAAATGAAAAATAAAAGACAAGCAAAAAGTGTGAGTAAAATATTCCATTTGTATTCATTTTTTGAGTTGTAGTTCACCAAGTTAAAAAACTTATGTTCCATTAATAAGTGTAATTTCTAAAATAAAGCATTCGAATCTCTTAGTGACAATTTATTTTAACAAAAATTAAACTTATGAATATGACCAATACAAAAGAATCGCAAATAAAAATGTGATTCTTTTATTTTTGATTATACTGTCTACCTTGGCTCATTTTATTAACGATATCAGCATCCCTTTCAATATTTACAAACAATTGATAAGGCTCAATATTTAAAGATTTTGCAATGCTCTCTATTTTAGGAATAGTAGGGCAGTGCAATCCTCTTTCAACATCTGTAATATATCTGGGACTTAGTTTGCTTAATTCAGCAAGTTTTTCTTGTGAATAATTATTTACATATCTATAATATTTAATATTAAAAATAAGTAAGTCTCTTAAGTTATTAAAATCTATTTTCATAACATACCTCCATTTATAGGTATGATATTATTTACTGCAAAATATTCACATGAACTATTTACTGCAAGCTATTTTTGTTTTATAATAAAAATAGGAAAGGAGTGAAATTGTGAGTAGAAAAAATACTGAAACAAAAAAAAGCGGGTTTGCAACAGCCGGTTTAGTTACAGGAATCGTCGGTATAAGTTTAAGTTTTATTCCAATACTTAATAATGCTTCATTCGTTTTAGGAATATTAGCAGTTATTTTTGGAATAATTCCACTAGTAAAAAAGGCTAGTAAAGGAAAGGCTATTGCAGCATTAATATTAGGTGTATTATCAATAGTAATAACTTTATCATTACAAAGTAGTTGGTCCAAATCTTTAGATGAAACATCAAAAAAACTAGATGATATAACTGGTGAAAATACCGAAGAAATTCTTAAAAAAGTAGATGTAAACATTGGTACTTTAGAAATGGTAACTAGTGAATATGGTTATAGTGATACTAAACTGGTAGTAAAAGTAACGAATAAATCAGGTGAAAAGAAATCATTCAATATAACTATTGAAGCAGTAGATGCAGATGGAACTAGACTTGATACAGATGACCTTTATGCCAATGATTTAGCAGCTGGACAAAGCCAAAGCTTTAACTTATTCACATATATTAGTGAAGATAAGCTTGAAGCAATGAAAACAGCAACTTTTAAAATAGCTAAAGCTTCAATGTATTAGAAAATTCCTACTATGAAAATAGTAGGTTTTTATTTTTTCATAGAAACAAAAAAAGCAACCTCACCGTTGCTTTAAAATTCAAATGGCAGGGGATGAGAGAATCGAACTCCCAACATTGGTTTTGGAGACCATTATTATACCATTTAACTAATCCCCTACATAAAATGTGTCAAAATCAATTGACACATCGATTATAGCACAAACAAATACCAGTTTCAAGAAAAATCGAATTATCTGCTATTTAGGTAAATACAAAGTAATAATCAATACAAATAAAATTATATTTTGTCATCCATCTAACCAGACAAATTACTTAAACCAATATCACCAGTTTCTAATGTGAAAAAGATACACTTTCAGTCTTCTGACCAGACGTAACTGAAACCGGTCTTGAAAAAGAACTTACCTTATTCAAATTAGGATTTATAAATGACTCATCCATTTGAACTTGTCCTTCAATTTTAACAATAGAACTTATTTGTTCCTGATCACAGCCGAAACGATTTGAAACTACTTCAATACCATCATCTGGATTTGGATTATAAATAAGATCAACATTACTATTTTCACGTTCATAAACAACAACTCTTGCAAGTGCAGACATAATTCCATTCGCAACATCTTTTTGCTTAGGTGTAACCGTTCCAAAACATATTGTAGTAAATGTTGTATCTCTATCCTTATCTATAGAACTTTCTGTAGATGTTGGAACTCTATTAGAACCAGTTTTGCTAGCGTTACTATATCCAGTTCTTCCACAATATATTCCATCCATTTTAATACCTTCTTCAGAAAATTCCTTTTCAATAGCACAAGCCAAAGCATCAGATACATTATTACCTTCATTCTCATATGGAGCTAACACAACAACACCAGTACCAGAATAATATTGTTGATCAAGAGTAATAACTAAAGCATCATTAACATTAATACCTTCATTTTCTCGCGTAAAACTAAATTTTAATCCACACTTTTCCAATTCCTGACAAATGTTTTCAGTATAAATATCACTACAATCATTATCATTGATAATAACATTCAATGCATTAATATCATTAATTGAAACATAATCAGTATTCACATCACTAATACCAGGTTGATTATCTAAATCACTACTAGTATCTTCCTTTACACCACAAGCTGCTGATGAAAAAATCATTAAACCCGTTAAAATACCAGCAACAGTTCTATTTAATTTAAAACCCTTTTTTTCTTTAGCTTGTTTTTCAATTGCATCATTATTAATATTATGAATCATCGACTATCACCTCACATTTAGTATAAAATAAATACACATCAAAGTCAAAAAATTAAAAACAATTTAACATATTATTAACACTATAAAAATAAAAAGAAAAATGTTAAAATAATAATAAAGAAAAAAATTAAAAGAATATAGGTGAGGAATATGAAAAAATTAAATCTTAGCAAAAAGAAGAAAATAATTATAATAGTATCAGCAATGCTACTACTGCTAGTCGGTGCATTAGTAATTTATATGACATGTTTCAATAAAACCGAAAAGCAAAATAAAAAACCGACAAAGAAACCAACCGAAGTAGAACCAGAACCTATAAAAAAACTTACCGTTTATGATGAAGACAGTAATCAAAGACCTATTGCCATAATGATTGACAACAACATTGGTAATGAATATCATTCTGGATTACAAGAATCTTACTTAAACTATGAAATAATAGTCGAAGGTGGTCTAACAAGAATAATGGCAATTTTTAAAGATAAGGATATCAGTCAAATAGGACCAGTGAGAAGTTCCAGACATTACTTCTTAGACTATGCCTTAGAAAGTGACTGCATATATACCCATTTTGGATGGAGTCCATATGCTCAACAAGATATCAGTGCTCTAGGTGTAAACAATATTAACGGTTTATATGATGATTATCCATTCTGGAGAGCAAGTCATCTATACGCACCACATAACGTATTTACCTCAATTTCAAAAATTTATGAGTATGCCGCTCAAAAAGGGTACCAAACAACATCTGACAACTGGAAACTACTAAGCTATAGTCCTGACGAAATCAATTTAAATACACCTATAAAATATGAAACAATTGAAAATGAAGAAACTGGCAAAAAAGAAAAAGTGCCAGTTACAAATCCAGAATTAATAACGGCCAACAGTGTAGTTATGTCATATTCAAATTATCAAACAAGAAGTTACACTTATGATGCAGAAAATAAATACTATTTACGCTTTATGAACTATAATCCACATATAGACTATGATACAAAGACTCAACTTCACTATAAAAATCTTATCATCATCTACGTTACAAACAGACAATTTGACCGAGAAGGACGACAAGACCTAGACACTGTTGGTTCTGGTAATGGATATTATCTAACTAATGGCTACGCTTTACCAATAAACTGGACAAAATCATCAAGATCTGATAAAACTAAATATACATATACTGATGGTAAAGAAATTAATTTAAATGATGGAAACACATTTGTACAAATCGTACCAACAGGTAGAGATATAACTATACAATAGGAGGAAAACATGAAAATAGGTTTATTTGGAACTGGTGCCTATGGAATGGCACTAAGCAGTATATTGGTAGAAAACAATTGTGAAGTAGTATTATGGACTAAGTTCGAAAAAGAAAAAAAACAACTAGAAGAAACTCGTCAAAATGAAAAACTTTTGCCAAACTTTACATTATCACCAAGAGCGGAAATAACAACAGACATAGAACACTGCATAAAAGATAAGGATTTATTAATAATTGCCATCCCAGCAGCTTTCATAGATTCACTAGCTTATGCTATGAAACCGTATATTAAGGATAATCATATCTTAATAGCAACAAAAGGAATAGAACAAGAAACAGGATTATTTATAAATGAAATATTAGAAAAATATCTAGACACAAAAAATATAGCAGTAATGTCAGGACCAAGTTTTGCTGTTGACATCATTACAAAAATGCCTGTAGGATTATCTGTTGCTAGTAAAAACAAAAAGACACTGGATCTTGTAAAGAAAGCTTTTAAAAGTAATTATGTAAAATTACGTGAAACGGATGATGTAATAGGTGTTGAAATCTGTGGTGCCATTAAAAATGTAATAGCATTAGCATCAGGTATGCTTGAAGGACTTGGTGCCAATGACTCTTCAACAGCCATGTTATTAACAGAAGCAATTCATGATATGAAAGAAATAATATCAGCATTTCATGGAAACAAAAAGACAGTATTATCGTTTGCTGGCTTTGGAGATTTATTATTAACATGTACATCTACAAAAAGTAGAAACTATACTTATGGAAAAATGCTTGGCGAAAATAGGTCCAAACAAGAATTAGAAGAATACGTAAAAAATACAACTGTTGAAGGTTTCTACACCTTAAAGTCAATATACAAATTATTAAAAGACAAAAAAATATCCATACCAATAATAGATTTAATATATGATATTGCTGTTGACGGTGACAATCCTAAAAAGTTATTAACATTTCTTGTGGAAAAAAATTAAATATAACACGTAAATAATAAAGAGGTGAATAAATGTTAGAAATTAAAAATATTAGTAAAAGTTATGTAACTGGTACTTTTACACAAAAAGCTCTAGACAATTTCAGTTTAAAATTTAGAAGAGAGGAATTTGTAAGCATTCTTGGTCAATCTGGCTCAGGTAAGACAACCTTATTAAATATTATAGGTGGACTTGATAAATATGATGAAGGTGACCTAATTATAAATGATAAGTCAACCAAGAGTTTCAAGGAAAAAGACTGGGACGCTTATCGTAATAACTGTATTGGATTTATCTTTCAAAACTATAACCTAATTACTCATATCAGTATTCTCGAAAATATTGAAATGGGCATGACATTATCGGGTATTGGCTCAAAAGAAAAAAGAGAAAAAGCTCTAGATGCATTAAAAAAAGTCGGACTAGAAGAACATGCTCACAAAAAGCCAAATCAATTATCCGGTGGACAAATGCAAAGAGTTGCCATTGCTAGAGCCTTAGCAACAGACCCGGATATTATTTTAGCAGACGAGCCAACTGGAGCGTTGGATTCAAAAACAAGTCAACAAATAATGAAATTAATAAAAGAAATTTCTAAAGATAAACTTGTTATAATGGTAACTCATAATAGACAGTTAGCCGAAGAATATTCCACAAGAATAGTGGAATTAAAAGATGGAAAATTAATTAGTGATAGTAATCCAATCAAAAAAGTAGAAAAGGAAACAGAAACATTCAGCATCAGAAAAACAGCCATGAATTTCTTTACTGCATTAAAATTATCATTCAATAATATAAAAACAAAAAAAGGTAGAACAGCATTAACCGCATTTGCTTCATCTATAGGAATCATTGGTATAGCCTTGATTTTATCTTTATCAAATGGTTTCAAAATAGAAATAGACAATTTCGAGAAAGATTCTCTATCAGAAGCACCTATTGTCATAAGTCAACAATCAATGAAAGTTGATGAGGAAACAATTTTAAAAATGCAAAATCAACATCAGTCAGCAGAAAAATATCCTAATTCAAAAAAAGTTTATGTTTTAGACGATGTAATGGAAAGCATGACACATACAAATGTAATAACAAAAGAATATATAGATTACATAAATGAAATTGATAAAAAAACTGTATCCGGGATTTCTTATCAAAAAAGTACAGGATTAAACATCATTAATCAAAGTAAAACTGGCTACAGCCTTGTAAGTAATGCGATTATGGGAATATCTACATGGACTCTATTACCATCGAAATTGGATGATGAAGAATCTGGCGTTATTGAAAACAACTATGAAGTATTAGCAGGAGAAATAGACGAAGAAGAACCTGGATTAATACTTCAGGTAGATAGTCGAAATCAAATTTATTCTTCAACATTAGAACAACTTGGTTTATCAGGTGAAGAAGTTAGTTTTGATGATATTCTTAATAAAGAATTAAAAGTAATTCCAAATGATATATATTATAGCCAACAAGGTGAGTATTTTATTCCAAATACAGATTATGAGTCTCTATATAATAATGAAAAAAGTATCACAATAAAGGTACAAGCTATTATTAGAGGGAAAAAAGAGAAAGAAATATTAACATCAACTACAGGAATCGCTTATACAAATGCTTTAGTAGATTTGGTAATAAAAAATAATAAAGATTCAGCTATTGTAAAAGCGCAACAAGATAAAGATTACAACATTCTAACTAAAGAACCATTTGATGAATCAAATCTTACTAGCACTAAAGAAACAGTACTTGGCTACTTAGGTGCAGAAAGTGTTCCTGTAGCAGTTTATATTTATCCAAACAGTTTTGAATCAAAAGACAGTATAACTACCTATTTAGATAAATATAATGATGGCAAAGAAGAACAAGATGAGATAAAGTATGTAGATATGGCAAGTATGATTTCTGCATTATCAGGAAACATAATGGATGCCATTACAATAGTACTTATAGCATTCTCATCAATATCATTAGTAGTTTCTTCAATAATGATAGGGATAATAACTTACATATCAGTTTTAGAAAGAACAAAAGAAATTGGAATATTAAGAGCACTTGGAGCCAGAAAAAAAGATATAAAACGAGTATTTAATGCAGAAACATTTATAATTGGAATATTTTCTGGTATACTGGGAATAGCTATAGCAAGAATTTTAATTATACCAACCAACATAATTATAGAAAATGCATCACAATTATCAAATGTTGCCAAATTAAATCCAATTCATGCTATAATATTGATAACAGTAAGTGTGACATTAACAATATTAGGTGGATTAATACCGGCAAGTATGGCATCAAAGAAAAATCCAGTTGAAGCACTTAGAACAGAGTAATGGAGGAAAGTATGGATAAAATAATGACTAAATTTTTTAAATCTTCAATAATATCTTCAGTAGTATTGATGATACTAGGAATTCTATTAATGCTTCAGTCAGAAGCAACAATAATTACAATTTCTTATGTAATAGGAACACTATTAATTGCACTAGGAACATTAGCAATAATAAAATTTATTAGAAATACAAGTAGTGAAATAAGAAATGACTTAGATATAGTATATGGAACAGTAACTATAATATTAGGTGTAATTGTAATATATAATCCACAAGCAATTGCCAGTATCATACCTATAATAATAGGAATAGGAATAGTTATAAGTAGTGCAACAAAGCTACAATATGCTTTTGAATTAAAAGCTAATAGCAACAGTCAATGGAAAATAAGTATGATAATATCAATAATAAGTGCCATTTGTGGTGTGGTATTAATTTGTAATCCATTTAAGGGTGCTGTAGTAATTATGCAAATCATTGGTGCATTTATAATTGTTTATTCAATACTTGATATTATTTCAACAGTTACAATAAAGAAAAATGTTGAAGCTATTCATCAAGCAATTGAAGGAAATATAGAAGATGCCGAAGTAATTAAAGAAGAAAGTATCTCAGAAGAGAAAACAGCAAAAAAAGAAAAAACAAAAAAGAAAAAGACTAAAAACACAAAAAAGCAAAACGAAGAAGAGAATAATTAAAGGTATTATATATGATATATATATTAAGTAGTATATCCGTAAAAATAGAAGAATGGAACGAAAAACTAAATTCTTTTTTTGCTAATAATTTTGATAGTCCTTTTTTTGGAATGGTAGCCTTAATGGTACTATTTGGATTTGGGTGCTGGGTTATATCAGTATCAAATAAGAAAAAGTAAAAGCCTAAAAAGGCTTTTTTAGTTTGTCAATATCGTTAAAAAAATGTATAATAAGAAAAACGAGGTATAAAAATGGAAAAAGAAGAATTAATAATAGGAAAAAAATATGAAATACATGGATACAAGCATAATGGTAAAATTCATAGAGCTTGGGATGAAGCTGTTTTGCTAGAAAAACATGATGACTATCTGATATTTGGAAACGAGAAAACTAAGGTAACAGAATCGGATGGTAGAACTTGGCGAACTAAAGAACCGGCGGTATTGTTCTTTTTTAAAGATAACTGGTACAATATAATAGGACAATATAAAAAAGATGGAATATATTATTATTGCAATATGGCATCACCAATGATAATAGAAGAAAATACAATAAAGTATATAGATTATGATTTGGATTTGCGTGTTTTCCCAGATGGAAGTTTCAAAGTGTTAGACCGCGGAGAATATAAGTATCATAAAAGTCTAATGAACTATTCACAGGATATAGATACGATATTAAAGACAGAACTAACGAATTTAATAAATAAAGTTAGAACGAAGGAATTAGCATTTGAACCTGGAACTGTTGAAAGATACTATGAAAAATATGTAGAATTAACAAAAAAACAGTGAAAAAAGTCAAAAAAGTGCAAAAAATAAAAAAAACGAAAAAAAAGTGTTCTTTTTTGTGTCAATAATTTAGGAAAATGTCTCAAATAATTTGAAACATTAACGGGAAAATAT
>CAVIUA010000026.1:0-15008 GCA_963645945.1 bacterium
TCTTACTCATAAAAAATCCTCCTTTTTTATTTATGATAACAAAAAATGTAGACTGTGTCTTTTTTAGACTGTCTACATTTATTTTATCACTTCATTTTTGTGTTTACTTTTATTTTGCAATTTCATTAATATTTAGAATACCTACCTTTGAATTTACTTATTTAAATATTTCAATTCACCCATTCTAGATGTAGGTACAAATCCAGCTTCAGCTTTGATTACATCTGGAATTCTATTAACAATAGCGCCACAAGTAAGTTCAACAGTAGAAGGTCTTGTAATAACTAAATTAGTATTAGGTTCTCCTTCAACTGTCCAGTCATTTCTATCACAATCCTCACTGCCATATACTTTTCCAATACATTCAGTTTCTAAAACAATTCCTTGTTTAGTAGTTGTTGTAACAACAGCACTCATACCAGTCGCAACACCAGCTTTAATATCCATTCCTAAAGTAGTAGAGTGAATATCTTGATCAGAATACATTGGTACACATTTTTGTGTTTGACTAACTACATCTAAATGCAATTTGTCACATAACCAACCATTAACATTCCACATATAACTTGGTGTATATTTACCAGAATTAATGATTTCTTGACGTTCTTCATCGCTCATTCTATCGACACTAGCAACTTCTTTATCAAACTCTTCTGGAGTAAGTCCTGCACCATGAGCTTTTGCAAGAGCAATACCATAATCTTCTACATTGTAAGAAGAACTTCCTTTAATTTTAGTAATTCTTTGTGTAGTACCAGCTAAAGTACTAATTAAGTTACCCCAGAAAGCATCTTGATAACCAGAACCTGTAATAGTACAGTTATTTTCTTTAGCTAACTTATCAATTTCTAATGTTAAATTAGGATTAGAATTCATTGGATAGAAAGCTTCTTCACAAGTAGTAATTGCATTAACTCCATGTTTAGCACATAAAAGTAATGCATCACGACAGTCTGCAAGTAAACTCATAGTAGTTATAATACATGCATCAGCCCTTACTTCACTAAATAATGCTTCAGCATCTTCTACAGAAGTAATTTTAACACCAACGTTTTCACAACCTATAACTTCACTAATATCCTTTCCAATAACATCAGGATTAATGTCAACTGCACCAACAATATCCCAACCATTTTCAAGTACATATCTCATAGTATATTTAGCCATTTTTCCACAGCCATATTGTATAATTTTCATTTAATCATCCTCCTAATCTTATCTTACCATAAATTGAAATATATAATCAAAAAAACTCTTTCAACTAGTCAAATATTGACAAATAAATAATAATATGATACAATAAGCATGCGTTGAAAAGGAAAAGTAAACAAAAAGTTTATTCGAGTGAGTTAGGTATAGTGTGAACTAATAATAAAATTTTGTTGAAAGAACACCTTGGAGCAAACTACCGAAAAGAATATCTTAGTAGGCTAGTTCGGAAAGCAACCCGTTATCTTATTGCTAGGTTTGTTAGAACTAAAAAGAGATTACTGTAATAGCAAACTGTTTATATGTATATATAAATAGTTTTTTTAGTAATAAATTAAGGTGGCACCGCGGATACCCGTATTCGTCCTTATTGTAGGATGATACGGGTATTTTTATATTTAAAAGAAAAGAGGTTTTAAAAATGTTGAAGTATTTTGTTGAAGTACCGCAACTGGTCGAATTAAAAAAACAAATCGGAAGTACAGGAAGTCCTAAAGATAGAAAATTACAAAGATTGTATGATATTTTAGGAGATGTTACAGTTTCCGAAGAATTCATCACTGGTTATTTAGAATATTTCAGTTATAGTCATGCAAAAAGAGGAAGCTTGGCACTTACTGAAGAATCATTAATAGGAATGTATGAAATTAGTAAAGCATATCCACAATTAACTAGTACAAGTATTAAACTAATTATGGGAGAATATGTAAAAGACTTATTTGATGAAGTAGAGCCTTTAAGCTACTTTGATGGCATGTCCTTAGAAGAAAAAGACGAATCATTTGAAAGCTTTTTAGAATTATTAAAACAAACTGGTGAAAAAAGTGATATACCATATAAACAAGAAGCAGATAAACTTGATTTATTAACATTAACATATGGTGAAAGGTTTGTAGAATATCTAAAAAAAAGAGCAATTAAATATCATAAAACATATGAAGAAATATATTATTCAATACCATCTGCTTCTGTTATAAGAAAAGATGCAGATTTGTTTTATGAAGTAGCAAGTAAAGAATTGTTTGGATGTTCTGGTTATCCATATTCATATAAAATGTGTGATTTGATGATCTTACATGGTGATGTTATAGAATATGAAGGCCATAAATTAATGTATTCTTCCTCTAAAAGAGGAGATTTTGAATCACCAATAACTACAGATGAATTTTTGAAAAGTATAAAAACTAAAAGACAAAAAATAAAAATAAAAGTAAAAGAGAAGTGATTTTTATGTTAGATGACAATAACAATAACAATGTAAAAACAAATTTTGCATAAAGTAGATAATTTTAATATTTCATTTTGTACCTACTTTATGCGCAAATAAATAAAGTAGATAGTACCTACAATCTATCTTAGTTTATTTATAAAAATAATAATAAATTAAGAAAGAAGGTTTTAAAAATGAAAAAAGAATTAAGTTATTTAGAAACAATAAAAGCAATAAGCGAAGTAAAAAAATATTTTGAAAGACAATTAGAGGCAAGACTATCTTTAACAAAAGTTCAAAGTCCATTATTTGTTAAATCTGATTCAGGTTTACAAGATGCTTTAACTGGAGTAGAAAAAGGGGTTAGCTTTACAAAAGGTAAAGAAAAATTTGAGATAGTCCATTCTCTAGCAAAATGGAAAAGAGATGCTCTTGGAAGATATGAATTTCCAATGCATACAGGGTTATACACTGATATGAAAGCTATTAGAAAAGATGAAATAGTTGACGACATTCATTCTATGTTCGTAGAACAATGGGATTGGGAAAAAGTAATTAGTAAAGAAGATAGAACAATTGATTACTTAAAAGAAACTGTTAGAAGCATTTACAAAGCAATAAGACAAACCTCAATATTTGTTAAAGAAAAATATAGGTTTATTACAGTCGATTTACCAAAAACAATATATTTTATTACTAGTCAAGAATTAGAAGATATGTATCCTGATAAAACTCCTAAAGAAAGAGAAGAATTAATTACAAGAGATAAAAAGGCCGTATTTATAATTGGAATCGGAGATAAGTTAAAATCAGGTATAGAACATGATCTAAGAAGTCCAGACTATGATGACTGGTCCTTAGATGGAGATTTACTCATTTTTGATAAGGCCATTGATAAAGCAATCGAAATATCTTCTATGGGTATAAGAGTAGATGAAAAATCTCTTATTTCACAACTAGAAAAAGCAGATTGTTTAGATAGACTTCAATTACCTTACCATCAAAAAATTCAAAAATGTGAATTACCATATACCATTGGTGGAGGTATTGGTCAATCAAGAATATTGCTGCTTTTGTTAGAAAAAAAACATATTGCTGAAGTACAGGCATCACACTGGGAAGATAAAACATTAAAAGAATTAAAAGAAATGCACATTTTATAAGGAGAATAATTATGGAAATTAAAAAAGTATATGATGATTATAAATCATTAATTGATAAAAAAATAACAGTACAAGGATGGATAAGAAAACATCGTAAACAAAAGGAGATAAGTTTTATAGAACTATCAGATGGAACTTGTTTTAAAAAATTACAAATAATATATGATAAATCATTGAAAGATTATGATAGTATTACTAAAATTCATTTTGCTTCAGCCATAAAAGTAACAGGTACTTTAAAAGTATCGCCTAAAAAGGATCAAGTAGTAGAACTACATGCTAAAAAAATTGAATTATTAGCTGACTGTTCCAAAGATTATCCAATTCAGCCAAAGAGACATAGTAGAGAATTTCTACGTGAAGAAGCTTATCTAAGACCAAGAACAACTTTATTTCAAGCTGTCTTTCGTGTAAGAAGTGTAGCTTCTATTGCGATACACAAATATTTTCAAGAACATGGCTACATTTATTTACAAGCTCCAATACTAACCGCTAGTGACTGTGAAGGAGCAGGTGAGATGTTCCAAGTCACAACCCAAAAATTAGAAGAAATTGCCAAAACAGGAAAAGTTGATTACGGAAAAGAATATTTTCAAAAGAAAGTAGGCCTAACAGTATCTGCTCAATTTGAAGCTGAAACATTTGCCCAAGCTTTTACCAAGACATATACTTTTGGCCCAACATTTAGAGCTGATCCTTCCCATACTCCATATCATGTAGCTGAGTTTTGGCAAATAGAACCAGAAGTAGCTTTCTGTGACTTAGAAGGAATAATGGATATAGCCGAAGAATTAATGAAGTATGTTATAAAATATGTTCTAAAACACGCTAAAGACGAAATGAAGTATTTAGATGAATTCGTAGAAAAAGGTCTAATAAAAAAACTAACCAAAGTAACTAAAGAATCATTTAAAAGAGTAACTTATAAAGAATGTATAAAAATTCTACAAGAGTCTAAACAAGATTTTGTATTTAAAGCTGAGTATGGCTCTGATATTGCCAAAGAACATGAGAAATATTTAACTAAGTATTTTGACTGTCCATTATTTATAACACACTGGCCAAAAGAAATAAAAGCTTTCTACATGAAACATTTAGAAGATGGTACTGTAGCTGGTGCTGATTTAGAATTACCTGGAATAGGTGAAGTATTTGGTATGAGTCAAAGAGAAGATGATTATGATATTTTATTAAAAGAAATGAAAGATCGAGAAATGAAAATAGAAGATTATTCTTGGTATTTAAAATTAAGAAAATATGCTGGAGTAGAAAGTTCTGGATTTGGTATTGGTTTCGAAAGATTACTAATGTATTTAACTGGTATAGAAAACATAAAAGATGTAATTGCTTATCCTAGAAGTATATCTAATTGTGAATTTTAACTTTAAATAATTATAAATTTTCTTTATAATGTATTTAGAGGTGACTAACTATGGAATTAAAACAAGTAGGTGAAAAAACATACTACATCGAAAATAATACTAACATTGGTATTTATTTAGTAGATGATAAACACGTCTTTTTAATAGATACTGGTAATGATAAAGAAGCCGGTAAAAAAATATTAAAAATAGTAACAGAACAAGGTTGGGAAGTAGTAGGTATAATTTCTACTCACTCTAATGCTGACCATGTAGGCGGAAATAAAGTAATTCAAGAACGTACTAATTGTAAAATATATAGTTCTGGTATTGAAAAATGTATTACTGAGTATCCATTACTAGAACCATCATTTTTATATGGTGCTTATCCATTTGAAGCAATAAAAAATAAATTCTTAATGGCAAAACCATCTACTGTAATAGATATAGATAATAATTTACCAGCAGGATTGGAATACATTACATTAAAAGGACATTTCTTTGATATGATCGGAGTAAAAACATCTGATGACGTTATCTTTTTAGCTGACTCACTATTTAGTGAAGAAACAATTACAAAGTATCATGTTTTCTTTATATATGATGTAGCAGAATACTTAAATACTCTAAATATGTTAAAAGACTTATCAGCCAAAGTATTTATAGCATCACACTGTAATGCCACAAATGACATAAGTAATTTAATAAAATTAAATGAAGAAAAAGTCCACGAAATAGCTGATTACATTTATAGTATTTGTAAAAATTCATCTACATTTGAAGATATTTTAAAAAGTGTTTTTGATAACTACAACCTAGTAATGAATGCTACTCAATATGTCTTACTTTCAAGTACTGTAAAATCATATTTATCATATCTAAATGATTTAGGAAAAATAACTTATGAGTTTATTAATAACAAAATGTACTGGAAACAAATAGGTGAATAGTTGTTACGAAACATATAAAGAAATAGGTAAAAATACTTATTTCTTTTTCATTTAATATAACGAAATTGTATAGTTACCTGTTATAATATATTTGAAAGGATGATTAGTATGGACTATGTATTTAGTATCAAGACATCAATAATGTTTTTTCCAATAATTGCCTGTCTTTTTACAATACCCTATATTTTAAAACAATATCATAAATATGGTTCAATTAATAAATTAAGAACTTTAATCGTTTATTCATTCATTTTATATATGATGACTATTTACTTTTTAGTAATATTACCATTACCAGATATTAGTGAAGTCGTTAATAATAAATTTGAATATAATCTAATTCCATTTTCATTTATAAATGACATTATCAAGAAAACTTCATTTAATATAATGATTCCATCTACCTATTTAAAAGCCCTTACTGAACATTGTACCTATGTAGTAATATTTAATATTTTAATGACTGTTCCTTTTGGTATGTATTTAAGATATTATTACAAAGCTAGTTTTAAAAAAGTATTATTCTTATCTTTCTTCTTAAGTCTATTCTTTGAACTTACTCAATTAACAGGTCTTTATTTTATTTATCCAAAGCCATATCGTTTATTTGATGTTGATGATTTACTTTTAAATACAACTGGTGGAGTCCTAGGATATTTCTTATTTGGACTAATAGAAAAATATTTACCATCTAGAGATAAAATAGATGAAGATTCTAAAGAAAAAGGTCAAGTAATTTCTGGATTAAGAAGACTAACTTATTTCTTCTTAGATTTATTTATATTTAATTTTTCCTATAGCCTAGTAAGCATATTTATTAATAATGAATTTACTAAGTACACATGTCTAATAATTTATTATATCTTAATACCATACTTAAAAAACGGTTATACTTTAGCCGGCAAATTTTTAAATATTAAAATAGTATCCGAAAATAAACCGTTATTTAGAATAAGTTTAAGAGCAATATTTATATACATATATTATTATAAAATTATTTATATAATGACATTACCAACATTATTATTTGCGTACTTTAATTTACAAGTACTTATTAATTTATACTTACCAATAGCGGCATTATTTTTAGTTTTATTCTATATTATAAATATCCTACATCTTTTAAAACACAAGACTATGTTTTATGACTCACTACTAAAAGTTGATTTGGAAAGTACTATTAAAAGTAAACAAAGATAATCATGTTTACAAAAATTGACATATTTAAAAAAATATCATATACTATGCATGTAGTAATTTAATTCGTCCATTCGCGTCTTACTACCATATAAACTTGTTAATAGTTTAGAGGAATAATGAAGAGCCTTAAGAATCTCCTCATGAATGGCAACAAACATGAAACAATTATTTTAGTGATTGTTATTTGTTGCATGTTCATGAAAGGAGGTTCTTTTTCTTTACAATCACAAAAGAAAGGAAGATTATTATGAAACTATTTAAACAAGTATTAGAAAAAAACAAATCAATAATAATTTTATATTTATCTATTGGTATTTCAATGACATTTTTAGAATTATATTTAGTCACATATTATCAAAAAATATTAGATTCATTTCAGTATAAAACATTAACGTTAACACAGATAATAATTTATGGAATCCTATTGGCAATAGAAACCATACTAGGTTACATAGACAACTATCCAGAACAAAAATTAAAAAATGGACTTTATCTAGATTTTAAATTACAATCTTTAAGGAAAATGAAAACTATTGACTATTTAGAATATCAGAAACTTGGAACTGGTAATTTAATTCAAAAAATAGAAGAAGGAGCTACTGCCTCAACTGATGTTATAATGAATTATTATTTAAAGGTTTTTAGAAATTTATTACCAACAGCTTTTTTCAGTTTAATATTCATTTATCAAGTAAAAAAAGAATTAACAATTTTTATTTTAATAGGGTACATCTTTGTAATTGTAATTTCTAATTTAATTTTAAGAAGACTTTATAGCTTAAAAGAAAAAATATTAATAAATAGTGAATTCCTAAATAGACACCTAGTACGTGGTTTTATGGAATTGGTAGTTTTTAGAATTAATAAGAAATATGACATGGAAATAGAAATAACAGAAACTGGTATTAAAAATATTGTTAACAGTAAAGTTAAAATAAAACTAGTTCATGAGCTGTTTTTTTCCTCATTTGAACTTATCGTTTCCATTTTACAAGTCGTAATATTATTATATGCCGTTTTAAAAGCAAATCTTACAGTAGGTGCTATTGTAACTGTAATTACTTTAATAGGTAAGTCTTATCAGCCAATTGCTATATTTAACGTAGAATATGTTGACTATAAACTAAATAAACTTGCCATAAAAAGATATATAGATTTTCTAAATATAAAAGATGATAATAATTTAACTACTGGTAAAAAGTTGAAAAAGTTTTCTCCTTCAGTTACCTTTAAACATGTTACCTACAAATATCCAGATTCTAAAAAAGTATTAATAAATAATCTAAATCTAAATATAAAAGCTGGAGAAAAACTTGCTATAGTAGGTGAAACCGGATCTGGAAAATCAACAATTATCAAATTAATAATAGGTCTTTTAAAAGATTATCAAGGAGAGATTTTAATATCTAATGAGAATCTAGATCATATAAATTTAAATGATTTATATGATCAAATAACTTATATATCACAAGAATCACCTATATTTGATGGAACTCTTCGAGAAAATATAGTTTTTGATAAAAAAGTTCCAGATAAAGAAATATTAAAAGTCTTAAAACTAGTATCATTAGAAAAATTCTATCAACGTTTAGAAAAAGGCTTAGATACTGAACTTGGTGAAAAAGGGATTAAAATGTCAGGTGGCGAAAGACAGCGAGTTGCTTTAGCAAGACTTTTCTTTGAAAATACTAATATAGTAATTCTAGATGAGGCAACTAGTGCAATGGATAATATTACTGAAAAAGAAGTTATGACTAATATAATGAAAAACTCAAAAGAAAAAACTTTAATAATAATTGCTCATCGCTTAGAAACTATAAAAAAAGTTGACCAAGTGCTAGTCTTGTCTGATGGTGAAATAAAAGAAGCAGGAACTTATCAAGAATTATTAAATAAAAAAGATTATTTCTATAACCTAGTAAACTTAAAAAAATAGTTTCATTTCGCAAAAACGGTTTTTTTGCTTTTTGCGAAATGGAAATTGCACAATAAAAATACAAATAGTAATTGACACTAAATAAAATAATGACTATAATAGCAGGTATTATTACAAATTTTGCACAAAAAATGCAAAAAATTAAAAAATAATGTAATTTTTTTAAAAAATACTATATAATATATATAGGAGGAGATAAAATGCTAGTAGAGTTTAGTGTTAAAAATTTTAGATCTTTCAAAGAAAAAGTAACTTTCTCTATGGAAAAAGGCGTAGGGGAAGAACTTGAGAAAAATATAATTAATATAAATAATCTAAAAGTTTTAAAATCGGCTGCTATTTATGGAGCAAATGCATCTGGTAAATCAAATCTTATAAATGCTTTTACTGTCGCAATATTAATGGTTAGAAGTTCAAATACAATACCCGTTAATGGCAAATGGCTAGGTGTTGTACCATTTGAATTTGATGAAAAAACAAAACAAGAACCAACGTATTTTGAATTTATATTTATAACAAATGGAATTAAATATAAATATTCCTTTAGTGCAGATAAGTCAAAAATACATAATGAATCGTTAGAAGCATATTATTCACAAAAACCAACCTTGATTTTTAGAAGAGAGAATGTAAATGAATATACATATACATCTGATGAAAACAAATTAAGAGACATAGAAGCCAAGAACACTGATAATAAATTATTTCTTTCAACAGCAACAACTTGGAACTATGATAAAACGAAAGATGCTTTCCTATGGTTCATGAATTGTGTTGATACCTTTAATGATTTTTTAATGATATCTGATGAAGACTTAAAAAACTTTAGCAAGGATAATAGTGACCTTAAAGATTTTACTTTAAAACTATTAAAAGCATCAGACATTGTAATTAAAGATATAATGGTAAAGTATGAAGAAAAAGATATGGATTCTACCATGATTAACATGTTAGTTCCACCAGCTGCAAGATCTGCAGAAACTCCAAAAATTAAGAATGTTAATATAGAAGTAGAACATGAAATAATTGATAAAAACGGGAAAAGTAGTGTATACAAATTAAACTTTAACGATGAATCAGCTGGTACGCAAATAATGTTTGCCTTAGCGCCTTTTTTAAAAAGAGCTTTTGAAGAACAAAAGGTGATTATTGTTGACGAATTGGAAAAAAGTCTACATCCAACATTAGTGGAATACATAATTAACATATTTAATAACCCAGAAATTAATAAAGCAAACAGTCAGTTAATATTCTCAACACACGCTATTAATTTATTAGACTTAGACATATTTAGAAGAGACCAAATCTGGTTTACAGAAAAGAATTCTGAAACTGGAATAACTGAATTATATCCACTTGATGATTTTTCAGTTAGAAAAACAGAGAATATCCAAAAAGGATATTTAAATGGTAGATATGGAGCAATACCATTTATAGAGGATAATTTCAATTAATAATGGCTAGAATCAATAAAAGAAAAAAAAGAAACTCGCTAATTCTAATAAAATGTGAAGGAACAAATTCTGCAGAGAAAATATATTTTAATAATTTTAAAAGTAGAAATTGTAGAATAAAGTTTGCAACAGGTAATAGTACAGACGTTAAAGGAATGCTCGATGATTTGATCAATTATATGAAAAAAGAAGATATTACACCAGAAAATCAGGACAAAATATATTTAGTGTTAGATACAGATTTGAATAAAAAAAGAATTCAAGACATAAAAAGTATAGAAAAAGAATGTGAAAATAGAGGAATAAGAATAATAACTTCGTCTCCAACATTTGAAATATGGTATTTAATGCATTACAAAAAAGAAAACTTAACTTTTAAAGACAGTCTTTCTGTAAAAAAAGAACTAAAAAAAATAATACCAGATTACAAAGAAACTATGAATATATATACTAAAATAGTAGAGGAAACTAAAACAGCTGTAGAAAACGCTAAATTAATTGAAAAGAGATTAAAAAATACAGCAGATAATGCATATTCGTTTACTCCACATTCATATGTATATGAAATAATTGAAGAAATTAATAACAGTAACAATAACTGAAAAAAACTAAAAATTTTACTTACATAAAAAAATATAAAATGTTATAATTGCTAATGCAACGTGTAGTGAACTATATCACAGTAAATCCAGTTGATATAGCTCACTATTTTTGTTTGTAAAAAAGAAAGGAATGAAAAGTATGAAAGAATTAGATTTAGGAACAGAAAAAATTCCAAAACTCATTAAAAAGTTTGCAATACCTTGTGTTATAAGCATGATAGTAGCAGCTCTATACAACATAGTAGACCAAATTTACATTGGCTGGAGTGATGCTGGAGCCTTTGGTAATGCCGCTACTAATATAGTGTATCCATTTACAGTAATAGCTCTTGCTTTTACACTATTATTAGGAGATGGTGGAGCAGCACTTTTTAGCTTATCATTAGGAGCAAAAGACAAAGAAAAAGCCAATAAAAGTATTGGTAACAGTATAGTAATGCTAATAGCTATTTCCTTAGTTTTATTAGTAATAGGATTAGTATTCAATGAACAAATATTAAATATTTTTGGAGCAAATCCAAAAGAAATAGAGTGTTACAATTATGCCAAAGATTATTTAAGAATAATTTGTTACGGATTACCTTTTTATATCATTGGTCAAGGATTAAATGCTGCTATTAGAAGTGATGGTTCTCCAAAGTATGCCATGATTGCAACAACATCAGGTGCCATTGCTAATATAATTTTAGATCCAATATTTATTTTTACTTTAAACCTAGAAGTAAAAGGAGCCGCCATTGCGACAATAATAGGCCAAATAATTACTTTTATTATAAGTATTATTTATCTAACAAAATCAAAATCATTTAAAGTATCAAAAGAGTCCTTAAAATTAGATAAAGAAATTTCTAAAAATATATTAAGTCTAGGACTTGCCTCTCTAATAACTCAATTAGCTATAGTAATAGTAATTGCTGTATCTAATAATTTAATAGCCAAATACGGTTATGAAACATATGCTTCAACTAATCAAGCTTACGGTACAATAATTCCATTAGCGGTAATTGGTATATGTATGAAAGTATTTGGAATAATAATTTCAATAGTAATAGGAGTATCAATTGGCGGCCAACCAATCATTGGTTATAACATGGGCGCTGGTAAAACTAAAAGAGTAAAAGAAACAGCTAAATATATATTTATTATAAATGCAATTGTTGGATTAATAGCTTTCTTATTATTTGAATTATTCCCATCACAAATCATTTCTATTTTTGGCAAAGGTAATGGAATAGAGTATACTGAATATGCTAAATTATGTTTAAGAATTTTCTTATCTGGAATAGTATTTACCTGTCTCATAAAATCAACATCAATTATATTACAGTCCATTGGCTCAAGTTTAAAATCAACTCTTCTTGCATTATCTAGAGATATCTTTTACTTTATACCAGCAAGTATTATCATAGCTAGTCTTTCTCATAGTGTTGTTACTATGTTATGGAGTGCTTTAATTGCTGATACACTAGCTTTTATAACTGCTATAATTTTATTGAAGAAAGAATTTAAAAAGTTAGACAAGTTAGAAGAAAATATAACAATAGAAGAAAAACAAGAAAGTCATAATAGTATTCTAAAAAATAAAATAGTAATAACTATTTCCAGAGAATATGCATCTGGTGGACATTATGTTGGAAAACTTTTATCTGAAGAATTAGGAATCCCTCTTTATGATAAAGAAATAATTAATTTAACAGCAGTAAAACATGGTTATTCTAAAGCCTATGTTGAAATGAATGAAGAAAGTAAAATTCCAACAACTAACTACTATTTAAATGATGATAAATTATTTGAAAGTGAAGCTAAAGTAATAAAAGATTTAGCAAAAAAATCATGTATAATAGTTGGAAGATGTGCAGACTACATATTAAGAAATGAAAAAAATATTATAAAAGTATTTTTATATTCTGATGAAGAATCAAAAATAAAAAGAGCTACTAAATATTACGGACTTTCTAACGATAAAGCACAAAAAGAAATAACTAAAATTAATAAACAAAGAGCAAAACATTATAATTATTACACTAGTAAAGTTTGGAATAATTACTCTAATTATGATTATGTAATTAATGTAGATAAATTAGGTGTAGAAAAAACAACAGCAATTTTAAAAGAAATTGTTATTACAGAAGATAGTTTGCATTAACATCATCAAGAGCCAATATAAACTATAAATTTGTATTTTGCTATTGAGCAAATAAAAAAATCATGTTAAAATTATGTTATAAATATAGTAAAAGAGTGTGAAGTTCATGAAAAAGAAAATAGTATATCTTCTAACCATAATAGTTACTTTTTTCTTTGTAATTAATTTGAATGTAGAAGCAGCTCCATTTATATTAGGT
Organism: bacterium; assembly: GCA_963645945.1. Classification (GTDB taxonomy): domain Bacteria; phylum Bacillota_I; class Bacilli_A; order RF39; family UBA660; genus CAG-877. The sequence continues at coordinate 13,431 of CAVIUA010000026.1, forward strand.
GCAACAAAAGGTACAACAGATCCGGATAGTTTTATTATAGATGAGGTAGCAACCCTAACGATAAATAATGTGGCAAGTTCAGATTTTTTTAAGGCTTACAAAATTATAGAAGTTTTCTATAATCGTGATACAAATGCCGTAACGTATGAATTTACATCGGAATTTAAAGAGTTCTTAGCACAATCAGATGTTTATAAATCTTTAACAATTTCTGATTATTATAATCTAACTTCAGGAGATATTATCTCAGGCTCAACATCGACATCATCAACTCTAGACAAGCTTGTTAGTAAATATGCAAATTATATAACTGAATTTAATGTTGCTGCGTCTAATTATTTGACAACATCTGGAACAACAGCTAAACAAAGTCTTACCACAGGAGTATATTTAGTATTACCATACTCTACACAAAGAGTTTATGCTGTAATGGTTGGCAACTTAACACCAAAAGTAAATGCTGGTGCATGGCAAGTAGATGATTTTACTATTAATGCCAAAGTATCTGATCCATCAGTTGTAAAATACATTGGTAAAGTAGGACAAACTGTAGGAAGTTACAGTTATCGGGATGAGGTTCCTTGTATTTTAGATGTAACACTTCCACAATTTCCAACTAATGCAAACGGAGTAGTAATATTATTAGGTGACGTAGTAGAACCAATATTTGATTTGCCAACATTTGAAAAATTCACAGTAAAAATGGGAGAGACAACTCTAACTGCTAAATCAGATGGTACAGTAGTTGATAGTTCTGGAAACTTAGTCGCAACTATTGAAATACCTAATACCTACTGGACAGGACAACTGAATGCAAAAGTTGTAACACTTAAATTTAATTATAAATATCTAACAAGTACCAAAGTAACAGTTACCTATAGTCTAACTTTAAATAAATCAGCAAAAGTTAGTACAACTGGTAATGAAAATAAAGTTAGTCTTATACTAAATCAAAATGTTTATTATGAAGATGCTAACTCAACAGGAAACGCATCATACATACCATATTATGCATACACAACTATATACACTTATGGTATTGATTTACTTGCCTACAAAAAAGGTGACAAATCAAGCACTTTATCAGATATGACATTTGATATTTATAAAGATTCAAATCTAACCAAAAAACTTGGTACAATTACAACAGATTCATCTGGTAAAGGAACACTTGCCGGAGTAGCTGAAGGAACCTATTACATAAAAAACACAAAAACAAAATCAGGATATAGTCTAGCTCCAACAACAGCAATGAAAGTAAAAATATCAGGTTCAGTAGCAAGTACTACAGACGGTTACTACAAAGTAGAAATAGAAGTACCAGAAGCATCTATCTTACCATTTACTGGTGGCCCAGGAACAATAATTTATACATCACTTGGCTTAATAATCATAGTTGCTTCTATAACAGTGTTTACAGTTTATACCAAAAAGCATAAACAAATATAAAAACTGGTTCTTTGTCAAATAGTGTTGGCGAACAATAAATTTGATAAATGACTTGCTTAGAGAGAGTGATTTTGATCACTCTTTTATAATGCCTTTAATTAAAAATATTCTAGCTATGAAATGATCAAA